>NZ_JBKEZV010000009.1:0-302777 GCF_053345265.1 Acinetobacter sp. M5A5_2a | reverse complement strand
AGTTTTTTGCACAGAAGTGAAGTTCTCAATGTCCATGGTATCCATGACCTGACCACCGAAGCGTTCAGCCACGATACCTGTGTTAATGCCTTTACGTGCCGCATAGATGGCAGCCGTTGCACCCGCAGGTCCACCACCAATTACTAACACATCAAACGCATCTTTGGCATTAAGCGCCGCTGCATCTTTTTCAGCAGAGTTGGTGTCGAGTTTTGCTACGATTTCTTCAAGGGTCATACGACCCTGACCAATGTGCTCATTGTCTTGGAACACCATTGGAACCGCCATGATTTTGCGTTGTTCAACTTCATCTTGGAAGAATGAACCATCAATCATGGTTGCAGTTGTGTTCGGGTTATAAATCGCAATCAGGTTAAGCGCCTGTACTACGTCCGGACAGTTATGACAGCTTAGTGATACAAATACATCAAAATCAGCTTTAAGGTTTAAACCTTTAATCTGGTTGAGCACTTCATCAGACACTTTAGGAGCATAGCCAGACACCTGTAACAGTGCCAAGATCAAAGATGTAAACTCATGGCCCATCGGTAAGCCGGCAAAGAACACACGAGGTTGTTCACCTGCTTTAGCCACACCAAAGCTTGGACGACGTGTATTGTTGCCATCAAAACGGGCAGTGACCTTATCAGAAAGTTCAGCAATTTCGCTAACTAGCTCTTTAATTTGAGCAGCTTTATCTGATTCATCCAAAGCAGCAACTAATTCGATTGGACTTTCTAAACGTTCTAGGTAAGCTTTTAATTGAGTTTTAATGTTTTGATCTAACATCTGTTTTTACTCCAATGCATCCAAATTCTTTCAATAGATGCATAGTACGTTAAAACACAAAATAGGTGAAACAGTATGTTTTTATAGATTTGATCGGTTTTTTAGATTTAATTATTATTCACTTCAATCAAAAAAAGCCAACCTGAACTCATCCAGCGCAGGCCGGCAAACTGGTTAAACTAGAGTAAAACAACACCAAATACAGCGCCTGCAATCAAGACATGTAAGGGATGAACCTTTTTAATTAAAGATAATAACGTTGCAACGACGACCATAATGACAAGTAAAGTATTTATTGCAGCCGCCTCAGAAATAATCCAGGCACTGGCAAGTACCGTTCCAACAGTGACTGGTTGTAATGCAAGCTGTAAAACACGGCGCCATTTCTTATCTTTAAATTTTGACCAACCTCTCATTACAAATACAGTAATAATAGATGAAGGTAGAAATTTGGCAGTTGATGTCACAAGTAACCCCGATAACCCTGCTACATGCCATCCCACCAACGGTACAATCATCATGTTTGGACCAGGGGCAGCTTGGGCTATTGCGAATAAGGCACTAAATTCTTGTGCAGTCATCCAATGGTGAATATCAACGACTTGACGTTGCATTTCAGGCAAAATTGTATTGCCGCCACCAAAAGCAATAAGTGATAACTGAGTAAAAATGATGGCTAAAGTAAGTAGAACTGCGCCCATTACACACGTCTCCAAATAACAGCTGAATAAAATGACAACAAAACCAGCATGGTCAAAAGCAAGGAGATTTTCAGAAAAGCGATGCTGACAATTGCCACTACAACTACACACATCGCTAATGGATTACGTAATAAAGGCTTGAGCATTTTCAACCCTGTTGCAACCAGTAGCCCAGCTGCTGCTGCCGCCAATCCTTCAAAAAGATGCTTAACCATGAGATTGTCTTGGAACTGCTCATAGACATAATGTAAAAGTACAACAATTACCGTCGGCGCAAAGATTAAGCCAATCAGTGAGCTCACGGCGCCACGAACACCACGGAACTCCATGCCAATCGCAACAGATAAATTAATAATATTGCCACCCGGTAAAAATTGACACAGACCAAGTAACTCAGTGAATTTTTCAGGACTTAGCCACTGTCTCTGCTCTACAACAACTTTTCGTGCTAAAGGCAGCACACCGCCAAATCCAATTAAACCTAATGTTAAAAAACCTAAAAATAGTTCTGTGCAGCTCGGTACACTCTCCTTCTGCACGGCAATCTCAACATGGTTCATTTTCGTTACTTTTCACTTTATCTGACCAAGATAGAATGATACTTTTATGACATATCTACAAATGCTTTTATTTTCTTTAACCATACTCTAAAGGTATTCCTATGCTAGATTTGCACAAGCTTCATGCCTTTGTTGTGGTTGTTGAAGAAAGAAACATTACCCACGCGGCAAACCGATTATTTATTCAACAGCCGCCGTTAACGCGTTTACTCAAAAAACTGGAAGAAGAACTCGGTACACAATTGCTTGTTCGTCAACCACGAGGGATTGAACCGACCGAAGCAGGTTTGGCATTATTTAAAGAAGCACAAATTTTATTAGAGCATGCCAAACATATTCCTAAATTAGTTCAAGATGTCAGCCAAGGTAAAACAGGACAACTCAATATTGGTTTTACAAGTTCTGCAGGCTTGCATCCGCTCATTTCACTCGTATTACGCTCCTATCGAGAAATATATCCAGGGGTACAAACCAAACTTGAAGAAGCAGGTAGCCAAAAGCAATTAGATCGGTTAATCTCGGAAAAACTTGATATCGCCTTTTTAAGAGCCCCGATTAGTCGTGATATTGGGTTAAAACATCTTCATATATTAGATGAGCCAATGATGGTGGCATTGCCTATAGGACATCCACTTACGCAAAAAGAAAAAATTAGTTCAAGTGACTTATCAGATGAAAATTTTGTTTTATACCGTCGCTCTTCAGGACAAGGTTTATATGACAATATTTTATATAGTTGTTATCAAGCAGGTTTTAGCCCACGTATTATTCAGGAAGCACCTCGACCTACCGCAACATTAAATTTAGTCGCTGCTGGAATTGGTATAACTATTGTACCAGCCTCAATGCATAACTTCTGGGACCATGAAATTATTTATCGCGAATTTGATAGTTCAATAAAACTTAATGCTCCTCTTTACTTGATTACAAGAGAAAATGAAAATTCAGCCAAAGTGGCAAATTTTATTGACCTATTGCAGACATTATTGCCTACCATCTAAATTCGTATTAAATATCAATAAAAAAGTGCTCTAATGTGAGCACTTTTTTATTGTCATCAATCTACTATTTTTGATTGATTCGTTTAGATAATTCTTCTGCCGATTCTTTACGTTCCGAATAGCGATCTGTCAGATATTGTTTTTGTCCACGTGTTAATAAAGTGAACTTATAGAGTTCCTCCATTACATCGACAATTCGGTCATAGTAAGAGGATGGTTTCATACTTCCATCTTCTTCAAATTCTAAAAAAGCTTTAGCAACTGAAGACTGATTCGGGATCGTAATCATACGCATCCAGCGCCCTAAAATGCGCATTTGATTCACAGCATTGAAAGATTGAGAACCTCCACTAACCTGCATAACAGCTAAAGTTTTACCTTGAGTTGCACGAATTGCTCCGCCAGCTAAGGGAATCCAATCAATCTGAGCTTTTAAAATCGAACTCATCGCACCATGACGTTCTGGTGAACACCACACCATACCTTCTGCCCAAGCCAAAAGCTCATGCAACTCTTGCACTTTAGGATGATCTGTTGCTGCATCCTCTGGTAAAGGTAAACCTTTAGGATGAAAAATTTTGACCTCGGCACCTAAATATTCAAGAATTCGGCCAGCCGTCAACACAGCAAAACGGCTATAAGAACGCTCACGATTAGAACCATATAACAATAGAATGCGTGGTGGATGTTCAAGTTGCTGTGCTTGCACTTGTTCCAAAGTAGGCTTATCTAAAAAATTTAATGCCACATTGGATAAATCATTGTTAAGACTGTTCATGTGAGAAATACTTTTTCTTGAGCCAAAGAGAAACTGAAACGAGTGAAATTAAAACCGGAACCTCAACTAATGGTCCTATCACAGTGGTAAATGCTACAGGTGATGCTAAACCAAATGTTGCAATGGCAACTGCTAAAGCAAGCTCAAAGTTGTTACCCGCAGCGGTAAATGAAATGGCAGTGGTACGTGGGTAGTTATTTCCGATACGTTTACTCATAAAGAAGCTAATGAAGAACATCATCACAAAGTAAATCGTCAGTGGAATCGCAATTCGCAGTACATCTAAAGGTAGGCTCACCACATCACCACCTTTTAAGCTGAACATCGCCACAATGGTAAAAAGTAATGCAATCAAACTAATTGGACTAATTTTTGGCAAGAATTTAGTTTGATACCAATCTAATCCTTTTGCTTTCACTAAAATGAGCCGCGTGAGGAAACCCATTAAAAATGGGATACCTAAATACACCAATACAGCATGGCTAATGGTCCAGAAATTCACATCAATGACTTGCCCCGCCACACCAAAATACGGCGGCAAGAAAGTTAAGAAAAGCCATGCATAAGTACTAAAGAATAAAATTTGGAAAATACTGTTAAAAGCAACTAAAGCAGCAACATATTGGTTATCCCCACATGCTAAACCGTTCCATACCAATACCATTGCAATACAACGTGCCAAGCCTATCAAGATTAGACCTGTCATATATTCGGGATAGTTATGCAGAAAAATAATCGCTAAAGCAAACATCAAAATTGGAGCAATTAACCAGTTTTGTACTAAAGACAAAGCCAACGTTTTTTTATCTTTAAATACTTCCGGTAAAGCTGCGTAATCTACCTTTGCCAAAGGTGGATACATCATTAAAATTAAACCAATTGCAATCGGAATATTGACGTTATCTACACTGAGTTGATTCAAAGAAACCGAGGCTTGAGGAAAGAAAACACCTATTGCCACCCCTAAACCCATGGCAATAAAAATCCATAGCGTTAGGTTCCGGTCTAAAAAAGAAAGGCCTTGTTTATTCATGTTCTGCTCAATGAAAGAATTTATGAGTTTTACTTGTCATATAGGAATGATTTATTCCGGTAACTTAAACAAGCAAACATTTTCAAATAAAGTTTTTCAAACCTTAATCACAGCAAGTCGCTATTGATAAAGGTTGATCCAGTTGTTGAGCCATAGTTCCGTCTTGATGCTTTTCTATAACTTTTAAAATATCCAACGCCCATATAGGTAAAACTGGATTTAAGCTGTAATAAACCCATTGTCCTTTTCTTTCATCGAGTAATACGCCATGGGTACGCAGTAGAGCTAGATGTCTAGAAATTTTCGGTTGGCTTAAATCTAGTTGTTCAGTTAGCTCACAGACACATATGTTTTGTTTGTTTAAAACCAATTTAAGAATATTTAACCGCGTGGGGTCTGAAAGACATTTAAAAAAATCGACTTGAGTGATCATGTCAGCAACAATTCATATTCGTTATTGCAAATATACGGATATCCATATATAAATGCAATATCTTAATTCGGCGATAAATTTGTCATGACTGAGCTAGTGAAGATTTACCATAACCCTGCTTGCGGAACCTCACGTAATACGCTGGCACTTATTCGTCACGCTGGGATTGAACCCATTGTTATTGAATATTTACAGACACCTCCTAATAAAGATGAGCTTACTCAACTCATTTCACAAGCTGGATTAACTGTTCGTGATGCAATTCGTAAAAATGTTGATCCATATAAAGATTTACATTTGGAACAAGACCGCTGGACAGATGAACAGTTAATTGATTTTATGATTCAGTACCCAATTTTAATCAATCGTCCGTTTGTAGTGACTTCAAAAGGTACACGTCTGTGCCGCCCTTCTGAAATTGTTTTAGACATTTTAGATTCAGAAAACTTAGGCTATTTTGCAAAAGAAGATGGTGAAGTGATCATTAATGAACAAGGTCAACGAATAAAATAATCTAAGATTCTCATAGATAAAAAGCTAAATGGCGCAATACCATTTAGCTTTTTTATTGAATGAAAATGAAAGTGGTTAAAAATAGGACTTAATAAAAGGAAGAAGTTGTTCTCCTATCACCATGCCTAATAAACCAACTAATGCAACAAGAGGTGGAGCTGGCGACTTCACATTTAAAACATAATATAAGACACCAACGAGCAACCCTACAGCCAAAGATAATAAGTACATTTTCATGGTACATACCTTAGAGAACCAAGCCATTTAAAGCAGCAGGTTCCCATACTGTTTTATTTAAAATGCAAAACACGAACAACCCAGTGCGCCCCAGAAAGATTTTTTATCTTTATCATTTACAGGAACATCAAGCATCCATGAGTGGCTATGTCCATGCATACCGCAACTGCTCGTACATGCACATAGCGCGCTTTCTGACTGTAAAGACTGATTTGAAGGTGCATTACGGTTTTCAGATAACCGCCATTGCCCACCAAAACGTTTTACTGGTGACCATGTTGGTGATGCTGGTGGTAATGGAGGATCATCTTGCTTAAACTCTGCTCCGGCATATACCACTTTGCCACCTAAAACAGTGAGCACAGACTCAATCCACTGAATATCATCTGCCTCAACTTTGAAGTAGTCATCAGACAGCACGACCAAGTCAGCAAGTTCCCCTGCTGTTAGTGAACCTTTGACATCTTTTTCACCTGAAAACCATGCAGAACCTTTGGTCCAGAGCATAAGTGCTGTTTGACGATCTAATAGATTTTTTTCATCATATAAAGGTAAACCACCAACAGTTTTACCTGTGCTCAACCAATATAAACACACCCAAGGGTTATAAGAAGCAACACGTGTTGCATCAGTGCCAGCTCCGACAGGAACACCTAGTTCTAGCATTTTCTTAACTGGTGGCGTTGCTTGAGCAGCTTCAGCTCCATAGCGTTTTACGAAAATCTCACCTTGATATGCCATACGGTGTTGAATGGCGATACCACCGCCCAACGTACCAATACGCTCAATATTACGTTCAGATACGGTTTCGGCATGGTCAATAATAAATCGAGTTGCAAATGGCTGTTTTGAATTTACTTTTTCAAACACATTGAGCAAGCGATTAATACTTTCATCATAGGTTGCATGAATACGGAATGGCCATTTCTTTTCAGATAAATGCTCTACAATGGCTTCGAGTTCACCTTCCATTTTTTCTGGTAAATCTGGACGCGGCTCATAGAAATCTTCAAAGTCTCCCGCCGACCAAGTCAGGTTCTCACCCGCTCCATTCATTCTAAATAGTTCATCACCATCGCCTGGGAATGTCATTTCTGTCCAGCGACGATAATCATCAAGCTCCTGACCTGCCTTTTGAGCAAATAAGTTGTAAGCAATTCGCACCGTCATTTGATTTTGGTCATGCAATTGCTTAATCACATCATAATCTTCAGGATAATTTTGCCCACCGCCACCCGCATCGATTGCAGAAGTAATACCTAATCGATTGAGTTCACGCATGAAATGACGAGTTGAATTGACTTGATCTTCAACTGGTAATTTCGGTGCTTTGCCCAAGGTCGAATATAAAATCATAGCTGACGGCGTTGCGAGCAATAGTCCTGTTGGCTCACCCTTTTCATCTCGTACAATCTTGCCGCCGGGTGGGTCTGGTGTGTCTTTATTAAAGCCCAATACATCAAGCGCAGCTCGGTTCAACAAGGCGCTAGCATATAAATGTAAAACAAATACTGGAGTATCAGGAGCGGCTTTATTAATTTCTTCTAAAGTCGGTAAACGCTTTTCGGCAAACTGGAATTCAGTCCAACCACCAACCACACGTACCCATTGAGGAGCTGGTGTATTATCGGCTTGTTCCTTGAGTAAGCGTAGTGCATCCGCTACAGATGGCACACCTTCCCAGCGCAGTTCCATATTGTAGTTCAGGCCACCACGAATAATATGTAGATGACTGTCATTTAGACCCGGTATAACGCGACGACCATTTAAATCTACAACTTTGCTCGTCGCTGATGCCAGCTTCATGATCTCATCATTTGTGCCGGTGCGTACGACTTTACCATCTGCTATGGCAATTGCTTGTACTTCTGGATTTTTAGGATCTAGTGTGGTGATTTTACCGTTTTTGAGTATGAGGTTTATTTCGGTCATTCTGAACTCCATTCTTGTGAATTATCGTTCTAAAAAATAAAGGTATAGCAACATATATATTTCATTATTCTTTTGATTTTACACGACGGAGTCTGACCGTTTTTACATTCAATAAAAGTAGTTAATTCTATTACTTTTCTTTCGGGAAAAGTAACCAAAACCACTGCCATCTGCAAAACTCGTTCAATTACAATCTTTTTCAGATTTTGTCCTGCCTCGAACAGTTGCAGATGACTTTTCCACTTATCAAATATAGTCAAAAATCGAATAAATCAACTTAAATATCGAAATACCCTTAACTCAACTATTTCTTATTTTGCAGGAACGGGTGCAAGTACTTCGTGTTTTGACGTGGTACGTTCAGGTGCCTTATGAACCATTGTATAAGCATAGTCCACGCCCATACCATAAGCACCAGAATGCTCACGTACAATTGCCATGACTGCATCATAAGTATCACGGTGTGCCCAATCACGTTGCCATTCAAGTAATACTTGTTGCCAAGTTACAGGAACGACACCTGCTTGAATCATGCGCTGCATAGAGTAATCGTGCGCTTCTTTCGATGTACCACCAGAAGCATCTGCAACCATATAAATTTCATAATCGCCTTCGAGCATGGCACCAAAAGCAAAGGTGTTATTGCACACTTCAGTCCACAAACCCGAAACAATCACTTTCTTACGATTATTTTTTGCAAGTGAATCACGTACTTTTTGGTCATCCCATGAATTCATTGAAGTACGTTCTAATAATGGAGCATCAGGAAATACATCTAAAAGCTCAGGATAGGTATGACCCGAGAAGCTTTCAGTTTCAACCGTAGTAATGGTGACAGGAATATTGAAAGTTTTAGCTGCCTTTGCAAGACCTACCGTATTATTTTTCAATACTTGGCGGTCTATTGACTGTACCCCAAAAGCCATTTGTGGCTGGTGATCAATAAAAATAACCTGACAATTCGTTGGTGATAGTTGTTCTAAAAGTGATTTATTCATGGGTAAACTCCATTATTCCTTATGAGTAATGCATTGAAATTGCTTACTGGCCACTATCAAAACAGATAAAAATGTAAAAGCATAGACAGCAAATCAGCACGAATCTGTATCCTGCACGAATACAATAAAAACAATGATTGCTTTTTAATTTTTATAGTTTAATCATTGATATATATTTTTTTACTTTCGCTTATCCATGGATCGATTAGACTGTATTTCCACTTTTGTAAGTGTCGTAGAACATGGTAATTTTAGTAGTGCAGCCAGAGCACTCGATATTTCTCGTGACTTGGTTGCCAAACGCGTTTGCTACCTCGAAAATGACCTAAAAACTACACTATTAACCAGAACTACAAGACAGATGAACCTCACCTCTTGTGGGGAAAAGTTTTATCAACATAGCAAAGTCATTTTAAGTGAGTTTGAATGGGCTGCCTATGAAATTAGCTATAATCAGCAATACCCTGAAGGAGAACTCAAGCTCAATACCCCCATGTCTTTTAGCAATATTTTTCTTCAAAATATAATTTCAGATTTTATTGAAAAATACCCTAGTATCAAAATTGATTTGTTCATGACCGATCAATTATTAGACATGAATAATAATAAATTTGATTTAACAATTCGTGTAGATGGTTCTCCTCCAAATTTGGCAAATAGTAAAATATTAAATACCTATCAACGATATTTATATGCAACACCTGAGTATTTTAATCAGCATGAATTACCCGCCTCTTTAGAGGAACTCAAAGATCATAAATTTTTAATTTATTATCAAGATAGCCGTCATAAGAAGTTGATTTTCCAAAAAGATCAAAAAGAAGTGTCCTTTAATTGTTTCCCTGTGATGACCTGTAATAATGGTGAATTATTATTAGATATGTGCCTAAAAGATCACGGTATTGTCTTTCTTCCAGAGTTTATTGCAGAGCCTTACTACAAAGAAGGTAAATTACAGAAATGTTTGGAGGACTACACCAGTCAGCCACTTCATTTATATGTGACATGGCCAAACCGTAAAATTTTATCGAAGAAAGTAAAACTATTTATTGATTTTTTAACGCATCAAATCGCCCCTATAAAATAAGTGGTCTGGGCCTTTTCCATAAGAATTGGCCCACTTTTTTAGTTTGTTTGAGTAGCTTCAATCTTCTTATTTTTAAATAAATTTAATAAATTTTGTTCTGCTGAAGTTGTGCTGTTTTCTTCAATAAATGTCGTCGCGTAGTGTTCTAAATGTTCTTCCATCAGTTGAGTGGCTCGTTTTTCATCACCCTGCTCAATTGCATCTAAAATCGCGCGATGTTCATCTGCCGAACAATTATTATGTTTTGGAATTTCATACAAACCAATTAATAATGATGTTCTTGCAATTAAAGTCTGTAAATAATTGGTCATGATACTGTTCTGATTAGCTTCAACAAGCTTTAAATGAAATTTACCTGATAGCTTAATCCACTCGGCCCAATTCCCAGCTAAACGCTCATGAGACTCTTGATCGACTAAAGCTCTAAGCTCACTAAAATCTAAGCTTTGAGACTTTTGTGTTAGTTTTTTCACAGTAGCAATTTCAAGCATGCTGCGTGCTTCAAAGACCTCTTTTGTTTCATCAAGGCTATGTTTTGCTATGAGTGCTCCACGATTGGGCTGAATTTCGATGACTCTATCATGGGCTAGTTTAACAAAAACGCGTCTTAACACTCCTCTAGTCACACCAAATGCCTCGCATAATGGCGCTTCAACCAAGCGTGCTCCAGATGTAAGTTGCCTATTTAAAATTGCATCGACAATAGCGTTATATATATGGTCATCAATTTCATCATTGCTCATTTCTACGGCTTTTTTTGGTGCATTCGATGGCATTGATTTCTCCATTTTTATTAACGCCCCCTCTTTTTTAAAACATCATTTAATTTGAGCAGTGTAGTCCAACTTAACCAGTTGGAAATATTTCTCTCATAAGAACAATATCTATGCTGGAAGATCTATTCAAGATTTAACATTATAAGATTCTTCCATTCCTTTAAATTTACTCATTTTTTTATAACAGATTAAGCAGATCAACTTTCATTAATTTACCCCTAAATACTCAAACTATTAGTTGAACGGGAAAACTTACAAGCTTTGATTTCGGAATTTGGCATAACTTTTGCTCAATTTTGATTGTGCACAATTAAAATATCAAATTGTGCACAATCAAAATTTCATTCTTTTAGACAGAAGTCCAAAGCTGCTGAAAGTACCCACCATCTTAGGGAAGTGAGCGTTCAAGATGAATAATAGCGAAGCAATAATTAAACCTTCTTATGATGCAAAATTGACAAATCAAGACTTAGCCCCTTTAAAAAAACAAAAATGGGGTGCTTATAATATTTTTGCCTTCTGGATGTCTGACGTTCATAGTGTGGGCGGTTATGTTATGGCTGGAAGCCTTTTTGCACTTGGGCTGAATAGCTGGCAGGTACTTTTATCTTTACTCATCGGTATTGCTATTGTTCAGTTTTTTACAAATCTGATTGCCAAGTCTAGCCAACAAACTGGTACTCCCTATCCTGTTATTTGTCGTGCCACTTTCGGTGTGCTTGGTGCAAATATTCCTGCTGTTATTCGTGGTCTGATTGCGGTCGCATGGTATGGCATTCAAACCTATTTGGCCTCAAGTGCATTCTTATTGGTCATTTTAAAGTTCTTTCCCGAGTGGTCAGTCTATGCAGATGTTTCAAATTATGGATTTCTTGGACTGTCCTTTTTAGGATGGATCGGCTTCATGCTACTTTGGCTACTACAAGCTATTGTTTTTTGGTCTGGCATGGACAGCATTCGTAAGTTCATAGACTGGGCTGGCCCCGCGGTCTACGTTGTGATGTTTGCCATGGCAGTATGGCTCATCTGGAAAGCTGGATGGCAAAATATTGATTTAAACTTGAGTGGTGTTCAATACGACGGATTTGCGGTTGTACCTGTCATGATTGGTGCTATTGCTCTTGTTGTTTCATATTTTTCAGGGCCCATGCTGAACTTTGGCGACTTCGCTCGTTACGGCAAAAGTTTTAGTGCCATTAAAATGGGCAACTTTCTTGGACTACCTATTAATTTCTTAGGCTTTTCTTTACTTACCGTGGTTTGTATTGCAGCAACGCTACCTGTTTACGGCAAACTCATTACCGACCCTGTCGAGATGGTTGGTAAATTGGATAACACTTTTGTAGTCATTTTAGGCAGCTTGACCTTAATGATTGCGACCATCGGGATTAATATTGTCGCTAACTTTGTTTCGCCTGCCTTTGATTTTTCGAATGTTTCACCGAGCAAAATTAGCTGGCGTATGGGTGGAATGATTGCAGCAGTAGGTTCGATTTTCATCACCCCATGGAATTTGTTCAATAACCCTCAAGTGATTCACTACACCATTGATATTTTAGGTGCATTTATCGGCCCACTTTTTGGCGTATTGCTAGCTGATTTTTACCTCGTTAAAAAACAAAAAATCGTAGTAGATGACTTATATACCTTAGACCCTAAGGGTTTGTATTGGTACAAAAATGGTTATAACCGTTCTGCTTTTTATGCCTTAATTCCAGCTTCATTAATTCCTGTTTTATGCGTGCTTTTACCGCAATTGTCTGCGCTGGCTAATTTCACATGGTTTATTGGTATGGGATTTGGTTTCATTATCTACCGATTTCTTAACCAACCCCTTGCCCATGCTAAATCTGTAATGACCAAGGTATAAGTACAATGAAAATTAAAATTATTAACCCCAATACCACTCAAAGCATGACAGACAAAATTGCTGCATCAGCAAAGATAGTCGCGGGGGCTGGTAGTCAAATTATTGCAGTGAGTCCTCAAATGGGCCCTGCAACGATTGAAAGTTATTATGATGAAGCATTAAGTGCTGTAGGTGTGCTGGAGGAAATCCGACAAGGCGAAAAGCTAAATGTAGATGCCTATATTATTGCCTGTTTTGGTGACCCTGCGCTTTATGCTGCCCGTGAAATTACTTCAGCACCTGTAATTGGAATTGCTGAAGCAGCCATGCGAACTGCAAGTTATGTGAGTACTGGGTTTAGTGTAGTTACCACATTACAGCGGACAGTGAATATGAGCTGGCATCTGGCTCATCGTTATGGGGTTACACCATTTTGCAAAAATGTTCGAGCTTGTGACATTGCAGTTGAAGAGTTAGAGCTTCCTGACTCAGATGCTTATCGAACCATACGAGATGAGTGCAAAAAAGCTCTCACAGAAGATAAAAGCGATGCGATTGTTTTGGGCTGTGCAGGTATGAGTGATTTATGCCTAAAACTACAAAACGAATTGGGAGTGATTGTTATCGATGGCGTTGCAGCAGCAGTTAAACAAGCTGAAATGTTAGTCCAGTTAAATTTAAAAACCAGCAAAGTTGGTGATTGGGCCTCACCTCCTGTAAAAGATTACACAGGCATATTGTCAGGATTTGGAATGCGCTAAAGAGTTATTGTTTCAATTCCAACTCAAAACGCTGCGTTGGAATTGAAACGGCTGAAAACCAGAGAATTAAACTTCGGCTAACTCTGGCTGTTGTTCATTTTTATAAAATGGCTCATCGCCATTAATAGTTGCGCGGTGCATGATGCGATGAGCATCGCCATAATCAAATAATGCTTTATGTTGTGTGCAACGGTTATCCCAAATCGCTACATCACCATCTTGCCACTTCCAACGCAAATGAAACTGCTCTTGGGTCGCATGTTCAAACAAGAAATTAAGTAACTGCTCGCTTTCTTGTTCAGCCAACTCATTAATTCGAGTGGTAAAACCCTCGCTTACAAACAACAAAGGCTCACCTGTAACCGGATGGGTACGCACAACTGGGTGAACCACTGGCGGATTACGCTTAAAAGTTTGTAAAAGCTTTTCACGCTCTTCTTCGTTATGGGCAAAACGCTCAAGTGGAAAAGACTTACGAATATCATGTGTCGCCGTTAAACCACGTAATTTTTGCTGTAACTCAAGCGGAAGCCCTTTAAAAGCTGCTGTATTACTTGACCATAACGTATCGCCACCTACAGGTGGAATTTTAATGGCTTGCAACACACAGCCCAATGGTGGATTTTTGCTAAAAGTCACGTCTGTGTGCCAAAGTTCATTGTCACGCAAATCTTGTTTCCAACTGTCGAGCACCATGACTTCTGGTACATCTTCAATTGAAGGATAAATCGGGTGCACATGTAAGGTGCCAAAACTACGTGCCAAGTCTGCTTGTGCTTGAGGCGCTAATTGTTGCTTTCGAAAAAAAATGACCTGATGATCAAGCAAAGCCTGCTGGATTTGTTGCGTCGTCTTTTCATTTAACGCATTCAAATCAATATCGTGAATAATTGCGCCAATGGTAGGCTTGATCACTTCAATATTTAAGTTTGCTACTACTGTATTCATCTTCTTTACTACAACTGCTGACCATACCAAGGAGAAAACTGTTTTTGTAACCAACGTAAAAACAGCTCAAAACTAACTGCGACAATCGCAATCACAATAATGCCCAGAATCACCGTATCGGTAATTAAGAACTGTGCGGCCGACTGCACCATAAACCCAATACCGCGGTCCGCTGCAACCAACTCTGCTGCAACTAATGTTGACCAACCCACCCCAAGACCAATACGAATACCGGTAATAATATGAGGTAAAGCCGTTGGCAAAATGACATGCCAAAATACTTGTGACTGACTTGCTCCTAGCGACAAGGCAGCTCGTTCACGATTAAGCTGATGGCTCAACACACCATGCGCACTACTAATAATGACAGGCGCCAAAATCGAGAAGAAAATCAAAAGTACTTTTGTGGTTTCGCCAATACCAAACCAAATCACGAGTAATGGCAAATAAGCTAACGGTGGAATTGGGCGTAATAACTCAACCAAAGGATCTAAAACAGCGCGAACCCATTTGTTCAGCCCCATCCACAAGCCCAGCGGAACACCAATCACCACAGCAGCAATCAGAGCTAAAAATACACGAGAGATACTGGCTGCTAAGTGTTGCCACAAGGTTGCCTTCATAAAGCCTTCTTGGCTTACCGTTATAAATTTTTGCCATACTGCCTGTGGGCTAGGTAAAAACAGTTCAGGTACAACATGCAAAGCAGTAATGAGAAACCAAATCGCAACAACGCTTCCCACACTAATAAAACTTACCGCAAGAGTTCGATGTTTCTCAAAAAATGACGATAAAAATGAAGGATTTTCTATTTGCACATCTGGCTCAGGTTTTAGCCCTGCTTTGTCATATTCATAGACGTTATCTTTAGTACTCATGTGGTTAACGCCTCCTTACCGCTTTGTTTTTGTGCCCTTAAACTTTCAAATAGCTGCTCTCTGAGCTGAATAAATTGAGGGTCCGATTTAATTGAGCGAATAGACTCGCCCTGACGATATCGATTAGCAAAATCGAGATGTAGAGTTTCTACAATTTTGCCTGGATGGGCTGTCATCAGAACTAACTGATTGCTGAGCAATAATGCTTCTTCAATGTCATGTGTAATTAAAAAGAAGCTTTTATTTTGTTGAATCCATAAATCGAGCACTAACTGCTGCATGTTTTCACGTGTAAAAGCATCTAATGCAGCAAAAGGTTCATCTAATAAAATAAACGGCGCGTGACTAATCAAAGCTCTGGCAATACCAACACGTTGTTTCATACCACCGGAAAGCTCCCAGATATTGGCTTTTTCAACGTGACTTAAACCCACAATTTTTAAAATTGCGCTCACTTGCGCTTCGATATCCGCACGCTTTAAACCTTTTAACTGCAAAGCGAAGCCAACATTATCTGCAACATTCAACCAAGGAAGTAATGCATGATCCTGAAACACCACAGCGCGGGTTACATCTGGTCCATTTACGACTTCATGATTTACAAGCACATCGCCTGAACTTGGCTTTTGAAAACCAGCCAAGATATTAAGTAAAGTTGTTTTGCCACAACCCGACTCACCTAAAATGACAGTTAAAGAACCTTCTTCAATCGTTAGGTTAATGTCTTGTAAAACTGGCTTTTGCTGTTTAGGAAAAGTCAGATGAATATGTTTGGCTTCTAATACACTCATGACAACTCCTTAAGGCTGCAAAAATGAAGAGTTCACATTGCCTTTATAATCGGCTTTCAGTTGGTCGACTTTACCCTGACCTTTTAAGAATTTCGCAGTATCAAAGATATTTTGCGCAAACTCGCCATCTAAGGTTTGTTTTTGCTGAGCGTGGTCAAGGTAAATATTTCCACTTAATAAAAGCGGGATATCTTTTGGATCAGAACCTGTTAACTGAGCAATTTTCTCAACGTTATCGGCATTTTTAACGTAAGCAGCTGGGTCTTGGTTATATTTTTCGAGTTGCTCAAGTGTGGTTTTAACAAAAGATTTTAGGAAATCAGGATTTTTCTCTGCAAAGTCTTTACGTACAACCCATAAATCATAAGTTGGAGCACCCCATTCGCCGACTTGTTTTGAGTCGGTTAAAACCGTGCCAGATGCTTTGGCTTTACTTAAAGCAGGTTCCCATACATAGGCAGCATCAATATCACCACGTTCCCAAGCAGCTGAAATTTCAGGTGGTCGCAAGTTAATAATTTTTACTTTGTCTTCTGGAATGTTCCAATGTTTAAGCGCAGACAATAGGCTGTAATGCGTAGTTGAAACAAAAGGTACTGCAATGGTTTTACCAATTAAATCTTGAGGAGTTTTAATGCCTGATTTATTACTTACGACTAATGCTTCAGATGCACCAAGTTTTGAAGTAATTAAAAATACTTCGATCGGTAAATCACGGCTCGCCGCAGCAGCAAGTGGACTTGAGCCAATATTACCAAGCACAACATCACCTGAAGCCAGAGCGTTTACAACGTCTGAACCCGCATCAAATTTTTTCCATTGAATGGTACGTTGACTATGCTTTTCATATTCCCCATTTGCTTGCGCTACTTTGCTTGGGTCAACCCCTGTTTGATAAGCAATGATGACTGGTTTGCTGTCACCAACTGAAGCACTTGTATTATTGTCTTTCTTATTTTGCCATACGATAAATGCAACAATTGCTACAACCACAATTGCCGTGATAATCAACGGTTTGGTCTTTGTGCTCATAATTTCATGATCTTTCAATAATATAAGCCCATGGTATGCAGCCGCCTTTATAATGAAAAATAAAAAAATATGAGTTGCTTATCAGGTTTTTATAAATAACTTTTCCTTATAAGTTTTTATCTTTTAGTAAAAAGCAAATATCAAACAAACTTACAGGTTAGAGGTAAAATTAAAATACTTATATATCAATAATTAAAAACGATATTCAAAAAATACATGATGATGAACACCTGACATACACCCTGTAATTATTTTATCCTACTCATTTCATCATTTTTGTTTTTGCTTATCGCAACCAGAGTTTTGCATCTAATTAATTTTCATTCTTTTATATAAAGTACAGATTTTATTATCTTTTTATCTTTAATCTTCTGCAAATATTGAGATTTGGACAAATCTTTTTCTGGTTTATACATGAGGCAAATTTAATTTTTATTTTTTAAGAGGAGAAAGAATCTTTTGTTTAAACATCCCAAAACTTTCAAAAAAATATTCATCGCGACGACTTTAATTACATTCAGCCTCTCAAGTCATGCAGCCCTTACCTTTGGTAATGCTGAAGAAGGCCAACTTAAAGTGAGTGGTACTGTTCGGGCTAAATATGTTTATGATTTTGACTCTGAACCTTCTACGAGTAAATTTTCCTTTAACGACGCAGTATTATGGTTAGACTACAACTCCCCGAAATGGATTGGCCGTTTAGATTATCGGGTTTATGAATATTACGGGCGTTTAGGCGATGCAAATTGGCTGACCGATGCATGGATGGGTTATAAAATTAATGACAACAGTAAAATTATTGCTGGCTTAAACCCCGTTCCTTTTGGCTTAGGTCGCTTTTGGGGAAATACTTATTATTTAGGGATTGCCAATAGTGCAGGTTGGGAAGATGTACACAACCTAGGGGTGAAATATGACTTCAATGATGGAATCAATGAAGCACAACTCGCCTTTTACCCTACCGATGGTGGCACCTATAGAGGTAAAAGCAAAGACTCAAGCCGATTTAGTATCAACCCTGTCAATGCTGATGACTCAGTACCACAAGGCACCAATACCAAAGAAAAGAACTCCATTGTTGTTCGCGGCGCTCACACCTTTAAAAATGTTCTAGGCCAAGAAAATTTCTCTACCCAACTTGGTGCCTCTGCATGGTATTCCACCATTGAAAACAAACGTTCAGGACAAGATGGCGACCGCCAAGTCTATTCAGTTTTTAGCAATACCAATTATAACCAATGGAATTTACAGCTTTTGGCTGGTTATCAAGACATTGATAATGCCGACACCCAATATAAAGATCATCTAACTTTGGGTGGTTTCGATTATTCATTTAACTCGGCAACCAAAGGTCAGATTTATTCAGCCGAACTGAGCTATTTATTTCCTCAGCAGTTTGGCCCGATTACCTCTGTTCGCCCTTATCTAAACTATAGTTCTTATCAAAAAGAACAAGATGGCTTTAAAGACTCAACCCGTTTTATACCCGGCATTGCGTTTAACTATCAAAAATTGACAGTACAAGCCGAGTTGCTAGTTGGCAAACATGACCCATACTTAGGAGATAGTGAAGGCCTTGCGGCTGGTGGAACCAATGATAAATGGAATAAAAAAGCGTTTGTGATTTTTGCTTATTACTTCTAACTCTTAAAACAAAGGCCAACAGATGTTGGCCTTTGTTTTTATCTAAAAATTTAGATTTAACTAATCAATTACAGGTGAATTATTAAGTGGAAGTTCTGGACTGTTTTCATCAATCACATCGACATCTTGGGCAGTAGGCTCAAATTTAATAAGTAGGCCAATCACAATTAAAGGAATAAACGCAAAGATAGAAATAATCAGGTAAACATCGGTTTTATAACCCGCCATCCAAATTGGCAACACAAACAAAGCAATTGCCTGAGCAACACCAGTTACCGCACGGTTAAAGCCAACACCAACGCCACGAATTGAAGCTGGATAAGCCATTGTTGGATAGACCATCATTTGCGCACCCGGTCCAAAACCTTCCGCAAAAAGCCATAAACCGAGCATGCCAATGGCGGTGTAGAGTAAAAAGCTGTTACCGGGCTCGCCAATCAATGCCAATGCAATGAGGGCAATAAACTGAAGTAAAAAACCTGTGAGTAGCACATGACGAGATTTAAATCTGCTGGCGACGAACACACCTAATAGTCCACCCGTAAATGCAAACAATAAATTGAGTCCAAGTGTGGTGGTAATGGTCGTCAAAACATCTGTATGAAAGAACCGTGTCAAAATAGAAGGTAAAAAGAAAGCAATGGTGGTGTACTGAAATGCCACCGAAATATGAATCACAATCGCCACAATCGTTCTTGGCAAATAAGTTTTATTAAATAAAACCGCAAAACCCTCACGCTTTTTCTTTTCAGCAGTTCTTTCTACTTTTTCGACTGTGGCGACTGCATTAATTGCATAAGACTCTTGTAGAACTTTAGCTGCACCTTTTAAATCCCCTTGGTTTGCAAGCCAGATTGGTGACTCGGTTAAATATTTACCGCGAATAAAAATAATGAGTAGCGCAGGTACTGCTCCAAAAATTAAAGATGCTCGCCATAACCAGTTGCTATGTTCAGGCGGTAAAAGAAAATAAAGCGCTAAAACCAGACCAAAACAGACAGAAGAAGCCGCATACCACATTGGGCACCATGCAGCTAAACGGGCAGCTTTATTACTACTACCGTTAAATTTGGAAAATTCAGATAAGTAGGACATTGCGACAGGCAGATCAATACCGACACTAATTCCCATAATAAATCTGGCTAAAATTAAAACCCAAACATTTGGTGCAAAGCCTGCGACAATTGCCGCAATGACAAAGAGCACCATGTCAGCCATAAACACTCGATAACGGCCAATTTTATCAGTTAGCCAACCACCAATCAGGTTACCAACAATGGTTCCACAGACAATTGCTGAAGCCACCACACCAGTCATAACGGGACTTAAAGAAAACTCTGAGATAACTTGCTCAATACCAAACGACAGCGTTGTTAAATCATAGGCATCAATAAACACACCAATCAGTGCCAACCAAATAACTTTATTCGATTTACCCTTCCCTGCAAATTTGGAAATTAATTGTGAAACATCATCGGGAGATTTAATTTCATAACGGTGGTTATGATCGAGTTCTTGTGTGCTCACTTAATAATTCCTGAATTTTAATAACAGAAACAAAATAATGATTATTCACATAATACAAAAACAAATTAATCTGATGTTTTAATCTAAATTATAGAATTATCTTTTCATTATTAACTCAGCAGTAAAACCGATATAAAAAGACAAAATAAAAGCTGGTATTTAACCAGCCTTTATTTAAGTACTATTTACAACATTAACTAGCTTCAGCAAGTTTTAATTCCTTTAGATTACGATATTTAGCACCGCGGTGATTTTCAGGTAAATAAGGACCTGCACCAAATAATTTTTCTCTTAATGTTCCTTGTGTATATGAGGTTTGATATACCCCTCGTTTTTGCAACTCTGGCACAATAAACTCAACTACATCGGCAAAGGTTTGATGAGCCAAAATGTAAGCAAGGTTAAAGCCATCAATATCAGTATCTTCAACCCATTGCTGTAGAGCATCTGAAACTGTTTCTGCCGAACCCACTAACACAGGCCCATTACCACCTAAGCTGTTCCAATTTGCAATTTCTTCAATGGTCCAAACACGCTCTGGATCTGCATTTACATAAGAATCTAATAAAGATTGAATCGCGTTAGTTTGAATATATTCAACTTTGTCAGTCGGTTGATATTGTGAAAAATCAACACCTGACCAGCCAGACAACAACGTTAAAGCTCCATCATAGCTGCCATAGCTCTGATATTCTTTAAACTTAGCCTGAGCTTTTGCATCGGTTTCATCAGTGACAATCGACAAAAGTGCATAAATTTTAACTGAGTACGGGTCGCGGCCTTCTTGAGCCAATTTTTGGCGAATGCCCTGTACCACTTTTTTAGTGGCAATTTTAGACGGCGCTGCAATAAATACACACTCGGCATTTTGACTAGCAAACTTCTGCCCGCGTGAAGATGCGCCTGCTTGGTAGAGTACTGGTGTTCGCTGCGGTGATGGTTCACAAATATGGATGCCCGGTACAGTAAAATATTTACCTTCGTGCTGAATTGGATGTACTTTTTTATGGTCAGCAAAGATGCCATTTTCACGGTCGCGAAGTACCGAACCTTCTTCCCAAGAACCTTCCCAAAGTTTGTAAAGAACTTCTAAGTATTCATCAGCAATATCATAACGATTGTCATGATTAACCTGAGTTTTTAGGCCCAAGTTTTTCGAACCACTTTCCAAATAAGACGTCACGATATTCCAACCAACTCGTCCTTTGGTTAAATGGTCTAACGTGCTAATCCGTCTAGCAAAAGGATAAGGATGTTCAAAGGAAATAGAGGTCGTGACACCAAAACCCAAGTGCTTTGTGACTGCTGCCATCGCTGGCACAATCTGTAGAGGGTCATTGACCGGAACTTGTACCGCACCTGTTAAGGCATGTTCAGCACTCTGATGGTAAACATCATAAATCCCCAGCACATCTGCAATAAAAATACCGTCAAAAAAACCGCGTTCCAAAATTTGTGCTAAATCTGTCCAATATTCTAAATCTTTATATTCAACAGAGCGATCTTGAGGATGTCGCCATAATCCCGGAGATTGATGTGCAATACAATTCATTTCAAAAGCATTAAAACTAATCTTCTTAGTCATAAAATATCAACCAACATTTTAATTACTTTCATACTAAAACAATTTTCATCTATTCTTTATAATATAAACCCCAAACAAAATATGATTTTATTCTAATAGATTTTTATAAATTATTTTAAAAACAAAAATAATATTAAGCCGCTAAAAGTAGCAGCTTAATATCTAAAATCTAAAATCTAAAATTATTGTTTAGCTACGTTACCAATTCGCCACTGATAAGGCGGTAATGTTCCATTCACACTAAAATCACCCACAATCCGATTTTTAAACACTCTTGGGTTATGTGAAGATAAGGTTCGTACATTACGCCAGTATCGATCTAGACCTAAATCTTTGTCTGTTGCTGACGCACCTAATGCATCAAATAGAATTGTAGAAGCATTTAAAATTAAATCGGTAATAACTGTTTGAGACTGTGCACTTTCAAGTTCGGCAAGCGCATTCTGTTCTTCTTCAAGCTGCTCATTATTTTGAAATGCTGCCAAGTAAGCGCGCTGTAAGCTGCGTGCAACTTTTTCAACAATCGCTCCTGCACTGTAAGCAGCGCCACGGATTTGTCCAACTACTTGTAAAATTTGTGGATCCTGTTTTACAAATTGGGCATTCGCATGAGTATAGTTTCGAGTACGTTTAGCCACCGCTTGGGAAACCTCATAGGTCGCAGCTCGTCCTAAACCAGTAATGATTGCCAGTTGCACAAGTTGATAATAGGCAGCCGAATATTTAAAACGGTCATCATCAGGTAAGATTTCGGTTTCATTAACCAATACGTCATGAAAATATGCCGTGCCACTTGCAGTGAGTTGCTGACCAAAGCCATTCCAGTCATCTACAATTTCAACGCCTTCATCTTCACGGCGGACAACAACTGAGCCAGACTCCCCATTTAAATCTGTTACACCAACGTCAACCCAGTCCGCATATAGGCTACCTGTGGTGTAGTATTTTTGACCTTTAACTCGAATTTTTCCGTCAGCATCCCGATACAAATGAGTTTCGAATTGGTCGATTGATTCTTTCCCACCTTCAGACCAAGCACTGCCAACGGTTTCACCATTTGCAATCCGACTTAACCAGCGCTGTTGAAACTCTTTATTTTTGCTGACCAGCACATCTTCAGTAAAACCGAAGTGCACACGCAACGCTTGCGGTAAATTTGAGTCTGCTTCAGCAAGTTCAATTAACAATGCAAATAATTCAGGAATAGTTGCCTCAAAGCCACCATGTGCTTTAGGAAGTCGTAACCGTGTAAAACCAATATCTTTGAGCCACTGAAGTTGTTCATATGGCAAAATATGCAGTTGCTCACGGATTAAAGCCCCTTCTTTAATACGGGCAAAAGTTGGTCTGAAATTTTTTGCCAATTCATCATAACGTTCAGAAGGCCCTTCACCCCATACCCGAGAAATGATTGAGGCCTGACTAAGTGCAGCGTGAGTTAATGAACCGAGATGATGCTCAAAATTTAGATTTGTCATTTATGTAAAACCAATATTGCTTTGCTTTTACCATAAAATATTTATTTCACATGAAAACGATTATTTTTTTATAACAGTATTCATTCTTCATATAACGCCAGAAAATGCCTACCAACATTAAGCGATCTCTTTCTTTTGAAGACTATGCTGACTTTGTAATAAGGTTTGCATATATTCTGAATAGACAGATAACTTCTCAAAAATATGTTCCGAATAAAACATATCATCAATTAAATGGGTCATTTGAGAGGCGGTGAAAGTATCGCATAAGCCTACAAGCTGTGCATTTAGCTGGGCAAATTGGGCACACAATTTCACATAGGTTTCATCTTTATTTTTAAATAATAATTGACGCATATCTAAATCATTTAGATCGTTTAAACCAGTATTTTGTTGAGGATTAATCCAATAAATTTTGACTTTTAAAAACAACGCAAGCTCTTCTAAATGCTCTAGGTCTATATCTAAATTCGTAATTAAAAAAATTGTGGAGATATCACTTCGGCACAGCGCTTTGATTAAGCTTAAATAAATAAACCCAACTTCACTCAACTCTGATAATTCTAAATCTAGATATATTTTTAGACTTTCAAGAACTTCATCTACTTTAAACAAAACTTTCTTTTCGGCTTGATAATATTTATTGAGAATAGCAAGAACGGACTTTGTCGCTGGTGTTGTATAAATAGCTGGCTTATTGAGGTTAGCAAAAACAAAAGGTGAAAATAGATAAGCCAAACTGCTTTGATGTGGATGAATATGTGATTGAATTAAATAAACAGTTTGAGATTTAGAAAAGTCTCTTAAGACTTTTGCTCTTAATAAAGTTGCTTCAAGATTAACATAGGCCTGCTCTAATTGAGCCATTATAGGTGCTGGAATAGCCTGATTTTTAATAATTTTATTTAGGATATTGAGTTGAGAAGTAATAAACATTTTTTAACATCCAAGCTATTTTAGAAGAGCTACACTTAAACCACGGTCTTTAATAACCTACGTAACAACCAGACCTCATACAAAACAACAAGGGAATAGACAAGAAGAAATTTATCCTGTGCTCATATGTAACCCCAAAGTCGCATTCATGGTATTTTTGAAGATTGATTTTGGTTAGCCATAAATCTTGTTCATTTTTATTTTGGACTTTAGATGAATGGATATATAGCTACAGATAATTGAAAAAAAACTATAGCACCCATAATAACGACTTCGGACTGTTATAGTTTTATAAAAAATTTCTGTATCTACATATACAAAATGAGTGAGTGCATGATTAAGAAAACTTCTTAAGGTAGGTAGTTTTCATGAAACGATCTATGGTTCATCGTCAGATATTTCATCAATGTTTCAATGCAACATGCATTTTTACAAATGCAACATCAAGCATGAGCTTTGTTAACAGATTGAGAACAATCAATCGGTCTATTCTATTGAAATATCAAGCAATTATATTACTTCGCCCTTCTGGCATTTTACTTGCTAAGAACATTTATCACAGAAGTAAGTTCAATCGTCAGAATACTTTATTGCCTGAAAATAAGTATTTAACACAATCAATCATCATCAGCTAGTTCACAGGGGGAATGTATATGAGCCTCGGTCTAACCGCTTTAGAATTAGCACGAATACAATTTGCTTTCACAGTATCCTTTCATATTATTTTTCCAGCCACCTCCATTGGTCTTGCCTGCTTTTTAGCAGTTTTAGAGTGGAAGTGGTTAAGAACCCAAAACCCGATTTATAAAGATCTGTTTAAATACTGGATCAAGATCTTTGCCGTTGCCTTTGGTATGGGTGTGGTCTCGGGCGTGGTCATGAGTTATCAGTTCGGTACCAACTGGAGTGAGTTTTCTCGTATTGCAGGAAGTATTACTGGTCCTTTACTTACCTATGAAGTCTTGAGTGCCTTCTTTTTAGAAGCTGGTTTCTTAGGCATTATGTTATTTGGTTGGGGACGTGTCGGTCCCAGAGCCCACTTTTTTGCCACACTAATGGTTGCGATTGGTACCTGTATTTCCATGTTCTGGATTTTATCATCCAATAGCTGGATGCAGACCCCTCAAGGCTTCGCTATAGAAAATGGCATTATTGTGCCAAAAGACTGGTTTGCAATTGTCTTTAACCCATCCTTCCCTTACCGCTTTGCCCACATGGGTGCAGCAGCCTTTTTAGTTTCTTCTTTATTAGTCGTAGGAACTTCTGCATGGCACTTAGTGAAAGGCCGTCGTGATGAATTGGTAAAAAAATCGTTCTCGATGGGTCTCTGGATGGTACTTGTGACTTCATGTTTGCAAGTCGTAATTGGTGATAACCATGGTTTAAATACCCGTGAGCATCAACCAGCCAAACTAGCAGCGATGGAAGGTCATTGGGAAACGAATCACAATGAACCTATGCCACTGTTACTCTTTGCAATTCCAGACATGACAGAAGAACGAAACCATTTTGAAGTGGGTGTTCCATATTTAGGCAGTTTAATTTTAACTCACAGTTTAGATGGCCAAGTCACAGGTTTAAAAGATTTCGCACCTGAAGATCGACCAAACTCAACCATCGTTTTCTGGAGCTTCCGTGTGATGGTCGGGCTTGGCGTACTCATGGTCACGCTGTCTTTAATTGCTCTTTGGTTGCGTAAGCGTGGAAAACTCTATGAAACTTCATGGTTCCATAAGTTTGCTTTAGTGATGGGGCCATCTGGTTATATCGCCATGCTTGCAGGTTGGGTGACTACTGAAGTCGGCCGTCAACCATGGGTGGTATATGGCATCCTACGAACTAAAGATGGTTTATCTCATACTGTGTCGGCAGAACAAGTCGGCATTAGCCTCTTTATTTTTGTAGTGGTATATACCATCGTTTTTGGTAGCGGTATCTACTACACATTAAAACTGATTAATAAGGGCCCTGTATTTATCGATACGCCAAATATGGAAGCAGGCGGTGTTGGACACTTTAAAACACCAATGCGCCCACTCAGTGCTGTCGATGAAAACATTGACAGTAAACAAAATTCTGGGGAGAACCGTCATGATTGATCTTTCTTTAATATGGGTCGGTATTATCGGTTTAGGTGTCATGATTTATGTCGTCATGGATGGCTTTGACTTAGGAATCGGGATCATGTTCCCTTTCATTAAGAACAGCCAAGAACGTGACGTGATGATGAATACCGTAGCCCCTGTCTGGGATGGCAACGAAACATGGATGGTACTCGGTGGAGCTGGTCTATATGCTGCATTTCCACTAGTTTACTCAACGGTTTTATCGGCACTGTATTTACCTATTATTTTTATGGTAATTGCCTTAATTTTCCGTGGAGTCGCATTTGAATTCCGCTTTAAAGCTCATCGCACCAAATACCTTTGGGATTTAGCTTTTATTTGGGGTTCAGTTTTAACTAGCTTCCTTCAAGGCATCATCTTGGGTGCCTATATTCAAGGCATTAAAACCACCAATGGTATTTTTTCTGGCGGATCACTTGATTGGTTGACACCATTTACCTTCTTTACTGGTATTGGTGTGGTTGCCATGTATGCCACTTTAGGATGTGGATGGCTTATTTTAAAAACCGAAAAAGGCTTGCAGCAACGTATGTATGAGCTTATGCCAAAGCTGATTATTGCACTGCTCATTATTTTTGGTGGAGTGAGTTTATATACTCCGTTGACTCATCCTGAAATCGCAGATCGCTGGTTCTCTTTACCGAATCTGTTCTATTTTAGCCCAGTACCTATTTTGGTTTTATTGTTTGTTGGCCTGATTTTATCGGCGTGTAAAAAGCAGCAACATGACCTTAAACCATTTATATATACGCTAGCCCTCGTTTTCCTTGCATTTACAGGTTTTGTGATTAGTTTGTGGCCTTATATTATTCCGCCATCAGTCACCATCTGGCAAGCCGCAGCTCCACATTCAAGCCAACTGTTTGCTTTAGTCGGTGCGCTCATTCTGATTCCAATCATTATTGCTTACACTATTGTGTCTTACTGGGTATTCCGTGACAAAGTACGTGTAGGTGATGAAGGCTATCATTAAAGTTAGGAGGGTTTTATGAAAAATTTATCTTCTAAACTGTCTCAAACCCAATGGTTTATTTTGCTATGGCTAGGTGGTTTTTTAGCATTAGCTGTTATTGCCGGTTTGTTTAAAGTGATATTGATTTATGCAGCCCCTTACCTAAAGTAAACTTATTTTTATAAGCAAATGCCGTTTGTAGATTCTACAAACGGCATTTATTATTGATTAAGTGCATCTTTCATTTTGTCATTTCGTGCAGCCAATACATGTATAAATCAGAACAACTTGCCCATAGCATTCGCCAACTCATTGAGAGCGGCACTTTAAATGCACACGAGAAGTTACCTTCTTTAAGAGATCAGGTGCAACGCTCTGGTTTTAGTTTAATGACGGTAATGAATGCTTACCAAGAGCTTGAATCACAAGGTTTGATCTATTCCAAAGAAAAATCGGGATACTTCGTTGCCGAGCAAATTACGCTTAAACCTTTAGAACAATATTCTGTTGTTTCACTCAATTCTAAAATTGAAATTAACTCTTTAGTTTTTAAATATCTTAAATCGATTCAACATGAGTCTGTCATCCCTTTTGGTTCGGCCTTTCCTGATAGTCAGCTTTTATATGCACCAAAACTCATTCAAATTATGGGGCAACTTGCCCGCCAGAAACAAAGTTATGACCAGACTACGAGCCTACCTCCGGGTAATTTAGCTTTACGAAAACTCATTGCTCAACGCTACTGTATGCAAGGAATACAGACCGATCCAGATGACATTGTCATTACATCTGGCGGGTTGGATGCGCTCAATCTTTCTTTACAAGCAGTTGCCCAGCCAGGCGACTATATTTTATTACAGCAAAACGTATTTTATGGCGCTTGGCAGGCAGCAGAACGTTTAGGGCTAAAAGTTATTACCATTCCTGAACATCCTCAACATGGTTTTGATCTAGAAGCTTTTGAACAGGTCATTAACAATTATCCAATTAAAGTATGTTGGCTCATGCTCAATAGCCATAATCCAATTGGGTTTACAGTCAGCGATGATATTAAATATAAAATTGCCAAATTTCTTCATGAGCACCAAATTTATTTGATTGAAGATGATGTCTACGAAGAGCTGTTTTATGGCGGAAAAAAACCACTTTCAATGAAGTATTTTGACCAACAAAATCTGGTGCTTCACTGCTCTTCATTTTCTAAAACGTTAGGTGCAG
This sequence comes from Acinetobacter sp. M5A5_2a, assembly GCF_053345265.1. NCBI lineage: Bacteria > Pseudomonadati > Pseudomonadota > Gammaproteobacteria > Moraxellales > Moraxellaceae > Acinetobacter > Acinetobacter sp. M5A5_2a. The sequence continues at coordinate 274,214 of NZ_JBKEZV010000009.1, read as the reverse complement.
GTTTTCGGGTGGGTTGGGTCTATGCGGGGAAGTTTTCCGATCATATTCAGCATTTACAGCTCATGAGTACCATTTCAGTAAATGCACTCATTCAAAATGCATTGGTCGAGTTTTTGTCTCATCATCATTATGAAAAGCACTTACGTACTCTCAGGCTTTCACTTGAGCGTTATAAAAAGCAGTTTTATCATTATTTAAAGCAGCATCTGCCACCATCTTGCGAAGTTTATTATTACCCAAGTGGTTATTTTCTTTGGGTAAAGCTGCCAAATAGTTTAGATAGTATGCAAATTTATGAAGAGTTAATTCAACAAAACATTGGGGTAGCTCCAAGCCCATTGTTTAGTGTTTTACCCGCGCAGCAGCATTATTTAAGAATCAACTGTTCTTTTGAATCGACACCTAAAATTCAAAGTGCATTAGAACAAATCATTAAGACAATTCAACAAAGAGTTGAAGCTGTTTCTTAAATAAAGTACTTCGACCTAAGCACAATTTTATAGTGGTGGGTTTGTGGTAAATTTATAGCTTAAATCTATATTTTTAAAGGAAACAGGTTCAAGGGATTAATATGGAAATTGATGAAGAACTCACCCTTAAAAAGATACAGATTTTTTTAGCATTTATGCGCTGTGGCAACTTATCTAAAACAGCGACAGAAATGGAGCTTAGTAATGTCAGTGTTCACAAAGCATTGCACTCTTTAGAAAGTGCTTTGCGTTGCCCACTTTTTAAAAATGAAGGACGTAATCTAATTCCGTTAAAAAGTGCCTATGTATTTGAAGAACGGGCACAAAAAATCGTACAGGACATTTTTATAACCGTTAATAAAACGAGAGAAGCTGCTGGCTTTGCGGCAAAAGTTTTACATTTAGGTTCTCTTTATTCTTTGACTGTCAAAACAATTCCAAATGTGATTAGTGGTCTTAAACTCAGACGTAGTGAGCTAGATATTCAACTGTTACTCAGCTCAAATCAGGATTTAGTTAAAAAGCTTAAAGCAACGGAGCTGGATGCGATTATTGTGGCACTCAATGAAACCACTCAAGATGATGACTTTGAAATTTTGCCGATGTTTTCAGATGATATTTTTCTGGCGGTAAACAAAGATTCTAAATATGCAGAGTTTAAAGACATTGATTTAAGTTTATTAAAAGAAGAGACCTTCCTCACTTTAACCAAAGGCTTTGCAACCCATAACGATAGCGATATTATTTTTAAAAAAGCAGGTTTTTCCCCTAAAGTTGCTTTGCAAGTGAACGATATTTTTACCTTAATTAGTATGGTTAGTTCAGGCGTTGGTTTCGCCCTTTTACCGGGTCGTATTTCTGCGGTTTATGAAAGCTCTGTTAAGCTTATTCCCCTAAAACAGCAATATCATATGCAACAAGAAATTGGTTTGGTTTTCTTGAAAAGTAAAGAACGAGATCCAAACTTACTCGCACTGATTGCTGAGTGTCGTATGTTTGCTTCTAATTTTAAAAGATAAAAATAAGGGCCGTTGTTTTGTATAACAACAGCCCTTTTTATTTAAGCCGTGGACGCTTAGCCACCTACCAATGCTTTAACCGCAAAGAATAAAACTGTTGGTCCCATTAAACAACCCAGGCCCGTATGGAACGTTGCTGTAAGCGCGCCATAAGGTACTAAACGGCGATCTGTCGCGGCCAAGCCTGCCGACACTCCACTGACAGTTCCAGCCAAGCCACCAAAAATCATGGCAGAACGTGGATTATCAAGTCCCATAAATTTAGCCGTGAGCGGTGTTGAGACCATCACACAAATTGCTTTAACTAAACCAGTTGCAATCGACAATGCCATTACTTCTGAACTTGCACCAATTGCAGCGCCTGTAACTGGTCCCACAATATAAGTCACAGCACCTGCACCGATTGTGGTAATACTCACCGCATCTCGATAACCAAAAATCCAAGCAAACATACAACCAACAATAAACGGCAGAATAGTTCCAAGGAATAAAGAGAATGCGCCAATAAACCCAGCTTTTTTCGCTTCAGTGGCTTGTACTTCAAATGCCGTTGCTACAATTGTAAAGTCACGTAGCATTGCACCGCCCATGAGCCCTACACCTGTGAAGAGTGCAAGATCAGTTATGCCTTTTTCACCACCCGTCATTTTTCCGCCAAACCATGCCAAAATTAAACCAATCACAATCGCAATTGCTGAAGCATGCACTCGTCCATTGGTTAAATATTTAGATAACTTGGTCGACAACCACATAATTAAAGCAATTAAGGCGAAAGCTGTAATTAAACCTAAATGGGTTAAGTCTTTTAATAATAATTCAACCATGAACTTTGCCTCCAATGCGGTTTAATGTGGTGTCTTCTTCCTTCGGTAAAGGGGTTGCTTTGTTATAACGACTTAAACCCGCAATCGTGAGCGTACAAACGATAACTGAAACCACAGCGGCAAAGAGTGCCATATGTCCACTAGATAAAGCTGAAACCACGTTTTGTTGTGCTGCCATAGCAACAACAACGGGAATATACATGGTGCCCCAGAATGAAACGCCTTTTTCGGTTTCAACTGTCATAACACCACGTTTTTCCATCCATAACCGTATGCAAATGAGTAAAATCATGGCGATACCCACGCCACCAACGTTGGACTTTACGCCCAATAAAATGCCCAACAGATCACCGACAATCACACCCACCAAGGTGCAAAGTGCGAGTAAACCAACTCCATATATAATCATGACAATCCCTCATATCCTTGGATCATTTATGCTTTTGTAAAATCAGATTCAAAAAGAAAAACTATTGTCCTGTTCTTTTTGCATTGCTATCTGAATGCTGTCTATGCGTGTTCCTTGAAAAGACAACACGGTTCCTTCTTTAAATGTTCGATGTGCAAGTGTAGTAAGCACCGTTCCTGGTAAAGCTTCGATCTGCAACCTAACACCTCGCTCCCATGCAGCTTGAACGGTACTTTCCCAATCTACAGTTCGACTCATATTAAAAGCCAAGTCATTCCTAATCTGTTCAGCCTTGCCTAAAGTGCGAGCCGTTGTACCACTTAAATATCGAATTTTAGGCTGCTTAAAAGTGAGTCCCTCCATAGACGCTGCAAGTTGCTCTGCTTGCTGACTTAATAATTCACAGTGCGATGGCACCGATACATCTAATTTTTTTGCCACCACACCTTGTTGCCTTGCTAAAGCTGCAACTTGGTTCATGGCTTCAAAGCTTCCTGAAATAACGATCTGGTTATGTGCATTAATATTTGCGACAAACACCTCTGGCTCTATTTCATAAATCTGTTTGACCCATGTTTCAACAGCTGCACGGTCTGTGCCAATCAGGGCAGTCATGCCATAGCCTGTTGGATAGGCGTTTTGCATGAGTTCCCCTCGATACGCAACTAAGCGAATAGCATCTTCATAGGTTAAAACCCCTGCCACAACCGCTGCCGACCATGCGCCAATCGATAAACCCGCTACATAATCAGGTTTTAAGTTTTCAGCAGCTAATAATGCTGAACTCACCACGCCTGAAATGAGCAAACAAAGTTGTACGGCTCGCGTCGATTGCAATGCAGCCGAACTGTCTAGCATCAAGACATCTTCCTTGAGTGCATCCGATGCACGCTCAAGGTATTCTTTAACCAGAGCGCTTTGAGGTAAGTCGTGCAACATATTGCTTCGTTGCACACCTTGTCCCGGATATACCCAAATCGAAGCCATGATATCTATTCCCTAATTCCATGGGTTTTCTACTAAAACAGCACCATCTGCACGTTTTAATAGAACTTTTCCGCTATTCCTAGCCCATTCTTTTAACGCCAGACCACCCTGTAGCAGTTGTAGCTGTATATCCACATTCAGCCCCGCTTGCTGAAAATTTTCGAGTAGCTCGACTGCTTGCTTTTTGGCAAAAGGCTGTTCAGCTCGAATCAACAAATCTATGTCACTTTGCTGGGTGACTGTTTCAATGCAAGTTGCCAACTCAAACCCAAAACTTCCTGTATAGCCCCAATATCCTGAAAAACTTTTCATGATGTTAGAAATACTCTGCAAACGTTCTGCCAAATGCTCAAACTGCTGTGTATTAACGTGAGTTAGTGCTTCGGGTTTAAGTTGTTTGGTAATAGCAGATCGTGGCATTTGCGCTGCATATCGTTGATGACGGAATTGCCCTCTTATACCCACAGCAACCTGATCTACGGGAGTAATTTCCCGCCGAACCACAACAGGATCGCCGCGATGTAACACCTCTTTCACCCAAAGCGGAGCATCATCAACCAAGCAGTCGTCTGTCATGCCCCACAGCAAATCATGGGCTTCGAGATCAAGTTTCATGACCATTGCTCACGCAATAATTCACGGACCTTTTTAGACATTTGACGGTTTTGGCCGTGAAGTCTTTGTTCCAGTCCTCTAGACTGCTCAGCATTAATTTCTTTAAATGCTTGAGCAACTACCTGCTTCGCTAATGAAAGATCATCGTTTGTTGGCTGTTCAGGGTTTTCAACCGATAAAAGTTCACACAACAATCCAAGCGTTGCATAACTTTCGATGTCATAAGCCATTGGAGGAATGCTTGCAGCCAATTGCTCTAACTCATCAACCGAGCGTTGGGTCACACGTGCAGCAGATTCTTTGCCCATTGCATGCACCATAACACCTGAATCTTTTAAGGCAATAATACGATTGGCTTGGTAACCATGCGCTAAGAAAGCACCCGACATCGACTTACCGACTAGTAAACTGACAATAGGATGGCCTGCCAATCTGGCTCTAGCGTAGCTGTCTACTGCACCCGCTAAAGCTTGATGAATACCCAATAATTCTTCACGGCGACCATAGGCCTGACTAGGTACATCAACTAGACATAAAATGCCGCGTTTAATCTCGGCATGCGCATCAGCTTGAATCACATCATCAACCGCTTTTGCCAAGCTCCAACCTTCCAAAAGGCCAACTTCACCTTGTCTCGCTCGCGGGAACAAATTATTGCTGTCTTGAACAACGGCAATCACGCGTACTGCTTGCTGATCAATCTGACCATCAGCCACCCAAACAGAAGCTGGAAAACCGTCCACTGTCTTAAAACCCTGCGTAAGTGCTTTAAACCAATGTGCGCCACGAGTAGATGCTTTTAATGTATCAACGGCGATATTCATGCTTGCTCTCCTTGATACAAAGCTTGAACCTGTGCTGGGGTAATCTGCTCAACAGTATCGATTTGTTGTAGCTGCGCTAAATAGAATGAGTAGTTTGAACTCCGATGCTGATTGGGCACGCCTTGGACTAAATAGTCGACCACTTGCTGACGAATTTTCTGGCGATCATCGTCTACATAAGCATCTGCTAAGCCACTGGCAAAACGCTGGTTCCCGCCAGTAATACTCCATATGAATGGACGATCTTTGGCGTTATATTCTTGTACACCAGCTTCTTGTTCAATCACTTGCGGGCCATTTAAGCCTAAACGTCCTTCTTGTGTCATTACAATATAGCTACATAGTCCAGCAGCAATCGACATGCCACCAAAGCACCCTACACTGCCTGCAACCACAGCAATCACGGGTTGATACTGCCGTAAGTTCACAATTGCAGCCTGAATTTCAGCAATTGCAGCCAAACCCAGATTTGCTTCTTGCAAGCGAACCCCACCAGTTTCTAGTAATAAGATTGCAGCCGTTGGAATACCTTTAAGATTGTCTTCAACCGCAAGCTCTAATGCACCAGCAATTTTGGCACCACCAACCTCGCCTAAGCTTCCACCCTGAAATAAGCCTTCAATTGAAATCAAAACTACTGGTCGCTCTTGAATAGATCCTTTTGCAATCACCACGCCATCATCGGCTTGCGGCACAATATTTTGCTGAGCCAACCAAGGCGACATAACACGTGCAAATGGGTCGAGCAACTCTCGAAAAGTCCCTTCATCCAATAACGCCTTGGCACGTTCTCTTGCACTCAGTTCAATAAAATCTTGTTTATTTAATAAACTTTGGATATCAGTCATGTGCAATCTCCTCCAAGGCTTGTTCCAGACGTAAGCGAACAACACCAGGGGTTGCACCAAAGTCATGAATATCAATATTGACGGCTGGTGGTATTTGCGCTGTAAAAATCCGTTCAAAAAGATTTTTCCAACGTGCAACGCTACCATCCACCGAAGTCACCACCTGAATAGTAGTTTTTCCCGCCTCACCAGGTTCCATCAAAATTTCTAAATCACCCGAACCTACACATCCGACTAATGCTTTTTTTACAGGTGGCTCTGTCGCCAAAAACTCAAAATGAAGTGTTTCCATAATCAAAATCCCTCTTTATTTTTGACAGATGACTGCTCAACACGATCTATAAACAATGTTGCTGCCAACAAATCCGCGGCTCCACCAGCAGACGCTTTCATCCGAAGCAGGTCAATCTCTAACAAATGCAAAGCACGTCGGCCTTCTAAGCTTGAACTACCGCCCAAATCGAGCACCTGCTGAGCCCCTTGTTGCATACGCTTTAAGCCGTGAGTTCCAGAGCGATAAAGCACACAGGTATCTGTCAAATCAGTCATCATGGCAAGCAAAGCATCTAAGCGGGCGAATTCTTCTTTCATGGGTTTGCTGCGACTTTGATAAAGCTGCTTTAAACCAAAATTCACAATAGTTGGGAAGCCTTGTTGTGCCTGTTCTTTTGCACCTAAGACAGCTAATCTTTTCTGTACCTGCTGACCATGACTCAAAGCCTGTTTGGGAATAAAGCGGTCTTCTAACTGAGCAATCTGACCTGCTAGCTGACACAACTCAACAGCCGATAAGTACTGTTGATTCGTACGTGCCAATGCTGCTGCCGTGACCATTAAACCCAAGGCCCAAATTGCACCGCGGTGTGTGTTGACTCCATCTGTTGCCAACATCATGACCTTTTCACCTTGGCGACCAATTTCACCAATGTCTTCACGCAAGGCCTGACACACTGTTCCGTGCTGGATTGCTGCTTGCGCCATCGCATCAAACATTGGGCTTAGACTTTTCGCAGAACGCTCCATTAATTCCAAAGTCAGATCATCATGTGCGCCACTGCCACGGCGATCAACCAAAGCTGGTTTAGGTGTCAGATTAACCTCATCAATCAAAGCCTCGACTGCCATGTCTGCCAAAAGCTGACTATGGCTGAGTGTTTGATATTGAATTTGAGCCATCATTACCAACTCCTGAATTTTGCAGGTGGTTGATATAAACCATCAGACCATGTCACCAAGTCGGCAATATTTTTTGCAGCTAAAAGTTCACGTGTAGCATCGGTACGGCGAATGCCTAAATCTTCAGGGAATACCACTAAACCTTCACGTCTTAGACGTGCTGTTGTTTTAGGGTCTTGGCTTAAACCAATACTGGTTACCCCTGCCACTGCGGCAATCATGGCTTGACGCTCTTCTTGACTACTTGCTTTATATAAATAAGCAATGCCTTCTTCGGTCAGTAAATGGGTGACATCATCGCCATAAATCATGATCGGTGCTAAAGGCAGACCTGCCGTTTTTGCAACATCAATCGCATCAAGACGTTCCACAAAAGTCGGCTTACCGCCTTCTTGAAAGGTTTCCACCATTTGCACAACTAGTTTTTTACCGCGGGCCAAATAGGTTTCTGTTTCATTAGCACCTTGCAAACGCATATCTAACCATGCTGGCGTATCGTGACGACGACCGCGTGGGTCATGCCCCATGTTTGGTGCACCACCAAAACCAGCTAAACGACCTTTAGTGACAGTCGAAGAATGCCCCATACCATCAACTTGCAAAGTTGCACCGATAAATAGATCAACGGCGTATTGACCTGCAAGCTGACACATCATGCGGTTAGAACGTAGCGCCCCATCACGACCTGTAAAGAAAACATCAGGACGTGCGGCAACATATTTTTCCATACCGAGTTCGGTACCAAAGCAATGCACGCTTTCAACCCAACCTGTTTCAATAGCAGGAATTAAGGTTGGGTGTGGATTAAGAGTCCAGTTTCGGCAAATTTTCCCCTTTAAACCTAAAGACTCACCATAGGTTGGTAAAATCAGTTCAATTGCCGCAGTGTTAAAACCAATCCCATGATTTAACGATTGCACATTATGCTTTTCATAAATTCCGCGAATTGCCATCATGGCCATAAGTACATGAACAGGTTTGATGTGTTTTGGATCGCGAGTAAATAACGGTTCAATATAAAAAGGCTGGTCTGCCACAACCACAAAATCAACCCAAGAGGCAGGAATATCGACACGTGGTAAATCAGAGACGTCATCGACCAATTCATTGACTTGCACAATCACAATGCCATCGCTAAAAGCTGCAGGTTCAATAAGTGCAGGAGAATCTTCAGTACTTGGACCTGTATAGATATTCCCTTGGCGATCTGCCATAAAACCGGCTGAAAGCACCACATTTGGAATAAGATCGACTACAAGGCGTGAATATAGTTCGATATAAGTATGGATAGCACCAATTTCTAATAATCCATCTTCAATCAACTGGCTAATACGCAAACTTTGCGGACCAGCAAACGAGAAATCGAGCTTGCGTGCAATACCTTTTTCAAATAGATCAAGATGTTCTGAGCGTCCAACGCTTGGCATGATCATATGTAAATCATGCAAAACATCTGGATTGGTTTGTGCCAAAGATCTAGATAAGAAATCTGCTTGCTTTTGGTTATTCCCTTCGAGTACGACTCTGTCACCCGGTGTAATCAGCGTTTCTAAGACTTTAATAATATCTTGAGTTGGAATGACCACACCATCGGTATATTGGTTTGCCATCTCCAGTTTTAGCTGTTTAGCATGACGCCGCTTTGTCCATAATCGTTCTTTATTCTGAACTGATCCTTCCATGTGCTTACCTATATAGATCGCAGTTTTGTTCTGAATCTATAAAAGCGCTTTATGGAATTTTGATCAATCAACCTACATCAGCAGTCATTAACCTCAGGTTAATGATTTGTTTTCATATCCCAAGAATTTCTTCAAAAAACCTATCCAGACAGATTTTGACTTTGGGTAAATTTGCATACTCTGGTCGATACACTAAACAATAAGAAAGGGATGAAGTGAAAATAATTTGAGAGAATCAACGCACCAAACGTCCGCTATAAACTTGCTTATTTATAAAAACTGGTGCTTCAACTGTTTTGTATCAAACTATCAGATGATAGAATATTAAGTCTAATTATTCAGCTGCAATTACTTGATAAAAAATAGTTTATGCTAAAGAAACATACATATACCTGTTGCCAAAAACGCCTCAACATTTTCAAGCTGGACTGTTGATACTTCCCTATATAAAAACCTAAAACATCCAGACTCATCAATTAATACTTATAATTAAAGGCTCTTTATGCTTCAAAATACCATGCATCGCCAAGTTCTAATTTTGGCGAGCTCCCAGTCACTTTTTCAAACAATATCAGTGATCGTCATGACCATTGGTGGTTTGGCTGGGGCTAATATTGCAAATACTCCTACGCTTGCAACTTTACCGATTGCATCTATGTTTTTGGGTACGGCTTTAATGATGTTTCCTGCCTCAATGCTCATGGCGCATGTAGGACGACGTAACGGTTTTTTATTCGGCGCCTCTTTAGGCGTGCTTGGTGGCATTATTGCCTCAATTGGCATCTTTTATAGCTCACTACTGCTTCTTGCATTAGGCACGCTATGTGTTGGAGCATATCAATCTTTTGCTCAGTTTTATCGTTTTGCTGCCAGTGAAGTTGCAAATGATGCTTTCCGTTCACGTGCTATTTCTTGGGTTATGGCAGGCGGAATTGTTGCTGCACTCATTGGCCCAACTTTGGCACGTTTTGGTGGTCATTTATTCCAACATTTAGAATATATCGGTTCATTTTTAATTATCAGCATCATCTCACTCGTGGCAATGGGTATTTTATCCAGCTTAAATATTGCTCATACAGTTGAACAAAAATCTGACTTTACTGCTGGTCGACCATGGCAAGAGATTGTATTTAAACCTACCTATTTAGTTGCTTTGTTTGGGGCGGTAACAGGCTATGGCATCATGATTTTAGGTATGACCGCCACACCGATCGCCATGCGACACTCACATCATGAACTTGGATCGATTACGACAGTCATTCAACTGCATGTACTCGGTATGTTCTTGCCTTCATTCTTTACTGGAAATTTAATCGCCCGATTTGGTGTACTTAAAATCATGTTTGCAGGTCTTGTGTTATTTGCTTGCTACATTGGTTTTGCCCTCTCTGGTATTCAGTTCGAATCTTTTGCTATATCTCTAATTTTATTAGGCGTGGGATGGAACTTTTTATTTATTGGCAGTACTTCTTTACTAACAGGAACGTATACGCCAGTTGAAAAAGCCAAGGCCCAAGCCATTAACGACATGACTGTTTTTATTGTCGGCTTAATCTGTTCTTTTAGCGCAGGTGCGTTACTCGACTTAGTTGGCTGGAAAGCAATGAATATGGCTTTAATACCGTGGTTAGTCATTGCAGCAGTTTCTCTTTTCTGGCTAAGCCCAAAAAGAGAAAAGCAGCCTGTTTAAATGATTTCTAACGCGGTTTGCTTAACAGCCATTCCAAGTTTTGACGAACCGCAGGCCATTCATGTTTTAAAATGCTATAAACATGAGTGTCCCGTAAAATATCATCTTTGACAATTTGATGGCTTCTGAGCACGCCATCGAGCTTTGCACCTAAACGTACAATTGCGGCTTGGCTTTGCACATTTAAAGAAGATGTTCGTAACTCAACCGCAATGCAGTCTAAAGACTCAAATGCATGAGCCAACAATAGTTTTTTACACTCAGTGTTCACAGGCGTGCGCTGTGCAGATTTACGATACCAAGTCGAACCAATCTCTGCACGGCGATGAGCTGCTTCAATATGCATTAAGGTCGTCATACCCACCGCTTGCCCTGTTTTTCGGTCTTCAATATAAAATGGCAACATGCTTCCAGATTGTTGCAAACCAAGACGTCTTTCAATTTCAGCAGTCATCTGTTCAGGTCTTGGAACACGGGTATACCAAAGGTTGTAGAGCTCACCATCGCAAACTGCTTCTGCGAGCGATTCAGCTTGAGTTACATCTAGCGGCTTTAAAATAACGTGTTCGCCTACCAACTCAACAGGTGTAGTCCAAGACATGTTTTTCTCCTTAATGAATACTAAAATTTTATATTTTCAAAACTATTTGTTTAACTCAGCCACACTGTACATAGCATCCGCTATAGTTTTATGACCAGATTTCGCTAGACCATCCGCCGCACCTAAAATATCTCGACGATCTTTGTTTTGCCCAAGTTTTGATTTTCCTTGAAGCTTGGTAATTTCAATTTCTATACCGACAATAGCTTTTAGCATGGGTTCTAGATAGTCTTTTGGCGCATCAGACATTTTCCATGGTTCAGGTTGAGATGCTTCATGTGTACGGGTTAAACGAGCCACAACACCTCGAACATAACGCTCATCATCTCGAATCGTCACTTTGCCATAAGCATGTACAACTCTATAGTTCCATGTTGGAACTTGTTTGTGCTGTTCATGTTTGGATGGATACCAGTTTGGAGAAATATAAGCATCACCCGCCTGAAACACGACTAGCACTTCATCTCCATTTTTAACGTCCTGCCAGACAGGATTAATTCTAGATACATGCGCATGCAACATCCCAAAGTTCCCTTTATTTGTCTGTAACTCAAACGGAAGATGATTTGCATCTAAACCATTGTTCCCATGACTAAAAAGCACACCAAACGGATGCTCCAAAATAAGAGAATGCAATACGTCCAAACGGTTTTCTGCAAAATCATCAGGGATATACATGGCTAAGAACCTCGTTGTAAATATCAGGGTTATTTATATTTTGTGTTGTAAATTTTCTGGTTTATGTGGTTTATTAAAAAGAACCACTTTGTATTTTTTTAAGTAGACCAGAATTATGGCAAGAATGGCAAAAGTTGTTGAACTTCCGTCTATTGCAAAGATTGATAAAAGCCAAGGAAAGATTAGTGCTCAATTGACCCAAGCCTTACGCGAAGCTGTGCAAAGTGGCGATTTGCAACCGGGAGACCCTTTGCCATCTTCCCGAGAACTGGCTCAAACCCTTGAGGTCGCTCGCGGAACCATCATTGAAGCTTACGACCAGCTTTTGGCAGAAGGTGTTTTTGATTCTCAAGCAAGAACTGGAACTTATGTATCTCATGCGTTGGTTAAAACACCTACGCCGCAACATATTCAAAAAGAATCGATTAAACCAAGCTCAATACCTTTGACCAAATCTGCTCTTTCTTATGCCCAAGTGCTCAAGGAATTTAAACCACTTCCCCATGTTCCATTTGCTGTATCTGTACCCATTGGCCGCACTCAACCGAGTGATATTTGGCGTAAGTTTGGTAATAAATTTAGATCACGCGGCGCAGGTGCACCTTCGGGATATGGCGAACCGCAAGGTGTCTTATCACTAAGAATTGCTATTGCAGACTATGTACGTCGTTCACGCTCTGTACACTGCGAACCTGAACAAATCGTGATTACACCTGGCATTCAACAAGCACTTTATATTTGCAGCCAGATCTTATTTGAAGCCAAAGATGAGGTCTGGATTGAAGATCCAGCTTATCGTGGGACCACAGCTATTTTTGAGCATACCGTACAAAGCATTGGTATGGTGCGTGTTCCAGTTGATGAAGAAGGTATTCAGGTTGAAGCTGGAATTAAACTGTCTCCAAATGCCCGTGCAGCTTTTGTAACCCCTTCTCATCAATATCCACTTGGCATGCCTATGAGCTTGGCAAGACGTACTGCATTATTGGCTTGGGCCAAGCAGCAAAATGCATGGATCATTGAAGATGACTATGACAGTGAACTCCGCTATAACGGTCAGCCCTTTCCATCTTTACAAGGCATGGCACCCGATCAGGTGATTTATCTCGGAACGTTTAGCAAGGTTCTATTTCCATCTCTTAGACTTGGCTATGCAGTGTTACCTAAGGAACTGGTGGCACCTTTTTGTGGACTCAGGGTGTTAATTGATAGACACCCACCTACAGCCGACCAACATGTTTTGGCTGCTTTTATTCAAGAAGGCTATTTAGAGCGGCATATTCGACGTATTCGGAATGTTTACTCAGAAGTTCGAGAGCACATTATTGGTTTAATTGAAAAATACATACCTCAAGAGCTGGCTTGGTTACAACCGGGCGATCAAGGCATGCATATGGTGTTATGGCTTGCTCAACACATTAATGACGTTGAAGTTGCAAGCACGGCAGTCAATGCAGGCATTGCGATTAAGGCAATTTCACCGACATTTTCAAAAGAACAGCAACGTTCAGGTTTAATTGTTGGCTTGGGTGACTTTGAACCCGAACTGATGAGACAAGCCATAAAAGAACTATCAAAAATCATTCAACAACATGACAAGCCAACGTAGACAAAACCTACAACAGCAACCATAGATGAATGGCAAACGGGCCAATCAGCACCATTAAAATACCTGCAATGACCATGGTTAAACTTGCAATCACGCCCTCTTCACTATTGCGCTGCTGAGCTCTAACTGTACCAAAACCGTGGGCTGCGTTCCCAAAGGCAGCTCCATTTGCCACATTAGAACGAATTTTAGTAATCGCTAAAATTGCATCGCCACAAATCATTCCGACTAAACCAGTAATAACGGTAAATAATGAAACCAAAGCCGCCGAACCATGAATATCTTCAGCTAAAATCATGGCAAATGGTGTTGAAATCGAACGTGCCATCAAACTATTGGTGACTTCGGGACTAAAATGGAACCACTGTGCCATTTCATAGGCAGACATCACACCCACACTCATTCCCACAATAATCGCGATAGATAAAACACCTAAGTTTTTACGGATTGTTTCCCGATAACGATAAATCGGTACAGCAAACGCGACCGTAGCTGGACCTAATAAATTAACAATCCACTGCGTATCTTCTGAATAAGTTTGATATGAAATGCCAAAAATCGTCATCAAAATGATGGTGAGTACAGGCACACTAATCGCGGGTGACAACCAAAGTTTTGGATGCTTTTGATAGATTTTCTTTGCCACAACATAAGCTACCAAAGTCCAGATCAGACAAAGAATTGACCAGATATTCATGTCATTTTTCTCTTTAGCTATGCTTATGTTGAAGACGTTTTCGAGCCTGTAAATAAGCTTTCAAACGATTGTAATAATGAATGGTCAAGCACGTACTGAGCATGACTGAAATTGTCCCAACTGCAATGCTCAAGACAATTTGCCAACCTTCAGTCATAAACAAGGTTTTATACTGAACTACGGCAACCACCACAGGCACAAAAAATAGTAACAGCTCACCTAAAACAACAGTTGCTCCCATTGCCACCTGATCCATTTTGATAATTTTAAAGAACAAGCATAAAAGCAATAAAAACATACCTAAAATGCCTGCCGAGACAGGTACACCAAGTTTTTGATGTAAGAGATATCCAACCCACCAAAATCCGGCCAAAATCAGAATTTGTTTACCTAAAACTAAAAATGAAGGTTGTGTGGGTGTTCCAGAAGCAGATTCAGTACTCATTTTGCGAAATTAAATGGTTAACTACACCATTATGCTATCTTGGTTAAACCTGCTAAATATGAATTATTCATGTTAATATTATTCCAAAATGGAATAATCTATTCTTCACTATGCTCTCTTTAAAATCATTACAGTGTTTCGTTACCTTGGTAAAAACAAAAAGCTTTACCCGTACCGCTGAAGAGTTGTATTTGACTCAACCCACCATTAGTAAAATCTTACAACAGCTTGAAGAGCAGCTTCAGGTACAGCTTTTAGTTAAACCGGATCATGGACGCAAAAGACAAATTGAATTAACTGCAATTGGAGAGCGTATTTATCAACATGCGATTGAACTTCTTCAGGCAGAACAGAACATATTTCTTGAAATTGAAAACTATCAACAATTAAAAACAGGTACTTTAAAACTTGGCGTACCGCCTTTAGGTTCGCAGCTCCTAACAACTGCACTGTTTGATTATCATCAACAATGGCCAGATATTGAATTGGCTTTTATGGAGGTTGGTTCGCGTGGTATTGAACAAGCTTTGCTCAACAACGAACTAGACGTTGGCGTTTTATTACAGCCCTTTGATGAGCAAATCTTTAATAGCATTGAGTTATGTAATTACCCTTTAATGGTTCTTTTACGTCGCGATGCGACTTGGGCAACTCGCAAAAAAATAAATCTAGAAGAACTACAACATCAGTCGTTTTTAATGTTTCCAGAAAACTTCTCTCTAAATAGTATTATTCTCGATGCTTGTAAACAGCGTGGATTCTATCCAACTATCGCTTGTCGTACCAGTCAATGGCACCTCTTGGCAGATATGGTTTTACAACGTATGGGAATTGCGCTTCTCCCTCAATACTATACCGACATGCTGGACCCTACTTTATTTGCAGCAATACCGCTTGAAAAACCAAATATTCAATGGCACTTAGTCATGGCTTGGAAAAAGAATCTTCCTGTCTCACCAGCGGTACAAGCGTGGCTGAGCATTGTTCGTCAGCATTTTCAGCACATTAAACCCTAATGAACAATGAAATTGCTTAATTCAAAAACCGATAAAGCTTTTCCACAAAAAAGCTACCCAATCTTTAACTCTCTCACTTAGACTAGATCCCATCTGTTTTATGACATGGACAATAACAATGAATAATGAACATTTTAAGCTGTACACAGATTCACAATTTCTAAGTCCCTATGCATTTACAGTTTTTGTAGGGCTACATGAAAAACAAATTCCATTTGAAATAGCGACCATCAACTTAGGCCAACAAGACCAGTTTGAGAAATCTTTTGTAGAAAAGTCATTAACAGCCAAAGTCCCTGTACTTGAACACAATGATTTTGCTCTATCAGAATCATCTGCCATTTTGGAATATTTAGAAGAGCTCTATCCAGACACACCAATTTATCCAACAGATATTCAGGCTCGGGCAAGAGCAAGACAAATTCAGGCATGGCTCCGATCAGATTTAGTGGCATTAAGAACTGAACGTCCAACTGATGTTATTTTTATTGAACCCACATCTACCCTACTTTCAGAAGAAGGTCAAAAGGCAGCCGAGAAACTGTTTTTTGTTGCAGAAAAACTTCTAGCGCCTCATGCCGAATTTCTTTTTGGTTCATGGAGCATTGTGGATGCTGAACTCGCACTGATGTTACAACGTCTCATCCAAAATGGTGATGCTGTACCAGAACGTTTAAAGAACTATGCATTACAGCAATGGCAACGTCCGACCGTACAAAAATGGCTTGCCTTGCGACATAAATAAATCCTTATATTTACACCAAACATGAGATAAAAAATGAGTGATTCAAACTATATTCCTCCACAAGTTTGGCAATGGACTGGAGAAAAAACCGATTTAAACCAACCTACTTCAGGCTCTCGCTACGAACATACTCTGCCCGTCGGAAAACACCCGCTCCAACTCTATTCTTTAGCAACACCTAATGGTCAGAAAGTCACTATTTTGCTAGAAGAGCTTTTAGCATTAGGGCATCAAGATGCTGAATATGATGCTTGGCTCATTAAAATTGGTGAAGGCCAGCAATTTGGCAGTGGCTTTGTAGAAGTTAACCCTAACTCTAAAATTCCAGCATTGGTTGACCATAGTCAGAATCCTCCGCTACGCGTTTTCGAGTCTGGCTCAATTTTGCTTTATTTAGCTGAAAAGTTTAAAGCTTTCATTCCGACCGATATTGCTGCGCGTACCGAATGTCTCAATTGGTTATTCTGGCAAATGGGCAGCGCGCCATATTTAGGTGGTGGTTTTGGACATTTTTATGCCTATGCGCCCGTTAAAATTGAATATGCGGTTAACCGCTTTGCTCTGGAAACAAAACGCTTACTTGATGTGTTAGATCAGCATCTAGCAAAAAATGAATATTTGGCAGGTTCTGAATATACTATCGCTGACATTGCTGCTTTCCCTTGGTATGGTGGTCTAGTTAAAAACTGGGTTTATAACGGCGCCGAGTTTTTAGGTGTTGATGAATATAAACATGTAAAACGTTGGGCAGATACGATTTTAGCGCGCCCTGCGGTTCAACGCGGGCGTATGGTGAACCGTACTTTTGGTGATTTAGAAACACAGTTGCATGAACGTCATGATGCCAGCGATTTTGAGACCAAGACTCAAGATAAAGTTTAATCATCATTTTTAAACAAAACCCACTTTTGCTCAAAAAGTGGGTTTTATCATTCTTCCAATAAAAATCTTATTGATGCAAAGAAAGTCCCTTAATTGCTTTATCAACTGCCTTTTTAGGTCCTCTTAACGCCACTCCGACCAAATTTAATTGATTCGCATCGTCAGCCAAAAAAATCGCCCGATTATCCTCATCATTTCCTGTAGAAAACATGGCATGTACATAGGGAATTATCGTTAAATCTTGCTCAATTGCTTTTCGATGCGCTTTTTGCAATCCAGATAAATCCCCCTCAAATACCAACATCGGCTGCCCTAACATGTTGCCATACTCATAGCCATTCGCATCGATATAAGGTTTACCCAACATTTCAGGTACAGCCGACGCAACTCCCGTTGCCAAAAAAGCCACAACATTTAGCCTTTGCCAAGTCGCAAGATCATTACGGACAATCAATGCAATTTTTGTGTCAAACATAAACCTCTATCCTGAATCATTTATCTCAAGTTAGTCATCATGCCTAATCCCGATTTTTCTCGTCTTGTACGTTTGTGCAAGCGCAATCACAAACGTACAAGACCCTAAATTTACGAGTCAGTATGCTGAGTTGTTTTTGATTCAGTAGATGCGTTATGGAAATCTTTCTTTATACCTTAAGTGTGATGTATAGCCCTGGCCCAGTAAATTTCATGGGTTTGAATTCGGGACTTACAGGACAGTTCAAAAAAACCATTTATTTTTTTATGGGTGTCGGCTGTGCGATGCTGATGTTATTCATGATTTTTGGATATGCAGGTGCGGTTATCATTCCACAAAATGCCCTGCACTATATTGCCTTGCTCGGCGCATGTTATACATTTTATCTTGCGTTTCAGATGTTAAAGGCAGATATCGACATTAATGATGAAGCCACTGAAATTCAGACACTTTCTTTCTGGAATGGCTTTTGGATACAAACATTAAATCCAAAAGGGATTTTGGTTATTTTGCCTGTTACAACGATTATGTACCCAACAGCGCACACTACTGGCATTCAAATCTTCTTGGTATCGTTGCTCATTTCGATTGGTGCAGCAGGCGCACCCTGTCTTTATTCGTGGGCTGGTGCAGTGTTAGGCAAAAAAATTAAAAATAAAATTTGGTTTAATCGCTTAAATAAAACCATGGCAATGATGCTAATCATTTCTGGCATATTTATGCTTTACGATTTCTTGAAAGGTATAAATCTAATTTAAGATAAAGTTTATGTCAGTCTAAACAGGCTGACTTTTAAATAACCTGTTTAGGAAGATAACTTGTTGATCATCCGCCATCTGGCTGGAGTCAATCCAAATGCTTTTAGAAAATGACGAGTCATGTGGCTCTGATCAAAAAATCCGGCAATTAAGGAAGCTTGAGTCAATGACTCTCCATACATTAGACAAGACTTCACAACCTCCAACCTACGCATGGTCATATATCGATGTGGACTTGTACCAAATAGCAGTCGAAAGTCGCGTGAAAGACTCCAACGGTCACGCCCAATATTTTTTTCAATATCATCTAAAGAAATATTCTCAAATAAAGATGCATGTATAAACTCTCTGGCACGTTCCGCTGCGACATAGTCATAAGAATGAGAAGTTCGCTGTTTTTTATCTGAAATTTCGTAAAGAGTCGTGGCTAAATCATATAAAGCATCTTGCTTTTCTAAAGGGTCGATATGCTGGTCTATCCCTTGTAATAGAACATCTGTTGCCTTAAATAAACGGGGGTCCTGACTTAAGCCATTTTCAAAAAATGGTAAAGGCTTACCCTTCATAATTTCCTGTAGGGTTGCAGGCTCTACGTACACCATCCGATATCTAAAACCATCTCGTGTACCTGACTCTCCATCATGTTTTTCATCAGGATGTAACACCATGGTCATTCCTGGCAAGCTATGTTTCATCTCGCCACGATAATGAAAACTTTGAACACCAGTTAATGTTCGACCAATTGCAAATGTATCATGGCGATGCGACTCATAAGCATGATTATTAAAAAATGCTTCGATTCGCTCCAGACTATTTGGATCGGAATTTCTGACAATCCAATCATTTGCATTGGGCAGTTCAATCACATCGTCACCAAAATCTTATATTTCTAAACACCATTGAGTATACAAGTTATGGCTTAGACGCTAAGCATTTATTTTACGAAGCAACCAGTTGTTCGCTTTAGCGGTGGGTGCTCTTATTGTTTAATATGATGTGACATTAAACAACGAGTTTATTTAATTTTTATACTTATCTAATTTTAATAATAGTTAATAAGATTAATTAATAATATTTCTAAAAAATCCCCACATGCTCTATTTATAAAAAAATATATATAAATAGATATTCGTTATTTCTGCTTATATTCAAATCAGCGTAAATTCAACAATAACAATCTAGATAGAAGATAAAGGATACTTTTAATGAATGCCAAATTAAATACAGAAAACCGTTCTGGTTTTATTTCATCGGGTTCAAATACATCCTTGTCAAATGAAGAGATTCTTTCTAAAGCACAACAATATGCCCAAGACCATGAGCTTAATTTTAGTGGAAGTTTATCACCCACTGATGCATGGCATCTCGTACAACAAGGACAGGCAGTTTTAGTTGATGTACGCACTAACGAAGAACGAAAATTTGTAGGATATGTTCCTGAAAGTATTCATGTTGCATGGGCAACAGGCACCTCTTTCAATCGTAATCCACGTTTTTTAAAAGAACTCGAAACCAAGACGGGTAAAGATAAAACCATTCTTTTGTTATGTCGTAGCGGAAACCGCTCAGCATTAGCAGCCGAAGCCGCATTTAATGCGGGTTTTGAGCACATTTATAACGTTCTTGAAGGCTTCGAAGGTGACTTAGATGATCAACAGCAGCGTAATCAAAAAAACGGCTGGCGTATTCATCAACTCCCTTGGCAACAAGACTAAAACTTCAACACATTTTCAGTGAATCAAGGAAAGCTTGTGACTCAATGGAACATTAATGCTGTTGTACAGGGTTTACAACAAGCAAGGCATGACTGGCGTCAGCAACAGCACAGAATCAAAGAATTTGGGGGCCGTGAACTTCCATCTAAAGAAGCTTTGAAAGCTATTTTAGATGACCTTTGCGGGATTTTATTTCCAATGCGTTTAGGCCCTGCCGACTTACGTCAGGAAACTGAAGATTCTTATATTGCCTATACTTTAAATCGGGTACTCACAGCCTTACATGCTCAAGTACAACTGGCTTTAAATTATGAGGCAAAGCGTCATTTGGGTCATTCAAGCACAGCCCAACAGCCACAAGAGCTTGCTCAAAACATTGTTCAAGATTTTGCTAATACCTTGCCTTCTATACGTCGTCTTTTAGATGGCGATGTGCGTGCAGCCTACGAAGGTGATCCGGCGGCACATAGTGTGGATGAGGTACTACTCTGCTATCCGGGCATATTTGCGATTATTCATCACCGAATTGCGCATCAGTTATATGCCCAAGTACCTCTGCTGTCTCGCATTATTTCTGAGTTAGCCCACTCTGCAACGGGAATTGATATTCATCCGGGTGCACAAATCGGTAAAGGATTTTTTATCGATCATGGGACTGGCGTAGTGATTGGTGAAACCAGTGTCATTGGGGAACGTGTCCGTATTTATCAGGCAGTAACGCTTGGAGCAAAACGCTTTGAAACCAATGATGATGGTGCTTTGAAAAAAGATTATACACGCCATCCAATTGTTGAAGATGATGTCGTGATCTATGCAGGTGCCACTATTTTAGGCCGTATTACGATTGGTCGAGGGTCCATTATTGGGGGAAATGTCTGGCTTACACATAGTATTGCCGCCGGTAGCCAGATTTTACAGTCACCAAATGAGTCTTATCAAAAAAATCATATTCCCGGTTAAAAACTATAGATGTGAAATAAATAGATAAGGAGACAAATAAATAGTAAGAGCTGAATTAAATTAATTTAATGCTTATTTCTCATTTAAATATATTTTTATTTTAAAGATAGATTTTTAATTAATAAGCCACCTATTCAAAGTTTATAAAACCTTTTTATTTTTTTAAAACCAGAACTAATTCTAGTTTATAGCAATACTAGAGTTTTTAATTTTTTGATTTTACCAAGCCACTGTAATAAGGAAAAATGATTCATGGCGAAAAATACTGATAAAGCCCAACTTGCGCTTGGGGACCATGCGGCCCGCCAACTGGCCAATGCAACCAAGACAGCTCCTCAACTTTCTACGATTACTCCCCGATGGCTGACTCACTTACTTCAATGGCTTCCAGTTGAAGCAGGTATTTATCGCCTAAACCGTGTAAATAATACCGATGATATTCAAGTGGCTTGCACACAACGTGATGAAGCAACTTTACCCCAAACTTTTGTTGATTATGACCCAGAGCCACGCGAATACTTTTTGAATGGTGTATCGACTGTTCTGGATGTACATACACGTGTTGCTGACCTTTACAGCAGCCCCCACGATCAAATTAAGGAACAGCTACGTTTAACGATTGAAACCATTAAAGAACGTCAAGAAAGTGAGCTCATCAATAACCCTGAATATGGCTTATTGGCGAGTGTGACAGATGACCAACGTATACCAACTTTAAATGGCCCACCAACTCCAGATGATTTAGATGATTTATTACGTAAAGTCTGGAAAGAACCAGGATTTTTCCTAGCACATCCAGATGCAATTGCAGCATTTGGCCGTGAATGTACACGTCGTGGCGTACCGCCTCCAACAGTGAGTTTATTCGGTTCGCAATTTATTACATGGCGCGGGATTCCCCTCATTCCATCTAATAAAATTCCGGTAGAAGATGGCAAAACTAAAATCTTGCTGCTTCGTGTCGGTGAAAAGCGTCAAGGGATTGTTGGTTTGTTCCAACCGGGTCTTGCTGGTGAACAGTCACCGGGGCTTTCAGTACGTTTTATGGGCATTAACCGTAACGCGATTGCATCTTACCTAATCTCTTTATATTGCTCGCTTGCAGTATTGACTGATGATGCTTTAGCAGTATTAGATGATGTGGAGGTGGACAAATATCATGACTACCCAGTTAACTACAAGTAATCTGCAAGGTAGTCCAACGGGGCCTGAAGTGACTGGTGTTAACCCACCAGCCAACTTCCCTGATGAGTCCACCATTGCTCGTCTTGCTAATGAGTTTTTTTCAGCATTGCCAAGCTCAAGCAGTTCAGCTTCTCCATCGGGCCTTAACTTGGACTTACCTGTCGGAGCGCCACCGCACCCACCGCAACCGGGTGAACCATTTTCTGCACTCAGTGGTCGTGCGCCCAATATCGCCTTTCAGAAAAGTCTTAATCCGGAATATCCTGAGCATATTCCTAATTTGCCAGACTACCCTGAACGTCGAATTGTAGCGTCTGCGCCTGTAGTTGGTGGTGCAAATTTACCTCGTCCGCCATTTGAACCACATTTGCCACAAGCGGTACATCATGAGCCTAATGTGCCACGTATTGAACCAAACTTACCGACGGGTGCTGGTGAATCACCTTATTATTTTTTAAATGATTTTTCTGCTCCAAATACAGAAGAACCGTCTGTTAAAGGTGTTGAAGATAATTATTCAATTGCGCAGTCTTTTCAGTTGCCCCATGGCGACCAGCTAAAATCATTGCTCGTTGAAGATCGTTTCGCAGCTGATACCCCAGCAAAAACCTCACCAAGCTCTGGATTTTATTTCTTAGAATTACCACAAAGTGGGCAAAGTTATAGTCACTATCAACCATCTCAACCTACCTTTGTAGCAAGCAGTGCTCAGCCCTTAGATGTGCATGCCATTCGTCGTGATTTTCCAATTTTGCAGGAACGCGTCAACGGTCGACCTCTAATCTGGTTGGATAATGCTGCCACTACACAAAAACCGCAGCGTGTGATTGACCGGATTGCTTATTTTTATCAGCATGAAAACTCAAATATTCACCGCGCTGCACATGAGTTAGCGGCTCGTGCAACCGATGCCTATGAGCATGCAAGAAATGTAGTTGCCCGATTTATTGGTGCACCCTCTTCCAAAGAAATTATCTTTGTTCGAGGAACAACCGAAGGCATTAACCTGATTGCAAAAACATGGGGTGAGCAAAATATTGGTGAAGGTGATGAAATTATCGTTTCTCACTTAGAACACCATGCCAATATTGTACCTTGGTATCAACTCACTAAAAAAACTGGAGCAAAATTACGAGTCATTCCTGTGGATGACACGGGTCAGATTATTTTAGAAGAGTTGCCAAAACTGATTAATGAACGCACTAAACTGCTGTCGATTACTCAAGTTTCGAATGCTTTGGGAACAGTTACCCCTGTTGCTGAAGTCATTAAAATTGCGCATGCCAAAGGTGTACGTGTTTTAGTTGATGGCGCGCAATCTGTTTCGCATATCCCTACCGATGTACAAGCTCTCGATGCAGACTTTTTTGTGTTTTCTGGACATAAAGTGTTTGGGCCGACGGGTATTGGTGCGGTCTATGCAAAACCAGAGTTGCTAGAAAGCATGCCTGTTTGGGAAGGCGGCGGTAACATGATTCAGGATGTTACCTTCGAACAAGTAGTTTACCAACCTGCACCAAACAAGTTTGAAGCTGGAACTGGAAACATTGCCGATGCTGTTGGTTTAGGTGCTGCACTTGAATATGTAGAAAGTCTAGGTATTCATAACATTGCTCGCTATGAACATGATTTACTTGAATATGGTCAAAATGCGCTTAGCAGTGTGTCTGGTTTACGTTTGATTGGAACTGCACATCACAAAGCCAGTGTTATGTCCTTTACCTTACAAGGCTATTCGACTGAACAGGTCGGTAAGGCTTTAAACCAACATGGCATTGCTGTACGTTCAGGTCACCATTGTGCACAGCCAATTTTACGTCGTTTTGGTGTGGAACAAACTGTGCGCCCGTCTTTAGCTTTTTATAATACGACTGAAGAAATTGATTTATTGGTGTCTGTTTTACACCAGTTAACACGTAACAAGCGTAGTGTTTAAATCTATTTTGGAAAAAAGACTGCTTTCGAGCGGTCTTTTTTATAAATTATTTACTGAAACTTCTTGAGCTCAACTTCATATATAGGAACAAGTCAAAGTAGCTATCACAGCGGAGTCTTGTTATTTTAATTTCGATTCCTAGATTAACCTTCGGCTCGTGCTAAGAGTCATCTACAGCCTGCCCGTAATTTATAAAAATAATGTTTTCGCAACATTTCCTGATAGATGAAAACAGTTAACAGGTTCTGTAGATGACAAAGTTTTTTGGTTACTTTTTCCAAAAAAAGTAACAGAATTAGCTACTTTCTATTGGTGTATAAACGATAAGACTCCGCCTTGAACAATATAAGCAATCTAAAATCGTACTTCTGCAACCCCACTAAATACTCTCGGCAATTAAACAAACAATCCCCAAATCAATCTCAATGCAATTCCAATTAACAACAGCCCCATCACCCTCTCAAAATAAACCCCAAACTCCAAAAATCGTTTACGTACTATTGGATGAGCAAACATTACACTCACCACCATAAACCAGATCGCATTAACCATACACATCCAAATGCCATAAAAGATCTGAACTTTCATGGGGGTTGTTACACTCACAATAGTTGTAAAAATTGCCAGAAAAAAGATCGTGGCTTTAGGATTCAGCGCATTAGTTAAAAAGCCCATCGTAAAGGCTTTAAACAAACTCGGAGTGTCATTGTCTACTTGGTCATTAATCTCAATATTAGTATTCGGCTGACTACGCAAACACTGCCATCCTAAATAAAGCAAATAAGCTGCTCCCGCTATTCTGATGAGTGACATGAGCCATTCGCTTTGTTGAATCAAAAAGCCAATGCCAACAAGCGTATAAAACACATGAACCGAAATTCCAACACCAATACCAATCGCAGTCAGACATCCAATTAAGTAGCCATAACGTACACTTTGTCTTACCGTAACCACAAAATCTGGTCCCGGTAAAATCACTGCCAAAAAGTGAATGAGTGCCAGTGTTAAAAACTCATGCCCATACAACTGCCACATTTATTCAGCCTCCTTGGCAACGCTATAGCTAACACTGAGCTTTCCTTTCTTAATCTGATAAGACTGAATTTCTATAAAACCAATATCCCCCAATGCTGCAACATGAGTCCCGCCACATGGAAATGCAGAAAACTCACCAAAACCGATTTCACGAAAACCATCTGCATGTTGCTGAAGATTGGCTGGTAAATTAGCCTGAATATATTGTAAACAGTGCTGTTCAAGCATTTGAGCATCTAACTGCTGAGCTGTATCCAAAGCAATAAACTGAACTCGTGCATCATGTGGCCAGTGTTGTGCTTTTACAGCTTGCCAGCCAAATAGATGCATTACATGTCCAAGCAAATGCCCTGCTGAATGTAAGCGGCTATGATAACGACGTACTGCTTCATCCACTTGTGCGAAAGCCACTCCCAACTCAACAGGTTGTGTACAGTAATGAATGATTTCCCCTTGTTCAATCGCCACATGCACTACATCAACTTCTGCGATTTTGCCCGTATCACTCGGTTGACCGCCACCTTGAGGATGAAATGGGGTTACCGATAAATGCACTGCAAAACGCCCATCTTCACAAGGATTACACGCTAGAACTTCAACCTCAGCGGCAAGAGCACCTGTTAAATACAATGCTTGCGTCATACTTTTCTACATACACGTTAAGATGAAAAAGATTGTATTGCGATTTCTTAAACGCGATAATCCACTCTAAATCCAAATAACTTTTGCCTCATGAGCACAAATCAAAGTTTAGTTCTTTTAAATGAAATGGCGACTTTCGTTAAAGTGGTCGAGTCAGGGAGTTTTTCTGAAACGGCTCGACAACTCGGTACTACACCCTCTGCGATAAGCCGTGCGATTGCTCGCTTAGAACGTGCTTTAGGAACCCGCTTACTTTATCGAACCACACGAAAGCTTCGCTTGAGTGAAAGTGGTCAACAAGTCTATCAACGTTGTTTAGATATGGTCAATGCGGCACAGGCAGTGATGGAAAGTTCGGGCCAATTTCATGTCGAACCGCAAGGAATCATTCGCCTGAGTGTTCCAAAAGCCGTTGGACATTTTATGATCCATCCACATTTACCTGAGTTTTTAGAACGCTACCCAAAAATTGATATTCAAATGCTTTTAGAAGACCGTTACGTTGACTTAATTGATGATGAAGTTGATTTAGCGCTTCGAATTACCGAGCAACCCTCTGGCGGCTTAATGGGACGAAAACTCATTGATATCGATCACTTGATTTGTGCTACTCCTGAATATTTAGAAAAACATGGCATACCAACCCATCCTCATGACTTAAAACAGCATGAATGTATCTATTTGGGTGAACAAATCAGTGATTCAAAATGGAAATTTCAACAAGGGAATAAGTCGATTAGTGTTGCCGTGCGGGGCCGCTATGCTGCAAATCATACTGGTGTTCGTTTAAGCGCAGCCCTACAGCATTTAGGAGTAGCCAGCTTACCCTACTTTGTTGCGCGCCATGCTTTACAACAACAGACTTTGGTTCAAGTTTTACCCGACTGGGATTTTAAGACCTATTACAGTGGAGGCTTGTGGTTACTCTATCCGCCAACACGCCATGTACCACCGAAATTAAGTGTGTTTATTCAATATTTGGCAGATAAATTGGCAGCCGAGCCGACTTTATTTAAATTAAAGTAATATAAAGTCAAGGAATTAGCACGATGGAATCCAACCTTTTAACCTCTAAAGCAATCAGCTAATTCTGTTACTTTTTTTGGAAAAAGTAACCAAAAAACTTTCGCATCTACAGAACCTGCCCCCTGTTTACATCTATAAAAATATTGCAAACACATTATCTTTATAAATTATGGGCAGGCTGTAGATGAATTCTAGCTCAAGCAAATACTATCTATAGTCCTAGTCATTAAGGGCTATGGGGTACGACTACTCAACCAATAAATCTTTTGGATTAATCGTATCGCCATAGACTGGTTTTAAAGTTTTTTCATAGGCCTGATGAATTACGCCTTCTTTTGCCAATTTCTCTAAATCTTGATTCAACCAGTCCAATAGCTCTTTATCACCCTTTTTCACTGCCGGTGCGATTAAGTCCTGCTCACCTAAACTTGTGATGCCTACTGTGTAATTTGGATTTTCTTTAGCCCAAGCTAAAACCAGCAAGTTGTCATGTGCTAAAGCAGCTCCACGGCCATCTTTTAAAGCATCAAAGGTTTCAGTGTTTTGCTCATATTTTTGCAGTTTAATTTCAGGATGAGTCTTAGTGAAGAATGAATCAGCCGTAGTGCCTTTGTTCACCAACAAAGTTTTGTCTTTGAGTTGAGCAATATCTGTAATTGGATGAGTTTTAGGAGACACCACACCCAAAGCAACTTTTAAATAAGGTTTAGCAAAATCGACTACTTCTTTACGTTCTGGTGTAACCGTAAAGTTGGCAAAAATAATATCCACTTTATTTGCTTTTAAATATTCGACACGATTTGCAGCTTCAGTTAAAACAAACTCTACCTTGTTTTCATCACCCAACAAGTCTTTAGCAACATGCTTGGCAATCTCTACATCGAAGCCCTGATTTTTACCTTGAGCATCTAAATATCCAAACGGCGGTTTATCGCTAAATACACCAATACGCACGACACCATTCTTTTTAATCTGCTCAATACTCGACACAGTTTGAGTGCTGTCAGCTGTTTTTTCATTAGATTGCGTGCCTTTATCACATGCAACCAAACCTAAACTCAGCAAAGATGCAGCGAGGACATGCTTTATATTTTGTAAAGTTAGTGTTGTCATTATTTCACCCTATCGTTCTTGTAAAAGTCTTATTTAAAATCACAGTGCCTACTTTTAGACACTGCTCCAGCGATATCGAAAATTATTGGCCTACATCTAAAAACACATTAGGATTAACCGATTCACCATAAATTGGTTTTAAGGTTTCATCATAAATTTTCTTAATTTCACCGCTTGTTCTTAGCTGCTTAATTTCAGTATTGAGCCAATTCAATAATTGGGTATTACCCTTTTTAACTGCTGGTGCAATAAACTCTTGATCACCAATAGACTGGATACCCGCCACATAACTTGGATTCTTCGCAGCCCACGCCAAAGCATAAGTACTATCTTGTGAAATTGCGTCACCACGACCATCAGTCAAGGCTTTGAACGCATCCGAATTTCTTTCAAACTTCAGTAAATTCACTTTCGGATAGTGCTTAGTAAAATAGGTATCTGAACTGGTGCCTTTATTTACAATTAACGTTTTACCTTCTAATTGAGCAATGTCAGTAATTGGTTTGGCTTTAGGAGAGACAATACCGAAAGCACCTTTTAAATAAGGCTCGGCAAAATCTACAACCTCCTTACGTTCAGGCGTTACTGTAAATGTCGCAAATACAACATCGGCACGGTTTGATTTTAAAAACTCCACCCGATTTGAAGCCTCAGTCACAATAAACTCAACTTTTTTTTCATCGCCAAGCAGATCTTTAGTAACTCGTTTTGCTAAGGCCACATCAAAGCCCTGATTATTGCCAGCACTGTCTACATAACCAAACGGCGGATCATCAGCAAAAACGGCAACTCGCAACACCCCATTTTTTTTGACTTGCTCTAAAGACTGGTCTTCTTGAGTATTACTTGCTTGCTCAGTTGATGGCGTTTTACTACATGCCGTTAATAACACCCCAGCAACAGCAATACTGCTTAATATTTTTATTGAATTACGTTTAAACATTCACTTCCTCATGATTCAAATAATAAAAGACTTAATACGACAAAATATTTAAAAAGGTTTTAGCTCGTTCTGTTTTCGGCTGTTCAAAAAAATCTTCAGGTGGCGCCTGTTCAATAATTTTGCCCTTATCCATAAAAATAATGCGGTCAGCAACCTTACGGGCAAAGGACATTTCATGAGTCACAATCAACATGGTCATCCCCTCATTGGCTAGTTTCAAAACTACATCAAGCACTTCTCTGACCATTTCTGGGTCAAGTGCGGCTGTAATTTCATCGAGCAAAATGACTTTAGGTTGCATGACCAGTGAACGGACAATGGCTATACGCTGCTTTTGTCCACCAGAAAGTTGTCGCGGATAATCGAGTTTTCGTTCAAAGAGTCCTACTCGCTTTAACAACTCATCTGCAACTTGTTCAGCTTCATCACGGCGGCGTTTTTGCACTTTGAGTGGCCCGAGCAAAATATTGTCAATCACATTCATATGCCCAAACAGCTCATAGTTCTGAAAAACCATGCCAATTTTTTGACGAGCATTAGTCCAGTCAACATCTTTACCCAAAACACCTGAACCAGTTAAACGGATTTCACCACCCTGAATCGGTTCTAAGCCATTAATGCAGCGCAGTAAGGTACTTTTACCACAGCCCGATGGCCCTAAAATAACAACCACCTCTCCTTGTTCTACATCCAGATCAATACCTTGTAAAATATGACTTTGTGCAAATGATTTCTGTAATTGTTGTATCGATAACAAAGGCATAATTACTCCCAGACCTTTTCTAAATGTGCCGCCAAACGAGATAAGGGATAGCAAATCAGAAAATACAAAATAAAAATAAAGCCATAAATCCAAAGCGAGGCGCTCGGCACAGTCAGCAGCGAATTTTCAATAATTTGCTGGCCCACCTTTATGACCTCAACAACACCAATTAGTACTGCTAAAGAGCTGGTTTTCACCATTCGGGTAAATAAATTAATTGCGCCTGGTGTTACACGTTTTAGACTTTGCGGAAAAATGACATAGACCAATGCTTGAACATGAGTCAGTCCGAGCGCATAGGCCGAATCGCGTTGATGTTGATCGATCGAGGTTATGGCTGCACGGACCAAATCGCCCATTTCAGCCGTGCCCCACAAAACAAACACCACAACACACACCCACATCGCAGAAAACTGCCAGTTAAACCATGTCGCAAAGCCGAAATAAAAAACAAAAAGCAAAACTAAAATTGGAATGATTCGAATCGCTTCTAAATAAACACGGCACAGTGCTTTAATTACTATGTTTTTAGAAGTCATAATGACACCTAAAATCGTGCCTAAAATCGCAGAGAAAAATACTGAAATAAAAGCAATTTTTGCGGTTGCCCAGAGTCCCCACATTAAACGTTCGAGATGACTCGCCTGAAATAAATAATCAAGTTCCATGGCTCACCTTCCGACTTCTGTGTTCCAGATAACTGGTTAAAATAGACACGGGCAATAAAATAATCAGATAAGCCATGATTAATAAAAACAAAGCTTCCGTAGTTTTATAGTCCATGCCAATTAAGTCTTTGGTGACAAAAAGCAGCTCAACGACAGCAATCGCACTTACAACAGAACTTTCTTTAATGAGAAATAAACAATTTGCTCCAATTGCTGGAATTGAAATAGCAAGCGCTTGAGGAAAAATGACATATCTAAAAATTTGAATCGGTTGCAGACCAATACTTTTTGCAGAGTCAATCTGCCCTTTTGCAACAGATTGTAGACCCGCTCGAAAAGCTTCCGCCATATAGCTTCCACCTAAAAAGGTCAGTCCGATCACACCACAGGCAAAACCATCGATTTTGATACCAAGTTTGGGCAAACCGTAATACAAAAAGAATAGTTGAATTAATAAAGGGGTATTTCGAGATAACTCAATATAGAACTGGGCAATTCTATTTAGTACCCGCACGCGATATGTGATTAAAATGCTGCAAATCAGCCCTACAATAATGGCCAGAATAATGCTGATAATTGAAATTTTCAGCGTGGTCAAAGTTGCAGAGAAAAATTGCGGCAACACACTATGGATATACTGCCAGTTCAAGGAAAATTCCAAAAAATAATATTAAAACGTTATAAATATTTAGCTTTAATCAGCGATCAAATATTTGTGTACCGAGTTTATTTTTTTCCCAATTGGTCTAAAACTATTTTTATTAGATAAGCTTTTCTATAAGTTTGATAAATTCGATTTGGCAATCGAAAGCATTCAAATCAGTTGAATACAACCGCTTAAAACATGTTCATCTCAGTCCATATATAATAAAAACCAATAAAAAAAATCGGACACCAACGCCCGATTTTCATGAAACAACTTCCAGTCTATTGCTTATTTTCTAAGGACATCGCCAATGCTTGGATCTTTATCAAATACCGATTTTGCATAAGGGCAAAGCGGAATCACTTTCACATCTTTTTCGCGAACAAAAGCAACTAAAGCATCAAGTAATTGGCGACCTACGCCTTGTCCCCGATAATTTTCATTCACATCTGTGGCATCAATAATCAGCATGCCTTCGCCTGCCCATGTATAAGTCATTTCACCTGCAACGGTTTCACCATCAAGTAAACTAAAGCTACCGTGTTTTGTATCATCTTTTTGTTGAATATTCACAATAAATTCCTCTTCTTACGACTCATATTTATTTAAAAATGACTTTGTATATCTTGAACTATAAGAACAAATCTAAGTGTAAAAAAATAGCCTGTTTTTAGCAGCGAGTCTGTATGCTTTTTAAAGACAATTCATGCATAAAACTCATAATTCTATTCGTAATTCTAGGCCTAATCCTTTCAAACCCTTGCTGATAAGCTCTGCAACCAGATTTGTTCATTTCTTTTATGAACATTTAACGGTTTTAAAGTCGGAACTTTTATGTCTTCTTTCCATCAAATTGAGCAAGATACACATGAGAATAGCACACCTGCATGGGGTGCTGTATTTGTAATGTCACTATGCTGTGCAGTATTAATTGCCTCAGAATTCATGCCCGTAAGTTTACTCACACCAATCTCTTCAGATTTAAATATGAGTGAAGGCCAAGTCGGTCAGGCAATCGCAATTTCAGGCATTTTTGCTGTGGTAACCAGCTTAACTATTAGCCGTGTATTTAAGACATGGGATCGCCGTCATATCATGCTGTTACTTACCCTACTCATGATCATTTCTGGCATGCTTATTACATTTGCTCACTCTGCTGCTTTATTCATGGTGGGTCGTGCAATTTTAGGTGTAGTGATTGGTGGTTTTTGGGCCATGTCGACTTCGATTGTGATGAGACTTGTACCTCCTTTAGCTGTACCCAAAGCACTCGGTCTATTAAATGGCGGCAATGCTTTAGCCACCACAATAGCCGCACCTTTAGGAAGTTTTCTAGGTTCAATCATTGGCTGGCGTGGTGCGTTCTTCTGTATCGTTCCTATCGCGATTATTGCGCTTGTATGGCAATTTAAAAGTATGCCCGCTCTTCCAGCAGTTATGTCTGTTGAAAAGTCACAAAATCCATTTGGACTACTGAAACGTCCGATTGTGTTTTATGGCATGACAGGGATTTTATTGCTATTTATGGGGCAATTTGCGCTATTTACCTACTTACGCCCATTTCTAGAAACCGTCAGTCATGTCGATGCGGCCATGTTATCCATTTTATTACTCATATTAGGTATCGCAGGTTTAGTTGGCACATTCGTGATTAGTTTTATTCTTCATCAACATGTCTATCGCTACCTCATCCTTATTCCTTTAATGATGGCAAGCATTGCTTATGCCTTCGTGCTTGGTGGTCAGCACTTGTGGTTGGTCGCAATATTAATGGGATTATGGGGATTCATTGGAACTTCGGCGCCTGTCGCATGGAACACATGGCTTGCACAAACGTTGCATCAAGATACTGAGGTTGGTGGCGGTTTGATGGTGGCGATTATCCAATTTGCAATTACTTTAGGTGCAACTTTGGGAGGCTTGCTATATGACTCACAAGGCTATAGTGCTACGTTTTATATGAGCGCCATCGTGTTGTTATTCGGTGCTATTACTGCTTTTATTACTTGGCGAAGTGCTACTCACGCAACACATCAATAACCAACCTTAATGCAGGCGAAAGCTGTCTACGATGTGGATAGTACAGGTGGTATCCCGGAAACTGGATACTGTACTCTTCCAATACCTGAACAAGTTTGCCTTGATCGAGATCTTGTTGGATCAGCTCTTGCGGAATGTAAGCCAATCCAAATCCCGCTCTAACTGCCTCGACAATATCGTAGCTTTCATTAAATATCCATTGTCCTTGGATTTTGATTTTTGTTTCTTGTCCATCCTTCAAAAATTCCCATGCATACACACTGCCTTGGGTCGTTAAACGAAAGCCAATACATTGATGATTAACCAGATCTTTGGGGGTTGTGGGGATCCCATATTTCTCAAAATATTGTGGCGTTGCAATCACCGCCATTTTGACATCTGCGCTAATACGTACCGCAATCATGCCATCTGCTACACGACTTCCAAAGCGAACTCCTGCATCAAATCGCTCTGCAACAATATCCACCATACCGCTATTCGCCGCTAGCTCAACTTGTACGTCAGGATAATCACCAGCAATCTTTTCAAGTTTTGGAATCAGCACTTCCCGTATCGCATGGCTACTGGCATTAATACGAACCGTACCAGCGGGCTGATCCCGAAATGATGTTAAAAGCGATAATTCATTATCAATCTGGTCAAAGCTGGCGCTAATGGTTTGCTTTAACCTTTCACCCGCGGCTGTCGGCGAAACGCTTCGTGTGGTTCGGGTCAGTAGCAACATGCCTAAGCGCTCTTCTAAACCGCGAATGGTATGGCTTAGCGCAGACTGCGAAATTCCCATTTTTCCTGCGGCCTTCGTAAAACTCCCTTCTCGAGCCACCATTAAAAAAGCATAAAGATCATTATAGTTTTCTTTGTTTATCATCTGCTTTTGTCTCTTTTCACGGTTTAATTTAATTATAAATGATAAAACTATTTATGAATATTGCTCATAAGTCCATGTTTGTTTTTTAGGCTAATTATTATAAAGAAGATTCATTAAAATCGATATCAAGCAGTAAGTATCAAGATTTAGATGAGCTCAAGCATAAAAAGTGCCTGATTTTATTATTATCAAAAATTAATAAATTCAGCTCATACCTTTACGCTAGAAATTGAATAACTTCACTGTATTTAAGTGCATTCTCTTAAAGAAATGAGGTTCTTCGATATGGCTAATCAGAAGTTTTTTCTCGCTTTACTCAGCATCTTTTTCTCGTTTTCAGCCATATCTATCTCTTATGCAACAAGGCCTACGGGCAACAATCAACAAAGGTTATCGATGATGAAAATCCGTATTGATATTGAGGGGTCAAAGCAACCACTATTTGCAACATTACCCATGACACCGACTGTTCAAGATTTTGCCAAGCAGCTTCCGTTGACATTAACCCTTAAAGATTATGACTCTACTGAAAAAATAGCCGACCTACCCATCAAGCTAACTACACAGAATGCACCCAAAGGCTATGCAGGAAAAGCTGGTGATCTTACCTATTACGCCCCTTGGGGTAATCTGGCTTTTTTCTATAAAGACTCAACTGTTGGGTACGCAAATGGTCTTATTTTGCTTGGGAAACTTGAGGCTATTCCCCAAGAGTTCAAGCAAAAACAACCCATCAAAATTTCAATTTCCCAAATGAAATAAGCATGAGCAAATTCACCCATTCAAATTATTTAAATTGAGGTATCCATGACTACATCTCCCTTGTTTAAAAAGCTTAAAACCCATACGGCGGCTGTGATTTGCGCTGCAACAATTGGTTTACTCTCTTCAACTTCAGCTATGGCAGCAGATATGACTAACGGCGCGAATAACTTTTATCAAAGTCAGCAAGTGACTATTCAGAAAGTCACTTTTAAAAATCAATACAACATGGATATAGTCGGTAATCTGGTTATCCCCAAGAACTTAAATAAAAAACTAAAAGCCCCCGCTATTGTAATTGGTCACCCAATGGGAGCCGTGAAAGAACAAAGTTCTATGCTTTATGCACAGAAACTGGCTGAACAAGGTTTTGTAACATTGGCGATTGATCAATCATTTTGGGGTGAAAGCGCAGGCCAACCCAGAAATGTGGTTGCACCTGATATTTACGCAGAAGCATTTAGTGCGGCTGTAGATTATTTAGGAACCCAATCTTTTATTAACCGTGAACGTATTGGCGTACTCGGCATTTGCGGAAGTGGAAGTTTCGTTATTAGCGCAGCAAAAATTGACCCTCGTATGAAGGCAATTGCCACTGTCAGTATGTATGATATGGGAGCTGCGAACCGCAATGGCTTACGTCACTCACAAACCTTAGAGCAAAGAAAGCAAATTATTGCTGAAGCGGCTGCGCAACGTTATGTCGAGTTCACAGGCGGTGAAAAAAAATATACCAGCGGCACTACGCATGAGTTAACGGCAGATACACATCCGATCCAACGTGAATTTTATGATTTTTATCGTACTCCACGCGGAGAATATACGCCGAAAAGTTCATCAAGAGAGCATACAACTCACCCAACTCTTACAAGTAATGTCAAATTTTTAAACTTCTATCCATTTAACGATATCGAAACCATCTCACCACGCCCAATGCTATTTATTACAGGTGATCAGGCTCATTCAAAAGAGTTTAGTGAAGAAGCTTATAAACTCGCAGGCCAACCTAAAGAACTTTACTATGTTAAAGGTGCGGGACATGTTGATTTATACGATCGGGTCGATCTCATTCCATTTGATAAATTAACTAGTTTCTTTAAACAAAACTTGAAATAAGAGGCATGATAGAGGCTCAACACGGGCCTCTATTTATTTAATGAAACTCTTGCACCAGACTATTAATATGCGCCACTGCCGCAGTTCGATTTTCAACGCAAAGTTTTTCAAAAACATGTTCTAAATGTTTGTTTACCGTCCGCGGGCTCAGCTCCAAAATTTCCGCAATATCTTTATTGGTTTTACCTAACAATAACCAGTGCATGACTTCTGCTTCACGCTGAGTCAACTGTGGGCAATATTTTAAGATATCAGCAACGTCTAATGCCGGCGTAGAAGTCTTGATCTGTATCAGATAATTTTTCGCCACACTTGTGCCAGATTGCCACGGCGTTAATAGTAATAGCTGTAATTGCTGAGATGGCGTTGAATAAGAACAACTGGTTAATTTTTTAGGGTCTTTTTCATGTTCCAAGTCTGAAAACCAAGCTTTTAAAGCTGCCTCAAAACCATCAATTTCAGGCAAATATTGATTCAATAAATCACTGGCTTTTTGGGTTTTCCAAACAATTTTACCTTGAACATCTAGTGCAAGAATTGCTATTTCTGTTGCATCAATCACCTGTTTTTGTTGTTGTAACAGTTTGGCATGTGCCAAATGCGTTTTTACTCTTGCCAGTACTTCTTCAATATTCAGTGGCTTTGTTACGTAGTCCACCCCACCTACCTGAAAACCGCGCACAATATGCTCTGTCTCCGACAAACCTGTCATAAAAATGACGGGAATAAACTGAGTAATTGGACTCGCTTTAAGCTGTATACAACTTTCAAAGCCGTCCATATGTGGCATATTGCCATCGAGCAAAATCATATCTGGTAAGCATCGATGTGCAATTTCAATTGCGCTTAATCCATCTGTCGTAACAAGCACACGATACCCTGCCTGATCCAGACTTTCATGTAACAAGCCCAAATTTTCCGGCACATCATCCACAATCAGAATAACAGCCTGCTCAGTTGTTGAAGCCTGCTGAAAAGAAACATGTTGCGTACTCATTGCTTATCCTGAATTAATCGTTGAGCCTGTTTTAAATCAAATTTTTGAATAGCCTGTTCAAGCTGTTCCCATAACTCGTCATGCTCCGGAAAATCTTGACGAAAATGCGTTAAAGCATGTTGAATGCCCCGAATATAGCCTTGTCCAATCAAATCATTTAACTGCTGCAAGGCTTGAGTTAAATCTTGTGGGCCATTGTTTTCTGGTTGTCTTGTTGGTGTATAAACAGTGACTTTTTCTTGCTTATACGTCTTTACATGAAGTGCTTGAACCACATTATTTTCTTCGGTTAATGTTGACTTAGAACCAGCCCACACCAGCCCTAACTTATCTCCAATTTTACTCAGCAACAAATTGAGGTCGATTGGTTTTAGCATAAAGTCTTCACTTAACACCGCATCTTGTGGATTGACCTCACGTTCGCCTGCATTGGCTGAAATAATTAAGATGGGCACATTGGTAATATTGTTCTGACGCAATAATCGTGCTGTTTCCCAGCCACCCATCAAGGGCATATTCAAATCCATTAAAATCAGGTTAGGCTGAAAAATAGGAACACGTCTTAAACAATCAATGCCCGACTCGGCTTCTTCAATAATGAAACCCAAAGGTTTTAGAAAATTGGCGACTAAGCCTCGATCTACCGCTTCATTATCGACAACCAAAATTCGTTTTCGCTCACCTTGATAGCCCGTAATCTGATTGGAATAGACATTAGAAATCGGATGAACCACCTCTTTTGAAGGCAAATAAAACTTAATTTTAAACTGTGAACCTTGATTGAGCTGGCTACTCACAGATAGCTGCCCACCAAGTAAATCGACCAATAATTTTACAATCGGTAGTCCGAGCCCTGTTCCGGTAAATCCACCCTGAACCACATTACTGCCTCGTTCAAACGGATTAAATATCCGCTCTAAATCAGCTTCTGCAATGCCGCAACCTGTATCTCTAATTTCAAGATAGGCCGTTTGAAAGCGGTAATCGACTTTTAAAGTAATTGTGCCACTCGTCGTAAATTTTAAAGCATTGCCCAGTAAATTAATGAGTACCTGCTCTAAGCGCTTTTTGTCGGTACGGACATAGTGCGGCAGGTTATCTCCAATTTCATAGATAAACTGTAAATTCTTCTGTTCAAACTGTGGCTGAAACATTTGAATAATCTGTTCTATAAAATTTGGGAAGTGAACATCCACCACATTTAAAGAAATTTTACCTGTTTCAATTCGTGCTAAATCCAGTAAACCGTCAATCAGTGAAGTTAAATGCTGCCCGCTACGGCTAATCACCCCAAGCGCCATTTTGCCTTGTTCCGAAAGCTGCTCTTGTTTTTGAAGTAATTGGCTATAGCCCAAAATACTATTTAGAGGTGTTCGTAGTTCGTGACTAATTCCAATGACATAACGGCTTTTTGCATCATTTGCCCGTTCTGCTGAAATTCTGGCATCTTGCAGATCTTTTGAAGTGACTTCATGCGCAGCAATTTCATCAATCAATAATGCTGTTTGTTGATGCGTCTCAATTTCAGCATTACGACGGCTTTCATCGTTTAGCACTAACCACCATGCAGCAACACTCATCAATAAAAACAAGATGGTGTAAATTTTGACAAATAGCGTAAATAGCTGAGGAACTCCTTCAGCATTAATCGTTTCCAGATATGCTTTTTCTTGGATATAAACCAGACTTAAACTCACCGCCAAAACAATAGAAAGTCCTAAAGTCAGTAATAAATATAAACTGACCCGACTATTTAAACGGCTGGCCCAACGCTCTGGTAAATAGTGCCAAATGGCTTTTTTAAGCTGTATTGACCAACGCGCATCGGGCTTACACAAATCGTGACAGCGTGCTTCGAGTGAACAGCATAGTGAGCAAATCGTACCGTTATAGGCTGGGCAGCCTGCCATATCAGCCAGTTCATAGTCCCTTTCACATACCACACAGTTTGCAACCGAAGTTGCCTGAATTTTTTCAGGCTGGCGTGCAATGTAATATTTACCTTTGGTTAAGTAAGCAATGATAGGAACACATAACATCGCACTTCCCAGCGCAATAAAACTCGCCAAGCCTTTCGCCATCAATCCGAAAAAGCCCAAATAGCTAAGCATCGATAACACTGAAGCAATCAGTAAAGCACCCACACCTACGGGGTTAATGTCATATAAATAAGCACGGCGAAATTCAATTCCCTTAGGACTTAAACCCAAAGGTTTACAAATAATTAAATCGGCAACAACAGCGCCAATCCATGCCAAAGCGATATTGCTATATAGTCCCAAAATGCGCTCGACCGCATGGCTAATGCCCATTTCCATCAAAACAATGGCAATGAAAACGTTAAAAAGAAGCCAGACAATTCGCCCCGGATGGCTATGAGTCAAACGGGCAAAAAAGTTTGACCATGCCAATGAGCCCGCATAGGCATTGGTCATATTAATTTTAATCTGTGCCAAGCAAACAAGTGCCAACGTGAGAATTAAAGCAAGCTGAGGATTTGGAATAAATTGTTGGTAGGCAACCCAATACAGATAAGTCGGATTGTCTAGTTCAGAAACAGGAATCAACAGCTGAAAGGCTAAAACCATCAGCAGCATGCCCATCAAAACTTTGAGAAAACCAAAAATAATCCAAGATGGACCACCTAAAAAAACGGCAAAACGCCATGCAGTTCTATTTTTTTCTTGTTGCGGTAAAAAACGTAAATAGTCAGCTTGCTCACCAATTTGGATCACAAATGAAAAAATAAGGGTGCACGCTGCACCAAAGTAATACAAATTAAAATCGGTCGAGTTTGAAACCGCACCAACAAAATGCAAGCTACTACTTAAAATTTGTGGCTGTTTCCAAAGTACAAAAAACCAAGGTAACAACAGCAACAAGAGCCAAATTGGTTGTGTGATTGCCTGAACTTTATTAATAAAATCAATACCTTTGACCACTAAAGGCAAAATCACTAATGCAGAAATTAAGTAACCAATAACTTGTGGGATGCCAAGAGCAAGCTCAAGTGCCATCGCCATGATTGCGGCTTCAAACGCAAGTAAAATAAAGGTAAAACTGGCATAAATTAGAGATGTAATGGTCGAGCCAATGTAGCCAAAACCTGCACCACGAGTAAGCAAATCGACGTCTACATTATATTTTGCAGCGTAGTAACTAATCGGCCAACTGGTTAAAAATATGATGGTGCATACGACAATTGCTGCCCAAACTGCATTGCTAAAGCCATACTGCCAAAGCATGGTCGCCCCAATGGCTTCCATCGCCAGAAAACTAACGGTTGAAATTGCGGTATTGGTAACGGTCCAAGGTGACCATTTTCTCACTGAGGTAGGTGCATAGCGGAGTGCATAATCTTCGATACTTTCATCTGCCACCCAAATATTATATTCACGGCGCGTTTTGATCACACGTTGTGGCGCTTGTTGGGGGCGTGAAGAATCTGGCATAACACTCATGTTTGGCATGTGGCTGCATTAAACCCAGCAATCCTTATGCCAAAAGTCATTTATCATGGCGATTTTCTCGAATACGCACATATACGCAAAATAACGTATTTCCAATTTTCATCAAAAATCACACACTCAAATTCATCAAAAAACAATGATCAATATTTGTGTTGATTGACCGAAAATGATTGGGAGATTGATGTTATGAGTGTATCTGAACATCCAAATCTGGACACTGTGCAAGGTACAGATTCACAAAAAGCAGTGAATGAAACCTTAGAAGATTATACTTTACGTTATGCTCCACATAGCTTTCGGCGCTGGAGCCCCAAAGTTGTTGCTATTACTGCACTTGGTGGTATTGCCTATCTTGCTGACTTTTCTATTGGCGCCAGTATTGGTATGTCTTATGGAACAACCAATGCGGTTTTCTCCATTTTATTTGCAGCAATTATTATCTTCTTAACCGGTATTCCTCTTGCCTACTACGCAGCACGTTATAACATCGACCTCGACTTGATTACCCGTGGGGCAGGTTTCGGTTATATCGGATCAGTCCTCACCAGTATCATTTTCGCCAGTTTCACATTTATTTTCTTTGCCCTTGAAGGTTCAATCATGGCGCAAGGGTTATTACTCGGTTTAGATATTCCGCTTTGGGCAGGCTACCTCATCTCGACCGTCATGGTGATTCCGCTTGTTATTTACGGCATGAAGGCCTTGAGTAAATTACAAGTATGGACAACTCCCCTTTGGCTCATTCTCATGATTGGTCCTGTGGCCTATCTGATTTACCAAGAACCCACCTTAGTCAGCCAGTTTGCTACTTTTACAGGTAAAGAGGGTTTTGCGACTGTAGATATGGCCGCGATCATGTTAGGTGCTGGCATATGTTTATCTTTGATTATGCAAATCGGTGAGCAAATTGATTACTTACGTTTCATGCCTGCTAAAACAAAAGAAAATAGCAAAGCATGGTGGGCAGCCGTAATTTCAGCAGGTCCAGGTTGGGTAATTTTAGGGGCAATCAAACAAATTATTGGGGCATTTTTAGGTTTCTACTTATTAACAAAATTACCGGGTGTAAACAGTACTGAACCTGTTCAACAGTTTAATGCAGCCTTTCATGACATGCTTCCGGGCTGGGCTGCTCTAACACTTGCGGTTATTTTGGTGGTCATTTCTCAAATTAAAATTAACGTGACCAATGCTTACTCTGGTTCTCTTGCTTGGACAAGTGCCTACACTCGTATTAGCAAACATTATCCGGGTCGTATTGTCTTTGTGATGGTGAACTTGGCAATTGCCCTTGCCTTAATGGAAGGCAACATGTTTGCAGTACTCGGTAAAATCTTAGGGTTCTATTCAAACTTTGCGATTGCGTGGGTTGTGGTTGTTGCAACAGACATTTCAATCAACAAATATGTTTTAAAGCTTTCACCAAAAGAACCGGAATACCGCCGCGACATGCTCTACAACGTAAACCCTGTGGGTATGGTGGCGTTCCTTGTGTCAGCAGGACTATCAATCGCAGCATTCTTCGGATTACTTGGTAGTTTCTTGGCTCCATACTCACCGCTTATCGCACTTGTACTTGCCTTTGTATTAACACCAATCATGGGCTTATTAACCAAAGGAAAATACTACATCAAGTCACATGATGACGGCATTAAAGAACCACGTTTTGATGCTGAAGGTACACCAGTTGCCACTGTTTACCATTGCCGCGTATGTGAAGAAGGTTACGAGCGTCCAGATATTATGTACTCTCACAAACATAACGGTACGATCTGCTCTTTATGTAAAACACTAGATACCTAAATATCCTTAAGACTAAAAAAGAAGCTTTTTAAAGCTTCTTTTTTTTACCCCTAAAAATTTTAGCCAATCGGAAATAAACGTTCAGGCACAACATCTTTCATCACAATGGTTGAGATAAGCCGTTGCACACTCGGAATAGCCGATAACTTTTCATCATATAGCCGTTGAAAAGCGGGTAAATCTTTTGCTACCACATGCAGCAAATAATCTGGCTCACCAAATAAGCGCTGGGCCTGAATGATTTGCGGAATATCAATCACAGCATTTTCAAACTTCTCAACTGCCTGCTTATCACCTTCTTTAAGCGTAATAAAAACAATCGCTGAAAACTCAAATCCCACTAAGTTTGGGTCGAGTTCTGCCCGATAGCCTTTGATGGCTCCTGACTCCTCTAAAGCCTTCACTCGTCGATGACATGGTGAAA
This sequence comes from Acinetobacter sp. M5A5_2a, assembly GCF_053345265.1. Classification (NCBI taxonomy): domain Bacteria; kingdom Pseudomonadati; phylum Pseudomonadota; class Gammaproteobacteria; order Moraxellales; family Moraxellaceae; genus Acinetobacter; species Acinetobacter sp. M5A5_2a. Next base: position 231,652 of record NZ_JBKEZV010000009.1, on the reverse strand, counting down.
TGCTTAAGCCTACTTTTTCTGCCAATTCAGTAATAGATAATCGGCCATTTAACTGCAATTCAGCAAGAATCTTTTTATCTGTGCGATCCATTTAGAAAAATTTACCCCAAATGAGTGTGATATGAGCAAACATTTAAAAGCACATTCTAAATACATGAGCATATTATTTTCAACAAGTTCGAATGAATAGGAATTTTTTCTAAACCACGAGCGAAACCTTTGGAAAATATTTTGCCGAGATAAGCATATGGCTTTTAACATTTTTATTGCATTTTGGAGTGTCTCCATTCTTTTTATTATTACTCCAGGGGCAGACTGGGCCTATGCCATCTCGGCAGGAATTAAAGGCAAAGTCGTCGTACCGGCTGTCGCAGGTATGCTATTTGGGCACTTTATTACGATTTTATTGGTAGCGGCTGGTGTTGGTCTGCTTGTAGCAAATAATCCAACTGCACTCATGATCCTAACAATTGCAGGTTCTGCTTATTTGTTATGGATGGGAATAAACTTATTACTTACCCCTCCTACTCCGAATGAGTCTGGTTCTGAAAAGGCTCAGTCATGGTTGAGCTGGGCAACCAAAGGCGTTTATGTGAGTGGATTAAACCCAAAAGTTTTTCTACTCTTTTTAGCCTTGCTTCCTCAATTTATTGACACCACTGCTTCATGGTCAGTGACAACACAAATTCTTGCCTTTGGTGTTGTCCACATGATTAGCTGCGCGATTATTTACTTAATGGTAGGTTACGGTTCAGAAGCTATTTTGAAAACGAGACCACAAGCAGCACAGTTAGTCGGTCGCTTTTCGGGTGGTCTTATGGTAATTATCGCTACATGTTTATTGATTGGGCAAATTTAAAAATATTACTTATCTTAAAGTTACTGGTCCCTATTTCGGATCAGTAACTAAAGCAAAGTAACGCCTTATCTCATTCGTTTGAGGTTATAAGTCACGACTCCCCAAATAACCAGTTCTTGCCCTTCTTCAATATAAATATTCTGATAATCAGAGTTTTCAGCTTTTAGCCAAATTTTAGGTGGGTGGTAATTATTATCAATCATTAAGCGCTTAACAGTGAAATCATTGTCAATAAGCGCAATTACGATATCCCCAGATTTAGCGGGAAGACTACGGTCCACAATAAGCGGATCATCAATATCAATTCCCGCGTCTAACATTGATAAAGAATTTGCTTTGACAATAAATGTGGCATTTTCATTTCTAATTAAATATTCATTTAAATCGAGTGCTTGCTCAATATCATCTTGCGCTGGCGAAGGAAAACCCGCAGCAACACGTTCAGTAGCTAAAGGAATATGATAAATTTTATCGTTATTTGCATGGACCTGTTGAACCTTCAATTTTGAGCTAAAATCTGTCCGGTTGTCGGTTTTGACATTATTCAGTAACCAATTTTTGATAAAATTCACTTGAGATTCTGGAACACGAATCACTTTTGTGGGTTCATTGAACTGTGCTTTACGACCAGCATTTTCACGGGCACCGCCATGCTCAAACTCGTTTTTCTTTGACATCTCGCCTCCATTTCACCGTTCAAATCCTACACAGACAATGTAACTTGAAAAAGTTACATTTTCAAGTTGACGAAATATTTTTTTTGCATAACAATAAATCCCATGATCAGATTTTAATCCATTTTGCTTTTAACAGGGATGTTTAAATCAAAATGGCAATTTGAAGAAAATCAAAACCTATTATGGGATAGTCCTGATTACTGACTGTTTTATGATTTTTATCAAATGAGATTCTGAACATTTAACATTCTGGTTAAATTCAGTTTTTTGGTATGGAGACATGCGAAATGAAAAATCAACGTGATGCAGTTTTAGGTTATGCAAATGAGCAACATGCTTACTATATTCGCCTCATTGAAAATGATGCGGTATTAGGCGAAAGCTATGGAATTTTCTGTGAAAATCCGGAAAGTGAAGCAGCTGAAAGTATTATGACCACCCTATTTTTAAAAAAATCTTTTTGGTTAAACGGTTCTGAATATCTTGATATTGTAAAAGGGCTACAACCTCTCCCCCAATAAAATATTAAAACAAAGGAGGCTAAACCTCCTTTGTTTTTAAACCACTATGCTTAAGACGAAAACCGTCCAGAGGCATCGCGTTTCTGATTTCGTGAATTTTGTCCACGGACATTATAATCATCGTCACGACTGCGGCCATGATATAAAAAAGCCCTGAAAGTTTTAACCTTCAGGGCTTTTACTTTAAGCCGGAACGTGCTGAGCTATTTGCTCCCGCGACCAAACGCGATGAGCTTTAAGCAAGTTTTTAAGTTTCTCTGAAATATGCTTAAATTCATCTTCTATTAGTGTTCCTTCATCTGCAACCAAATTAAGTGGGTCAAGTAGATCAGATTTATTACCTAAAAAAACGACTGGTTTTAAATGTTTATAGGCTTCTAATATGTAATGACGAGTTACCCCATCTTGTATCACCGTATTTAAATTATCACCATCGGGAATAATCACCGCATCATAAGCAATTGATGGTTCTGCCATTTGCATACCATCAGCCGCAATAACTTTGTCTTGATGATCTTTAACTGGTGCTAGGCTCGGTGCTAATAAATGCACAATAGCTCCTTCCTTAACTGCCCAGTTCTTAATGGTTTCTAATGCATCAGCCTTCACCAGATTATGGATGAGTACGGCTATTTTTCGGCCTTGAATATCGGCTGGCGGGAAAGCGAGCATGGATAACTTAGCCGATTTTTCAACGGTTTGAGGTTTAAAATCGAGGCTAAGATCAGGTACTTCTATTCCTAGATTTGCTCCCACTTGACGTGCTAAATCAAGGTCGATATTCGCCAAAATTTGTTGGACCTGACGTTCACGAATATATTTTCTTTTTACTTTACTGAGTTCAAAGGTATACGCATCGACCACATGTTTTTGCTCATGAGGTGCAAGGCTCTTGTAGTAAAGACGAGGCTGAGAAAAATGATCGGAAAAAGACTCACTTCTTTCACGAATCTTTTGACCACTCACTCTCTCATAGTAACTTTCAAATCCACCATTTTCTGCCGCAGGAGGTGTTTCAACCGGCCAGTTCCCATCAATTGAATTTGGTTGATAAGAAGCTTGCCCTTTATGAATGGTATGCTGATGAATGCCATCGCGTTGATTGTTATGGAATGGGCATACAGGTTTATTAATTGGTATTTGATGGAAATTCGGTCCGCCTAAACGACTTAACTGTGTATCGGTATATGAAAATAGTCGTGCCTGTAAGAGTGGATCATTCGTAAAATCAATACCCGGTACAATATGCCCCGGACAGAAAGCAACCTGCTCTGTTTCAGCAAAGAAATTATCAACATTTCGATTTAAAACAAAACGGCCAATAGGTGTGACAGGAACTAATTCTTCAGGAATAATTTTTGTTGGGTCAAGTAAGTCGAAATCGAACTTCATTTCATCTTCTTCTGCAACAATTTGCACCCCTAATTCCCATTCAGGATACACGCCTTGCTCAATGGCTTCGTAAAGATCTCGACGATGGAAATCAGGATCTTTACCTGCAAGTTTTTGTGCCTCATCCCAAACCAGAGCGCTTAAACCTTGTTTTGGAGTCCAATGAAACTTAACAAAATGAGCTTTACCTTCAGCATTAATTAAACGGAAGGTGTGCACACCAAAGCCTTGAATTGAGCGTAAATTACGAGGAATAGCACGATCAGACATGGCCCAAATCACAGCATGTGCTGACTCTGGTACTAAAGACACAAAGTCCCAAAATGTATCATGGGCGCTCCCTCCAGTAGGCATTTCAGTATCTGGTTCAGGTTTTACCGCATGTACAAAGTCAGGGAACTTAATACCATCTTGTACAAAGAAAACTGGAGCATTATTGCCGACCAAATCGAAGTTGCCTTCTTGGGTATAAAATTTAATAGCAAATCCACGAATATCACGAACAGTATCAGCTGAACCACGCGGCCCTTGTACAGTCGAGAAACGTACAAAAATTGGAGTCTGAATAGATGGGTCCGTCAAAAAACCTGCTTTCGTTAGACGCTCATTTCCTTCATAAGCTTGAAAATAACCGTGAGCTCCTACGCCACGAGCATGCACAATACGCTCTGGAATTCGTTCATGGTCAAAATGGGTAATCTTTTCTCGTAAGATAAAATCTTCTAATAACGTTGATCCGCGCGTTCCTGCTTTTAGACTATTTTGGTTATCAGCAATTTTAACCCCCTGATTTGTGGTTAAAGCCTGATTTGTAGCATCATCTCTTACTGTGTCTAATTGTTCAGTTTTTTGAGTGGTATTGGCTTTGTTTGCCTCATCAGCGCCAGCCATTTCACTTGTTTTATTTGTTAATTTAACGTTATCAGTCATGTTTATTACCTATGTTTTAAAGTTAAACCTTGGGTGAAGTAGAAAAATTAAAGAACTAATTTTTGTTAAAGGAACTTAAATATGGAAAAAGAAGCTCGACATATTTGCGCGTGCTCCAAAGTCCAATACTCTTATGATGTGAGTCGGGTGCTAAAAATGGGGTTAATTTGCATATTTTTATAGCAAGATCATGCGACTGACCTATACGTTCTTGCAAAGCATCAAGTTCGCCATCAGAGATATAGCTAAATAGATAGTCTTGAATACGCTGGCTACTATTGAGTGCCTTGCTGTAAGTCAAGAAATTAGAAGAATGGTCATCTCCTGCAATCCAATCATGAATGATCTGGCGCTCTACAGGAGTAAACACTCCAAACATTTTTCCATTCTCATCATTAATTAATCTCCAAAAAATACTTTGTTCAGGATTGCTATTAAATTTAATCCATTTATGGTCAATTAAATGCGATACCAGCCCCTCAACATCGTCTGGGTTAGATAACCATTGATTAATCGTTTTGCACCCAAACTCTCTGGTTTCGTTATGAATTAACTGCCCTACGAGCGCCTTCCTCTTTAAAATTTTAAGAACAAAATCTTCAACATTTAAATTTTTTATAATTTTCGAAGAGCCCACGCCATGATTGTTTAGCGCAAAACCACGTTTTAATTTAGTAAGAAAAAGTTCTTTATCTCTATATTTATCATAAATATTTTCTATAACTTTAATCGCTTTATTTGCATGTCCATTATCAATGTTGTCAATGGTGATGTGCAGATTGAAATACTTAGAATCGATGCCCAGTTCAGCTAGTTCGTAATTGCTAATCAATAGATGAAGAGGCAGCTGTTCATAGCCCAGATTAAATCCAATAATCTCGGGAATGAACTCAGCTGGAGCATAACCCAGAGCCAACTGAACCACGGCATGATGATAGTATTCATCCTCTAAAAGCAGATCAAAACTATCGATTCCCAAACTACGTAGTAAATCATCATAAATACATACGTGGTTTGCCTTCGGTTCTCCTAACCCGAGCTCTTCCAAATACGTAATAATTAGTTCATGGAAAACTGGATCATTCCAGTAGTGAACACAACTATACAGCCATGCACCATCTACTTTTTTTGTAGGAGAGACTTTAATTAAAAATTCAAATGCTTGACTGACATTTTTGAAATATTCTCTCTCACCACCCGCTTGCCGACGATTTAAATAAGCCTGAAATACCTCACAATTTTCTTTATTATTTTTCTGACACCATTCTTTAATCGTATTTATATTTGAAGGGAAATCAACTTCTGTCTGATCTACCTTTTCTATTTCATGAGCAAGAAAATCTCTTGCTTTTTTTTCTTTCTCAAAACTAGAAATATCAGGATCAAGGAAAAAAATAAATAATTCGTAATAGTTCTGTTGATTATCTTGTAATAGGTCTAATAATCTTTCTTTCACTACAACAGGCATTTCTATTCTCCTTTTGTGAGATATAAAATACCATACTTTACTCACCATATTATCCCAGCTTATCTTTGTTATATTGCGTTATTAAAAACAATTATTTCGGTATAAATCCTTTCAAATTCAAATATGTAACACCTAACACAAAATTACATTCTCATCTTTAGAATAACTTAACTTCCTATTTTTATAAAAAAATATAAAATTTAAATTTTTATTACATTATAGTTACCTTTAAAATCATAAAGATTAAAAAATTAACATAAAGCAATTAAAAATAATTCTATAAATAACTTAAAAACATAGCTAAGGATAGAAAAATGTTTAACTCATGTTGCAAATTATTAGCAGAAGAAAAAATTAAAATTGCATTTTTTGAAAGTGCTTCTGCAGGCTATTTAGCTTACCGCTTTTCTTTAAGCCCCTATTCTGGCGATATTCTTATTGGAAGCTTAGTCAGCTATGACTTACGGGTTAAAGAAAATACCCTTCATATTTCTTCGGAACTTATTGAAAAATATACACCTGAATCCATGCAAGTCACTGTAGAGATGATCAAAAAAGGGAAAAACCTTATAAAGGCAGATCTTTATGTTGCTTGCACGGGATTATTAAAAAAAGGCGGGTCAGAAACAAAAGAAAAACCGGTAGGTACCTTCTTTTATTCTATTTTTTATAAAAATAATTTTTATAATTTTCGTCGTATATTTAAGGGTTTTTCTTATTTTAAACTTAGACAACTTGTTTATTACATTACTCAAGATATAGAATTCATAATATTAGATAATAAAAAATAGAACCTCACTAATAAAAAATAACAAATACATATTTAGAAATGATCATAGTGTTTCTTTAACACCAATGTACTTAAATGTAATTTTATCCATCTTCATATTAATTATGTTTATCAATGAAATCTTCATTATATAAAAATCAAGGTTTTAGTTAGTTTCTAAAGTTACAGTTAAATATAGGGTAACACCCTCAAGCTACACATTTAAAATTTTCATGTTTAAATAAACCTATCTGAAGCTCTCAGATAAAACACACATCATAAATGATATGAGGTAATTAAAGATGAGCACTACTAATAATCAAAGCAATCAACCTAATAATCAGCAGCAACAACAGCAGCAAAATGACAACCGTAATAACCAGCAACAGCCAAATGGCAATCAACAGCAAAAAGATCAACAGCAACAAAACAATCAGCAACAACAGCAAAATGACAACCGCCGCCCACAACAAGGCTCTAATCAAAAAGACCCAAGTCAACAAAACTCAAATAACAATAATCAGCAACGTTAATTCATTGCCGATTTAATTGTCATTTGATGCGGTCATTCATTTTATTTAGGAAGGTGTCTTCACCTTCCTAAATTCAATATAAGCATAAAATTTAATAATAGATGAGGAAAAACTGATGACAGATCAAAATAGCGATCACGCACGACTGCCAGCTGGCGACCATAACTATTCTGATACCTATTGGCGCGAAAGTTACGTTACTCGTCCTTATTATCAAGAAGCTCAACTTACTACTCCAGATCTAGATTATGATCGAGATTTCTCGACAGCCTATGAATTAGGTCATCGTGCCCGTACCGAATCTAAAGAAGGTGCTCAATTTGAAGATGTCGAAGGTAGCCTTCAACAAAAATGGGAAGAGCTGAAAGCTGAATCCCGCTTAAAATGGGAACATGCTAAACAGGCAATTAAAGACGCATGGAACGATAGATAGTATTTGTAATGTAGTATCTTCTATTTATTAATTTAAAAATATGAGCTTATTTCCTATTGGCCTTTGGAAATAAGCTCTTTTTATAGCATCTTATTTAATTATCTTTTTTCTTAAAATATTCAATAATTTCTTCCCCGTTATTTACCGGATGTTGCACTGAACGATAATTTTCTTCGTAATCATATGAAGATAAAGTAACCTTAGCTCGGATTGGCGGTAATTTTTCTTGTCCGCCCGTGGTAATCCGCTCAATAAAACTCGCAAGCCACAATACAAATTCTTGAGTATTCTTACTCTGCGGAATAATACTTAAATCCAATTTAATTTTAGATTCCTGCAGAGGTTTAATCAGTAATTCAGCAAAATCAATATAATTATATAAAAGCTTAAGCTTTGTCCCCTTAAGCTCATGTCTGAGTTCAATCATCAAATTGTTAAGATCTTCCATATGATCATCTGTAAAGCCTTTTTTTTCTTTAACATTTTGATATATTTTCTCAGCTATTCTTAAGTACTGGGGCATATCCTTACCTTTATAAAACTGTCATGACTACAATGAATTTAGGATGAATATAAGTAATTTATTGTGTTTATTTTATTAATTTTTTGAAACTATAACTCATTATAGAAACACTTCAGTAACAACAAATTCGTAGAAAGATAATAACTTACTAATTTATTGATTAATTTTATATTTTCATATAATTATCTTTTTTATTATGTTACATATTTTATAGAAAATAACGATAAGAAAACTCACCTAAAAATGAGTTTTCTTAGAAAAAATAGTTATGAGTTTTTATCCATTTTGTGAGGGGTCGTGGGGTCATTAACGCCATGAGTTCCATCATCTCTTGAATTCCTATCTTGGCAAGCGCTCATACCCATTGCAATTGCCACGACCATGCTAACTGCACAAAAAACTCTTAACATTGAAGTCACCCTTATTAATTTTAAGATGTCGGCTTATGAATAACATTATCTTCTGTTGGCCTACCACTGTGGTTCTCTTAACTTTTGTAGATTATGCAAGCTTTTGTAAAAAGCTAAATTAAATAAATGATTAAAAAATACCATTCTTGCAATTGATATTTTAATTAAATTTTGGCATTAGCTAATTATTTAAGATTGCCATATTCATAAAACTAAAATTGTTCATCCTTTATGAGTTTGTGTCTTATTAAGCCAATGATTGCAAACAATATATAAATAAACAATTAATAAATCTTTGATATATAAACATTAAAACTCAATTATAGAAATTAGCTTTAATAATTATTCAATTGTTTAAATTCTAAATAACTTGTTATTTTATTAATGAAAATTTAAAAATATTAATATTTGTTTATATAAACCAATCTTTTATTTTTGCAATTGACCCGCTTTAATGCTCAGCTTATGATGCTCCGGCTGACCTATTTTGTCAGTCGGTTTTAGCAGATCGTCTACCTAAGTGCACTAAAAACAAGTTTTTTGGTGTGGAGCCCCTCGTGCCTTTGACGGAGGAACGGGAGTGGGACACCTTCGGGTGTGCTGGTTTCTTAGGTATCAGTCTGCTAACCCTCTTTCGTTTCACCACCATAATTAATAGCAGTGATTGGGCACAACTTCTTTTATCAAGGAGTCTCTAATGACTATTATTTTATATCATTTTATTTTTATTACTCTTCATTATCTTATTGTTCAGCTTAAAACACGTTTAAAGAATTCTTCCCATCTTTTTACGTATCCCTACTTTTATCTTTTTAGGGAAAAGATCTCAACATTTAACGCCAGTTAAAGATGAGCGCATCTATAAGCATAACTTAACGATAACAACAACCAACGAAGAGCAATAATGATGTTTTTTTCATATCGTATTGTTTTAGTGTGCACTCTATTAATAATTTCTATAAGTTTATTAGGGTGCAGACCTATCAGTAAAAACGAATTCAATACACATTGTGTGTGGTCTGGCCATGCGCTCTCACAATGCAATTGTATTTATAACGCTTTAGAAGAACATTATTCGCCACAATTTGTAGAAGATCTAGAAAAAGTAAGCTTACAAAATATTGATGCGAACATGAACTTTGTGGAAACAATGAATGAAACAATTCACCAGTGTCAGTTAAGTGCAAGAAAAGACTCAATTAACTGATATTTGCATGTTCCACCAAGAAATCTAGAAAGACTCTTACACGTTTAGGAACGTATTTATCATGCCCGATCCAGACAGCATGAAATTCTTCAGAAGCATTAACATTCCAGTCTTCAAGAATTTTAATTAACTGCTTTTGTTCTAGCACTTTTCGAACTTGAAACTCATTGAGTTGTGCAATGCCTGCATCGGCAAGTGCTAACTGCAAAATCGCTTCCCCATGATTTACTCTTAAAACCTGAGTAGGTACGAGCGTGATTTCTTGATTCTCTTTTTTAAATAACCATGTCTTATTCTGGCGCTGATAACTTACGTCTAAAAGCTGATGTTCAGATAGTTCATCTGGATGCTGTGGACAACCACACTGTGTAATATATCTAGGTGAACATACATAATGTTTATGAGTATTCCCCAATGAGCGAGCCACCAAATTTGAGCTTTTTAAAGGTCCTGTCCGAATTGCGACATCAATTCTTTGCTCAACTAAATTAATGACTTCATCACTTAAATGAGCTTCTAATTCAATTTGTGGATAGCGCTGATTAAATAAAGAAATGCACGGCACCAAAAAATGGGTCCAATATGAAAAACTGGTATGTATTCTGATTCGGCCTTTAGGTGTGTGATTTGCAGTAACAGATTGTTCGAGTTCATCTAGCTCACTGAGTATTTGAAGACCTTGCTCATAGAACTGACAGCCTTCACTTGTGAGTTGAAACTGGCGTGTTGAACGATTCAGTAACCTTACGCCAAGTCGTTTTTCGAGCCGAGCAATTAATTTACTCACAGCAGACGGCGTCATGTCACATGCTCTCGCTACTGCTGAAAAACTTCCTAATTCGACCACGCGAATAAAAATTGCCAGCTCGCCAGATCGATTAATATCAAAATATGACATAACGAAATCTATTTATGAATCTAATTCACAAATCTTATTCCGCTTAGACCGCTATAACAAGCCACTAATTTGTTTCAAGATGACTCTAATTCGTTTTAAGGATTCATGAGATGAAACTTTATAAATCTACCCTTTTCTCTTTAGTTTTATTGTCGACTGTAGCGCAAGCAGAAGTACAAAAAAGCCAATGGATTACCAGTTGGTCAGCCAGCCCACAAAAAGTTTGGAATAAGGATTTTGTTTTCCCCACCCATATTCCCGATCAAATATCTAACCAAACCATCAGACAAGTCAGTCAAATTAGTTTGGGTGGTGAAGCAGTTAGACTCATTTTCACAAATCAATATGGTGAACAGCCGCTTTATATCGATAAAACCACCGTAGGCTTAGTTACCCCAAAAAGTCTTAAATCAAAGAGTGCTTACCCTGTTTACTTCTCGGGTAAGCTCAAAGCACAAATTTTACCGGGTAAACAATTGATTAGTGACCCAATTCATCTCTCTGTTCCTGATCATGCACAGTTAATGGTAAATAGTTTTATTCAAAAACCAACGACATTTAAAACTTTTCATTGGGATGCTAAACAAACCAGTTGGCTGATTACGGGTAACCAGACAGCAAATTTAAATACTCCTACCGATGCTAAAACAACCACTGCAAGATTATTACTCTCTGCGATAGAGGTAAAACCAAAGCATAAAGCCCATGTTGTTGCGGTTATTGGAGACTCAATTACTGATGGAGCAACTGCAACTCTAGATGCAAACACGAGATGGACCGACTTTTTAGCTAAGCGTTTATCGCCACATCAAGTAGCGGTGATTAATAGCGGAATTTCAGGAAATCGACTACTCACAGACGGTATGGGCGACAGTGCTTTAGAGCGCTTGAAAAAAGAAGTGTTTCAATATTCTGGGGTGAAAACGTTAATTGTTCTAATAGGTATTAATGATATTTCATGGCCGGGTACAGCTTTTGCGCCTAAACAAGAAATACCGTCTTTTGAAGCATTAACTCAAGGTTATAAACGTGTCGTAGATGAAGCACATAAACAAGGCATTCAAGTGATTGGGGCAACCTTACCTCCATTTTCGGGTGCTTTACCCAATACCCCTTTAGATAACTACTACCAACCGAACAAAGATCAATTACGGAAAAAAATTAATGATTGGATAAGAACCAGTCAAACATTTGATGGAGTTCTTGATCTTGATCAAGGTTTAAAAGATTCAAAACACCCCGATCGATTAAACCCGATTTATGACTCAGGTGATCATTTACATCCTAATGATCGCGGTAATCAACAAATGGCAAATCTGGTTCATTTAAACCAGTTACTCAAAAAATAAATGTGGGTACAGGTAGGAATTTCCCCCCTACCTGTATCAATATCGATTAACTACCTTCTAATTCAGCGGCAAGTTTCGGTGCAATCGGCTGTTTTTCAACTGCAGGTCGTCGAAGCATCATGACTGCTAAAAAAGCAAGAATTGCAGGAATTGCGATCATCACGAAATTCATTTTATGTGGTAACTGTAGGCCTAATAACATGCCGGTTAAGATTGGTCCCACAATTGCCCCAATTCGGCCAATTCCAGAGGCACAGCCAATTCCAGTAGAACGCACACTTAATGGATAATATTGAGCAACGTAGCTATAAAGGAGAATTGAGGTACCAATGGTTGCGGCTCCTGCAACAGTCACCAAACCATATAAAACATAGGCTGGTGAGTTAAAGCCTAAACCGACTAATGCCACAACACCCGCTAGCAGCATTGCCATAATTACAGGTTTTAAATGGAATTTATCAGAAAGAATGCCGCCACCAATTGAGCCGATCATTGCACCCACATTTAGGGCAAACAAGAATAAAATACTCTTTCCGAGTGAATAGCCTGCTGCCAGCATGAGTTTTGGTAACCAGCTGCTTAAGGCATACACCATGAGTAAGCACATAAAGAACACTAACCAGAACATGAGTGTATTAAATGCGCGGCCTTGTTGAAATAATCCTTTTACAGAGCTGCCTGTTGGAACATTATCGTCATTAAGCACTAACTGCGTATTGATCGTTAGGTTTTGTTCAGGTGAAATTTTTTGAATAATGCGCTGTGCTTGCTCAGCTTTACCAGTCTTAACTAAAAAGGTTAAAGACTCAGGTAAAAACTTCCATATAACAGGCAACAAAAATAAAGGAATGCCTGCAATCAGGAACATAATTTGCCACCCCTGACTTTCAACCAAATAACTGCCAATTAATGCTGAAAGAATCCCTCCAATCGCATATCCACTAAACATGGTACCCACTAAGGTGCTGCGTATACGTTTAGGTGCATATTCTGATGTGAGTGCAACTAAATTTGGCATTACCCCACCAATACCTAATCCCGCTAAGAATCGAAGCACCCCAAACTCAAGTGGACTTGATGCAAAAGCACCTAAAAAAGTAAAACCACTAAAAAGAGCGACACAAATTAAAATCACATTTTTACGGCCTATTTTGTCTGCCAAAGTTCCAAAGAACATTGCCCCAAACATCATTCCGCATAGTGCTGTACTTGCTAACATCCCCGCCTGTACAGCCGTCAATGACCACTCTTGCATCAGCAAAGGTAGCACTACACCATAAATAACCAGATCATACCCATCAAAGATAATAATTAATAAACACCAAAGTAAAATACTCCAGTGATAAGGTCTAAATTTGGCCTGATCAATAATTTCATTTACATTTAATTTAGATGTTGTCATTTACCCACCTCCTCTGTGAGATAAATTCATATTCAATTTTTTAAAACGACATATTGCACCCTAAAGAAAAAACAGATTATTCAAGGTTTTATTGAATTAATTAAAAATCGTAACTCGCCATCATGTTGAAGCGGTTATCGGTCCCGTTACGCCCATCAAAAGTTTCTCGTTCGCCATAAACATATTCGACGCCCAAAGTAATTGGTTTATAAGGGTTATAAAGTGTATTTACCCAGCCCTGCCAGAGTTCTTTGTTTTGGGTTGTGCTATTACGTTGTAATTCGGCAAAACGATTGTCATCTTTGGCTTTCATATAGCCATAAGCTAAGGTTGAACGAATTTGTGGCGTAAACTGATGGGTTATGCCCAATGAAACTGTGTCAAATTCATTGCTATGCATATTGTTTTGATCATCTATTGCATAGCCGCTGTTACTCCATAGTAGGAAACGTCCATCTCCCTTGACATGGTAATAATCAGCTTTGAGTAATGTATCTGGCGTAATCTGATATTTCCCCCCTAGGCCTACACCCCAAGCCACTTCTTCATCATTGTTGGTTCTCTTTTCAGCCACAAAACTACGACCTGATAGCATCGAGCCATTTGTAAATTTATGATTTAAGCGCCCTACCAAAGCTGGTAAACGCATTTTGTTATCAGGGTCTGAGGTCGCTGTATATTTAGGGTCTTCAACCGATATTGCAAAGCTTGTATTTGCAGTTAAGTTATCGCTATAGCGAACTAACGGCGATCTTAATAATGCTCCACCTACAAATGTGCCTGCATCAATCGTTTCTGGGTAATATTCTGGTGCAATAAATGTCGACCACGTTTGACCGATAAGCCATTTATCAAAAGTTAAATAGGCATGGCGTATACGGAACTGATCACGAGTGGCTGCCCCAAAGAAGTCCATTTCTAACTTTCCGCCTACATCACCCACAGCTGTTGGGGTTTTAAAATTCAACCCAAACCGTGTCACATTAACTGTGCTGTGCAACTGGTCTTTTTGAGCAGATTCTTCAGGAGTATTTTCGAGTGGAACCCCACTAATGTTGTTATACATGGTAGATGCGCCCTTCATTTGATAAGAAGCATCTGCCCGTATATATCCATAGAGGTTAAATTCTGCACCAGACTTAGTTAACCCTTGCTGTATTGGCTGCGCAGCTTGAGGAGTTGCAGAAGTTGCTAGTTCAACTCGTCCTTGCGATAAAGATTTTTGAGCTTGTATATTTGCTTGTAGCATAGCTCGTAGTTCTTTCACTTCTTGTCGAAGTTGTTCTATTTCAGGATCTGTTTTGCCTGCAAAAGCAGAAGACACAAACAGGGTCACAGAAACCGCCAATAGGCTTTTTTGAACCGTTGTATTTAAAGCATTTATCATAAAACTTTCCTTTTTTGATCTTTAAATTGACTTAAAGATCTCGACATCCTTTTTGTTATGTACCTATTTAGATAGGTCCTTGAAAATTTGACTTTCTTTCTCAAGAAAGACCTTCCGTCATATTTTTTAGACAAAACCTCCCTAAAGCGGCATTAGGGCCACTTTTTAATTTGTTTTACGTAAAGCGAGTTCTTCTATTTTTTTTCAGTTTTCATATTCTCTTCCTCATTGAGAATATTTAGGTGTTAAGACAACATTCCTATGTCTCTACTGGCATTATTTTTTTGCAATAAAACCCTGATAAGTCAGAACCTGTGCATAAGACTGTACGCTTTCAAAGCCACTCTTTTGCAAAAGTTTTATATAACCTTCTGTAGTTAGGCTAAAAAAGTCTTGAGCCATACGCTCTAACATTCTTTGGCATTGCTCCTCAGTTAAGCCTTGTGCCAAGCATAAGTAACGTAAAGCTTGAAGCTGCTGAGGGTTTATACACGTCATTAAATCGTAGGTGAGCAAGACAGCATTTTCATTTAAGCGATCATAAATATCTTTAAAGAACGCAGGTTTTATATCATCAGCAATAAAATGCGCCACAAGAATAGACAGTGCAGCATCAAAGCAATTTTCAAGAGGCAAAGCTGAAGTTTCCCCATGTATAAAAGTTACTTGTGAAGATTTACCTAAAAGTTCAACCTGTTCTTGGGCTTTTTGAAGCATCGTTAAAGATGGATCAACTGCTGTAAATTTCCAGTTCGGATGTCTTCTAAGTAAATATTCGAGTTCATAACCCGTGCCACATCCTACAATTAATATGTGAGAGTTCGGTTTCAACACTGATTGCAAAATGGCATCCACCTGTTGATGGATCACTTCATAACCCGGAATTAATTTACGGATATGTTCATCATAACCATCGACTACTTTTGGGCTATTAAAGTCTTTTGCCATTTTGTTTTATCCTCTATTTAAACTGCCTTTCAATTTATAGTTTGCTGCACTTTGACTGGGCTTTTGGCTTTATTTAATCAAAGACATTTCCTGTTAAATTAAGCTCAGCACGCATAATTTCCTGTAACTTAAACTTTTGTGCTTTGCCTGAAGCAGTCATTGGAAATTCATTAAAGAATCGAACATAGCGCGGCACTTTATTATGGGAAATATGCTCTTTGCAGAATTGGCGAATACTGTTTTCATCAATTTGGTGGTGTTCATGCAAAATAATACAAGCACAAAGTTCTTCGCCATATCTCGCATCTGGCAGGCCTATCACCTGTACATCGCTCACATCGGGATGGGTATATAAAAAGTCTTCAATTTCTTTTGGAAAGAGATTTTCCCCACCACGAATCACGACATCTTTAATACGGCCTTTAATTTTAATAAAACCGTCTTGATCCATTTCTGCAATATCACCCGTATGCATCCAGCCAGCCGCATCAATCACTTCACGGGTCTTTTCTTCTTCACCCCAATAACCAGCCATCACTGAATAACCACGAACACATAGCTCGCCTAAAGTCCCTTGCGGAACAATCTGACCTTCTAAATCGACAATTTTAATTTCAACATGAGGATGAACATGGCCAACTGTACTTACTCGCTTATCAATTGAATCGTTTACCGAGCTTTGTACACTGACTGGCGAGGTTTCAGTCATGCCATAACAAATCGTGATTTCAGACATATGCATACGGTCTATGACACGCTGCATAATTTCACGTGGACATGGGCTACCAGCCATAATGCCCGTTCTTAAACTCGACAGATCAAACTCATTAAACTGTTCATGTTCTAAGGTTGCGATAAACATGGTTGGTACGCCATATGCTGCCGTACAACGTTCTTGATGAATGGCTTTTAACATTTCTAAAGGATTAAATACCGCCGATGGATAGACCATCGTTGCCCCATGTGTAACACACGCTAAATTCCCCATCACCATGCCAAAACAATGAAACAACGGCACAGAAATACAGACTTTATCTTGAGGCGTTAAACGAATGCCTTCGCCAACAAAATAGCCATTATTTAAAATATTATGGTGGGTCAACATGGTCCCTTTTGGGTTACCTGTTGTACCTGAAGTAAATTGGATATTAATGGTTTCATCAAATTGATGTTGCTTGGTTAACTGTTTTAATTGTTCAAGCTGCTCAGAGTTTGGTGTTGTAACTAAATCACTAAAACGATGAATGCCCGTGTGTTGCTGGTCATCAATTTTAATGACAAATTTTAAATGTGGCAGTCGTTCTGAACTGAGCACTTTATCAGGACTGTTGGTTAACTCAGGGGCAATTTTTGTGAGTAATTCTTGGTAATCGGTGGTTTTGAATTGAGAAGCAATAATCAATCCTTTGCATGAGACTTTATTCAACACATATTCAAGTTCATGGCTTTTATAAGCTGTATTTAGATTAACTAAAATAATCCCTGCTTTAAAGGCCGCGAACTGGGTAACCGTCCATTCCACACAGTTTGGTGACCAGATGGCTAATCGGTCGCCTTTTTTTAATCCCAATTTCAACAAGCTACAAGCAAAAGCATTTACTTCATCCTGTAAAGCTTTATAGGTTAATCGTCTGTTTTGATGAAAACTGACGATTGCTTCCTTTTCTGCATATTGCCGACAGGCCTGATCAAATTGTTCACCAATGGTCATACCCAATAAGGGCTGTGTGCTTGGTCCCGAGGCGTAGCTTAACCGTTCTTGTTGCATTGAATCATTCTCCTTGATTCTTTGTAATTCTCTTCGTACCTGATCTAATTGTTGTTACTGCAACTACTTTTCCAAACCGCCTACTTTGTAATGTTTATCCTTTATATGCCCTATTTCTTCTGCACAGCATCCACACAAAAGTCAGCAATCTGTTTTGAAAAATAGTCTCTGTGTGCTTGATCAAACTTTGTATTTTGAGCTGGATCTAGAGGTTCAACGACCACATAGGTCATGGCACCAACAACACAAAGTGCTGCTGTATTTAAATCATCCAAGACAAACTCACCACTTGCATTTCCATCCGCAAGTATTTTTTTCATACTTTGTTTAATCAATTGCTTCACACGAAAACGCTCATGTTCAACCGTTGAATCGACGGGTTCAAACATGAGTGAATATGCAAGCTGGGGACTATTGAGTGCCCGTTTTACAAAGGTTGCCACAGCCTTATGTAATTTCTGTTTTGCCGATAAATCACTTTCAGTAATCGAATCAATCACCAATAGTTCTGTGTTAATGGCCTCAGACAAAACCTCAATGAGCACTTGGCTTTTATTATCGAAGTAACGATAAACCAGACCACTTGATACACCCGCTTGCTCTGCAATTGTTTGTATTTGTGCGTCTTTAAACCCTCCCTCTGAAATTAATTTTCTGGCTGAACTCAAAATCGACTTACGATTTTGCTCCATCCGCTCTTGCATTAAAGATGATCGTTTATAGCTCATAATTTATTCTCTAACAAATAAAATGAATTGTAAATCATTTTATGAATCTGTATTCACTTTTTTAAAAAATCATTGTATGGTACATATCAAATACCCACAAAATATTTTATGGACAACAAATATAACCAATAGGATGAAAATATCATGAACCTCCGCAGCTTGAATTTCGGTCTAGATGAAACTTTAATTGCACTTCAAGATTCAGTAGCCGCATTTTGTGCAAAGGAAATTGCACCAATTGCCCAACAAGTTGATCAAGACAACAAATTCCCTGCACATCTCTGGAAAAAATTCGGAGATATGGGCCTTTTAGGTATGACCGTTTCTGAAGAATATGGTGGTGCCAATATGGGTTATCTGGCTCATATTATTGCCATGCAAGAAATTTCTCGTGCTTCTGCAGCCATTGGTCTTTCTTATGGTGCTCATTCTAATTTATGTGTAAACCAAATTAATCGAAACGGTAACGAGCAGCAAAAGCAGAAATATTTACCAAAACTGATTTCTGGCGAATATGTAGGTGCCCTTGCGATGTCTGAACCAAATGCCGGTTCTGATGTGGTTAGCATGAAATTACGTGCCGAGCAAAAAGGCGATCATTTCGTTTTAAATGGTTCAAAAATGTGGATCACCAACGGCGGTGATGCAGATGTACTTGTGGTTTATGCAAAAACTGACCCTAAAGCTGGTGCAAAAGGCATGACTGCTTTTTTAGTTGAAAAAGGCATGAAAGGCTTCAGTCACGGTAACCATTTAGACAAACTTGGTATGCGTGGCTCTAACACTTACCCACTGTTTTTTGACAATGTGGAAGTGCCTGCTGAAAACGTACTCGGTGGTGTTGGTAACGGTACAAAAGTACTCATGAGTGGTTTGGACTACGAACGTGCAGTTTTAAGTGCCGGACCTTTAGGGATTATGGATGCTTGCTTAGATGTGGTGATTCCTTACTTACATCAACGCGAACAGTTTGGTCAGGCTTTAGGTGAATTCCAGCTCATGCAGGGCAAACTTGCCGATATGTATTCAACTTGGTTGGCATGTAAAGCATTAGTTTATGCCGTTGGTGCTGCTTGTGACAAAACCGACCATGACCGCAGCCTACGTAAAGATGCTGCAAGTGCCATTTTATATTCTGCCGAAAAAGCCACATGGATGGCAGGCGAAGCAATCCAAACTCTGGGCGGTAATGGTTACATCAATGAATTCCCTGCTGGGCGTTTATGGCGCGATGCAAAACTTTATGAAATCGGTGCCGGAACTTCTGAAATTCGCCGCATGCTGATTGGCCGCGAACTCTTCAATGAAACCAAATAATAATTATAAATAAGGACGCATCTTATGAACCAATTACAAAGCAAGATTAATATTCGAAGTGAAGACTTCAAAACAAACCAGCAAGCCATGCAAACATTGGTCACAGATCTAAAACAAGTTGCCCAGCGTATTGCTTTAGGTGGTGGTGAAAATGCCCGTCAAAAACATTTGGCTAGAGGGAAACTTTTACCTCGCGAACGTATTGATCAACTGATTGATGTCGGAACCGCATTTTTAGAAATTGGTCAATTGGCAGCGTACAACGTTTATGAAGATGATGTTCCTGCTGCGGGTGTGATTGCAGGTATTGGTCAAGTGAACGGCATAACTTGCATGATCGTTGCCAACGATGCAACGGTTAAAGGTGGAACGTATTATCCCCTTACGGTTAAAAAACATTTACGTGCCCAAGAAATTGCCGAACAAAATCACTTGCCTTGTATTTATTTAGTGGACTCAGGCGGTGCTTATTTACCAATGCAAGACGAGGTTTTTCCTGACCGTGATCACTTCGGGCGTATTTTCTATAATCAGGCACGCATGTCGAGCCTAGGGATTGCCCAAATTGCTGTGGTGATGGGAAGCTGTACCGCAGGTGGTGCTTATGTACCAGCTATGTCTGATGAAACGATTATTGTTCGTAATCAAGGTACGATTTTCTTAGGCGGTCCTCCTCTTGTAAAAGCTGCAACTGGCGAAGTAGTGAGCAGTGAAGACTTAGGTGGTGGTGATGTGCACACACGTCTTTCTGGTGTGGCTGACCATTTAGCTGAAAATGATGAACATGCAATTGCGATTGCACGGAACATTGTTGCGAACTTAAATAAAAAACCAAATGACTTAAACAAGCAAATTGATGAACCACTGTTTGATGCATCGGAACTCTATGGTGTGGTGCCAAGTGATGCACGTAAGCCTTTTGATATTCGTGAAGTGATTGCACGCATTGTAGATGGTTCTCGTTTTGATGAATTTAAAGCACGTTTTGGCTCAACCCTCATTACTGGTTTTGCTTCGTTGTATGGTATGCCAGTCGGAATTATTGCCAATAACGGGATTTTATTTTCAGAGTCTGCACAAAAAGGTGCACACTTTATTGAACTATGTACTCAGCGCAATATTCCTTTGTTATTTTTGCAAAACATTACGGGCTTTATGGTCGGTCGCCAGTATGAGAACGAAGGGATTGCAAAAAATGGCGCTAAACTGGTCATGGCAGTTGCAACCGCAAATGTACCAAAACTCACCCTGATTATTGGTGGTTCGTTTGGTGCAGGTAACTACGGCATGTGCGGACGCGCTTATTCACCACGCTTTTTATGGACATGGCCGAACTCTCGTATTTCAGTGATGGGCGGCGAACAAGCAGCCAGCGTACTTTCAACCTTAAAACGCGATCAAATTGAGCAAAAAGGTGCCGAGTGGTCAGCTCAACAAGAAGATGAGTTTAAACAACCCATTCGTGAACAATACGAACGCCAAGGCCATCCATATTATGCGTCTGCCCGCCTTTGGGATGACGGTGTAATTGACCCAGCTCAAACCCGTCAAGTACTTGGTTTAAGCCTTGCTGCTGCCATGAATGCTCCAATCCAGCCAACCAAATTTGGCGTGTTCCGCATGTAAGAGGTGTATATGAGCTATCAATTTTTACAACTCGAACAACAAAGTCAAGTTGCCTATGTTTGGCTAAATCGCCCTGAACTACACAATGCCTTCAATACAACAGTGATTGAAGAATTGCATGCTTGCTTTAAGCAAATCAATACACGTGATGATATTCGTGTTGTGGTTTTAGCTGGTCGTGGCAAAAGCTTTTCGGCAGGTGCCGACCTGAATTGGATGAAACAGGCAGGTCAGGCATCTTCAGCAGAAAATGAAGCAGATGCGCTAAAACTCGCGCAAATGTTAGATGCACTTGCAACACTGAGACAACCGACTATCGCCCGCGTTCATGGCATTGCCTTTGGTGGTGGTATGGGCTTGGCATCGGCTTGTGACATTTGTATTGCCAGTACAGATGCCAAGTTTGCAACCTCTGAAGTACGTTTAGGACTTGCCCCATCTACGATTAGTCCCTATGTGATTCGTGCGATTGGTGCAAGACAAGCCTCTCGTTACTTCTTAACTGCTGAGCGTATTTCGGCACGTGACGCCAAACAAATTGGCTTGGCACATGAAGTCGCAGATGCGGAAGACTTAGACAGAAAAGTTCAAGAAATTATTGATGCTCTATTACTTGGTGGCCCCCACGCTCAAGCTGCATCAAAACAACTCATTCAAATGGTGAGTAACCAGACCATGAGCAATGATTTGCTACAACAGACGGCACATCATATTGCTCAAGTTCGCCAAGGTAGTGAGGCAAAAGAAGGTCTGAGTGCCTTTTTAAATAAACAACAGCCTGCTTGGGTTTCTAACTCGAATAACAACAATTAAGGACGATCATCATGTTTGAAAAGATTTTAATTGCGAACCGTGGTGAAATTGCCTGCCGTGTGATTCGTACAGCTAAAAAATTAGGTATTGCAACGGTTGCTGTTTACTCTGATGCAGATGCAAATGCACAACATGTCAAACTTGCAGATGAAGCCATCTATATTGGACAGTCACCTGCGACTCAAAGTTATTTACAAGCTGACCGCATTATTCAAGCTGCCATTGATACAGGCAGCCAAGCGATCCATCCAGGCTACGGCTTTTTATCTGAAAATGACCAGTTTGCGCTTGCTTGCCAGCAACACAATATTTGCTTTATTGGCCCGCCAGTCGATGCCATTTTAGCTATGGGTTTAAAAGCCACGTCTAAAGCTTTAATGGAAAAAGCAGGCGTCCCTTTAACACCGGGTTATCACGGAACCAACCAAGATGCCGACTTTTTAAAACAACAGGCAGACCAAATTGGCTATCCAGTTTTAATTAAAGCCAGTGCTGGCGGTGGTGGCAAAGGCATGAGTCTGGTTGAACGTAGTGAAGATTTTCTACATGCCTTAGCCTCATGTAAGCGCGAAGCTAAATCAAGCTTTGGTAATGATGATGTCTTGATTGAACGCTATGTGATTCAACCACGTCACATCGAAGTACAAGTGTTTGGCGATACACACGGTAACTATGTGCACTTGTTTGAACGCGACTGTTCCGTACAACGTCGCCACCAAAAAGTATTAGAAGAAGCTCCAGCTCCACAAATGCCAAGCGAGAAGCTCGATGCGATGCGTCAAGCGGCAATTGATGCTGCACGTGCAGTAGACTATGTCGGTGCCGGTACGGTCGAGTTTATTGTGGAACAAGACGGCACGGCGTATTTCATGGAAATGAATACCCGCTTACAAGTCGAGCACCCAGTGACCGAAATGATTACTGGTGAAGACTTGGTTGAATGGCAACTACGTGTAGCTTATGGCGAACCTTTACCTAAACTACAAAACGAATTGCAAATTCACGGGCATGCGCTCGAAGCACGAATCTATGCCGAAGAACCTGAAAAAGGCTTTTTACCTGCGATTGGTAAAATTGACTATTTGCACTACCCAACTCAAAACCAATATGTGCGTGTAGATAGCGGTATTGTTGAAGGCGATGAAATCACGACGTATTACGACCCAATGATTGCCAAACTGATCGTATGGGGTAAAAACCGTGAAGCTGCACTCATTCAAATGCAACATGCCTTAAGCCAATTCCATGTTGATGGCTTAGGCAATAACATTGCCTTTCTTGAAAAGATTGTTCGCAGCGACTCGTTCAAACAAGCCAAACTTGATACCAACCTGATTCAACGTGAACAAAACTTCTTGTTTAGTCCTGAAGAGATTAAACCTGAACTTGTGGTGGCAGCGGCATTTATTGAGTTTCTAAGTAAACTTAATAACAACAGCTCAAGCCAAAAACAGCTTTGGCAGGCTCAACCACTTTGGCGTTTAAATATTGCTTATCAGCACAGTATTAAACTGAATTATTTAAACCAAAATATCCAAATCAAATTTGCTTCAAATGAACAAGGCTTCACCGCAGAATATAACGGACAAAGCTATCCTATTTCTGGTCAATTAATTGATGCACATACTGCCACTGTTCAAATTGGTGGTACTAAGCAAAAGCTATCTTTTAACCAAAGTCAGCAAGGCATTACGCTATTCCAAAATGGGCAAAGCTATAAATTTGCTTATATTCGTCAAGATTTTAATCAGGCTGACAGTCAAGCCGATGAAGGTCACCTGAAAGCCCCAATGCCAGGTGTAGTCACGCAAGTGCTGGTGAGTGCAAATCATAGCGTTAAGAAAGACGATATTTTAATGACGCTTGAAGCAATGAAAATGGAATACACCATCCGTGCCCCTAAAGACGGCATGATTGTGGACTCCTATTTCCAAGTTGGCGATCAGGTTAAAGCTGGCGATGAGCTTGTAGAATTTCAGCCCGCTCAGGAGGAAGTTGCATGAGTGAGTTTGTCAAAATTGTGGAGGTCGGTCCGAGAGATGGCCTCCAAAATGAAAAGCAGGCTTTAACGGTTGAACAACGCTTAAACTTTATTAATGACTTGATAAATGCGGGCCTAAAATCTATTGAAGTGGGTTCATGCGTTTCGGCAAAATGGGTGCCGCAAATGGCTCAAAGTGACGAGCTATTTAAGCTGTTACCACAGACCACAGATGTACAATTTAGCCTGCTCACCCCAAATATTAAAGGTTTTGAAACAGCTCAAGCCGTAGGATGCAAAGAGGTTGCGGTTTTTACCGCAGCTTCTGAAAGCTTTACCCGTAAAAATATTAACTGCTCTATCGATGAAAGCTTTGAAAAATTTAGTGATGTCATGGCTGCAGCAAAAGCCCATAACATCCGTGTACGCGGTTATGTCTCTTGTATAGTCGATTGTCCCTATGAAGGTGCAATTGCTCCTGAGCAAGTGGTGAGAGTTGTTAAACGGCTCTATGACATGGGCTGCTATGAAGTGTCTTTAGGTGAAACCATTGGCACCGCAACACCAGATCGAGTTCAAAAGGTTTGGCAAGCCTGCCTCGCTGAACTCGATAGCAAGGTTTTGGCAGGACATTTCCACAATACCTATGGCATGGCGATTGCCAATATTTATCAGTCTTTACAGCAAGGCATTCGTGTTTTTGATTCGTCCCTTGCTGGACTTGGCGGCTGTCCTTACGCCAAAGGCGCCTCTGGTAATGTATCAACCGAAGACCTGTTCTATTTGCTTTCCCACATGGGATTTGAAACTGGGATTGACTTAGAAAAGTTAATGCAAGCCAGCCAAAATATTAGCAATGTATTAAACCGAAAAAGCTTGTCGAATTATGCAAATGCTTATTGGCAAACCAAGTGCGCATAGTCATAAATTAAAATAACTCAACATCTGGTATAAGGCTGAATCTATTAGGCTAAGTACCAGATCATCGCGTCTAGTCTTTATCTCATTCTGTTCAGGAATTGGGACTAAATCCCTTATGCAATTTATTTAAAATCTATCATTCATCTCTGTAGTAAATGCCCCTCTCAACAGAAGCATTCTCTACCCTATTTTTATTCTAATCCGTATTATTGTTCATCCTTTTCTATCTTAGTCCTTAAAAAATTTATCTCATTATTTATAAAAATAAGATGCATCCATTTCAATTCTTGGGGAAATATATTCTTCCACCCAATCCAACCATGCACGCGTTTTGGCATCAATAAAATGGCGTGAAGGCAATAAGGTATAAACCCCTATATCGGGCGAACGCCACTCTGGCAAGATATGACATAATCTTCCATTCTGAACCGCCTCTAAAGCCGAAAACATCGGCAATAACGCGACGCCCATGTCCTGCTGTACAACATCTAATAATAATTCTGGGTTATCTGCAATGAGTTGCCCACCAATATCAATTTGGTAAGACTCACCATTTGCATTTAACAAATGCCAATCTGCTGTAATCGATGGATTAACTAATCTTAAACAAGCATGGTTTTTTAAATCTTCTGGTGACTTAGGAACACCATGTTTTTCTAAATACGCAGGTGAAGCACATAAAACAGAAAAAATAGTGCCAATTCTGCGTGCAACAAAGCGGGAATCTGTTAAAGACTCAGTGAGATAGAGACTCACGTCTACCCCTTTCGCCAACAGGTCTGGAACGTACTGCGATGTCGTATATTCCACCGTTAACTCGGGATAATTTTTGCAAAACTCGGCCATGACTGGAAAAACATAGTGATGCCCGAAGCTTCCCATGCTTAATACACGTAAACGCCCTTTCGGTTTAGATGCTGTTCCTGTTACTTCTGATTCTGCTTCATCCACTATTGAAATGACTTGGCGACAGCGCTCTGCATAAGTCGCACCAATATCGGTCAGAGCCTGCTGGCGCGTTGAGCGTTGTATTAATTTTGTACCTAAGCGTGTTTCTAGCTCGCTGATAAGACGTGAAACCTGTGCTGTGGTCAGATCCATCTGCTCAGCTGCTGCTGTGAAACTCCCGCTATCAATCACTTTCAGGAATGCATGCATCGCATGCAATAGTCCACCATCGAGATTTTTGCGCATAACGTAAATATGTTTTCCTAAATTACGGATTGTTGCACCAGTTTAGATCAACCACAATGACTAAATGTACATACATTGGCACTAATTCTTTTTTAAGAAGAGGAACCGATCTTTTTTTATTTCGTATGTCACTTGCTCCAAATATTCAACTGGATGTTGAAAAAAGAAAGTAGTCCGAGCTACTAAAAATTCTAAGGAGATATAAATGAACATAGCTACAAAAGTCACTCCAAATATTATTGCAACAAAGGATGTGTCACTTGAAGATAAATATATAAGTGATAACGGCACAGCATATATGACCGGCATTCAGGCACTTGTTCGATTGCCTCTTGCTCAGACTCGCCGTGACGCGATTAATGGTTATCATACTGCTGGTTTTATTTCTGGTTATCGCGGTTCTCCTGTTGGTAACTATGATAGTTTCCTTTGGCAAGTTCAAGGATTACTTAAATCCCATAATGTTGTATTTCAACCTGGTGTAAACGAAGACTTGGCTGCTACCGCAATCTGGGGTACCCAACAAGTTAATCTTTCAGGCCAAGGCAAATATGATGGAGTGTCTTCATGGTGGTATGGTAAAGGCCCGGGTGTTGACCGTTCAGGCGATGTACTCCGCCATGCGAACTTAGCTGGTACCTCTGAACGTGGTGGTGTGGTTGCTTTATTTGGTGATGACCACTCTTGTAAATCTTCTACAATCCCTCACCAGTCTGAACATGTCATGATTGGTTGTGGTATCCCAATTTTCTACCCAACATCCGTTCAACAAATTTTAGACTTTGGTGTACACGCGATTGCCGTTTCACGTTTTTCTGGCCTATGGTCTTCGATGAAGCTGGTCAGTGAAATTGTAGAAACTTCCGCTTCAGTTCATGTTGATCTAGACCGTGTTACTCCAGTTATACCAGAAGATGTTAATTTCCCAGAGGACGGCGTTAATATTCGTTGGCCAGATCATGGCATTCAGCAAGAAGAACGTCTTTATAAATATCGCTTACCTGCTGTTTTGGCTTATGCCCGCGCGAATAAAATCAACACCGTAACATGGCCTTGTGAAAATGCCCGTATTGGTATTGCCGCAAGTGGTAAAGGCTATTTAGATACGATTGAAGCCTTACGCATTTTAGGTATTGAAGATGAAACTGCCCAACAGCTTGGGCTACGTGTTTATCAGGTTGGTCTAATTTGGCCTTTAGAACCTCAAGGCGTTCGTGAATTTGCTGAAGGTTTACAAGAACTGATCGTTATTGAAGAAAAACGTCCAATTATTGAAGCACAAATTAAGGATGAGCTGTATTCACTTCCTGATGGCAAACGCCCACATGTGATTGGTAAAGCAACTGATGGTAAAGGTGAATGGAGTACCTCTATTGAGGAAGCACCACTCATTGGTCACTATGAGTACCAGCCTGAACCTATTGCAAAAATGCTGGCTGCTCGCTTCTTAAAACTAGATATTCCAGAAAGCCTAAAAGTACTAATCCAAAGCAGAATCGACTTACTGCTAAAAGCAGAGCAAGAATCAAAACGTGTTATTGATCTTGCTGAGCGTAAACCATATTTCTGTAGTGGTTGCCCACATAACTCATCAACCGTAGTTCCTGAAGGTAGCCGTGCGCTAGGTGGTATTGGTTGCCACTATATTGCTGTTTCACTTGACCGTGGTACCGAAACGTTCTCTCAAATGGGTGGTGAAGGTGTAAGCTGGGTCGGTGCATCGCCATTTACCAATGAAAAACACATTTTTGCTAACCTTGGTGACGGAACTTACTTCCACTCAGGTTACTTAGCAATTCGTCAGTCCATCGCTGCAAAAACTAATATTACCTACAAAATCCTCTACAACGATGCGGTCGCTATGACAGGTGGTCAGCATGTAGATGGACATTTGAGCGTTGCGCAGTTAACTCGTCAGCTTGCTGCTGAAGGTATTAAAAAACAAGTCATTGTGACTGATGAAGTTAAACTATTAAACGAAGAAGACGGCATTGCACCGGGTGTAGACATTCGCCATCGTAATGAACTTGACGCGGTTCAACGTGAATTGCGTGAAGTTTCAGGCGTGACCGCTTTAATTTATGTACAAACCTGTGCCAGTGAAAAACGTCGTCGCCGTAAACGTGATGCCTACCCTGATCCAGCTGAGCGTTTATACATTAACAGTGATATTTGTGAAGGCTGTGGCGACTGTTCAAAAAAATCAAACTGTTTATCTATTGAACCAGTAGAAACAGCGTTAGGTACTAAACGTCAAATTAACCAAAGTAGCTGTAATAAAGACTTCACTTGTGCCGAAGGGTTCTGCCCTAGTTTTGTGACTGTTCATACACGTGATATGAAACGTCCAGCTAAATTTGAAGGAATTGGCGCAGGCTGGCCAACATCACCAATCATTCCTCAGTTATATGATGTTCCAAGTCGTATTATGGTCGGTGGTATTGGTGGTACAGGTGTTGTGACTATTGGTGCACTCCTTGGTATGGCTGCGCACCTAGAAGGTAAAGCAACACGTGTTATGGACATGGCAGGTCTTGCGCAAAAAGGTGGTACGGTTTATTCATACGTACAACTTGCAGCAAGTGATGAACAAATTTCTTCTACCAAAATTCCAGCAGGACAATGTGAATTACTGATTGGTGCCGATGCCGTAGTCGCTGGCGGTAGTGCCGCACTTTCTCGCTTAAGAGATGATGCTTTAGTCATTGTTAATGAAGACAGCACGCCGACTTCTGACTTTATTAAATCTCGTGACTGGTATGCACCTATTACCGATTTAATTGATCGTCTTCGTGGTCGTGTTCGTCAAGGTCAATTGGTTTCATTACCAGCCGCTCGTATTGCAACACAACTATTGGGCGATGCAATCTATACCAACCAGTTATTACTCGGTATGGCATGGCAATCTGGCCGCATTCCGCTCTTACGTGAAAGCATTGAAAAAGCAATTAAGTTAAATGGTACTGCTGTTGAAAAGAACATCGAAGCTTTCCGTGTGGGTTGTCATCTTGCAAGTGATCCAACTTTAGCTGCACGTTTACTTGCGGCAATGCCAAAAACCAAAACGCCGCAAACGTTGGCTGAACTTGTTGAAGACCGCTCTACTCGTCTGACAGACTATTGGAATGACGCTTATGCGACTAAATACCGTACGCTGGTAGAGCTGGCTGCTAAAAAGTTACCAGAAGAATTAACTGGTACGATTGCAACCCAACTTTATAGAGTCATGGCGTACAAAGATGAATATGAAGTTGCACGCCTGTTAACAGGCAAAAGCTTCAAAGAATCGATTGAAACACAGTTCGGTCAAGGCTTACGTTTAACGTATCACCTTGCTCCACCAGCACTATTAGGTGGTCTACAAAATATTCGTAAACGTGCATTTGGTTATTGGATGCGCTTCCCAATGATGATGCTTGCTCGCTTACAATGGCTACGTGAGACTTTCCTCGACCCATTTGCGCGCCAAGAAGAACGTCAACACGAACAAGCATGGCGTGACCGTTACATCGCATTTGTTGAAGCACTGGTTGAAGCTCCAGAAAATCATAACTTGGCTGTTGCTGAACAAATTGCAAAATTACCAGCAGAAGTTCGTGGTTATGGACATATCAAAATGAAAGCAATGGACGCTGCAAAACAGCGTTGGGATGAACTTACACCAACACTGATTAAAGTTCGTAGCTAAGAAATTGCTTAAAAATTAAATCTCGAAATAAAAAAGTCATCCTGAGGGATGACTTTTTTATGGGTTCAAATATTTATTTGGTCATCTTACGTAAAGTTAAAATCTGCTCGCTTCGCCCAAATGGGCCATAGAGGTCATGTAAAACCGCACTGGTTAAGCCAATCCCATCCGATCCATATTGCTGAACAGTTTCCAAACCTAGCCATTTACCTTGAGGATAACGATGCATGTGAATTTGCAAATCAAGATTTGGAAAACCCCACGTAAATTCACCCTCTTGTCTTGGTACAATTCCGTTTGCGGTATCCACCATGCCAATCAAATGTGCAAAATCTGTGGTCGGCTGCCCTTCAACCATTTCTTTATCATTATTTAGCCAAACAATGCCTTTACCTGCGCGATGCTGATCATCAATTTTTGTCACTAATGTTTGAATAAAACCACCCGGCCATCTTTTCATACCCTTCCACTCTGTAAAAGAGTCTGGATGATGAACTGGCTGATCTTCAAGCCCAGCAATATCAGAACTGTCTTGAGTACACATTCGCCATGCTCTGGCAACAATACAAGTTTTACCTTGTGCTTGCATTTCAGCTTCTATTAGCTCAATTGTTTTTCCGGCACGAATCACTTGGGTCTTAATTGTAAATTCACCAAATGCAATAAGACCGAAAATATCAAAACTAATTCGACCAATTCTCATTCCTTGTCGTGGTGAAAACTGCTCTAACTCCGCTGCTATTAAGCCACTTGCTGGTGCCATATGCTGTTCATGAGGGTTCCAAGTGCCTTGTGCATGAACAGTTGAGCAATAATGAGCAATAACTTCACCTTGAGGACCAATTGATCTATTCAGTAATTGATAATAAGCATTCATGATTTTCTTTCCTTAGTCCTTATCGAACATCAATATTTAATGAAAGTTCACGTTTTAATGCTTATATTAATGGTCTATTCCCTTGGCTAAATTGGTTTTTCCTACCAAAAACTCATGAGTCTAAAGTTACAAATTTAATCAATGGGTAAAATTCCACATAAAAATTTCACCCATTGATTCTCAAAAACTACTATTTGTTAGAATGCAAAAGCATCTTGGTCAAGCTCCATGACAGATTCAGCTCCTGACTCAATTGCGGCAGCATGACTTTGTGTACGATGCAAAAGTTTTTGATAGAAAAACTTAGCTGTGCTTAGCTTCGCCTTATAAAAAGCTTCTTCTTGTGTACCTAATGCCAATTTTTCATGGGCAACTTGAGCCATTCGAGCCCAAAGATAGGCAAACACGACGTAACTGGAAAAATAAAGATAATCTACAGAGGCCGCGCCAATTTCTTCTGGATTGTGCTTCGCTTTTTCGGCAATAGTTTTAGTGAGCGATAACCATTGCTGCTTGAGTTCATCTAATTTTTCTAAATAAGGTTTCAGTGCAACATTTGCTTGATGTTTAAGAATGAATTGATCAATTAAATCTGTCATATTCTTTAAGAGCTTGCCTTCTGAATTTAAGACTTTACGTGCAAGCAAATCTAAAGATTGGATTTCAGTTGTTCCCTCATACAATGTTGAAATGCGTGCATCGCGTACAATTTGCTCCATTCCATGCTCAACAATAAACCCATGCCCACCAAACACTTGAACACCATGTTTTGCAGACTCATTACCAGACTCAGTTAAAAAGGCTTTAGCAATAGGCGTTAAAAAAGCCAGTAAATTATCGGACTGTTTTTGCTGCTCTTGATCGGATGAACTTTCAACAATGTCTACATGTTGAGCTAGAAAATAAGCTAGTGCACGTCCACCTTCAGCAAATGCTTTTTGTGTCATTAACATTGAACGCACGGCAGGATGCACAATAATCGGATCGGCATTCTTTTCTGGATATTTTGGACCAGATAATGAACGCATTGCGAGCCGCTCTTTTGCATAACTTAACGCGCCCTGAAATGAAATTTCAGAGGCAGCGAGCCCTTGTACTGCCGTTCCAATACGTGCCGTATTCATAAAGGTAAACATACAATTAAGCCCACGATTTTCCGGACCAATCAAATAACCTTGAGCACCATCAAAGTTAAGAACACAGGTGGCATTTCCGTGAATACCCATTTTATGTTCAATGGCACTACAGATGACCTGATTGCGATCTTGCAAATTACCTTCATCATCTACATTAAATTTAGGCACGATAAACAAAGAAATACCTTTTGTGCCTGCGGGTGCCTGAGGTAATCGAGCTAAAACAATATGAATAATATTTTCAGACAGATCGTGTTCACCTGCCGATATAAAAATCTTTTCCCCAGTAATTGAGTAACTACCATCCGGATTTGGTTCAGCCTTAGTTCTAATTAAACCAAGGTCCGAGCCCGCATGTGATTCGGTTAAACACATGGTTCCAGTCCAGGTTCCACTAATTAACTTGGTTAAAAACTGCTGCTTTTGCTGTTCTGTTCCGTGGTGTTCAATTGTTCTCATCGCACCATGAGATAACCCCTGATACATTGCCCAAGCCCAGTTAGAACCACACAACATTTCAGAAATCGCAATGCGTAATAGAGTTGGTAAGCCCTGCCCACCATATTCAGGGTCAGCGGTTAGTGAGGTAAATCCAAGTTCGGCATATTTTTGGTAGGCTTCTTTAAAACCTTTCGGTGTAGTCACTACGCCCTGATTTAAATGACACCCTTCTTGATCACCATTTTGATTAATAGGTGCCAATTCATTTTCACAGAAATCTGCTGCTGCCTCTAAATATTGATCAATTAATTCTCGATTTACGCTTTCTTGATATTTGCTTAAACGTTGGTAGTTCTGTTCTGTTTGAAGCATTTCATGCAGAACAAATTGCATATCACGTAATGGAGCTTTGTATAAAGGCATAGTTTTTTCCCTTTCACTTCACTGTCTGTTTCATGCAGGCAGATATGTTTTTCCTTGAATAGACTTTTATTTTTTCAACTCAACCAAAATATCAAAAAATTTCTTATAGCAAAACTAGTTTTCACTATTTTCATAAAATTTAACAAGTAAAAACATCCATCAAATATTCAGTATATTGTATTTAAATAGTTTTATTGAATTAATGCATATAGAAATAAAAAACTGATTGCTATTTTAATTTTGTACTGCAAAATATTATTCCGTAAAAAATCATTTTATAGTATTGTTATTACATTGCTTAATCATCTAAGGACGATTTATGGATAGCCCGAAATACACAGGTCTTGAATTTTTAACAGCTTTAAAAAATGGCGAAGTTTCTCCATCACCTATGGCTCACACCATCCCCATGCAACTAGTAGAAGTTTCCGAAGGTAAAGCCACTTATAAAGTTACACCTAAGCAAGAACATCGAAATATACAAGGCGGTGTACACGGCGGCTTTTGTGCCACAGCTTTAGATACAGCTACAGGAAGTGCTGCGCATACATTACTGGAACATGGAGTGGGTTATGGGACTATTGATTTGAATGTAAAAATGATTCGTCCTATGCAAGTTGATACGTCTTACTACGCAAAGGCCGAGTTGATTAATGCGGGGCGCAATATTATTAGCACCGAAGGTAAAATCGTGGATGAAAACGGAAAAGTATATGCTTTTGCCACTGCCACATTAATGATTATTCGAAAATAAAAGCCCTGTTAAGCTCCTCCTTATGGAGCTTTTTCTTGCTTTGCAATTTTGTCCATTTCATAGAAATCTAAGCGATCAATCATAAAACTCACAATAGCCAAACTTATACCTAAAGCCACACAGGCTTCCCATCCCCAGTGTTTCCATGCATAAACTGCAATAAAAGAGCCCAAGGCCGCTCCACCGAAATAGAGCGTCATATAAATTGAGTTAATGCGGGAACGCGCCTGCGCGGAAATTCGATAAACCAGATTTTGATTGAGTACATGAAATGCCGACAGCCCAAAGTAAGCCATAATTACGCCAACCGCATAGGCCACTAAAGATTGCTGTGCAAAAAATAGTGGTATCCATGCAGTAATTAATAAGACCATGCTAACCAGTGCGACTTTATTCTCAAGTCCCGCTGCAATTTTCTTACCCGCCCACGGTGTGGCAAACACACCAGCTAACCCGACAATTCCAAATAGACCAATTTGGAAATCATTAAAATGATAAGGAGCATTGGCTAAAAGGAATGTCATGGTTGTAAAAATAAGTGCCAAAATACCAAAACCAATTCCACCAGCAAAACCACGGCGAAGCAGATGAGGTTGATGCGCCGCTAATGAAAATAATGAACTGTAAATTTGTAGAATATTGAGTTGATGGGATTTACGCGCAACCGGTAATTTTGACCACATGATCCAAGCAAAAAACAGAATGACGATGCCACTAATTAAATAAACGGCATGCCAAGACCAAACCGTAGAAAGTAAACCCGCAATAGAGCGCGCCAATAAAATTCCCAAGAACAGACCACTCATGAGAGTCCCTACAACTTGCGGGCTTTTTTTCGGCCCTGCCAAACCTGCGGCAAATGGAACCAGAACTTGAGTTGCAATAGAAAAGAATGTCGCTAAAAAGGTAAAGCCATATAAGACTGGCAAGGTTTGGCTAAAAGAAAGCCCCACTTGTGCAAGTCCCGTACAACACATGAGCAAACAAATATAACTACGCTTTTCAAAGAAATCACCGAGGGGTACCAATAGAAACAGACCTACTGCATAAGACAGTTGTCCAATCACAATGGTTAAAGCCACTTGCTCGGCATTAGCCTGCAAGGCTTTGGCAATTGAATAAATTAAAGGCTGGTTATAATAGTTCGAGCCCGCACAAATCCCGCATGTCATCGCCATGATAAAAATAAAGCTTTTTGACAAAATATTGTCTGCATCGGGTCGAACTATTTTTTCCATTTTTAATTACGCCCTATTTTAAAATTTATACATCGACACAAAGTTTACACGTGACACATCGGCTGTTCTGCCATCAAAGACTTCTCGTTTACCTTGATGGTATTCCATACCGATATCCATTTGTTCAATAGGTGAATAAAAAACGTTAGCAGCATAGTCGGTTAAACGCTTATTGGCATCGGGATTGAGTTTGGCATAAGCCGTATCGTCATCATAATCAAACATTGAAGCCGATAAGTTTGCACGCCATTGCTCATTGAATTTATATGAATAACCAATATTTACGCTATTGAGTTTATTCATAACTAAATCTGTTTTTTCTTCATTTAAAGAAAAATCACCCGCTGCATTTAAACTTGTTGAATTAGCCAAGCCGCTTTGCGTGGTGTACGGCATAAATTTTTGATCACCAACAATATATTGATAATTAGCCTGTACCGATTGCTGTGGCGTTAATTGGTATTTTAATCCGCCACCTGCGCCCCAACTTACTTTTTTCACTGTTGCGGTTGCTACATCTGCTGACTTCTCGTTAATAAAACCTTGAGCAAGTGCTGTTAAAGGACCTTGTTTAAAGCTATAGCGCCCTGTTAAAGTTGGAAATGCCGAGACTCTCGAACCTGTATATTCCAAGGCTACTTTTAAATCATTATTGGCATCTATTTTCCAGTCATAGCGAATTTGAGGCGTCCGTGTATAGGAAGTTCCCACAAATTGCGTGTAATCGACGGCTTCAGTACGTGTTTCCATGTTGGACATGAGTGACCATGTTTGACCAAACGTCCAGTCTTTATAAGTGAAAAATGCATGTCGAATACGGAATTTACCATCACCCGTTCCCATGTTAGAGCTATCAAAGAAATCGGCTTCAATATTCCCCGTCACAGCTTTATTTGGGCTATTAAAATAAACGCCTAGTCTGCTTGCATTAATCATGGCATCAGAACGCGCATGATTTGAACGTTTTTCACTCTCAAAAGGTGTTCGGTACAGACTGCTGGTTGTTCTCCCCCCCGAATCAGGTGAAGATTTAAAATCGACCGCTGCATCAATACGAGCAATACCATAAACCTTAACATTGTCGGTCCAAGTCACCCATGACGGAGCAATAGGCTTAGTAGGTTCAACTGTTTTATTCTTTTCGATGTTTTCTTCAATTTTTACTTGTTTGACTTGTAAATTATTTTGAGTTTGCTTTTGAGCTGCCAATTCTGCTTTTAACTTTTGTAGCTCACTTTCTAGCAAATTAATTCGCTGTTCTGTTGTATCTGAAGAATTTGCAAAAATAGTCCCTGAAGCCGTAGCGCAAGCTACAGCTAAAATTAATTTTTTCATCTTTTAATCCTTAAAGAAGCGTTTTTTCCGTGTGTATTTTAGGCTACACGTGCATCTATTAGCTCACAGTCGGTCACTGCCTGTAATTCATCAAGACTTAAACCGTCTACCATTTCCGTCACATAAGCTTTTTGATCTTTGAGTTCAATAATGCATAAATCGGTATAAATACGGTTTACACACTGCTCACCAGTCATTGGATATGTAAGTTCCTTTACAATTTTGGACTCGCCTTTTTTGGTGACATGTTCCATATAGACGTAAATTGTTTTAGCGCCAACTGCCAAATCCATGGCACCACCTACTGCCGGTACATCATCTGCTTTACCGGTATGCCAGTTTGCCAAGTCTCCATTTACAGCAACTTGAAATGCACCAATCACGCAAATGTCTAAATGGCCACCACGCATAATGTCAAACGAGTCACCGTGATGCATAAAGCATCCACCGTCTAATAAAGTGACAAGTTCTTTTCCAGCATTGACTAAATCTTGGTCTTCTTCGCCGGGTTGTGGCGGTGGACCAAAAGCCAACACACCATTTTCCGAATGTAAAAAGATTTCTTTGTCTTTTGGCAAAAATTTGGCAACGTTGGTAGGCAGGCCAATACCTAAATTGACATAAGAACCTTCTGGAATGTCATTTGCAATGAGTTTGGCAATATCTTCACGAGAACGTTTTTGAGCTGACATTAGATATCTCCTACTTTTACAACGTGCTGAACAAAAATTCCTGGTGTGATAATGCACTCTGGGTCAAGCGTTCCTAGCTCTACGGTGTCATTAACTTGAACAATCGTATTTTTTGCGGCTTTTGCCATAATTGGGCCAAAATTACGGGCCGCTTTGCGGTAAGTTAAATTGCCCCAGCGGTCGGCCTTATCTGCATAAATGAGTGCAAAATCAGCTTCAAGTGGATATTCAAGCACATAATTTTTACCATTAATGGTTCGGGTTTCTTTACCTTCGGCAACTTTGGTGCCATATCCCGTTGGAGTAAAAATAGCGCCTAGACCTGCACCTGCTGCCTGAATACGACATGCCAAATTCCCTTGTGGAACCAGCTCTAACTCAATTTTTCCCGCTCGATATAAGTTTTGAAAAACAGTTGATCCCGCAGATTTTGGAAATGAACAAATCATTTTTTTAACGCATCCAGCAATAATCAGATTTGTTAAACCACGATCACCCGAAGCTGCATTGTTATTTACAATGGTGAGTTCTTTTTTTCCTAAATCAATTAAGGCCTCAATTAATTCAGCAGGTTGCCCCGTAACACCAAACCCGCCCGTCATGATGGTTGCTCCATCAGGAATAGCTTTTAAAATCGGTTCAATGTCACTGGTGATTTTATTTATCATCTCACTTATCCCTTTTCATCCTTAATTTAAGGTGACAGATTGATCTGTCACTCTGCCTTTTGTGGGTTAAATAGTCGGTCTTTAATAAATAACAATGGAATCACACCGCAGATAAAATAAGCAGCAGCCATCACCAAGAGTCCTAAGCCAATAGAACCACTTTGAGACAGATAACCAATCGTTAATGGAGAGAAAATTGAAAGCACTTTACCAATGTTATAGGCTCCCCCAACCGCAGAACCACGAATCGAAGTTGGGAAGCTTTCAGTCATATAGGTGGCATTAATGGCGTATGGAATGCCATACAAGAAACCGAAGAAC
Source organism: Acinetobacter sp. M5A5_2a (assembly GCF_053345265.1). Lineage (NCBI taxonomy): Bacteria > Pseudomonadati > Pseudomonadota > Gammaproteobacteria > Moraxellales > Moraxellaceae > Acinetobacter > Acinetobacter sp. M5A5_2a. Next base: position 194,025 of record NZ_JBKEZV010000009.1, on the reverse strand, counting down.
AGCATCATCCATAAAATATTAGCGGGTGTATTTAAATAGACAATGACAGGAATAAATAAGGCTGTACCAATGGTTCCAAAAGCGAATACAGCACGGCGACCCAATTTATCTGCAACAATGCCTGCAATCACTTTGGCAAACATCATAATCAGGAAGGTACCGACCATATACATGGCCATTTCTTTAAACTTGATGCCTAGATCAGACTCTAAATAAGCTGGTAACCAGTTACTTACGCCGTAATAACCAAACTGTAAAGCGCCTGTACTAATAATCCAAAGAACAAACATGGTGCCATGTTTTTTATCTCTTAAAATCTCAAGATATGGGTTTTGACGTTTTTTAGGGTGAGTACTTTGGGCCACTTCCAAAGCTTTTAACTGACGAGATTTTTTCCATGATTCAGGTTCAGGCACACAAAAGTGCATCAGAATTGATAACACCACAGGGGTAATTGCAATCCAGTACAAGAAACGCCAGCCATGTTCAGGAATAATATGGCCTGCCAATAAGGTCGCTAATAAAGAACCCAAGGTATAACCGGTCATGAGGGTTGCCAAAACAGTCGAGCGATGTTTGGTTGGAACCATTTCTGACATTAAAATATTACAGGCAATATAAAGTGCGCCTAAGCCCATCGCTCCAAAGGTTCTTAAGATGGCAAACTGCATATAAGAATCTGTAAAACCAAGTGCACAGGTTAAGACTGAAGAGTAAGCAATAAAGAACACAATAATGCGAACCCGTCCAAAACGGTCACATGCCCAACCACCAATCAGGCCACCGACGGCTGAACCTAAAAGTGTTAAACTGCCTAAAGTTCCGGCTTGAATGCCAGTTAAATGAAACTCTGCTTTAAGACTAGTAAGGCTCAACGCCAAAAAACCTAAGTCAGCCCCATCACATAACAATGTTAAAAAAGCGAATATAAATGCTGTAATCCAAATCTTTTTCGGCGTTTGAATAGCTTCACTGCTAGCCGTATTTTGCGTAATTGTTTCTGTTGTCATGTCCATATCCTCAGAAGGAACATGAGGCATCCAATGCCTCATGGCATTTGATTTTTTATTAGGCTGTAGCTTCCCTAATCATGTTTTTAGCAATAATAATTTGTTGAACTTGCGTAGTTCCTTCATATAAGCGGAACAAACGGACATCGCGATAAAAACGTTCAATGGCATATTCACTGATATAACCTGCCCCACCGTGAATCTGTACACAGCGATCTGCGACTCGACCACACATTTCGGTTGCAAACATTTTGGCACAAGATGCTTCGGTGCTAATGTTTTCACCATTGTCACGACGGCGAGCTGCATCTAAAACCATACATTTAGCTGCATAAATTTCGGCTTTTGAGTCGGCGAGCATTGCTTGAATAAGCTGGAAGTTAGCAATAGGTTGCCCAAATTGTTTACGCTCAATCGCATAGTGAAGAGCATCATTTAACATACGCTCAGAAACGCCCACACTGTATGCACCAATATGCAAACGCCCTTTATCAAGCACTTTCATGGCCGTTTTAAAACCAACACCTTCTACACCACCAATCAGTGCAGATGCAGGTACTCGGCAATTTTCAAAAATGACATCACAGGTATGAGAACCCTTTTGTCCCATTTTTTGATCAATTTTCCCTAAAGTAATGCCTGGTGTGTTGGCTTCTACTAAAAAGGCTGAAATTCCACCTGCCCCTTTAATTTCAGGATTGGTTCGTGCCATTACTGTAAAAGTTGCAGCATGTGGTGCATTGGTAATAAAACGCTTAGTACCATTTAGAACGTAAAAATCGCCATCTTTTACTGCACTGGTTTTTAAAGAGGCTGCATCCGACCCTGACTCAGGTTCAGTTAAACAAAATGAACCTATAATTTCGCCACTTGCATAACGTGGTAAATATTTTTGCTTTTGCTCTTCTGTTCCATCAATCAAAATTGCACTTGAACCAATTCCGTTATTGGTACCAATTAAAGAACGGAAAGCTGGTGAGGTTTGCCCAAGTTCAAATGCGACTCTTACTTCTTCTTCCATGGTGATGCCTAAGCCACCATATTCTTCTGGAATTGTGAGTCCGAACAAACCGAGCTCACGCATTTGCTGCACAATGTCATCTGGAATTTTATCTTTCTCTACCACTTCGTTTTCACGAGGGATCAATTCATTTTTTACAAAATCTCGAATTGTTGAAAGTAATTGTTCCAACATCCCTTCATCACGGATCATCTGTGATCTCCCTTCTTATGTATTTTCATCGTACCCATCAGCCAATTCCAGCTTGTCTGGATACCATGCTTTAAATCTTGTTTACTGCGGATTTGTTTCATAGTACGAGAACGAAAACACAAATTTCAAGCTTTTTTGAAAATTAATTTCGTTTAACGAAATTTAAAAACAGACCAATACACAATATCAATCACTTACACTCCTTAAGAGACCACAATCGCTCTATTTAAATAAATAAGACTTGAAATAAATTCCAAAATAAGCATCATAAAAGGAATATAGTTTTGATATGCGAAACAAGGAATGCAAAAATGAGCAAAGAAATAGGGAATAATTTCGTAGATGTTGATTACACCATTCAAAAAATAGCGATTGTAAAAATTAACCGCCCAGAAGCTAAAAATGCCTTAAACGGTGAAGTTCGTAAGCAATTAGCACAGATTTTTTCCGAATTAAGTTTTAACGATGAGATCAATGCCGTTGTACTCACTGGCGGAGATGAAGTTTTTGCCGCCGGTGCAGATTTAAAAGAAATGGCAACAGCAACTTCAACAGAAATGCTATTACGTCACACTGAACGTTATTGGAACGCAATTTCCCAGTGCCCTAAACCAGTGATTGCGGCTGTAAATGGCTATGCGTTGGGTGGTGGCTGTGAATTGGCAATGCATGCCGACATTATTATTGCCGGTAAAAGTGCAGTTTTTGGACAACCAGAAATTAAAGTTGGTTTAATGCCAGGTGCTGGTGGCACACAGCGTTTATTTCGTGCAGTCGGTAAATTTCATGCTATGCGCATGATTATGACAGGTGCAATGGTGAAGGCTGAAGAAGCTTATATCATTGGGCTTGTTTCACAAGTGACAGAAGACGACCAAACTATTCCAACCGCTATTCAAATGGCACAAAGCCTAGCAAAAATGCCACCTATCGCCTTGCAGCAAATTAAAGAAGTTGCACTCATGAGTGAAGATGTTCCATTAAATGCGGGCTTAACCCTAGAACGTAAAGCATTCCAACTGCTGTTCTCTACCGAAGATAAAAATGAAGGTGTTCAAGCTTTTATTGAAAAGCGTAAACCGTCTTACCAAGGTAAATAATTTAAATAGATAACAACAAAGGAATGAAAATGGCTAAAAAAGTATTTATTAGTGCAGGTGGTTCAGGGATTGGACGCTGCATTGCTGAGGCATTTTTAAACAACGATGATGAGGTTTTCGTTTGTGATATCAATGCTCAAAGTCTAGAACAGTTTCAGAAAGATTATCCAAAATTGCACATACACGCATGTGATTTAGCAGAGCCTGAGCAAATTAAGCTTATGTTTGCCGAAGCGATCAAAAAACTTGGCCATCTTGATGTTTTAGTTAACAACATAGGCATTTCAGGCCCAACCATTGCAGCAGATGAACTGAGTTTTGATGACTGGAATACGGTTATTAATTTAAATCTGAATAGCACTTTTTTAATTACTCAATTAGCGATTCCCTTGTTAAAGCAATCAGGCGCTGGTGTCATTATTAATATGTCATCAATTGCAGGTCGCTTAGGCTATCCATATCGTTTGGCGTATTCCACTTCAAAATGGGGTCTCATTGGTTTTACTAAAACGCTTTCTATGGAACTCGGTGCAGATAATATTCGAGTTAACGCGATTCTTCCGGGTGCTGTTGATGGTGACCGTGTCCAACGCGTTCTACAGGCCCGCGCAGATGTAGCCCAAAATTCTCTTGAGAAGGTCACACAAAATGCACTTAAAAATCAGTCGCTCAAATATTTTGTAAATCCGAAACATATCGCAGATTTATGCCTATTTTTAGCCTCAGATAGTGGGCGTTCTATTTCAGGCCAGATCTTACCAATTGATGGTGATAAACAATGCTTAAGTTAAATCACCAACCCCTATTTATCCGTTTAATTTCAAATACAGATCAATAATCAGGATGATCGACATGACTTATGATATTAAAAGCATGGCTGTGATTGGTGTAGGTATTATGGGCAGTGGTATTGCTCAAATTGCTGCACAATCTGGACATACCACTTATTTATATGATGCTAAGGCAGGTGCAGCAGAACAAGCAAAAGAACAACTTGCTGCTACATTTCAAAAGTTGGTCGACAAAAATAAAATTACGGCTGAACAAGCTGCAACGGCAAATAGTCATTTAATTGTTGCGCAACAAATTGAAGATTTAAAAGATTGCGACTTGATTATTGAAGCTATTGTTGAACGTCTGGATATCAAACAAAGTTTGATGCAACAACTTGAAGAGGTTGTTTCTGAAAGTACCATCCTAGCTTCCAACACATCCTCTCTTTCTATCACGGCAATTGCTGCAAACTGCAAAAAACCTGAACGTGTGGTGGGCTACCATTTCTTTAACCCTGTTCCACTCATGAAAGTTGTTGAGGTCATTCGAGGGTTAAAAACCGACCCACTTATTATCGATGCTTTAAATAGCTTGTCTCGTGCATTCGGCCACCACCCTGTGGTTGCGAAGGACACACCAGGATTTATTATTAATCATGCTGGACGAGCTTACGGAACTGAAGCTTTAAAAATTCTAAATGAAAATGTCTGCGATATTAGTGGAATTGACCGAATTTTACGTGACGGTGTTGGTTTTAGAATGGGACCTTTCGAGCTAATGGATTTAACGGGGCTTGACGTTTCTCATCCTGTCATGGAGTCGATTTACCATCAATATTATGAAGAAGCACGCTACAAACCTAACCCGTTAACCAAACAAATGTTGGAGGCTAAACAACTCGGACGCAAGGTTAATCAAGGTTTTTATAATTATGAAACTGGTTCAAAAACAGGTGAACAACCCGCCAAGTTTGTAGACCGTTTAGCGCAATATCCAAAAGTTTGGGTAGCAGCAGATTTCTCTGATGATAAAAAGCAGCTTGAAGATTATTTAACTCAGCAAAATATTGCCTTAGATACTGGCTCTGCACCGCAATCAGACAGTTTATGTTTACTCGCTTGTTACGGCGAAGACACAACTCAAGCAGCTATACGCCTAGGCGTTAATCCAGAACAAGCAGTTGCTATAGACATGTTATATGGCATTGCAAAACATCGCACATTAATGCCTTCACTTGTCACAAAAGCTGACTACCGTCAGGCAGCTCACTCTATTTTCAATTTAGATGGAAATACGGTCAGCATGATTGCTGAAAGTATCGGGTTCGTTGCTCAGCGTGTTTTAGCCATGGTCATTAATTTAGGCTGCGATATTGCACAGCAAAATATTGCAACAGTAGATGATATTAATGCGGCAGTGCGTCTTGGTTTAGGCTACCCATTTGGCCCAATTGAGTGGGGCGACCAAGTCGGTAGTCAAAAAATCTTACTCATTCTCAACCGTATAACAGCACTTACCCATGACCCGCGCTATCGCCCTAGCCCATGGTTACAACGTCGCGTCGCGCTTAATTTACCTCTTACTTTTACTCATGAGTCTTGAAAAGGAACTTCTCAATGTTAAATGCTTATATTTATGATGGTTTACGTAGTCCAATTGGTCGCCATGCAGGTGAACTTGCCTCAATTCGTCCAGATGATTTAGCAGCGACAGTCATTCAAAAGTTACTTGAAAAAACTGGTGTTCCGGGTGCTGATATTGAAGATGTAATTTTGGGTGATACCAACCAAGCAGGTGAAGATAGCCGTAATGTTGCGAGAAACGCACTTTTACTTGCAGGTTTACCAGTAACCGTACCCGGTCAAACCGTAAACCGTCTATGTGCCAGTGGTTTAGGTGCCGTAATTGACTCTGCGCGTGCCATTACTTGTGGTGAAGGTGAGTTATATATTGCAGGTGGTGTAGAAAGTATGTCACGTGCACCCTTTGTGATGGGTAAAGCGGAAAGTGCTTATAGCCGTGATGCTAAAATTTATGACACCACGATTGGCTCTCGTTTTCCGAATAAAAAAATTATTGCCCAGTACGGCGGTCATTCAATGCCTGAAACGGGCGATAATGTTGCTGCCGACTTTGGTATTACACGAGAGCAAGCCGATTTATTTGCAGCTCAGTCACAAGCCAAATATCAAAAAGCCAAAGAAGAAGGTTTCTTTGCGGGTGAAATCACCCCAATTGAGGTTTTCCAAGGTAAAAAGCTACCACCAAAACTGGTTTCTGAAGATGAACACCCTCGCCCAAGCTCGACTGTTGAAGCACTTACAAAATTAAAACCATTGTTTGAAGGTGGTGTAGTGACTGCTGGGAACGCTTCAGGCATTAATGACGGCGCTGCGGCACTCTTGATTGGTTCAGAAGCTGCAGGTCAAAAATATGGCTTAAAGCCTATGGCAAAAATATTGTCAGCAGCGGCAGCGGGTATTGAACCCCGTATTATGGGGGCCGGCCCTATCGAAGCCATTAAAAAGGCAGTTGCACGTGCAGGGCTGACTTTAGATGACATGGATATTATTGAAATTAATGAAGCTTTTGCCTCACAAGTTTTATCTTGCTTAAAAGGCTTAAATGTTGATTTTGATGACTCTCGCGTAAATCCAAATGGCGGTGCAATTGCTATTGGTCATCCACTTGGTGCTTCTGGTGCCCGTCTTGCTTTAACTGTGGCACGTGAACTCATTCGTCGTAAAAAGAAATATGCTGTCGTAAGCCTATGTATTGGTGTGGGTCAAGGCCTCGCTATGGTGATTGAAAACGTTTCATAATTACCAAACCAGATATCCATTCATCACAACAGCGCAGTGATGAATGGATTTATTTTGCAGAGCGAAATATAATAGCAAAACTTTGCTTTATTATATTTGAGGATCGAATGTCTCAGAATTCAAAAACTGAACAACCAATAAATTTTGATGAGATACGCCTAGATCCTATTTCACATATTCATCGGGAAAATAACCCTCAATTTATCGCTTCCTTAGCACGTGGTTTAGAACTTTTACGCTGCTTTTCTGCAAATAATCAGGTACTTGGAAATCAAGAACTCGCAAAAATGACAGGTTTACCTAAACCGACTATTGCCCGTATTACCAATACCCTTGTGTCATTAGGTTATTTAAAACAATTGCCTAATTCAACCAAATATACCCTAGACATTGGTGTTTTATCTTTAGGATATGCAGCATTGTCGAATATTTCTATCCGTACTATTGCTCATCAATATATGGAAGAGATGAGTCAATATGTGCAAGCCCCTGTGGCAATGGCAACACGTGACCGATTAAATATGGTGTATATCGATGTGGTACAAATTGAAACTGCATTAAATATGCGTCGTCCAATTGGTTCAACTTTGCCACTTCATAGTAGTTCAATGGGAAGAGCATGCTTAGCGGCGACTCCTGAACGTGAACGTAATTTTTTACTTGATGCGCTTAAACAAAAGAACGCTGAAAACTGGCCTGCCATCAAACGCTCTTTAGAACGAGCTTTCCGAGATTATCAAGATTACGGATATTGTTTGTCTTTAGGTGAATGGCATAAAGAAGTGAACTCGGTCGCTGTACCCTTAGTCAGTTCGAAACACGGTCTTTATGTCTTTAACTGTGGTGCGCCAAGTTTCCATTTAAATCCGGAAAAACTTGAAGGTGAAATTGGACCACGTTTAATCCATATGGTGCACAATATTCAAGATGCTTTGAATGAAACGCACTGACAACCCTACTTAGAAAAGTAATGGTTGTGATGGTTAAAGTTCCTCTTTCATTATGACAATAGGCATGATGAAAAACGCACTCTATACCCCAACCATTATTTTAATGGCTATTGCAGCAGGCATCTGTACAGGCGGAAATTATTTTAGCCAACCACTCATTCATTCGATTAGTTTAAGCTTAAATTTAACTGAAACTACCACAGCATGGGTGCCTACTTTAGCCCAGATTACCTATGCTTGTGGCTTACTCTTTTTAATGCCATTAGGAGACATTTTAGAAAAGCGTAAACTGCTCTTCATCTTTATGTTACTGGCTGCAAGTGGATTAATTATTAGTGGTTTTTCACACAATATTTATCTGCTCTTACTAGGTACAATCATTACCGGTCTATTTTCCAGTTCAGCCCAGCTTCTATTACCCCTTGCCGCAAGTCTGGTTCCAATTCAACAAAGTGGTCGTGTTGTTGGTTTTTTACTGAGTGGTCTCATGATGGGGGTTTTACTCGCTCGCTCCCTATCAGGATTAATGTCTACGCTTTTTGCATGGAATGTGATTTATCTGGTCAGTGGCTTTTTATTACTGGTTATCGCCATTATTTTGCACCGTAGTATTGGATTGTTCCCACCCACCAAATCTGAAAACTATGCAAAAACCATTCGCTCACTTCCACAAATTTTTATCCAAAATCGACGTTTAAGAATTAGAACTTATATTGGTGGTTTTACATTTTCTTGCGTGAGCTTAACCTTTACCACCATGTCATTACTATTGGCCCCCGCTCCCTATTTTTTTAGTGACTTTACGATTGGTCTTTTCGGTTTTGTTGGTGTTTTAGGAACTTTCGTTGCCAATTTTTCAGGCAAATTTATTGACCAAGGGTATATCCACAAAATTTCAATTTATTGTGGCGTGGGACTTATTCTAAGTTGGATTCTTTTTTCACTTTTACCCTACCATTTCATCTTTTATATTATTGCCTTACTCATTCTATATGCTTCACTTTCCGCAGTTCATGTCACCAATCAAAGTATTGTATTTAAGCTCAATCAAGAATTACGTTCGCGTTTTAATGCGATTTATATGACTGGTTATTTTGCAGGTGGAGCTTTAGGCACCACAGCTGGAAGCTACGCGTGGAAACATTTTGGTTGGACGGGTGTCTGTATTTTAGGCTTAATTTTTGCCGTCTTTTGTCTTTATTATTGTATCGCCGATGCAAAAGATCAGCACAACTAGCAAGCTTGTACTGATCTTAAATGAATAACTTTCAATAATTTCGTAATAAACGTTATGAGCTAAAGTTAAATTTTATAAAAGCCCTAATAAACGTCCACGAATAATATCTTCTGCGTCTTTTACAATACGGCTGACCAATTCATCACAGGTCGGAATATCATGAATCAAACTTGCAACTAACCCACATGACCATGCTCCGGCATTTACATCGCCATCTATCATGACTTTAGGATAAACCCCTGCAACCTCTTCAATAATATCTTCAAATTTAATGTTGTCGCCAAGCGCTTTTTCTTTCGCTACAATTTTTTCGACGGCCGCATTATTCATGACACGTTCTGTGTTTCGTAAAGCCCTCATAATTAAACGCGTATCTAGTTCGGTTGCATTCAAAATCGCCTGTTTCACATTTGCATGTACAGGAGCTTCTTGAGTTGCAATAAAACGTGTTCCCATATTAATTCCATCTGCCCCCATGGCTAAAGCTGCCGCGAGTGAACGTCCATCCGCCATTCCGCCTGAAGCAACAAATGGAATTTCTAATGCATCGGCTGCTAAAGGCAATAGAATCATATTCGGTACATCATCTTCACCAGGGTGCCCACCACACTCAAAACCATCTACAGAAACTGCATCGCATCCAATTTGCTGGGCTTTTAAGCTATGTCGAACAGATGTACATTTATGAATAACTTTAATTCCAGCAGCCTTTAAATAAGGCATGACCTGTTCAGGATTACGACCCGCTGTTTCTACAACTTTCACTCCGCCCTTAATAATTGCTTCTACAAAACCCGGATAATCTGGTGTATTTACGGTAGGCAAGAAAGTTAAATTTACGCCAAAAGGTTTATCAGTCATTTCTCGACAGCGCGCAATTTCTTTTGCTAGATTTTCAGGTGTTCTTTGCGTCAGGCCAGTAATAATGCCTAATCCACCTGCATTTGAAACCGCAGCAGCAAGCTCCGCAAAACCGACATAATGCATACCGCCTTGAATAATCGGGTGCTCGATTTCAAATAATTCTGTAATTTTCGTCTTCATCTTATTTCCACTCACTTTTTATATACCTAGCTTCTGATTTCCTTAGCATGTCTAGGTACTTTATTACCAATAAATCCTGTAAACATTTCTAAACTCACAAAGCTTAAAATTTCGCAATACAAAATCTCATACCACAATATAAAACAAATTAATTGATAATGGAATTTGTTTTCGATAGGATCATCTTATTAATTTAAAGTTTTAATTTCAGATCTGTCTAAGAATATTTGGTTTGAATCAATAATAAATCAAATATTTTTCAAATAGTTAAACAAAAGGAATGAATGATGCAGCAGGATGATATGAGTCAACATAAATTGACAATAGGTGTGATTAAGCAACATTTAGATAAAAATATACTCACACTAACGATGAGCAATCCCACCAAAAAGAATGCGATTAATTATGAAATGTATTCTGCACTCAGTCAGGCATTAGATGAGGCAGCAATCAATCAAGAAGTTCATGTTGTTATACTCACAGGCGAAGGGTCTGCATTTACCAGCGGCAATGATGTAAATGCATTCGAAACGCGTAATACAACCAGTACCGAACCACCCTCTTCAATTGTGTTTCTAAAAAGCTTAGCAACGTTTCCAAAACCGATTATTGCTAAGGTAAATGGCGTGGCGATTGGTATTGGCAGCACCATGCTTTTACATTGTGACCTCGTATATGCAAGTCAAAACTCTATTTTTCAGTTTCCTTTTGTGAATCTCGGACTTGTGCCTGAAGCAGGTTCTAGTTACATCTTACCGAGATTATTAGGTTTCGCTCGAGCTTCTGAAATTATTTTACTGGGCGACAAATTTTCGGCGCAACAAGCTAAAAATTATGGTTTAGTAAATAACATATGCGAAGAAAATGAGCTTGATCAATTTGTTGAAGATACGGCAACCAAACTCGCAAATAAACCAAGTCAAGCTTTACAGCTCAGCAAAAAGTTACTAAGAGATATGCCTATTGATGATCTATTAAATCGTATTGATCATGAGTCGACTATTTTTTCTCATTGTTTGCAAGGTGAAGAATTTAAAGAAGCCCTAAGCGCCTTCAAAGAAAAAAGAAAACCGAATTTTCATAAGCACGTCATTTGAAATACAACTTATAAAAAAGGCCAGCAATCAATATCTTTGCTGGCCTTTTTGATTTTTTAATTCAGTACAATTAACTAATCTCAGTACGAATGTTATTCACCATATGTAAGAGACGTGGTGCAATATCTTCTTCAAGTTTTTCTCGGTTCATAATAAAACTTGGACCGCCACAGTTAAACACCAGTAAACCATGTTGTTCATGAATCAATGGAACTGCAACTGAGTTCACATCTTTATGCCATTCGCCAATTGAAAAACAATATCCAAAATCTTGATAGTCTTTAAAAGCTTTGTCTAAATCACGATTAATTTTGATCCAGTCTTCTTTGTGCTTGGTACGAATCGCATCAAGCAAAAACTCTCTTTCATCTTCAGGCATTGCAGCTAAACATGCACGTCCCATCGAACTTAAATGAATGGGTAAATAAGTTCCAACCTGACGGCGCATGGTCATGTTTCCTTTACCTTGTACCACGTCAAGATAAATCATATTGAGTCGATCACGTGTTGCCATTGCAACCGCAGCGCCAGCATAGTCTGCCAGATTTTTCATATATGGATGAGCAATAGAGCGAATCGACACGTTAGAAAGCATCGAATAACCAAAAGCAAGAACCCCAACTGAAAGTTGAAACTTGCTCGAATTTGGGACTTGTTTGATATAACCCAAACGAGACAAAGTGTGCGTTAGACGAGTAATGGTTGGCTTAGGTAAACCCGTCATTTGTGCGAGTTCTTGGTTTCCTAAATGCTGATGTTTTGGGGTAAAACAACGTAATAGCTCTAAACCACGGGCTAATGCAGTAATAAATTGGCGATCATTTTCATCCTGCATGTCTTGAATCGGATGTAATAATTCATGTCTTAAAGGCGCTAATAATTTTTCTGTTTGCTCTGCATCTACTGCATCATTCATATCTATACCAATCCACATTTTGTTTCGCACTGCGAAAATTATAATCTATTTTTTCTATAAATAGCAAAAAAGCAAACGTCCGAGTCTGCATCTAAAATATAACTTGATTTAAACCCTTCAAGCGAAAGGCTAAATATTTTATTTTCTAATTTTAAAAATAATTTTAACCCTTCGCTTTCAGGCTAGCTTATGCAATCACGCCTTTTATCTTAAGCTCATCTAATTTTTCCAGAGAAACGATTCGACCTAAAACCACTTGCGTATGTTCACCCAATAAAGGAGGGGCTGTTTTGTACTCAACAGGGGTTCTTGAAAGTTTGATTGGCGAGCCAATTACCTTCAATTTTTCACGTTGTGGGTGATTCATCTCGACCAACATTTCTCGGGCAATCACTTGTGGCTCTTGAAAAGCTTGTTCCAAGTTATTGATTACACCTACCGGAACTTTAGCAGCATAAATCGCACCTACCCATTCATCTGCAGTTTTAGTTAAGAAATGGTTTGATAAAATTTCGATAATTTCATCACGGTGTTTAATTCGGTCTGCATTTCGGGCAAAACGCGCATCATTGAGTAAATCGGGTAAGCCAATACTTCTACAGAGCTGAATAAACTGAGTGTCATTTCCACACGCGATAATAAAATCACGATCAGAAGCTTTAAATACTTGGTAAGGCACAATATTGGCGTGTGCATTGCCATAACGCTTAGGGATGTTACCCGATGAAAGATAATTCATTCCCTGATTTGCCATAGTCGCAATTTGGACATCAAGCAAGGCCATATCAATGTATTGTCCTAAACCCGTCACATGACGGTTAAGTAAAGCAGCCTGTATGGCAATCGTAGAATAAAGTCCTGTAGCTAAATCAGAAAAAGCCACCCCTACTTTTTGTGGACCACCGCCCGGTAAATCATCACGCTCACCTGTGACTGACATAAGTCCGCCCATTCCCTGAATAATAAAGTCGTAACCAGGTTCTTCAGCTCTTGGGCCAGTTTGACCAAAACCTGTAATCGAGCAATACACCAATTTCGGGTTAATTGCAGATAAAGACTCGTAATCCAAACCGTATTTTTTCAAAGAACCCGCTTTATAGTTCTCAATCACCACATCTGTATCTTGAATTAAAGCTTTAATCAATTCTTGACCATCTGGGCTAGCAATATCGATGGCAACCGATAATTTATTGCGGTTTGTAGACTGATAATAAGCAGCCTCTTGAGTATCAAACCCTGAGTCATCCTTCATCCAAGGTGGTCCCCACGAACGAGTATCGTCACCTACTTTGGGTCTTTCAATTTTGATGACCTCTGCCCCTAAATCAGCCAGCGTCTGTCCACACCAAGGCCCAGCCAATACCCGACTTAAGTCAAGCACCCGAATTCCATTTAAAGCACCCATCTTCATCCCACTCTATCTGGTGATTCATTTCCTATAGGAAAATTTATCCATTTAAAATTTCGCATAGCGATATATATTTTTAATATACACACCTCATTTTAAAAATCAAACTTTAATTTTCCACTAAAAATGATGAATTTTTATAAGAAAATATAGCTTAAATAAATCAATAAATTAGCCAATCAAATACCAATAACAATATATCGCATTGCGAAATTAATTTTCAAAATATATTGTTTTGCATTCATCCTTTGATTACTATCGCTTCAAATATTGATGATTTTACGAACATCACATTGATGTTTTTAGCATGTAGTAAAAGGATGAGACTATGATTCGAGATCAGGAAACACTAAATCAACTTGTTGATATGATTCGACAATTTGTTGAAGGTGTATTAATTCCTCATGAGAATGAAGTCGCTGAAACGGATGAAATTCCTAAAGATATTATTGAGCAAATGAAAGCGCTGGGCTTATTTGGTTTAACCATTCCTGAAGAGTACGAAGGCCTAGGACTTACAATGGAAGAAGAAGTCTATGTTGCTTTTGAATTAGGACGGACCTCTCCTGCTTTTCGCTCTCTCATTGGTACCAATAATGGCATTGGTTCAAGTGGTCTCATTATTGACGGTACTGAAACTCAAAAATCATTTTTCTTGCCACGTTTAGCTCGCGGTGAAGTAATCAGTTCTTTTTGCTTAACTGAACCCGATGCTGGTTCTGATGCTGCATCTTTAAAGACTAGTGCCGTAAAAGATGGCGACTTTTATATTTTAAATGGCACCAAACGCTTTATTACCAATGCCCCTCATGCTGGCGTATTTACAGTAATGGCACGCACAAGTTCTGATATTAAGGGTGCTGGGGGTATTTCTGCTTTTATTGTCGACAGTCAAACTCCGGGTATTTCTCTTGGCAAACGCGATAAAAAAATGGGGCAAAAAGGTGCTCACACTTGTGATGTGATTTTTGAAAATTGCCGTATTCCTGCTTCAGCACTCATTGGTGGAGTTGAAGGCGTTGGTTTTAAAACCGCCATGAAAGTGCTTGATAAGGGTCGATTGCATATCGCGGCGTTAAGTGTTGGAGCTGCGACAAGAATGCTAGACGATTCTTTAAAGTACGCCATCGAACGTAAACAATTTGGGCAACCCATTGCCGAATTCCAACTTATTCAAGCCATGCTTGCTGACTCCAAAGCAGAGATTTATGCAGCCAGATGCATGGTGTTAGACGCCGCACGCCTACGTGATGTAGGACAAAACGTCAGCACTGAAGCTTCCTGCGCAAAAATGTTTGCAACCGAAATGTGTGGCCGTGTCGCTGATCGCTGCGTACAAATTCATGGCGGTGCAGGTTACATCAGTGAATATGCGATTGAACGTTTTTATCGAGATGTTCGTTTGTTCCGCCTCTATGAAGGAACTACCCAAATTCAACAAGTGATTATTGCCCGAAACATGATTCGCGCTGCGTCTTAATCAAATTTTAAGCACTTTAAAACGACTTGAAGTGCTTTCAATCAAATGTAGGTAATGGATTATGGCTACAAATTACAAAGAAAGTCTTTCACGTATACAGCCTCATACTTGGAAAATTGCATTTATTTTTGCATTTCTAGCGCTATTGGTTGATGGTGCAGATTTGATGCTGCTGTCTTATAGCTTAAATAGTATTAAGGCAGATTTCGGATTAAGTTCGGTACAAGCCGGTATGCTCGGTAGTTTTACTTTAGCAGGTATGGCTGTTGGTGGAATTTTTGGCGGTTGGGCATGCGATAAATTTGGTCGCGTCCGCATTGTTGTTATTTCTATTTTAATTTTCTCACTCCTCACCTGTGGCTTAGGTTTTACTCAGAGCTTTCTTCAATTCGGTATTTTAAGATTTTTTGCCTCACTTGGACTTGGCTCGCTCTACATTGCGTGTAATACATTGATGGCCGAATATGTCCCGACACGTTACCGCACAACCGTACTCGGAACTTTACAAGCGGGCTGGACGGTTGGATATATTGTTGCAACATTACTTGCAGGTTGGATTATTCCAGATCATGGCTGGCGCATGCTGTTTTACGTTGCGATTATTCCCGTCATTATTGCTGTTTTAATGCATATTTTTGTACCAGAACCACAAGCATGGCAACAATCCCGACTACAACAACCTGTTGCGGCTCAAAACTCTCAGAAAACTTCGGCATTTAAACTTATTTTCCAAGATAAACAGAACCGTAATATGTTTATCCTTTGGGCATTAACCGCAGGTTTCTTACAGTTTGGTTATTATGGAGTAAACAACTGGATGCCTTCTTACCTAGAAAGTGAGTTAGGTATGAAGTTTAAAGAAATGACTGCCTATATGGTCGGTACTTATACCGCCATGATTTTAGGTAAAGTCCTTGCCGGCATGATGGCAGACAAACTAGGTCGTCGTTTTACCTATGCCTTTGGTGCCATTGGTACTGCTATTTTCTTACCACTTATTGTTTTTTATAACTCTCCAAGCAATATTTTATATTTACTCGTTACCTTCGGTTTCTTATACGGTATTCCTTACGGCGTAAATGCAACCTATATGACTGAAAGTTTTGCGACAGCCATCCGCGGTACAGCAATTGGCGGTGCTTATAATGTTGGTCGTCTTGGAGCAGCCCTTGCACCTGCCACAATTGGCTTCTTAGCATCTGGTGGTTCTATTGGTTTAGGTTTTGTTGTAATGGGTGCTGCCTACCTGATTTGTGGTGTGATCCCCGCCCTATTCATTAAAGAAAAATTATATGACCCACAAAAGTCGTAAAGAGATCCATCACAAAATACCATCTAGGTCATGTGCCTATATGGTGATGGTGCTAACGATCAAACAGATGTTTTAGATCGTTAGCCGGAAATAAGGAATTTACTCCTCAAAGTTATTCCTTATTTCCACATATGTAGAGTTTATTACTCTTCATTTTAATTTTTTAGGTAAGCTTAGTTCTCAAGGGAGCTAAGCTTAAAAAAGATGAAGCTATATTTGGTATTTTTAATCGCTTTATTATAAAAGAACCCGCGTTAAGGCAGGTTCCCTCATTACTTAGAAAATCAACTTGCGTGCTTAAAACTATCAATTTGCTTAATCTCATAAGGCAAACCGACATAGTTTTCAGCCAATGTTGTTCTCCCTGCGATAGACCCGAGCACATAACTTAGTTCGGCTTGTTTAATCTTATGATCAAACTCACTTTCAGTTTCAAAGCGATGTAATAAATGAGTCATCCACCAAGAAAAACGCTCAGCTTTCCATACACGTTGTAGGCATTTCTCAGAGTATTCATTTATACCCTGTTCTGAACCTTCCACATAATATTCAACAAGTGCACTTGATAAATAAGCAATATCAGACGCAGCGAGATTGAGGCCTTTTGCTCCTGTCGGTGGAACAATATGCGCAGCATCACCTGCTAAAAATAGTTTTCCGAAGCGCATTGGCTCAGTCACAAAGCTACGTAACGGCGCGATACTTTTTTCAATAGAGGTTCCAGTCACTAGCTTTTCACGGCTTTCAGGGTCTAGGCGGTTTTTTAACTCATCCCAGAACTTTTCATCCGACCAGTCTTCTACGTGATCGGTTAAAGGGACTTGTAAATAATAACGGCTACGCGTTTCAGAACGCATACTGCATAAAGCAAATCCGCGTTCTGACTGTACATAAATCAATTCATCGGCTACAGGTGGAACATCTGCCAACACACCTAACCAGCCAAACGGATAAACTTTTTCAAAGGTTTTAATTTTATCTTCTGGCACGCTGGCACGGCAGACACCATGGTAGCCATCACAACCTGCAATGAAGTCACACTCAATTTGAAAGGCTTTACCTTGGTACTCAAACTCAACTTTGGGCGCAGTGTAGAAATCTTTAACCTGCACATTTTGAGCTTCATAAAATGAAGTGAGCTGCTCTGCTTCACGCGCAGTCATCAGGTCTTTAGTCACTTCGGTTTGACCATATACGGTCACTTGTTTTCCACCTGTTAGTGCCGCCAAATCAACCCGATGTTTTACACCATTGGTTAAGATTTCAATGCCTGAATGCGGTAATCCTTTGTCTTTTAAATTTTGGTCAACGCCTGCTTGTTTCAGTAAGTCGACTGAAACTTGCTCTAAAATTCCTGCACGAATCCGTGAAGCCACATATTCAGCACTACGTTGCTCAACAATAATATGATCGATACCAGCTTTATATAAAAGTTGCCCAAGCAATAACCCTGCTGGTCCAGATCCAATAATTGCAACCTGTGTCTTTAAAATATCCATAACTTCATCCTTGTTTCATCCTGACTTTTAAATTACTGGCTTTAAGTTTTGTGCACTATATATCCAAGACGAAAATAACCGTTTATCATTTAGTTTGTCCGAATAGCGGACAGAAACAACCAAAATAACAGGAATGAAAGGATGCCTTCTCTCGATGCTTTTTTAGAGCACCCGAACTCGCATGAGAAAATTCGTCAAGAAGACTACATTGCAGGGTTAGCAAAAGGCTTAGCGTTACTGGAAGCTTTTGGAACAGATCGGCAACGGCTCAATGTCACTCAAGTGGCTGAACGAACTGGTATTAGTCGTACAGCGGCAAGGCGTTATCTAAAAACTTTAAAATACTTAGGCTATTTAGAAACAGATGAACATTACTTTTGGCTAACCCATCGCGTGCTGCGCTTTTCGAGTTCTTATTTAAGCTCTGCGCATTTACCTAAAGTTGCTCAATCATTTTTAAATCTTTTGTGCGCGCAGACGTCTCTCACTTTTTCGATTGTGGTGCTGGACGATAATGAAGTCGTACCGATTGCCCGTAGTTATTTACCGCAGCAAGATAATTTACGCGTAAGCCCTTACGGCATGCATTTAGGAAACCGACTCCCTGCCCATGCAACTTCTACGGGTAAAGTATTACTTGCGGCATTGTCTGAAGAGGCTCAACACACATGGGTAAAAACTTACGGTTTAAAACGCTTAACCCCATTTACCGTTGTAGATGAGTCAAAGTTTTTTGAAGTGCTTAAGGGCATTTCATTATCGGATTATTGTCTTTCTAAAGAAGAACATGAGCTTGGCGTGATTGCGATTGCAGTGCCCGTTTTTAATGCTCAAGGTCAAGCCGTGGCAGCACTTAACTGCATGTCTCAAACCAACCGTGTACAAGAAGATTATTTGGTTCAACAAATCTTGCCCTTACTGCGTAACACGGCAAATGAACTCAGAAATGTGATTTAAATAGACATAGAAACTCTTGTCATCAATTAGAGGTACAAGAGTTTCAACTCATAATTTTAAATGGCGAATTCTTTAACTCGCTGATTTGCCAGAACTAATGAAAGAACGAATACGAGCCAATTGAGCAGCTAAACAATATTGAAAAAATTACTTACAGCAATTTTAGGCATTGGTCTGTTGATGAAGATTTTGTTCTATAGACATGGCTTTTTGCCAGCTTTCTAAGCTTTCTAGACTTTTTACATATTGTTCAATATTAAGATATTTTGATCGAATATTTAAAGAATTAATTAGACCATAGACTACGAAACCAATCATAAAATCTGCACCCGTTAAGCAATTGTCTACTAAGAATTTTTTGCCTACTAATTGTTGATCTAAATATGAAAATACTTTATCCAACTCAGCATGCGCATATTGATCCAAGAACTTTAATTGAGTGCCATTTTTTAACTCAACCGAATTAAAAATATTTAATAAATATGGAACCATAGCCGAACTTTCTGAAAAATGAATCCATTGTAAATAATCAAGATAACTGTCTGAATTTTTCGCGGGCATAAGTTGAGGAGCAAACTTTTCAATCAAAATTTCTACAATGGCACCTGATTCAGCAATTACTTTTCCATCGAGCTCAATCACAGGTGATTTTCCTAAAGGATGAATGTTTTTTAATTCTTGAGGTGCAAGATTTGTAGTTTTATCTCGAAAATAACTTTTTAATTCATAAGGTTGATTAATTTCTTCAAGTAACCACAGAATGCGAAATGAGCGTGAAGTATTTAAATGATGAAGAATAATAGACATTAATTTTCTCTTTTAAACTAGAAGGCCAACAAAGTGAGGCCTCACTATATAGATTGATAGACGACCGGTCTAATATTTTTTGTTATCAGCTCAGCATTTGTCTGATTAAGTAATAAAGTAAATGTGTTAAAAAATATAAAAAAACACATCCGTAGATATGGTGACAAATTGGCTTTTAAATTTATCAATTGTCTAGCGCATTCTGAGGCCTCAAATTACATTAACTACCTAAACTACGCAAAAAACAATCCAGTACCTTTTCTCGATCATCTGCCCCATCTGAGCTTAAAAGCTGAATAATTGCGCCCTCAATCATATATAAAAAGAGTTTTGCATCCTGAAAAGTCGCATCGTTTTTTAGTTTTATAAGCTGACTATAGATTTCATTCATTAACCACGTTCTATATTTAATTGCAACTTGATAGGCTTTTGGATAGCTCAGTTTCGTTTCAAAAATGGCTTTAAATAGTAAGTAGTAAAGCCCTTCTAAATCGGTATGTAAAAGATAAAGTTCCTTGAGTTTATCCTTCACGTTTGAGCCTTGCCCGTACTCAGCAATTGAAACTACTTTTGCTTTTAAGCGTTCTTTTTGTACGATTAAACAGATTTCAATAAACCGCTCTTTCGAGTGAAAGTAATTATAAAAAGTCGCTTTTGGAACTTCGCACTCTTTCACGATTCTGTCGACCCCAACAGTATGAAACCCAAAATGGTGAAATAAATTAATCGACTTATTTATGACTTGTATGGCACGTGTTGGGAGAACTAAATTTGACATCGTTTTACCGTTATAAATTCTTGTTGTTTCTAAACGAGATACTTTTTGGGGAGAAAAAAAGGCATAGCAAAGCCGTAAAGACTGTGCTTGGCACATCTCAAGTTTTATTGTTGATTAAGTTTTTTGAGCCGTAATGACTTAAAGCCTGAAAACCTTAGGGCGATCAAGCTGCTTTAAATTTTTAAGCTGTATCGTTATAGCTTTTGGCATCGAGAGCCAAGAAATAATGGATGTGCAAAGCCAACTCCTTTTTATTGGGAGTTCTGCCAGACATTAAAATTATGGTGGCAGAACGGAAGAGGGTTCGCGGACTGGGTAAGACTCCAGCAC
Source organism: Acinetobacter sp. M5A5_2a (assembly GCF_053345265.1). Lineage (NCBI taxonomy): Bacteria > Pseudomonadati > Pseudomonadota > Gammaproteobacteria > Moraxellales > Moraxellaceae > Acinetobacter > Acinetobacter sp. M5A5_2a. Next base: position 173,291 of record NZ_JBKEZV010000009.1, on the reverse strand, counting down.
ACCCGAAGGTGTCCCACTCCCGTCCTACCGCAACGGGAGGAGACGAGGAATTTACACATAAGAGTATCCCTCAGAAAGGAATAAATCTGATGTGTTCTTACAAGCGGTCCGCGACGACCGTCTGGCAATGTAGGCCAGCAGGCAAAGAATAGTGCCCTGCCCCCTTACAGTCAAGCACGCAAAATGCCATTTGCTTTAAATTAAATCATTAAAAAAGTAAGGCTAAATAATGAGTGGTTTATTGTTAAGTGGGAGTTATAAAGGGGTGATTTTAGAAGAGAGATTTGTTTGGTAGCAAATATGGCTAAGAAAAGTTTGGTATTCCAAGAATTCAGAATTTAATAACTGACCATTCTATTCCCTATTCCTAGGTTTCGATTATACTATTTAGAAAAATAATCCTTTTATAATACGAATAGCTCTTTCTTGCAGAGTTTTTTCATATAGAGCACCTAATGATTCAAGGAGTCCATTTTAATTTTGATAACTTTTTCTTTGGTTTACTGGATTCTAAGTAGAGTAAATAGATATGTCTCTCCCACCTAATTTCGAAATTATTTTTGCTAGCAATATTGAATTTGAATTCTTAACAGTTGAAGTTTATTTTTATAACTATAGAATTTTTCAATTAAATCGGGAAAATGGCGTTAAAAATATTGAGATAGAGTTTCTCTTAGACTTAACAGCTATCCCTAATGATATAGATTTTAAATTCTCATTAGAAGATTTCTATAAAGTCATAGAAATCGCTAAAAATGATTTAATAAATTATGATAAAAAATAAAATAGCGTGATTATCTGTGGATGCAAGAAACCAATTAAAAGAAACTATATTTTCTGAGTTAAGAAATTAGATCAATTAGCTGCAAAAGTACAACAAACGGAGAAGCAATTTCTGCCACCATTATATCGCTTGGTGTCCCTACAAGTACCTTCCTATCATCAAATTTGATTGTTTGGATAGCCATTTTTTAGCCTCCTGCTCACCCTGCTTAATGTTTAAAATAAGATGGGGCACCTCGTCCCCATCTCATTTTTTAGCACTCAATTGCGTTAACAGCGAGGCCACCTTTTGAAGTCTCTTTATATTTCTCAGACATATCTCTGCCAGTTTCCTTCATTGTCTGAATAACTTTATCGAGCGTCACAAAATGCTCACCTTCATCATGAAGTGCCATTTGTGCTGCATTAATGGCTTTTACAGCAGCAATTGCATTGCGCTCAATGCAAGGCACCTGAACCAAGCCACCAATCGGGTCACACGTTAAACCTAAGTTATGTTCAAGGCCAATTTCAGCTGCATGTTCCACTTGTTCAGGTGATGCACCTAAAATCTCGGCTAAGCCCGCCGAAGCCATCGCACAAGCTGAGCCTACTTCGCCCTGACATCCTACTTCTGCACCAGAAATAGATGCATTGAGCTTACATAAAATACCGACTGCTGCTGCACTTAGAAAAAAGCGAACAACTTTGTCTTCGGAAAAATCTTTAGAAAAAGTCACGTAATAATATAAAACTGCCGGAATAATCCCTGCTGCACCATTTGTGGGAGCTGTCACTACTCGACCGCCAGCAGCATTTTCTTCATTTACCGCTAACGCAAATAAATTGACCCATTCCATGGCATGAAAAGTCGTCACAATCAGGTTTGAATTTTTCTTATTTAATAATTTATCGTGAATTTTTTTAGCCCGACGTTTTACGTTTAATCCGCCCGGTAATATTCCTTCGTTAATTAATCCGTTGTGAATGCACTGCTGCATCACTTTCCATATATCCATAATCTTGGTGCGAATCTCACTTTCACTACGCCAACTTTTCTCATTTTCAAGCATTAACTCACTAACTGATAAATGATGAGTTTTACATAAGCTTAAAAGTTCAGCAGCACTATGAAATGGATATGGAACCTTAATTTCACCAGTCTCAGACTGGGTTTGTGTTAATTGCCTTTGGCTAACAATAAAACCGCCACCAATCGAGTAATACGTTTCAGCATATAAAATTTCTTCCGCTTCGTTATAAGCAATCAGTTCCATTGCATTTGGGTGATGAGGCAAAGATTCATCTAAAAAAAGCAAATCATGCTTATAGTCAAAAGAAATACTCTTTTGCTGATCGAGCTGGATGGCTTTATTTTCAAGAACATCTTCAATCAAACTTGTACTTACTTGAGTATCGATATGTTCAGGGTCAAAACCCATTAATCCTAAAAGAATAGCTTTATCTGTCGCATGACCAACACCAGTTGCTGCAAGCGAACCATATAACTTAATCTGAACTCGAAACGTCGTTTGTAGATCATTTTGCTTAACTAAATCGTCCACAAAACTACACGCTGCTCGCATTGGCCCAACTGTATGGGAGCTAGATGGGCCTACACCAATTTTAAAAAGATCAAATACACTTATAAACACGGGGTCCTACCTTCAATTCATTATTATTCGTATGTTCGTCGTTATTGTGTCCTGTCGGATAACTCTAAAATTATCATTAAGCCGAATACAAATCACGAATAACTATTGGCTAGCAGCGCAAAAAGACAACGGTTGAACAATCAACATCGATTGGTTTAATCAAAAATATAAATTGTAGAGCTTTTATTCCCCTAATAGATGTTCTAGAAATAGTCTTTAAATAAGCACGCCAATTTGTATAAATAAAAAACCACAAATATTAGCCATTAGTCGCACCTCTCTATTTTTATTCATTTTTGCTGGTAAAGTGTTTTACATGGTTTGATACAACCTACTTAACTCAGATGCATAATTCACCTGTTCTTGCATCTGATGTTTTTCAGCCTCTAGTCCGCTAGAGGCTTTTTTTATTATTGATATAAAGCCTGATATATTAAATTGATAGAAATAATGAAAGAGAAGAAAAATGAATCACATATTAAAATTGAGTGTTTTAAGCTTTCCGGTTTTATTCTTGAGTGGATGTATTGGCTGTTATAACCCAACAGGTTGTAACCGTGATGATTCGCCTTATTTCTATACAACTCAAATAACTCAAGTCAAAGGTGTAACTGTTCCAGTTGGAACAAAACTGGTATATAAATCTCAAAAGTCAAAACAGAAAAATGAACAAACTACTCCACTTAAAGAAGAAAATATAACCTCGATAAAACTACCAAAAGATACTGCTATCCTTTGGGGAGGAATGCCCACCAATCATCTACTTCAATTTGCCAATTCTGAAATGCAAGGATTTACCGCATACCGAGCACAAGAAGCCCCCGCTGTATATTCCAATCAATTTTTAAAACTCTGGAAAGAGTGTGATAGTGATTTAGATATCTCGATCAAAAATAAAAATGACTGGAGTTTTAACCCTGCAAATATGAAAATTATTGGATGCGGAATTAACTATCAAGAAAGAGCTTCGTACAACACCAACAATTCAAGCCAAGATAAAGTTGATATTTTTCTAATCAATATTAACAAGGCTTTACAACAACTGCCTCAACAAAAAGAATATCCAGTCATTCACTATTCCCAAAATTAAAGTCGTAAAAAAGCCTGCATTTTAGCAGGCTTTTTTATTTCAAAATTCGGTCTATTAGCTTTTAATTAAAAGTTAGCCACAAGTTGCATTCGTAATTTTTTTAGAAGCTGGATCAATGGTGACTGTAACTCGGTTTGTACGATAATCCATAGTCATTGGTTGACCCGGAGCAACTTTACGCACAATTTCTGATTGAGTCTTTTGTTTAATTTGATCATCAGTAAGGCCAGATTGCCCCACTAATTTTTGAGCTTCTTCTGCTACACAATTCGCTTGATTGTCACGGAATAATTTCCATTCTTCTACGACTTGGCCATTTGGTAAATGACAATAGCCGACCTGACCATTTGCTTCATTTCTAATTTCTAATTTTCCACCTTGTTCAACACAATATTGACTAGCTGGATTTGGTGAACCAATTTTTGGTGGAGTCGGATCTTTATGTTGTACAGACGAGCAAGCCGTTAATGAAACAAGTGCCAAGCCAAGAAAGAGAATTTTTTTCATAATTTTTTGCTTCTTACTAAAAAAACTAAAGATATCAAAAAATTTCATATTCCATGTCACTTCTTTACAATAAAAAACTCACTTGAATGTTCTAGCAAAATAAATTTAATTTATTGGAAATTAAGATATTCCCAATTAAAAGCTATTGTTGAAATATTCTATTCAGGTCTTTCTAAAATTCGTGGCCCCGATCCTTCTAGTCCTAAAATATCTTCGGGGTTTCTTAATGGGCATTGCTCTAATGATAAACAGCCGCAGCCAATGCACCAGTCCATTTCATCTCTTAAGCGAGTTAATTTTTGAATTCGATCATCCAGATTTTCTCGCCAATGACTTGATAGATCTTTCCATTGCTTGGCTGTTAATTTACTGCCCACAGGATACTGACTTAAAGCCTCTTTAATTTCATTTAAAGGGATACCCACTCTTTGAGCGACTTTAATAATCGCAATATATCTTAAAATAATTAAGGGATACCGACGTTGATTACCATTTGTTCTTATACTTTTTATAAGCCCTTTCGTTTCATAAAAATGTAGGGTCGAAACAGGAACTCCACTCCTTTTTGCAACTTCACCCACAGTCAAAACTCGACTAGAGTCAGCTTTTTTATTTTCACTCATCATGATTGACCTCAACTTTACTTGAGGTTTATAAGAGAGCGCTTTTATTTTGTCAAATAAATAACAGAGATTTTCTTATACGCTATGAACTACTCTCCCCAAGGTATAGATCTTATCTGTAAAAGCTGATGACAAAAAAGGATATGATTATTAATTCAATCTATAAAATAAGTTGCTGTCATTTAAATTTAAGAAATTAGTTTTGTAGAGTAAACGGACATCCACAAATCCAAAACATGTTGTAAACGAAAGGCATGGGTGCGCCTAATGGATAGACTTTTATCTGCTCGATCTTATAAGTTTTTTTACGTGACTCAATGTGTAATATATTATCGTAACGGGCAACAACAACTCCCTTTTTATATAATTTTTTCCTTTCATTCTTTGCGTCAAATTTATATACCAAAAAGTAAACTTTTTCTCCTACACCGATCTTTGAATGATTAACCATAATGTAACCATTACAATACTTACATTGCCAATCTTCCATATCTCAAATTATCACACGCTTAAATTAAAAAAACACACTGAATTTTATAGTATAGATTTATTAAAGATATAAATCTAAAGAAATATTTTAATTGAAAAAATAAGGTTTATTTGTGACACATATCACAATAAAAAATTCAAATTATATTCAGATACATCAATCACTTATCAAAAAATATTTAAGGTTTATTATTTTTTAATATATAAAACCCATCTATAATTTATTTAATTATATAGTATATTTAGCAACAACTTTAAATTTAATTATAAATCTAGCCTCAATATATAACATGACATTTATTTAATTATTTACATTCAACTTAACCTTAAATATAACAATAATTTTTTTAAAATATTAAATTAATTTCACAGTAAAATTGAAAATAATTCATTTCACATTATACAAATAATAAATATATAATTAATGGCATTACAATTTAATTTTTTTATTATGTCAACTCAACGTTTAAAATTAGAACTCCCTTCTGGACACGATCAATTATTACTTCACTCTTGTTGCGCTCCTTGTTCAGGAGAAGTTATGGAAGCATTAATCGACTCAGAAATTAAATTTTCAATATTTTTTTATAATCCTAATATTCATCCAGTAAAAGAATATTTAATCCGCAAAGAAGAAAATATTCGTTTTGCAGAAAAGCATAATATTCCATTTATCGATGCAGACTATGACACTGACAACTGGTTTGCCCGAGCAAAAGGGATGGAGGATGAACCTGAACGCGGTATTCGTTGTACCATGTGTTTTGATATGAGATTTGAACGAACTGCCCTTTACGCACATGAACACGGCTTTAGTCTCATCAGTAGTTCGCTAGGAATTTCTCGTTGGAAAAATATGGCGCAAATCAATGACTGCGGAATTCGCGCTGCTGCTCACTATCCTGAAATTCAGTATTGGGACTATAACTGGCGTAAAAATGGTGGCTCAAGCCGTATGATTGAAATCAGTAAACGAGAAGAATTTTATCAGCAAGAATATTGTGGCTGTGTATATTCTTTACGAGATACTAACCGCTGGCGTATGGGTAATGGGCGTGATCGTATTAAACTAGGCGTTAAGTTTTATAGTAATGCCATGGAAGATGATTAATTTTTATTTCTCTTTAAGAATTAATTAAGTTATTCCGAACTATATTTGTTTTTGATAAAAAAAAGGCCACATCTGGAGAATGTGGCCAAAAGGTGTACTAAATAAGCTTTGATGTAGTTAGATTAATTGTGCTAGCTTAAAATAATATTAATTAAAATTAATTTTTAAAATTTTAATAAAATTTCTAGTTTCATATAACCAATTGATCACCATAAAAATTTGCATTTAAGTATTTGAATAATGATTAAATTTATGTAAATAGCATAACTTAGGCTATTATTTAGCTTTTAAATATTGTGCAATTTTTTTAATGTTTTCAATAATTTCATTAGGTGTGTGGGCTGCATAGCCAATAAGTACAGCGGCCTTCTTGTTTGGCATCTGACAATATCTTGATAACGGCTGAACAGCTAAGTTTAGAGCTGAGCACTGATCAATAAATTCTTGCTCTGTCCACGCACCTTTTAACCAGCACACTGCATGGATACCTGAATCGGTTGGTTGAACATCGAGCACATCTGCAAGATGCTCATCAATAGCTTTAATCAATGCTTGTTGGCGCTCATAGCATGCTTTTCTAACTTTACGCACGTGCCGAGCATAGTAGCCTTTTTGTATAAATAGAGACAAAGCAACCTGCTCTAAATAAGAACTTCGAACATCCGTGTAATATTTGGCCGCACTAAAGGTTTCAATCAATGCTTCAGGCACAACCATGAATCCTAACCGAAACTCAGGAAACATCATTTTGGTAAAAGTACCAGAATAAATAACTCTTTGCTGCTGATCTAAACCCTGTAAAGCTTGAATAGGATGTGTGCCATAGCGAAACTCACTATTATAATCATCTTCAAAAATCCAGTTTCCTTGTTGGGATGCCCAATCGAGTAACGCAAAACGGCGAGCTAAACTTAAAGTTCCACCTACAGGAAACTGATGTGAAGGTGCGGTATAAACAAGTTTGCTTTTTGAATAATGATCTGTAATGTCAGAGATTCGCATTCCCTCCTCATCACTCTCGATCAAATTTACTTTCGCACCAAAACTTCGAAAAATATTAAAAGCTGCATCATATCCCGGCTCATCCAAACAAACTTCATCATTTGATTGAAGTAAGGCATAGCCAGCTAGATGAATTGCCTGCTGCGTCCCATTTACAATAATGATTTGCTGTTCATTGCAGTTCAGGCCTCGGGTGGAGCGGACATACTCACAGATTGCCTGACGCAATGGTAAATAGCCCCGCGAGTCGTGAAATTGACCCAGTTGATAATAAGATTGTCGCCAAGCTTTTGTTAATAATTTCCCCCAAAGCTGATGAGGAAATAAATCAATACAGCCCACTCCCACATGGAACATTTTTTTCTTTTGACTTGACCACGACTGCTCTCGCCATGAAGTTAATAAACCTTCAAGATTCGGATTAATGTTTAAGGATTGGGGCTTTTTTTCAACACATGAATTTAGGTCTTGCTGAATACCAATTAATTGATCTGGAATCACTTCGGCAACGTAGGTACCTGAACTTGGCTTAGTAAATAAATAGCCCTCATCAAGTAACCGTTCAAGAGCAGCTAACACAGAGTTTCGTGAAATCGACATCATCTCTGCTAAAGCACGACTTGAGGGTAATTTTGTTCTGGCAATTAGCCTACCATCTAAAATAGCATCACGCAAAGCAGAATATAGTCCATCTTTAATCTGACCCTTTGGCAAAATCAAATGTGGAAAAGATGCAGAAATCGAAGTTGCCATAACAAACTGGTACTGTAAAAAATATCAAAAGTGTATCTTATAAAAATACCACTATCAAAACTACACTCTTGTTTTCGACTTTCTAGAACTTTAAAACAGAGTGTAATTATTATGCAAAATCAAGATATTCAGATTGTCCCTGTTCAGCAGCAGGACTATTCACAATGGAACAAATATTGGCTTGCTTATCAAAATTTCTATCAGGTAAATTTACCTGTTCATGTTACTAAAGTAACTTGGGAACGCTTTTTCATTGAAAATGAACCCGTTTATTGTGCTGTTGCCAAACAAGGCGAGCAAGTTTTGGGAATTGTGCATTATGTTATTCATCGCTCAACATGGGCAGAGAATAATTATTGTTATTTAGAAGACCTTTATGTTTCACCTGAAGTCCGTGGGCAACACATTGGTAAGCAACTCATTGAATATGTACAGAAGCAAGCAATCGAACACAACTGTGACCGTTTATATTGGCACACTCAAGAAACCAATCACACGGCTCAAAAACTCTATGACTGGATTGCACAAAAACCAGGAATAATTGAATATCGTATGCCTTTAATGTAAATCAATTGAAAACACCAAAAGCTGTAGTAATTCTTTTGGTGTTTTAATTTAAATAAACTTTATTTAAGACCAACATAGTTCCCTGCTTACACCTTAGCGAATGAGCTTGATGACTTTGTCATTAATGATAGTACATTGATTAAACTCTGCAAAGCGCTTGATCTCTTGCTCTAATTCAAAAAAGAAAAGCTCTTTATCTTTGATTGTTTTTTCGAGATGTATACTAATGACTTCTAACTCTTTTACTGTCCGATGTGCTTTGCAATCTATGCGGCCCACTAGCTCATCTTGATAAAGAATAGGTAAGCAAAAATAACCAAATACCCGTTTGGCCGCTGGCACATAGCATTCGATCCGATAATCAAATTCAAATAAAGATGTTAAGCGGTCACGATGAATAAGCGAGTTATCGAAAGGCGAAAGTATTTTTAATCCAAAATCAGTATTCACGTTTTGTTCTATTGCAGCTACATCGACATATAGAGTTTGCCCATCGTCAAGTTTAATCGCTGATACTACACCTGCGTCGATCTGCTCCTTCAGCACGACACGCATAGCTTCTTTTAAATCTTTTCCCTTTAAATGAACCAATTGCTTCCATGTAAATGCACCATGTGCTCGAAGCGTTGTATTAAATAAATACTGCGCATATTCATGAAGCGTAGGCATACTTAAATCAATATTTTCAGGTAAGCAACGTTCGGTCAAATCATAGACTTTTTCCATTCCGTTACGCTCACAGATCATCAGGTCACCCTGCATATATAACTGCTCAAAAGCACGGCGACCTGGACCTGTATTCCACCAATTTCCCAAACTCTTTTTATTATTCTTATCAATATCTCGTAGTCGAATTCTACCTTCTGCACGAACGCGGGCTAAGATCTCATTCATGAGATGTTGATCACCTCTATTGAAATAACGGCTTTCCCCTTTCCTGACCGACATCATGGCAGGCAGTGCATAACGGTAGTCTTTCATAGGAAGATAAGACGCCGCATGATACCAATATTCAAAAATCTGACGCTCTCGAACCAAATTATTTAAATGACTTAAATCATAATCAGGCACTCGACTCCACAATATATGGTGATGAGCTCGCTCAACGACTGATATGGTATCAATCTGCACATAACCCAAATGCTCAATAACCTGTAAAGTCCCATCCACACCTTTTGCAAACGGACTAGTTTTTCCCAAGCCTTGATTAAATAGAGCCAAACGTTTAAAAAATGAATTCATATAAAGCTCAATTGGCTAATCATTGAATCAATTTTAATGTCCTGTATTTTAGGTTCTGTAAACATATTTACTCTTTTTAATTTATATCATTCAAACTTTCGGCAATGAGTTTTTCTGCCATTTCTTGAGTTTTTCTTAATCCCGGCATACGGAATTCAGTATGTCCATAATCTTGGATAGATTTCCAACGTCCGCCCCACGTGAGACCAACCGATTCAGCAACTTGTCCATATAAACGATAACCTTGCATAGCCCACGGGTCTCTTTCAGAAATAACCACTTTTCCATTTCGTTTAAAGGCTACATCTGCCGCCAAACCAAATTGATGGTAACTCTGATAACCTTTTGCTCTTGTTGTATTTGGATTACCTGCCAGCATATTCTGACGAGTAGGACTACGATAACCTTCTAATAAAACCAACTCATAGCCATACTGTTCTTTCATGATTTTAAAGACCATGAGTAAACGCTGCTTATAACGTGGGTTCATTTTGCTCCATTTACGATCTACTAGACTGGTATCTAAAATAGCTCGCCCATCGAAACTCGCATTATCAATAGGTGAAGAATTAATAGCGCCACTACTTTGAGAGGAATATTGTTGCTCTAATTGGGTGGCCTCTACAATCGCAGCTTCAATTAGGCTTTCATCCACTTCTGGCGGTGGCGATAATATTTCACCATTCAAAAGTGCATAAATTTGAGGATCTGTTTTTTTCAGATATTCAGCTTCAATTCGAGTTGAACTAATAGGTCGAGTAAAAGCAAACACTAAAATACTGGCAAACAAGAAAAAGCCTGCAATGACAATCCACCACTGCTGTAAATGCCAATGGGATTGTAGCTTTTCAGGCGCAGCTGCCTGATTCATTGTTTGAGCAAATTGTCTAACCTGATTAAGCTGTTTACGGCCTTGTGGCAGTAATGACAAAACAAAATCTTTGCTTTTACTCCTTAGCTCATAAGACATTAAAAACGCTAAACCAATTGCCAAGCATGTAAAGCAAAAGAAAATGAGAAAAATCATCATCAGTTCATTAATTCACAGCAAAAGGACTTCGTGTAATTTTAATATCTACCGATGCTTTAGGTGGTTCAACCTCAACTTCAGGTTCGGCTGGAGCTTTATTCTCACCAATTGGTTTAGCCTGTGCCGCTTGTTGTTGCTGCGGTTTACTCACTGGCTTTTGCTGAGCTGGCTGTACCTTCGGTTGGGTCGCTTTAGGTATCGTCCCTGTTTGTAGTTGAGGCACAGTCTGAACTTTCTTTTCACCAGTGAGTTGTTCATCAAATGGAGAAACTCGCTGTTGATTGGCAGTAGCAGACTTATTCGGAACAGGTTTAAAGATACTACTTAATTCATTATCTTTAGGTTGTTCAAAGCCATCACGGCTCATTGAATCTGTTTCATTGTCTTGACTGACAGCAACCTGATTTTGTTCATCAGAAGAATGAGCAGTTTCTTGATTTAAAATCTGTTCTTCTGTTGATTTACTCTCAATTGCTGCTGATTCTGAAGAATACGGTTGAGACAAGAACAGGAATAGCGAGATGCTGACAAACACCCCGGCAATAACACCAATAACAATATAAAGTATTGGTGATTTCGGCTTTTTTTTATTCGACTGTAAAACTCGAATAGAAGTTGGTTTTTCCTGAGCCATTTCGTACCATCATCAAGGTAAATAAATTGTAATATGTGCTTGCTCTTGAGGAGCAGAAATCACATTTTGATAATTAGATAATGCTTTATCATTTTGATTGTTCAGCATAAATCTTAGTCCTGCAAAGGTAAGTAATGCAAAAATCAATAAAAAGATCAAAATCCAGAAGAATGGTACTTCGCGATGAATAATATTTCGGATCTGATCAGGAATTGCCGAGAACGGCGAAAATGCGAGCTTTTTCCCTTTCAAATAATCAATTTCATCACCCACTCGTGATACTAAATGGTTGAGACTTTCCGTTGACTCAATTCGGTACTTGCCCTGAAAACCTAATAAAAGGCAGTAATGAAATACTTCTAAAGCAGCTAGACGTTCTTTTCCACGGCTACGTAATTGTTCCAATATTTCAAAGAAGCGATAACCAGCTAATTGAGAACCAAACAAGCTCAATTGTAACGGGCTAATTAACCAAGCATTTTGCAAATTAAAATAACTCGCGTCTTGTTGCGTTACGATCGTTTCATCAATCAAAGCACAAAATGCATATTTAGAATCATGAATATCATCAGCTGAAAATTGCAACTTTTTGGCTTGTTGCTCAAATTGATTAAGTAAATTTAAGATTTTTTCACGAAACTGCTGAGCGTTTGCTGGTACATACTGATTTCGAATCAAAAAAACCAAGTAAAACCCATCATGCAATAAATCAATAAGATTGATTGCCTGTAGTTTTGCTTGAGACTGGCTATTATTGCTCCCGCCTGTTCCAATTTGCCCATCATCAAATAAAGAAGGAGCACCTGTGGATTGTGACATTTTTCTCTCCTTTACCGTTAAGCGTTCATGACCGCAATCAGTTCAATACTGATATCTTGGAAACCAGCCGGAACATAAATACAAATCGTCTCGGAATCTAACATGCGTTGGTATAGCTCATGATGCGGTTCAATTTCAAAATAGCTCACACCAGAACGTACCGGTATCGCAGTTGGAACTTGAATTAAGTGATGCAATGGAATTGCAGGCAATGCTGCAACCACGCGTTGCTCTACATCTAAAGTACTACCGATTTTGAATCGTAAAGGTACGATCTGGATCAACTCATGTGTCTGCATTGCGCTACTTGATACTGCAATATAAAGTCGAGTGTCTCGAGTAATCTTATCGGTTTCAAGACTTCCCACCCAATATGAAGGACGGATTTCTTTAAGTGCAATACTGATGTAACGACTCGAAATAATCGTATCGAGTAAATCACGCAAAATCGTATCTAACTGCGAAAAACTTTCTTGTAAATTATGGTGTTTATAGGCAGGTAATTGATCGACATCATAAGCCGTCGAGAAAGTTAATAATGAACCTGCTAAACGCAATAATTCAAAGAACAAACGCTCTGGATGGATTTGTGGATATTGCACAAAATGATTAAGACCAGCATGAGCTGTATTTAATGCATTCACTAACCAGAATGAAACAATATCACCTGAACGGAATTCAATTAACTTCTGTTCATTTTCACGGTTATTGGTTTGAATGGTCTTAATTTTTGCCTTAATAACATTCAGTGTTCTTTTTAAATTTGAAATGAGTGTTTCAGATGCATCCACATGCAAAATTGGTGGAATAAACTTTCGATCAATTTCGAAAGCACCTGAGCTTTGACGCTTAATTTTTCCAATAGGAAGATATAAGAAACCATCTAAATTATGGTCAGGATTACTATGTACATCTAATAGTTTAAAAACAGCACGACGGCGTAGCAAACTAATATCGGCTTCGGTTGCATTAGTGAATAGATCATGTGTTTCAACAAGGTGAGATTGATATCTACCCTTTTGCGCTTGGTTTTGATCAATGAGATTTTGCTTATTTGCTTGTAAAAGCGGCAATGCTAAATAGATTAGCATCTCACCACGTAAATTAAGATCATCTAATAAAATTGGCTCAGGCAATAAATCATATGCCGGTGCCTGATAAATTTCACCGTCTTGCCAGATCATCTCTACAGACTCTAGAGCAAGAATATGTGTGCTCAATTGGGCCTCATCGAAATTTAATTTTTGAATACCATATGAAAAAGGTACAACCGCTCGAACCGTATGATTCAACCGTTGTTCATGATAGGTATCTTGAATTTGGAAATGTTGAGGTCTTAAAAATAAACCTTCGCCCCACAGGACTTTTTCAGCTTTAAACATATGTCTTTACCAATCTTTATTCATATTCATTTTTAGGCTGTACACCTAACATTTCCTGAACCATTTGTAATGGATGCTCATCTTTAATGACTTGTGCTAGCCATTCATGTAACGGCATTTGACTCCATTTAATGGTTTTTTGAAGCATATAACTCACAGGGCTATGAGGCTCATTTGCCTGAAAGTAATCCGCAATTTCTTGCAGCACTTTCATTGCTTGCTCACGATTCGCCAAGTGTGTTTGAGCTTGAGGCTGAAAAGCAGGCTGATCTGAAACAACTTGTACAGGCACTTGATTTTCCATAGATGAACTCGTGATGACTGTCGCCTGCTCTTGGGTTGGCGCAAGCCCAGTACCAAAAGCTTCTGCTTTATAAATCTTGCGTAATGTGCTGTGAATGGTTTCAAATGCTGAATCAATTGCACCAAAACTCGGCGAATCTAACCCCATTAAATGATCAAGGGTTTGCTTTAAAACATCCCATTCGGTTAACACTGAACTAAAATCTTGATAATTAGAATATTGAAAAGTTTTAGACGTATTAAAAATAGCTTGATCGAATTGTTCTAACTCAGATGGCCCCGACTGACTATCGTAATCTTCAGTTTGTTTACGACGAACATTTTCGTGATATAGAAAATTATCGTAATCAAGCAAATTATAATAAGGAGCTGTATTGGTTAAAGAAACTTTCTTTAACAACATCGGAAGTTGATTAATTAAACCCTGTAATAAACCAATGCGCTGATCTAAATCATCATCTTCAATAACAGGATGAATTTCCTGCCAGTATTGATTCAACATGGTATGGCTTAAGGTTAAACCTTTAGCCATACCATCAAAACCATAAAGATGAGTCCAAGCTTCTAAGAGCCAAGTTAATAGACGAATATCTTTTGTATTCTCTTTTAGCAAAACACTTGTTTTATTTGATACAAAGTCCCAATCGGCCTGTTTGCGTTCAGCAACCCAATCACCTTGATCTAGCAATAAATCATCTTGTGTCTTCGCTTTTTTTATTTCATGAAATTCATTAGAAAATGAAAAGTCATCACCACAAGGTAAGCTATCACTAATGGGTTCAAGTAGTTCAGAAATATCAATATTCATCTAATTTTAGCTCTATTCAATTTTAAACTTCTGACTTCAACTTTTTACTCGTCCTTTTTTTAGCAGCTTTTGCAACAGGATCTAGTAAATATTGAATTTCGTCATCTTTAGCATCAATCATGATAATTTTTGGCAATTTTTGCTCTGCTAAAGCCACCAAAATTTCTGTAGCCAATGCAGGTAACACCGTAGAATTTAAAATATTATCAACGTTACGCGCACCACTATCGACTTCTGTGCAGCGGCTTAAGAGCAGCTCTACCAAATCATCAGAATATTGGACTTGTGTCCCGTATTGTTTCTCAATTCTTGCTGTGATCTTGCCTAGCTTATGTTTAATAATTCGTACGAGTAAATCATCATGCAATGGGAAATACGGCACCACTCTCATTCGGCCTAAAAATGCAGGCTTGAATTGCTTATATAAACTTGGTTTTAGATGCTCAATCAACTCTTCAGCTGTAGGCCATTCTTCTACAGGCGTATTTAAGCAAGCTTGCATAATGGCACTTGAGCCAGCATTTGAAGTCAACAAAATAGTGGTGTTTTTAAAGTCAATTACTCGTCCTTCACCATCTTCTAAAGTACCTTTATCAAATACTTGATAGAACAGTTCCTGAACATCACTATGTGCTTTTTCAATTTCATCAAGCAACACAACACTATAAGGATTACGACGAACAGCTTCTGTTAAAACACCGCCTTGACCATATCCCACATACCCTGGAGGTGCACCTTTAAGTGAAGAAACGGTATGGGCTTCCTGATATTCAGACATATTAATCGTGATTAAATGCTGCTCACCACCATATAATTCATTTGCCAAAGTTAGTGCAGTTTCAGTTTTACCTACACCACTTGGGCCCACCAAAAGAAATACACCTTGTGGCTTATTCGGATCTTCAAGTCTTGCTTTTGATGTTTTAATGCCTTGAACTAATTGTGTGAGTGCATAATCTTGACCCATTACACGCTCGCCCAATTTATCTTCAAGCGTTAATATCTGTTTAATTTCATCATTAACCATTTTTCCAACTGGAATACCGGTCCAATCAGAAATAATTTCATTAATGATTTGAGAGTTTACTCTTTCAAATACTAATGGTTGCTGACCTTGAATATCAGCAAGATCCTTACGCAATAGATTGATCTGATCATAAGCTTCAGATTCATTCGTATGATTCTGTGCTTCTAATTCCTGAATTTTATGAACAAGTTCTAATTCTTTTTTCCACTGCTCTTCGGTTTCATGAATCTCTTTTTGCAAAGATTCTAAATTAGCTTTTAAAATTTCCAATCGTTCATGATGAATTGGAATCTGACGATGCTCATTTTCTAAAATTTGCTGTTCAAGCTTTAAGTTATGCTCTTGAGCCTTTAACTGATCAAGCTTTACGGGTTGTGCATTTTGAGTCAAAGCCACACGTGCTGCTGCTGTATCAAGCACACTCACTGCTTTATCCGGAAGTTGACGACCACTAATATATCGGTGTGAAGAGTGAACCGCTGTAACGATCGCTTCATCATCAATTTGTAATTTAAAATGCTGCTGCATCACAGGAATCATTGCCCGCAACATATCTACCGCAACTTCTTCGGTTGGTTCTTCTACTTTCACCACCTGAAAACGTCGGCTCAATGCAGCATCTTTTTCAAAATATTGTTTGTATTCAGCCCATGTTGTTGCAGCAATCGTGCGTAATTCCCCACGTGCAAGAGCTGGTTTTAAGAGATTTGCAGCATCATTTTGCCCTGCTTGCCCACCTGCACCAATTAAGGTATGCGCTTCATCAATAAACAAAATAATAGGATGAGCAGAAGCTTGAACTTCCTGAATAACCTGCTTTAAACGATTTTCAAACTCACCTTTAACACTTGCGCCAGCCTGTAACAGCCCCATATCCAGCACATGTAAATGGACATTTTTTAGGGCGTTAGGCACTAAACCTTGAGCAATTTTTAAGGCTAAACCTTCGACCACCGCTGTTTTACCAACCCCCGGTTCTCCCGTTAAGATCGGGTTATTTTGGCGTCTACGCATTAAAATATCGAGCATTAACCGAATTTCATATTCACGCCCAATAACCGGATCTATACCGCCTTGTTTCGCTTTTTCAGTTAGATTAATCGTATATTGATCAAGTGCTGGTGTTTTAGCTGCTTTGGTATTTGCGACAGTAGCTTCTGTTGGTTCAGCTTCGCTCGAAAGTGTTTTTGTTTCGTCTTGTTGTTCAACACTCTTCTCACAAATTTCAAGAAACTTATGTTTCATTGAATCAATTGGTAAAAGATCAAATAAACTCGAAGCACGAGTCGCAATTTGATATAAATCAGATGCAGTTAATAACGCAACTAATAAATGACCACTACGAATAACTGGATGTTGCTCAGCCGAAGCCAATAACCATGCTTGTTCAAACAAACGAACAATAGATTTAGCAAAAATAGGAGTTCGATGATTACCTTTCGGTAATTGAGATATTGTTTCTTTTAAATCATCAGCTAAAGCTTCAGGTGAAATTTTATATTTCTTTAATAAAATTTTTAAATCATTCTCTAGAGATTGATTAAGTAGCTCTAAAAATAAATGTTCAATTTCAATTTCGTAATTTTGTTGAATAACACAAGCATTAGCCGATTTTTCTAAAGCAGTACGCGCAACTGTAGAAAGTTTTGTAATTAAAATTTTTAAATTACTCATCATTACTCTCAATATTTTTAAATAATTTAATGCTTAAAATCATAATGTCTGTATATTAACAAAATTCAGCTTTATCAGACAAACTACTCATCATTTCAAGCGTTAATATGTTCTAGTAGATATTTATATCTATATAAAAATATCTCTACCCTTATCCTTGATTAACTAAACTCTGTTTTGGTAATAATTTACAACCGCATGATAATGAATCATTTACGCGCGCTCCAGATTTTCCCATAACAAGCATATTCGGATCACCCGATACAATCGTAGAAACCGTTTTGTGTAACGGACAAGTTGCCTTGTCTCCTACACACGCAATTGCAATTCCATCAATTAAAAACGTACTATTACCAGAAATGACTTGCCCTCCACCTGTGGTTGGGCATCCAATCGTAATGTAAGGGCTAGCCATGTTCTTCTCCTTATATTTATAGAACGGTAAACTCAATTCGACGGTTTTTCTTTCTTCCTTCTGGAGAAGTATTATCTGCGACTGGTTTAGAAGAACCTAAACCTTCCGCAGATAAATGGTCTGTCGGAATACTCTTACTAATTAAATAGTTTTTTACTGCCAATGCTCGATCTTGGCTAAGTTTTAAGTTTTTAGTCGCATCGCCGGAACTATCTGTATGTCCTACGATTTTGACTTTTTTACCGCCTACTTTATTTAGAGCAACAGCCATCTCATCTAGAATTTTTTGACCGGCATCAGTTAACACTGCACTGCCAGATTCAAACTCAATAATTCGATTTTTAAGTGCATCATCAATAATTTTCTGTTCAGCCTGATTGACTGATAACTGTGAATACAGTTGATATGGTGGCTGAACTAACCCTTGAAAAGACTGAATGGTCGGCTGAATATCTGCTGGATTCAGCATTTTTCCACTCAACTCAAATCGAGTACCGTTTACGCTTAACTTACCTTGCGAGACTTTTTTAAGATCAGGTGTAATGACTCGTGTAACAGAATCACTCCATCCATTTGGAGCAGCTACCGGTCTAACTTGTATTTTATCAACAACCTGATCTGCACCGTAAACAGACTGCATTTTTAATAAGATAGCCTGTTTACTAGCCTCGTTAGGAACTACGCCTTCTACAACAATAGGCTGAGCCAAAGCATAATTAGCAACGGCATAGATAAAACAGCCTTTTATGAGCTGTGAAAGTTTAGTTTGATATCGTTGATTCATTATTATTCACCCAAAAAAGTCTGTCTAAATAGTTTTAAGCCTTGATTTAAACTTAATTGGCGTTGGCATAATGATTGTTCTAGCGTAGCTAAACCAGCATTCTGCTCCAAATAAGTATCAATCCACTGAGCTTCTATTAAGGAAACCCAGTGTTTACTATCCATATTCTGAGTAAAAATATCGCTAAGGGCTAAAATATCAGCACCTTGAAAACCGAAGAATAATACGGGTTGCTCTCGATGTAACAAGCCTATGAGTACCTCAGTATTATGTTCCTTTAAAAAACGGCAAATAATACTGACCCAAAAAGCTGCTATTTCATAACTGTAAGCAGGATTATTAATAGGCAAAATTAAAACTTTATTTAAGCGGCTGGTTCCATTTTGTAAAATTGGCTGTAGCAATAATCCCAGCCCAATCATACTTTGCGCTAATTCATAAATACTTAACTTCATTAACTGAGCAAATGAGTGCATCGTATGATTTTCATAAAAGCCTACACATTCTCGTTCAGTTAAAACCTGAATTTGATTTTGTAAGTGACCTAATTTTCCAAGTAACAAATCTGAATCTTTAATGCCTTTTAAAGCGCGATTGTTTTGAAATAAATCAACAAGCACATGTTTATAGCTATATGGTGCATATAACAAATTATCATACGGCAAATCAATTTCTAATAAATGGCTCAGCACCATTGGAAAAGATCGACCTGAACTATCTTCACTTGCGAGTAGGTTCGCAACCAAAAACATATTTTCTTTCGGATTTGCAATAAAGAAATCCAATGAAGGCAAGGTGCTATAAGCTTCTTTAAAGCTGCCCGATTGCATCGCATATTCCAATGCTTCAGTAATCCACTGATCAAGCAACTGTATTAAGGCATTCTGACCTTTTGTTTTTAAAAAGTCGCCTCGTGCAGGACTTTTTCCATAATACAAAGGAGTTGTTTTTAATGTTTGCATTATTGTTCCTCCTTTCGCATAGAGGTTATTTTCCATGTCATGGTTTAACTCCCGCAGAAGGCTGAGCGAGTGCTGCAACAGGATTTTCAGTTCTTGCTGGAGCGGCAGCTTGAGCTGGCGCTTGCTGAGCAGACACCACACGAGCGGCTTTATCGGCAGTGACTTTATCAACCAGTTGCATACCAGCATAACCACGGCTTGAACCAATGCTGCCTGAATTACTGCTGATTAGACGGAAATTCATTTTTACAACTAATGATGGATCGGTCTTACTACGCCAAAGCATTTCAAATCCGCCATTTTGTTCTTTACGCTGAGCACTATCAATTAAACGGTTAATACCATACTCACCTGGCTCATCAAAAATCGTATGCGTTTGACCTTGTAAATCCACAGCAGTAATACGAGCACCCGGAATGCTTCCTTGGTTTGGCCAAATGAAGTTAACCCACTGCTGCACACCGTTTTCATAAGTCATACGCTGACCATCAATATCAACGGTATATGAAAGTAACTGTGGATTTGGAATTGGGTAGAACTGGAAGTTCGATTGGTTGGTTGCTGGTGCTGCTGGAGCTTGAGCATTCAACTCACCTGTTGCCATACCATTCGCTGGAGTAACATATCTTTGGAAATTCATGACGAATTGAGGATTTAAACTAATTCCTAAATCTTTCCATGTCTTAGACGTTAACGTATAACCACGACGGATCACAAATGGATCAAGACTTTCTTTTACAAAGCGTGAAATACTACCGTTCTCGCCCAAGATTTGACCAATTTCACTGCTTGTAGCTTGCAAAGAAGCTGATGAGTTAAATGGATATTTCTTAGCAAGATTTGCTGTAAATGGTTGATAAGCTTGCATTACCCACAATTTATTAATTTCATCTTGCGTCGGTGTAATTAAACTCTCGAAAGCCTGCGTAAGTGGACTAACCACCAATTTTTGTAATAATCGCTGATCAATTTCATTGAAACCAACCGCCATTTTTTCATCTACAATTTTTTGCGTTTGGTTAAATACAGAAGTTTGCTCATTCAGGGTTTGCTTGACTAATGTCATCGCATTAGGCCCAACTTCACCTGCATTCTTAAGCTCGTTAAACTTGCTACGAACTAGAGCTAAATTTGTCATATATTCATCAAGCAATGATTTACCTTGTTGATCATCGCGTTTGCGAACCAACTGATAGAACATTTGATATTCTTGAGAAATAGCGCCCTGAGCATTAGTTGCCACTTGATTGGCAACCTTATCATCATGATTTAAAACTTTACGTTTAAACCACGCAACAAATCCTTTTTGTGGAGCTGCGAGCTCTGCTTGCACAACTGGATTATCCCAGTTTGTTTCGATTGCTACTCTTTCAATTAAGGTACGAATTGGAGAATTCTGCGGCTCACCTAAAACATCAATATTTTTTACTTGCTGAGCAAATTGGCCAGCTTTAGCATAATGAATACCACTTAAGAATTTTCTCCATTCCGCAATATATTCTTGCTTATAGAGTGCCGTCAGTTGCTTTCTAATTTGTTCAGGGCTGCCTGAGAAAGTTAAATCATCAGATTGACGACTATTTAACACCCAGTCTTTACTATCTGTTGGCTTATCTGCCGCCTCTTCAATCGCCTTTTCTACATAGTCATTCCATGCTTTTTGAGTAAATACGCCTGGCAATGCATAACTACCTAATACAACATTTTTATTAGCCTCACCCACAATCTGACTTACCGTCAATGCAGGGAAACGTACCGCAGCACGCATTTTTATTTCGTTATAAACACGATCACGCGCAGGCATTCCTCTGACAACTGAAAGCAACACTTGACGTGTTTGATCAACAATTTGCGAATCCGCATCTAAAATTGGGAATTCTTTATCATTTGCCAAAGTCATTGCATATGACAATATCTGTTCAGCTTCCTGAATCATATCTGCACGCGGCATTTGGCCTTTATTGGCATCAAGCCAAGAACGCCAGAAACGCGTAACCTGATCGCTTAAATGACTTGCATCCATGTATTGTGGATTACTCATCATTAAATATGCTTTTAATGCATTGTAAGCATCTTGAGGATTTGTATCTGAAGGTTCTAAATATTGTTGAGACTGAGCAGTTTGTTTAATCTCAACATTCGTATGATTGGCTTTTAATGTTGCTTCATTATTTTTTACACGTTGCAAATATTGAGCAATATTTTGCTGTGTCGGTGTTAATACAATCTGCTTAACACCTTTTAAATATTCGGCTTTTAGCTTTTCACGAAGTTCATTGCCCTGATATAAACCAAAACTAAACTTAAGTGGTCTATTTTCATCAAACTCATCTAACTGCTGTAGACGTCTTTGAAGAATAAGTAAAGCTTCTAATTGGGTTGATAATTGCTGGCCTGAAGATTTTTCTAATTGAACAACCTTATTTAAATCTGCTTGAACTTCACCAATCAATTGCTGGTTATTGCGATATGACCAAACCCAGACGCCAAGAATAATTGAAACACCTGCTAAAGCGCCAATAAATGCAATGTAACGCTGACGTTTTCTGCCAGCATTTACATGCTGCTTAACCAGATCTTTATCTTTTAAAATAACATCTGAAAATAGACCATTTAAGAAATAACCGTGGTTAGGGGTAATTTTTGAATGATCTTTTAAATCACTTTGAGCAATTTGAGTAAGCTGGAATTCTTGTGCAATTTGCTCAGTCATTGGACTTTCAATGACACCTTCCTGCAAAGCACTAGTGAAGTAGAACCCACGAAAAACAGGTTGAAATTGATATGGATTATCTTCAAAAAGTGTCGCAATAAAGCTCTTTAAAGCTGGTTTTAATGTTTTAAATTCTAATGGGAAAGTCATTACACTTGGAGAGATATTCTGCGAATGGCGGCGACTTAAATGAGTCGAACTTACCCCTTTTAAACCATCGTAAAGAATATTGTAATGTTTCTCGAATAAATCTACGGCATTGTGCGAAGAACTCTGTTCATAAGGAAGAGTCGCACCCCAAGCTTGGTTATATTCCTGAGCCTCATAAAATTCAAAAAACTCAGTAAAACCTGCAATCAAATCCATCTTCGAAAAGACTAAATAGACAGGCACAACCACTTCTAAACGCTCAGTTAAATCTTGAATACGAGCACGTAAATTTTTAGCAAGCTTTAAAGAATTTTCAGGACTTTGACTAATCAGCTCAGCAATGCTGACAATTAAAATCAAACCATTGACCGGAGCTTTAGAACGGTTCTTTTTTAGAATATTTAAGAAACCTAACCACTCAGAATGATCTTCGCTATAAACAGAATAACGACCAGCAGTATCGAGTAAAATACCTTCTGTAGAGAAAAACCAGTCACAATTTCGAGTACCGCTTAACCCAGCAGATACCATTTTCTGATGCGTTTCTTCAAAAGGAAACTTTAAACCAGAGTTATAAATAGCTGAACTTTTACCTGCAGCGGGGTTACCAATAACCATATACCAAGGAAGCTCATAGAGTGCAGCATTCCCTTTTTTATCACCCAACTTAGATTTACGAATCAGTTGAATTGATTCTTTCATTTGTTGATTAACAAGCTGAAGCTCTTCTTTATCTTTATTTTTTCCGTACTCAGCTTGATTATCTTTTTCAATAGCTTCAGCTAACTCTTCACCTTGAGCCGCATGTTTTCTTCGTTGAATAAGCCAATAGATACCATAAACAATAAGACCCAAAGCATAGGCAGTCGCTAAAGCCCAGAATATATGACGGGGAATTGAAGTATATGAAGACATCAATGCCACGAACAATGACAAGGCGATAATTGCTTTAGGATTCGTGATGTACTGCCACAAGTAGCCTAAAATTGTATGCATTCTATTCTCGTTCTAAGTCCAAAGTTTAAATTAGTTATTCAACACCATCACATCATCTTCTGAATTTTCGGTGACATGCTGCACAAATGTATGTGCTGACACCGTATTTTCACCAAAGACAAAAGGAATGATATGTTCAGGGAAATGCATACTTAGCATAAAGCCATAAATATCAGCTAAATGTTGGGTATGCCCTAATGAAGATTTCACATAAATATAGTGATGCGGTTCTACAGGTGTTTTAAGAAAGTGTTGCTGCAATTTCTTCGAAACTCTTATATCGGTCTGATCTGACAATATCAGCACATAAGGTTCCTCACCCTCATGCTGAGGTAAATCATTAAATTCAAAGTTATTAAAAAGCTGTGCTGTATCTTGTTGGCCTACAACAACTTTCAGATTTTTAGTAGGTTCTAATTCTTGAATTTTTACTAAAGGATCTGCGAGTAAACAGCTTGCTGCAAATTCAGCAGGAATATAATCTTTAATCATCCAAGATTTTTCATCGACTAGATCTTGATCAATTTCTGAATCAGCGACGACTAAAAAGAACATCTCATGCTCTCTTTTATGAATACCTTTTAATAGGTGTATCAACTCTTGATAAGCTAATTGCTCTCCAAAAAAATGATATTCAATATGAACCTTTTGCGGAGCAATACCAATCTCAGCAAAGAACTCTAAAATTAATTCATTACTTTGATCATCATTCCAGATATGTAGTAAATCCTCCGAAAGAAGGATGTGTAGATTTAAACGATTTAAACGGTAAACTTCGACTACAGGCATTTGAGCATCGTCATATTCAGACTCGGGATCAACCCATGCCGGATGCATATGATATTCACGAGATTGTTGCGACTCATAAAATAAAGTCGAACGTTTTAAATGCTCTGCAAGAAGATATAAGTTTTCTACATTTTGTTCTAATTGCTGTTGTATTAATGACATCATACGAACTTGTCGTGGAGATGCATACTCACTCTCCTCATGATTATCTTCATCCAAGTCTTTAATACGATAAGATAATAGAGGCAATCCATAAGAATTTAACAGTTGATCATCTAACTCCGGGCTTTTGAAGTTTTGTAGCTGCTCAATAATTGATTCATTCTCACCTAATGCATGTACGGCAAAAGCAGAGTAAATATTAAAATCTAACTGTTCGAGTGGTGCTTCACTTACAGTAGTTTGTTTTTGATTAGCATCATCTTTATCTTGATTTATAGCTTGTTCTTTCTTGTCTTTATAAGCTCTATAGGTACTATAAATTAACCATGGCGATAAGATCACCAATGTAATAATTGCTGGTAACAATAAGAAATAAAGAAAAAAATCACCTTTATCAGGGTTATATTGAACGTCACGCCAGTAGAAAATAATAAATCCACTAACCACTGTAAAAATAGCAATAAATGAGAGTAATATTTTTTTAATCACATTCTCTCTCCAATAAGGCTATAGCAAGTTTCATGACTATGTACGTTTGGTTGTCGTGATATGAGAAAAGAACCCTGCCCTAAACCATTCTGGTTATTCTTAGTTAGACAAATAGGTTGTATTTCTGACTCATCTAATACGAGTCGAAGATCTATCGATAAAGTTGGACTACACCACGTTTCTACAATTTTTTTTAGTTTTAAACTCAACTCTTGATTTGGGAGGAAATTTAAATATTGCTGACGCTTTAGTGGTCCAATCTGAATTTCAATTTTTCCATCAATTTGCTGAATGGTTTCCCCACAAAACGTATTAATGCCAAGTAAACTCGGCTGACTTCCACCTAAAGTCGTTAATTGATCACTCGCCAACTTAAAAGATTCTTGTATAAACTCTTTAATCGTAATTTCAAGCTTAAAAATACAGGACAGCATCGTTTTTAATGCATGAACTGTATTATTCTGGCCCTGCATTAATCCAGAAAACTCTGCAAAATAGTCATCAAGCTCTGTTTGCTGATGTTGGGAGCGCACATAGCCATTCAATGCATGCAGAATATCTAAATAATCGTTTTTATACTCAGTCTCATATCGAATCGGTAAATTATATGTAATGCTGGACTCTACATATTGAGCAGTAAGCTTATGGTTAAATAAGCTCAGAAACTCTTTAGTTTCAGCTCTTTGCTGACGTGGGGCCTGTTTAATCTTATTCGTATATGTATAAGGTAAAGCACCTTGTATACCTGTAAGACCAACGATTAAATTCGTGATATAAATCCGCTCGTCCGTTAATTCTAAATTTTCAATTTCTGTAGCAGGAAAATTTAAATTAAAGGATGTCTCAAACTTAAAATGATCACTCCAAGATGAACCAACCGCACGACTTGAATCGTGCCTTAATAGACGTGTTGCTTGAATAAATTCAAAAGACTTTGGCTTGTTAAACAGCTCAGCTGTTATAGAAGAGTCTTGCCACCAACGTTCTGACTGCATTGGTATAACTCCTGCTGAGATGAATAATCCTTAACAACCAAATCAACAAAACTATTAATTTGAACCTTTAAATTAAAAACACGACTTAACAATTGGCTAAAAATGTATAGGCTATGCCCTCTGAATACAGATGAATCAATTTGCAACTCGGCCTTCACGCCCCTTACAAACATTGGGAATGGTTTACCATCTACCAGTTTGTGAGTAAGTGAAAATTCGAGATGCTTAATTGATTCAATAATTAGATAATTTTCTTTTGATAACGGTAAGTTATATAAAGCAAGTAACTCTTTAATATGAGATACGGCATCACCTTTCATTAAAGCCAAACTATTTAATGAAAGGTGTGAAATGACACGCCACTGCTCAGTCTGGCTTTGTCCAAATTGATAAGGTTTAGTGGGCCTTTTTAAAACAATGGCACGTCTGGCCAGACTACTATCATTTAAGTTCAATATATTATTAGACTGCCCTAATGCTTCATGTGGCAAGTCACGATTTGAACATAATAATTTTGTACTAATAAAATCTGAACGTGTTGAAGAAGGATTTAAATTTTTAGAAATAATTGAATATCCCATTTCAACAAAATTTGGTTGTAACTTTTGATAGTTTACTGAATAGAAAAAGCGAGCCTTGTCTGCATGGTAGTGGCTCATCGCAAAAAAAGGCAGCACTGGAACGTAGCTTTCTTCGTGACTGGTTTTTTCACGCACCATATTCATTTCAGTAATTGAATAGACTTGATAAAACTCAGGATGATGTGCATCAGTAATTAATGGATATTCTAATTGCTTGTGTACGATTTTTTGAGGTTCAGCATATTTTTCAAATAAATTAATGACTGGTGTAGTAAATAATTTAAAATTAGCAACATTCAACTCAGAATAATTTCGAACTACGGCTTGATCATTTAAATTTAATTTAAAATGTATAAGCAGTTCAAAATCATTCTCTTCTAGAGATAGATTCTTTAAAAAGTCTAAATCTAGCTTAAGATAATTGAATTTTTCAGGAAAACAGAAATACTCCATGAGCAAACGATACGCATGATGAGTATGTTGATCGAGTGGTAATAGACTTTCTTGCTCTGAAAAACCAGTTAACTCAAATGGATTTTTATCCAACGCTACAACTTTCTGCCCTATTCCGATGGCAAAAGTTGTTCCCTTCTTAAAAATACTGTCTAGTACTTGAAGCGGAAAATTAGAAATTGCATCTAAATAAATAGGAAGTTTTTCATTTACTAAACATAAATGAGCATGATTAAAAATTTCAAACTTAAAACTTAAAGTCGCATTTTGACTTAAATGTACATGTGCACTAGGTGTACTTTTGAACTCTAGCGCTTGCAAACTTATCGGGAGTAATTTGATTTCTTGCGTGGTATTAAACTCACACTGAACACCTTTAAAACTGCGAGACTTCAAGACTGTCTGTGCAGGAACAATATGTGCTTCTGTGAGCTGTTTGATTTTATTTATATCTTCGAAACTTACCACCGAACAAGCAGGAAAGTGACGTAAGTATTGAGGAAACATCACCTCAAATAAAGAACGTGTAAATACGTCATAACTATCAGCAAGTTTTTTATCAATGCGAGCAGCAATTAATGAAAACGCCTGTATGAGACGCTCAATATGCGGATCATCAATCTGCTCTTGATTTAACGATAAACGCTGAGCAATTTTCGGATATTTTTGGGCAAATTCTCGAGATTGCTGACCAAATTCTTGTAGTTGTTTTTCGTAAAACGGTAAAAGCTCTTCTATCACAACACACCCACTACGCCTAGGTTCTCGCCGAAATTACATATTGTTGCGTTGTCGGTTTTAGCAATGCATCAAAAACGACAGGTTCATACAGTGGATGAATATTTAGATATGCTTGAATACTTAAACACAAAGCCCCCATATTGTGTCCATCCAACAGCATCTCTACCCGTATTTGTCTTAATCTGGGTTCATGAGCTGCAATTGATTGTTCAATAGATTGGCAAATCTTATCTCGATCTAGCGGATTGGCTGTAGAAAGCCCCACAAAATCAATAATCCCGAATTGAAGTATAGATTTTTTAACTAGCGGATAATCATCGACCACGTGGTCCAATTTAGCGACCCGACTATTCAGCAAGTCTTCTAAATCTTTCGCTACCGATTCTCTTAATTGCTGAATAGAAAGACCTTTTGCATAATCTTCACTTTCAGGAATTAAACGATCAAACAGAGTTGAACGAAATCCGTATGGATAAAGCCGATCTAAATTCATTCGAGTTCACAACAAGCATGCTTAAAGACAGCAGAGGCTAACTTTATGTCAGCCTCCACCAAATATTCACTTAAATAATTATGCTGCGTAAGAAGCAGTATTATTAGAAAGTGACCATTTCTTAGTAACAGCACCTTTAGCAGTACCATTAATATCTTGTTGGTTATATGTCCATTCAACAGCTGCGTATTTCAAACCAAACGCTTCAGTTGGAACACCTTCTTCGTTAACTGTTGGAGTTACACTAGAAACAAGAACATGCTTCAATTTAATTTGTAAGTACTTAATGCGTTTGTCGCCATTCGCACGATAAAAATCAATTTGTACTTCATCAAATGTATAACCAGCTGAACACGCTTCCCATAATTTCGGGCTAGTTGCATCTAGGTCTTTAATAAAAAGCATATCTGAATGTTCAACACGTTCAGCAGTATGGCCACCAACACTACTTGAAGTAGCAGATTTAGGTTGACGAATGTTGTGAGACCAAGAGTTAACTTCTAACCAGCCTTTGTGCTCAGAATCACGAGATTCGCCATCAACTTTATATTTACCGCGAAACTCAACGTATATATCTTTCATTTAGAACTTTCCTATTTTTAATTTAAAGTTATTCTTTCGCTGACCTTTATTAATTTGAGGACTGAGGTAACTCAGTAACAAGTCGTAAAGAAACTGACAACTCATCCAGCTGGAAATGTGGTCGTAAGAAAACCACAGATTTGTAGTGACCTGGTTGAGCAGGATCTTCTACAACTTTTACAGACGCTTCACGTAGAGGGTATTGAGCTTTCGCTTCTTGAGAAGCACCGTCATCCAGCAATACATACTGTGACAACCACTCATTTAAGAATGCTTCAACATTTCCAGCAGAAGCAAAGCTACCCACTTTATCTCGCATCATTGCTTTTAAGTAATGAGCAATACGTGAAACGGCCATGATGTACTGAATTTGACTTGATAAAGCAGAGTTAGCATTTGCTGTATCATTGTCATATTTTTTAGGTTTTTGAGTTGATTGCGCGCCAAAGAAAGCAGCGTAATCTGTATTTTTACAATGTACTAAAGGAATAAAGCCTAAATCGCTTAATTCTTTTTCGCGGCGGTCAGTAATCGCAATTTCTGTTGGACACTTGAATACCACTTCGCCATCTTGTGTTTTAAAAGTATGAACTGGCAAGCCTTCTACTAAACCACCACCTTCAACACCGCGAATTGCAGCACACCAACCATGCATATCAAATGCATTTGTTAAACGCGTACCGAAAGCATAAGCAGCATTCATCCACAAATATTCGTTGTGGTTTGCACCTGAAACATCTTCAGCAAAGTTAAACCCTTCTGTAGCTGTTCCTTCTTTTGGATGGTAAGGAAGACGACCAAGCACATGCGGCAATGTTAATGCGACATAACGAGAGTCTTCACTGTCACGGAATGAACGCCATTGAACATATTCAGCCGTTTCGAAGATTTTTGAAACATCCCTAGGGCGATCGATATCTGTAAATGACTCAAGACCCAAAATGCTTGGGCTAGCAGCTGAAACAAATGGTGCGTGAGCTGCTGCTGCTACATGAGAGATTTGCTCAAGCAAATACATATCAGAAGGCGTACGGTCAAACTCAAAATCACCAATGAGTGCTGAATATGGCGCACCACCAAAAGACCCATACTCTTCTTCATAGATTTTTTTGAATAAAGTGCTTTGATCAAAGTCTGTAGCACCTTGAAAATCTTTTACCAACTCTTTTTTAGTCGTATTTAACATACGAATTTTAATGAGCGGATTAGATGGTGTTTCTTGACAGAAGTAGTAAAGACCACGCCAAGTTGACTCAATCTTTTGGAATTGCTCATTGTGCATGATCTGACTTAATTGATTTGAAATCAGTGCATCAATTTCGGCAATACGCTTATCAATTGATAAAGTCATATTTTCAGAAACTGTAATTGTTCCTGCCATTACTTCTTTAGCAAGTTCACCGATTAAGCTTTTTGCACGCGAATGTTCTTCTTCATTTCGGGCAATACGGCTTTCTTCAACAATCGAGTCTAAAAGATTAACTTGTTCATTTTCAACAAGTGACATTGCTGCAGATTGAGTATTATTCATGATCAGCCTCCGCACTTAATTTACGGATCTGATCAGTACTCTTAAGCACTTCATCAAGTAAGTCTTCTAGACGCTCACTGTTCGAAATCTTATTTCTCAAATCAGTTAAACGCTCACGTGCTTCAACCAGTTTCTTTAATGGGTCAACCTGTTGAACAACATTTTCTGGGCGAAAATCCTCCATTGACTTAAATGTTAAATCAACTGCAATTCTCCCGCCCTCTTCAGTCAGCGTATTATCTACCTGAAAAGCTGCTCTTGGAGACAATGACTCCATAACTTCATCAATATTATCTAAGTCGACATTGATGAATTTTTTATCTTTTAATTTTGTACGTTCAAGCTCAGATGCTGCTGAAAAATCGCCCATTACACCAACAACAAATGGTAGTTCCTTCGCTTCTTTTGCATCACCAATTTCAACATCATATGTAAGCTGAACACGTGGCGGTCGAATTCGCTGAAGCTTCTTTTGTACGCTTTCTCTCTTAGCCATAAGATTCTATTCCTGATTATTTAATTAAAGGGTCAAAAGGCGAACTTTTTGATTTATTAACATTGGCTACAGGGGCAGTTTTTTGTTTAACCGCAGTTGCTTTTGCTGGAGTTGCTACTCGTTTAGTTGCTGTTCTGGAACTAGTAACTCTGTTACGTGTTACAGTTTGTTTTTTATAACTTCTTCGTTCGTTATCAACTGAACTACCTTCTGAAGCAGCCTTAACATTTGAAGTATCAGGCGCAGGCATTGAAGTATGAATATTTTCAATTAACTGTTTAGCGGGTGGGTACGTTACATCGTTGCTTAAATAACGCATTTCCTGACTTCGCATTTGCTGCAATGAGTTATTTGCAATGCTTACACCAGATAAAAATAAAACATCTGTTATTAATGAACCGCGTATATTTTGACTTTGCAATTGACTAGCCAAATTCAAAGCCTTAACTGGTTGATTGGTTTGATAAAACCGCATGGCTGCTTTAGCTAATAAATCATTTTTTTGAGTCGTATTATCACTATCACAAACTTGCTTAAAAATATTCAATAGCTCAGGATCATTTTGGCCTTCTGCTAACGGATTCTTTTTAAGACAACTTTTTTTAAGTTTTACAGGCTCTAGTTCTGCTGCTTGAGCACCTGATAGACCGATAATGTTTCCAGTCAGAAAAAGTATCAAAATACTTCGTTTCAACACAACTTTCATTCCTCTGTTTTCTTATTTATTCAAGGCTTTACTGAAAAGTTAATATTGAGAAAACATTAAAAAATCAGACTATAAACCTTATATTCAAAAAATTTATGCGCAGTTTATCATATAAACAAACATATTTTATATAAAAATCATATCAACTTAAACTAAAAGTAAATAGTTAAGATGGTTATAAAATATAGCTTAATAAAGTTATTCTTATAAAAATATAATATTGTTATTTTTTGTAATTAAAAATAAGTTGTTGATTTTAATCAAATAAATAAAAATAAAAACTGAATGAAAAATTTATTTAAATATCATTTATTTAGTTTTTTTGAAACATTTGCTTAACAATATTTAAGTTTATATTAACTACAAGGTGCTTCTATTTGGTTACGAACAAACCATCAAAACTTATAGTAAAAAGTGCGCTACAAAAAACCATGAAACTTGTCAAGACTAATCTGTCTATCTATTATACTTTTTAAATAAATTTAGTTTCCATGATAAAGGTTAAAAAGTACCACTCCCGCCCCTAAGCATGCTTTTTCAATATATTTTCATCAAAAATCTAGAAGCAAAAAAATTAAGTTTATTTTTGTAAACATAAGGTAAAGAATTATAAAATATCTTAGTTCATTTTAGTTTTTCATAAATCAAAATGTTTATTTACTTAGCTGAATAACAAAACCGCTATTTATATCTTCCACGTCTCTTACTAAAATAGTTTCATCAATATTCAATCTAATGATTTACAACAAAATGATGAAACGGAATATAGCTGTTGTTTTATTTTCAAGTCTTGCTTTAAGTGCTTGTGCTAAATCAACAAATACTACAGAGCAATCCCAAGCAGTTACGACTAAACAAAATCTCTAATCAGAGCAACAAAAGAAGCTGCAACAACTCTTAGATAAAACAAAAAAGAATCTTGTAGAAATTAGGTGTGGTACTTTTATGATAGGGTTTTTTGGTGAGCAAAAAAGCCCAGATAAATTACCATACGATAGTGATGCACATAGCAAACCTTTACACAAAGTCACTTTAGATAATTATGCATTAAGCGCAATAAAAGCAACTTATGCTGACTTTGATGTATACACCGAAGTTACTGGACAAGACCAAGTAGGAAAATTTGATAATATTTTAATAAAATATCATATTCCTAATTCTGCGGCAGGCATCAATTAGCAGCAAGCACGAAACTACTGTCAGTGGCTAGGAAAACAATTAAATTTAAAAATGGATTTACCGCCTGAAGCACAATGGGAATATGCTGCACGAAATCGAGGACAATATATTCTTTACCCTACAGACAACGGTAAAATTGATATTGGTAGAAATGTTTGGAGTTTAAAACAAAGACAAGAACTAATAACAAAATATAAAGCTGATGAGAAAACACCAGAATTGCAAAAATTTCCAGCCACTCCTTTATGGCTATATGACATGATTACTGATAATTATGAGTGGATGCTAGATTGGTATGATCCTCTATATTATGGTAAATCTCCTGAAAAAACTCCATAAATAGCCACTTTATTAAATCAAAAAAAGATTCCCAAGAATAATCAAAAAGATAAAAGAGTAAAAGCATTACAGATATTCCTCCCCAGCAAATAAAGGTGAAATAATAGGTCTGCATAAAAATAGCTTTATAACCCATTTTTACTGAACGACCCATTTCATAGATCATATACAATAGACCTGATTTAGGATCGACTATTGCATAAACTTGATAGCACCCATCCACAGGGCTATCATTAATTACAGCTATCAGTTCATCATTTTCTTTAAAACGAACCGTCGTAAATTTTCCTAGTAAAGAATGTTCTTCTATTTCCCCCGTAAAGGTGATGCCATCTTTAGCTTTACCTGCCATTACTAATATAGGTGCACTGGTAAGCAACGAACTACTCTCAGCGAGCACACCCGCAAAGGCAGTCCCAGCCACAATCCCACTCACATTTTGATTTACATGAATTTTGGACTTGGCTTTTTCTAAAGAATGTATTGGGCCTTTAACTAGCTTAAGGTTTAATTTAAGTTCCACTACTATTCGCTTGTTGTATTCTTACTAAAATAATCTTGAGGGTAAGGATCATTACCTTTTAAATTTTTTCTATATTTCATTACACTAATCTGAACACCATCATCAGTTAAAAAATCATTATAAAAATCCTGCTCTTTAGGATCTTCAAAACCCAATTTTTCAAATATTTGCTCTGATAATATTCCAAAATTTTCATAACTTTTACGATAACCAAAGTAATTCACAAAAGCCATCATTCCTATGCACATGAGTAAGCTTATAAAGATCCAAGATAATAAAGAGAAAAAAGAATCCCAAGAGTAATTGAAATCAAAAATATAGAAAAGCAAGAACATTATTGACACCCCACCTCCACAAATAATAGTAAAATAATAGGTTTGCATAATAATAGCTTTATAGCCTTTTTTTACCGATCGCCCCATTTGATAAATCATATACAATAGACCTGATTTTGGATCAACTATTGCATAAACTTGATAGCGTCCCTCTACAGGGCTGTCGCTAATTACAGCAATAAGTTCATTATTTTCTTCAAAACGAACCGTCGTAAATTGTCCTAGTAAAGAATGTTCTTCTATTTCCCCCGTAAAGGTGATGCCATCTTTAGCTTTACCTGCCATTACTAGTATAGGAGCACTGGTAAGTAACGAACTACTTTCAGCTAGCACACCTGCAAAAGCAGTCCCAGCTGCAATTCCACCAATACTCTGATTTACAGGAATTTTAGACTTTGCTTTTTCTAAAGAATGTATTGGACCTTTAACCAACTTAAGATTTAATTTTAAATTTTCCATTTAGACACTCACCACAGCATTATTAAACTCTTTTTCTTCTTCTTTAACATCTTTAAAAGCATCTTCACCATTTTCCTTTTTTAGCTTGAATGCACATTTTTGACACCAATCTTGCATGGCATTATCTAAGACATAATTCTTTAAATAAATCTCTAAGGCGACAAGTGCTATCCCCAATACACTTAGGGTTGCAGCAGCTTCTATCGCCCTAATACCTAATAATGCGCGGCCAATTACATATTTTTCAACATTATAATACAGTGATGTGTTTTTCATGAGTGGAAGATTCAAGAAAGCACTAATTCCTACAACTAAAGTCGCAAAAGAGTTAATTGTTTTGGCAGTATTAAGTGCTCTTGCATATGGATTACTTTCATTCCACGACTTATAGGCACTTTTCCCATCAATTATTAAAGAAAATGTAGCACCCGCGATCGCGAAATATGCCCCACACTTAGCAATATACGCGGCACGCTCTGCAAAAGAAAACTTTTCCATTGAGCTACTACCCACTTCTAAAATAGCAGCTGTTGTTGCCATCATGCCTGACATATATGACAAAGTATTATCTACTGATGGATCAATATTAAACTTAGAAATCTGTGTTCCTAAGTTAATCAGTTCAAATATTGCAACCACACCAGATACACGCAAACCTGCACTTGGTGAACTATTTGCAATAATCCGATCAATTTGTTTGGCTGCTTTACTTGGGTTGGTTGCGGATGAAGAATACTTTTTCCAGTTGTTCTGCACCATTTCAGGTGTCAGCTTAATCCGACCCGTTAAAGTTTGAACGGGAATAAGATAATACAGAGAGTTCTTTGCAACATGCTCAACCAATGCCCCACTATGGGCAAAAGTATAAAACGTTAATCGCCCAAGTTTTTTTGCAAATTCTGAACCTGGCGTATATTTCATACTCCACTTCACTGCGCTTTGGGTCAGTTCAGACATCCAGTAAAACGTTTTTAATAAACTGAATTTTTGTCCATACAACATATAACCATTATTGGTTTTATCTGCCGCCCATTCTTGCCAAGCTTTATCTGCGGCAACAAATGCTGCAATCGCAGTTTTAGCTGCATTTTGTCCATCATCCCAAGAAATATCAATAATACTTGGTGCTGCTGCATTATATTTATTTTTTAAACTTTCTTGGTTATAACAAATTGCCCTCATGTAAATATTTTCTTTGGCAATTTTTTCTACACCTAACCAAGTTTCAAGTAATGCTTGTCCACTCTGCACCCCACTCATCCCATTAATCATATCCATCGCATGAATATAAAAAATATTTCCATATGGAACTTGCACTTGCTCATCATAAGCATGAAGGGCATTTATTACAGCTTTAGACAATAACCATTTAATATGATCATCTCCTATAGCTCTTGCTCCAGCTAAACATTCTTGAATTAATACATTAATTTTTTTATCAAAATTTAATTTAGCCACCATATCTAAATTTGGCTTATATTTTTGAACCCAAACCTGTTCCCCTTTATCCTTACTCCACGCCCCCATATCTTCAGTATAAATACCTTTATTTGCCGTTTGTTTCTGTTGGGCCTCCTTTAATAGTCTATCTTGTTCTTCTTTCGACTTTCTTTTATATATTTTTTCTAACTCATAATTAATATCGTCAGCATCTGTTAAGTTTTTTGGTAACTCATTCCCTAGCCCCATTAATACTATATTTTTAGTTGTCTGAGTACTAAGTTGACTGCGTTCATTTAACAATCTATTTTCTAAACAAATTTTAATACTATCAATACATTGAGAACTATGTAACCGGTGCTCGTTTGTAAAATCTCCTTCTTTTTTAGCTAAAAAATCCATTACTTTTTTAAATTCTGAATTACGCAATGTATTTAATTTTCTTGTAATTCCTACAGGATCATACAATGCCATACAGGCAAGCGATTTAGGCTCATCTTTGAATTTATTTAATGTCGCATCGATACGGTTTTTACCAAAACTGTTTAGATTATAAACCGTGGTTTTAAATTGGCTTGCAGCAATACAATGTTCTTGCGCACTTCCACCATTAATTAAAATTTTCTGCCATTTTCCTTCTGTTACAAACTTATCAGCATTTTTTTCATATTCAGATATTTTGGTCTTACTCATAGGCACATGCGTATGAATAATATATGCAATCTTCGCCTCATCTTTAGGGTTACTTTCTACAGCTATCACAGATGAATTAAAGCTATGGCCTGCCCCTTTACATGCAAACTCTGGAACACTTTTAGGCGCCTCTTTACCCACAGGGAAATAAGACAAATGTCCATTTGGGGTAACTTTGTACCCAGCCCATTCCAATGCCCCAGATGTTCTTTTAACTAAGCGATAGATATACCCAGTATCAATCATCTCAACCACATATTTGAGATGGCTTAACTGAATATCTTTAACATTTTTACCTAATGTTGCAGGTAAAGCAGGTGGATGATCTTTAACAACCGTGTACCTTAATGGCAAAATATTAAAGCCTTTTTTACGGCAAAAATTTGAACATTCTTTCTGGGCCTGCCCCGCACTACTATTTTGCATGTTTGCAGCAGTTGACTGTTTTGCTGATTTTGCAATTTCACTTTCTTCAATCTTCTTATTAATATTTTTAGCAACTGTTGGGTTGCGCATATCGCCCACTGCTGCTGTTTTTCCCATAACAGGAATTTGACTCTGCTTCTGTTTTTGCTGAGCAATAATCTCATTAAATGAATTATTTGATTTTGACTTGCCCAATATCATTTTTTGATTTTCTGACATCTTTTTATCCATTCAATTCTTTAGCTATCTGTTCATATAAGTCTTTCGTTACATAATCCATAGCATCTGTAAAAGACATTTCATTCATTACACAATGGTCGTAGAGCACATTGGTTACCACAGGATGCTGTATAAAATTTTTATGTATAATTTGACTGTACAAACCATATGTGACTAAATCTAAATGATTTTGAATACCATAATCGTAGTAAGCTTCTTTAAGATCTTGATGTATTTCAACTGGATGAATCTTTATTAAATCAACTTGGTCAAATTCATTTAATTGTTGAAATACATTATTAGCAATTTCAATTAAATCTAAATCTATAGATTGCTCAAGGTTCACTTTTGTTAGATTCAACATTGATCGCGATTCATCGTAAGAATTAAAGCTAAATAGACCTTTTGGGTGTAAAAAATGCCATTCTTTAAAGCCATCCAATAAGCCACCTACATATTCTGTTTTAAAAATCTCATCCAAGTAGATCATGACTCTAGGATCATACCAACGGAAAAGAATTTTTTTACCTTGATCAGCAATTACTAATTTAGTTTTTATCTGATCTCGTAATTCCTCAAGTGAGCGTGTCTTCGCCACGCCAAACCCATGAACAAAATAGCAATCATTCGTAATATTTTTATTTCTCGATAGATTTTGCAATAAATCTTCTTTGACCTGCTCAAATATTTTTTTATCATCAATACAAATAAAAAAGAGGTTTGACTTTGCAATTTCTTTTTTATGCGCTAAAGGGATATATGCAATATTTTTGTTTGATAAATTATCAATTACACCGTTAAAAATAGAATCATTCAATGTAGTATCTAATAAAAAAATGATCTGACCATATTCATTCAGAATTTGGATGCACTGTTCTTCAATTTTAGAAGTAATATCTTTTAAATCTTCATATTGGGTTGTATTAAAAACCGACAAACTCATGATAAATCTACCTTAGCCGAACCATTCTGAGCGGCTTGAGCCTGCTTCGCAGAACAGTCTGGTAAATCAAGCGCAGGTGGATTTATCGAGCCCCCTCCCATAAACAAATGTTGCCCTGCTTTCACCTCAAGCTTACCACCTGTAACAGGGAAAATGCCTGAACCATTCAGCTTAACTTGAGATCCATTTGCGGTCAGATTAATTTCAGTTGGACTAGTAATAAAAACCGTGTCGTCGGTTGAAGTAATCTGCATACCTTTTCGAGCAATCACATCTAAGGCATCACCTTGTGCCTGAATTTCAACTTTACCTTGACCAGCAAAAAGCCGAGCTCCTTCTTGAGCTGCAAATAGACTAATTTTTTGACTTGCATGAGCCACTATATTCTTTTGTGTACTGATATTAATGCTATCACCTGCACTTTGAGTAAGCTGACCATCTGCACTAACATAGATGTACTCATTACTACTTACAGCAATACTTTTTGGAGATGCCAACACCATTACCGCTGATTGAAACTCAGCAGCCTTTTTAGGGTCTTCTTGTTTAAGAATTTCTAAGAAAGTCTGAATATTCTCAAGCATATCTAACGGGTCAGTTTGCTGATTTTTAGCCACTTCACTGAGTGCTTTGGCATTGTTGAGGCCGCCTTCGATTTGTTGTTTGGCCTCATTTGCATCAAGGTGTACACCTTGAGCTTGATCCTGTTTGTGGGTACTAATGAGTAAGCCACTTCCCGCTCTGACTGCACCCCACTGATCAGTTCTGAGTTCGAAACCTTCACCACGGCCATCACTTTCCGTCTTGTCTTTTGGATGGCTTAAGTTACCCAAGTTTAGCTGGCTTGCCGCATGACTACTTTGTAGCTGAGCACTGATCTGGCCTGTAGTGTCATCAAAGCGTAGTTGGTTAAAGCCTTTACCATCAACTTCTTCTGAACGAATGCCGCTGAGCTTTTTGGTATCGGGTAGCTGACCTTTCTGATCGAACTGAGTTGGGTGACGTTCGGCATCATGAATACGACCCACCACAAACGGACGGTCAATGTTACCGTCGAAGAAGTCTATGACCACGATCTCACCCACGCGAGGCAAGAACCGCGCTCCATAACCAACGCCCGCCCATGGGGTCAATACATCGACCCAAGCAGAGTCGGTGTCATTGTCGTTACTTCCTGCTCCACCGTCATGATTATGGTCGTCAGTTCGGGTAAACAGGAAGCGGACTTTAATACGCCCCCATTGGTCAACATGGATACTTTCGCCTTCCAATCCCACTACTCTAGCGCGCTGCGGGTAAGCGGCTGGACGGTGCTCTAACGGATGATACTCAGGAACAGTTTTAATATTTCTACGCGACAAGATGAGCTGATTACCCTGACGTTCAGTCTGGTCATTTAGCCCTGATTGATTGTTTTGCCATTGGCTTTGACTAAAAAGTTGATTGATTTGCTGTTGCAAATCTTTAGGCAAATTATTTTGCAGATAGAAGCTTTTCCCAATAATCAGAAATTCTTTGTCTGATCCGCTATGCGTATCTATTTCAGGATGTTCATCCAATTCAAACCAATAGCCAACTTGCGCATCACGTACCGTGGTTTGTGCATGAAAGTATTTTGATTGAAATGAATAATAATCAGATAGATTTTGATTGAGTTTTTCTAGCTGCTGGTGACCCGATGCAGTGGCTTGGTCTTCCCCATTTAAGTCTTGCATCCAAGCAGGACTGACATGCCATGCATGTTCTAGACTTAAACTCGCATTATCCTGATTAGCACTATGACTATGCTTTGACTGAACACTGCCCATGCCTTCTTCTTGACTTAAAGCATCAGCCTGCCAGCGTTGCACATGCACGGCTGTAGATTGCAAGCTTCGAGTTGGCACAAGGCTTGTCATACTGTCTTGTTGTTCAACAGCGCTACTACGGTGATAACGGATATTTCTTCGGTCTAATACTAAATATGATTCATTACTATCAATTAAACGTAACTTTTGTGATTGAATCTCATCCGAGCTATCAGTGGCAAACAACTGAGCTTCATCAATTAACCAATTAATGCCTTCACTACGCCAAAGTCGGGTTAAAAACTCATAATCTGTTTCGTTACTTTGCATGACAAAAGGTCGAACATCGTAGTTTTCAGTTAAACTTTTTAAATCTAAAGTTAAGCTAGACGCAAACAATGGGCTTTTGTTCTGCCACTCAGTAAATAGAATTTCAGTAATGTTCCGTACACTTTTATTCATAAATACACGGCTATTTCGGCGTTTATGCCATAGCACGGTCGGGTCTTGTAATCTCAGTTTATACAATGTTAATGAACCATCACTCTGCCCCTGACTGGCTTCTGTAATAATTCCTGTAGTTCTAAATAGCTGCCCCTGATCAGTTACTTGATCGACTGCAACCTGACAACCAATAAATTGTTTTAATGAAATATGGGCATTGGTAGAAAGACAAAATAAATCGGCAGTCAGTCCTTCATTTAGCTGATGCTGCCCTTCAATACTTTGTAAAAAGACTTGAGTATTCAACGATGGATTAGAAAACTGAACATGAAGCACGCGTTTTTGCGAGCTGATACCCAAATCTTCTAGAATTCTATGTATATGAGATAACATCTTTTTATGAAAATTTTGTCAGGATTGGCATTATTTTATAAAATACAGAAACATCTGTCTATTTTGTAAAGAGAAACTTAACGATATGAATACAAGAATAAAGTTATCTTTTAAAAGTAATTAATTTGTTTTAATAAATTGATTAAGTAGAATATATCACTTATATAAGACCCCATTAAATAATGGGGCTTTTATTACTTATATATTTTAATTTTTTATTCTTCTTTTTCAAACTGCCAGTAAACCTCTCCCCAGTCTTGTTTTTTAATTTCTGGAAGAATCTCTCCAGCATTAAAATATTGTCGAGAGTTATTACTAGCTACAGTAAACCAATAACCAGATTGAGGAGCCTTCTCACCTGCTTTAATCGCTATTCTATTATATTTATTTAATAAATTTTCCTCTCCTGCAGTTGAATTGAATGAATGATAGAAAGCAATTAAATCTTTAGGATAATAAAGATAATCGTATAATTCTTTGTCATCATTTATTTCCAATAAAATAACGGAACAAGCAGCTTCAAAAGACCAATACCCATAATATCCACCATCAGTTTTATGGGTATCATGCCAAGGTGCACCTGCTAAATCTTTATACCATTTCTTTAAAAATTTATGTAAATGCTTCAGAGAAACCTTATTATCCTGGCTTACAAAGGCATTTGAAAGCTCAAAGTAAGGCTGGGGAAAAAGAACATCAGAACAGTCAAAACGATTATCATCAGAAAAAGCTAAAAATTCTTCAACGATCCAGTCTTTACCTCCATTTTCTTGATTCTCTCCATCTACTAATTTGGCAACACTCATTAATAAGTCATTTCTTTTCAATAAATAACAAAGGCTAATTAACCAAATATATAAGCAGTAATCATCAAGTAACTCTAAATCAAAGACACTAAAATTTGGATCTTTATAATAAGTTCTTTGCTTTTCAGACAAAATATTAAATAAATTTATGACACTCTCAAAATCTACACGTAAGTGATCAATAGATCTTCCAGCAGTATAGTCTAGTATAAATAGATCAAATTGATATCTTGCAGCTATAGAATAAGAATCTATCCATCCCGCTTCAATATCTTCATCACTATTAGATTCACCTAAAAAGTCTTGAATAGCATTTATTAAAGCAGCTCTGGTAGAGAGATAATACTTTTCATCCAAAAATTGTTGTCTTCGACTAAATTTATAATCTAGCATGCTATTACTTCCACTTACCTATTATTAACCACTACACTAATTTCTTTATCAGTCCATACTCTCGTCGCATGATGTGAAGAGTGATCTTTATCACTTACTTGTTGCTTTGCTAAAAATTTTAATAAAGCAACTGCATGCTCAACAACTTGAAGCCCACTAAAGAAAATAACATATCGTTCATATCTTCGCTTTTTTAGTATAATTGGAGCTAATTGAATTCCTACCGCTTTTACAAGGCGGTTAGTTATCCAATGATGACTCATTTGAACAACTTTACCTTTCGAATCTCTATACTTTTCACCACCTAAAGTTAAATTTTTATTATTTGCACTACTTCCAGTACGTGTTCTTGAGCGTCTTCCAGACTTTTGTTGCTGTTGAGGTATTGATTTATCTATACCATTTTTATCGTTTGCATCCCCTAACAATTCTTTCAATGAAGATGCTGGATTCTGGCTACATTTTGCCTCTACTATCACATAAGGTTTTGCATCACTCGTGTTTTTTTTCCATACACCATCAATTCCGCGTCCACGGCTCTTTGTAGAGAAAAGATTAACCATTTCACCCTTATCATTTAACTTATTAGGATTTTTCGTTCCTAATTTATCATGAGATGAGTTTCCCCATCCCTTAACTTCTTGACAATAATAATCTGCCATATGTTCCCCTAAAATCCCTTTATATTTATTTGATAAATTTGTTATCGCTGTTTGGGCTATAGACGAATTATTTGAAGTTTTTGATTTTCCTTGATTTGTGTTATGAGTGTTTTGCCCCCCATTTGAAGGTGACTTAGGTTTTGTGGTCTGTGTTGTTGATTTTTTACCTGCATCAGCCGATGTTTTCCTACTTTTTACAAGCCACCCATCAACCTCTTTTTTAAATTCTTGTAGTTGTTTTCCCAAATTATTTCTTATTTGATCTACATTTTTACGAGCAGCTGGGCTTAACTGATTAAGAATTTTCTGATTTGTTAAGATTTTATCTAAATTTTTCTGTAAAGCATTTAAATCCAAACACTTTCTAATTAATTGTTCTGGATCACCTTTTCCAAATTTACGAATACCATCTAAAATACTATCTATTGGTAAAGCACCCTTTTTAACACTTTTAAGAGACATTTTAACAGCATCACCACCGCCAGGAACGAGCCCAATTAAAGCTGTAATCAGGTCAAACCAGCCTGCTGGACTAGAAGGATTTGCAGTTAAAATAATTATAGCTTTAATAATATCTCTAGCATCTACCAACTGTCCTAATACTGGCACACAACCAATAACGGTTTCAGCAATAATTGCCCAGCCCCCTGTGCTATCACCTTTAAGAAAAGTCATCGTGTCTTTTTTTAAGCTTTGCAACCAACCACTCGGGACTGAATCAGCTGAACGTTTATATTTAGCGACCGAACCCATTATTTACTCCCCTTTTGTAAATCAGATGTTAATTTTTTATAACTATCTTCATCTAGAAATGACCATAAATCATCTTCTAATTGATCGCCATCTTCAATTACAGCATCTAAATCATCAGGTTCATCTTTAATAAATTCAGAAGGATCTTCTCCATAATAGATTTCTGATTTACCAGAAGGAATATTTTCTAATTTTGCGTATCCTTTGCTATCTAAGACTCCCTCTCTATAACTACCATCTTCAAAAAAAACTTTAAATGGCGCACCTTTAACTGGCGATAAATCATCATAATGATAATTAAGTTCCATCCAATTATTTAATTTGCCTAATAAGGGAAGACCTATATTCTGACTTTGCGCACTTCCTCCCCCCATAAACAAATGCTGCCCAGCCTTCACCTCAAACTTACCACCAGTGACAGGAAAAATTCCCGATCCATTAATCTTGAGTTGAGATCCACCCGCCGTGATAACAATTTCTTTAGAAGCACTAATTTCAATTTTATCTTCTGTAGAAATAATCTGAACCGTTTTACGGGCAATTAAATCTGCTCCATCGCCCTGCGCTTGTATCTCGACCTTGCCTTTGCCTGCGTATAGTCTTGCCCCTTCTTGAGCCGCAAAAAGACTGATCTTGTTTTGGGCATGTGCAATCAGGTTCTTTTGGGTGGTTAGGTTAATGCTGTCTCCAGCAGTTTGGCTTAACTGAGCATCTGCGCTTAAGTGAATGTCTTCGTTACTGGCTATGGCAATACTGTTAGGTGCAGTTAATATCATCAAGGCTTGCTTAAAAGCAGCAGCTTTGTCTTGATCCTTTTCTTCAATTTGCTCTATGAAGGTTTTTAAGTTCTCAAGCACTTCCAATGGATCAGTTTGTTGATTTTTAGCAACTTCGCTGAGTGCCTTGGCATTGTTGAGGCCGCCTTCGATTTGTTGCTTAGCTTCATTTGCATCAAGGTGTACGCCTTGGGCTTGGTCTTGTTTATGGGTGCTAATCAGTAAACCACTGCCAGCTCTAACTGCCCCCCACTGATCTGTTCTGAGTTCAAAACCTTCACCTCGACCATCACTTTCCGCCTTGTCTTTTGGATGGCTTAAGTTACCCAAGTTTAG
Organism: Acinetobacter sp. M5A5_2a; assembly: GCF_053345265.1. Taxonomy (NCBI): domain Bacteria; kingdom Pseudomonadati; phylum Pseudomonadota; class Gammaproteobacteria; order Moraxellales; family Moraxellaceae; genus Acinetobacter; species Acinetobacter sp. M5A5_2a. The sequence goes on along the minus strand of NZ_JBKEZV010000009.1, from coordinate 128,869 downwards.
CTGACTAGCTGCATGACTACTTTGTAGCTGAGCACTGATTTGCCCTGTGGTGTCATCAAAACGTAGCTGGTTAAAGCCTTTGCCGTCGACTTCTTCTGAGCGGATACCACTGAGTTTTTTAGTGTCAGGTAGCTGGCCTTTCTGATCGAATTGGGTTGGGTGACGTTCAGCTTCGTGAATTCGACCCACCACAAACGGGCGGTCAATGTTACCGTCAAAGAAATCGATGACTACAATCTCACCCACACGTGGCAAGAAGCGTGCGCCATAACCTGCGCCTGCCCATGGGGTGAGTACATCGACCCAAGCCGAGTCGGTGTCATTGTCGTTACTTCCCGCTCCACCGTCATGGCTATGGTCGTCAGTTCGAGTAAATAGGAAGCGGATTTTAATACGTCCCCACTGGTCGACATGAATGCTTTCACCTTCTAGCCCCACCACTCTAGCTCGCTGTGGGTAAGCCGCGGGGCGATGCTCTAGTGGGCTATATTCAGGCACAGCTTTAATGTTACGTCGAACGACATTCAGCTCAGCAAAATGGCGCTGCTCAGGGTTTTGCGTGTCGAGTTGGGCAGCTTTGAGCTTGTCTTTTGGTAACAGGCGCTCAAGTTGCTGTTGTAATTCTTTCGGTAAATTATTCTGGTTATAGTAGTGCTTGCTTAAGATTAAGAACTCTTTATCAGCGCTGTCATGTTGGTCGAGTTCTGGGTGATCCTTGAGTTCGAACCAGTAACCCACTTGTGCATCACGAACGTTCCCTGAAACGATAAACTGTTTCGAACTCAGGTGATGGTAAGCATTGATGTGCTGGTTCAGCTGTTCAATCTGGCTATTGCCTGAAGCAGTGGCTTGGTCTTCACCGTTTAAGTCCTGCATCCAAGCGGGGCTAACATGCCATGCATCTTCAAGGTTTAGACTGGCATTGTCATAGTGTTCGCTGTGCTTTTGTGTGCCTTGTACGCTGCCACTGCCTTCTTCTTGTTGCAGCGCATCGGCTTGCCAGCGTTGCACATGAACCGAAGTCGGTTGTAAGCGGCGCTCAGCTTTAACTTGGGTAATGGTATCGAACTGTTCTGTGGCACTGCTGCGTTGGTAGCGGAGGCTACGGCGTTCAAGGGCTTGATAATTTTGGTTATCATCAATTAAACGTAACACTTGTGGCTGAATCGACGCACTCGGGTCAGCGACCAAAAGCTGCGATTCATCAACCAGCCAGTTAATTCCTTCGCTACGCCACAAACGGGTTAAAAAGTCATAATCGCTTTCGTTTGACTGCATCACAAATGGACGCACATCGTAGTCTTTACTTAAACCTGCTGTTTCGAGTGTTAAGCTTGAAGCAAATAGCGGGCTTTTCCCCTGCCATTCCTTAAACAGAATTTCACTAATATCACGTACGCTTTTATTCATAAACACGCGGCTATTACGGCGTTTATGCCAGAGTGCAGTTGGGTCTTTTAAGGTGAGGTTATAAATAGTCAATGAACCGTCACTTTGCCCTTGGCTCGCTTCAGTAATAATGCCTGTCGTTCTAAAGACCTGGCCCATGTCAGTGACCTGATCTACGGCAACCTGACAGCCAATAAATTGTTTTAATGCGATGTGTGCGTTCGTCGACAGACACAGTAGCTCAGCAACGCTGCCCTGATTGAGCGTATGTTCGCCTTCAATACGTTGCAAGAAGACTTGAGTGTTTAATGATGGGTTGGAAAATTGCACATGAAGTACACGATTCTGTGCAACCAAACTTAAACTATCTAAAATTTGAAATATTTTATTGGACATCATTATTATAAAACTGAGTCATAATCAGCGCTATTTTATAAAAAACAGACAGAATTGTCTATTTATATAAAATAGCTTATCGTCCATAACTTACATATTTTTTAGTTTATCTAAAAGAAAGACGGGCTACCAAAAAGTCTATAAATGCCCGAGTTTTGGCTGGTAAATTAGAAGTACTAGGGTAAAGTAATTGAATATTTTGTAACGGTAATGAGAAATCAGGAAATAACCGAATTAAGCGGTTTTGTTGAATATCTTCATCAACTAACCATGCTGGGCAAATCGCAATACCTAAGGATGACAGCGCCATTTGATGAATTGCGGTTACCGAGTTTGATTCATACTGACTTCGAATAAAAGGTAATGAATATTGCTCGCCTAAACTATTTTGCAAAATATATTGTGAATCTTGCCAATTTAATAAGGTATGACCAATCCAAGGAACATCTGCCAAATCGGATATATTTTCTACAGGATGGTTTTGTATAAATTGCGGTGTAGCCACAAGATAAATTGGATATTCCCCAATTTTTCGAGTTTTTAGAGATGAGCTTTTTAAATTTCCTAGCCTTATAACAAGATCTAATTTTTCAGTGACTAAATCATCAAGCGATGAATTAAATGAATACTGTATGCGTAAATGTGGATAAAGCCGACAAAACTCAGGAAGTAAAGGCAGAATAAAACGTTGACCAAATTCATTGGTTGATGAAAAACGTAAAGTGCCTGTAATGCTTGTGCCTAAATGTTGGCTTCGCTCAAAAGCCTCATCAATCTGAAGCTGGATTTGTTTAAAATCTTGATAAAAATGCTGACCTATTTCAGTTAATGCAATATTACGGGTATTTCGAATTAAGAGACTTGTATTTAACTGCTTTTCTAATTGTTTTATATCAATACTGACCATTGATCGGCTCAGTCCCAAAATTTCGGCAGCCTTAGTAAAAGATCCGGAATCGACAACTTGTAAAAAACTAGTAATTTGCTTGAGATTTTTTTGCACAATTCAGCCGATTGTTTGAAATTATTAAACAATGATTTTACTTCGCTTGCATCGACAATAAAAGAGCCGAATCTTACCCTGCCTGCAACGGAGGTAGGTATGTCTTATCGATATAAAATAACAACGGTGTTTTTACTTGGGTTCTTTATTGATTGCATTAACATTTTTATGTCAGCAATTGCATTACCTAATATTGCATCATCATTTTCAGTTAGCCAATCCATAGTCGCATGGGTAACAAATGCGTATATTCTCGGCCTGATTTTAATCATGCCCATGAGTTTATGGTTAGCCACCAAACTTGGGAACCAAAAGTTATTGTATTATTCGATGCTGTTATTCTCGATAAGCATTTGCTTTATTGGCTTTAGTGAATCGATTTATAGCTTAATTTTTTGGCGTTTTATTCAAGGTATCGCTGGAGGTTTATTAATTCCCGTAGGCCAAGCTCTCGTATATGCCTTATTCCCCAATCAAGAACGCCAACGCATTTCTACAATGATTATGGCAATTGCCTTAATTGCTCCAGCTTTTTCACCCGCCCTTGGTGGTGTGATTATTGATTCATTGAATTGGCGATGGGTATTCTTATCTAACCTTCCATTTTCTTTACTTGCATCATTTCTAGCGTGGCTATGGGTAAAAAAAACAGAGAATATGTCGAGTGAAAAACCAGACATAAAAGGCTTGGTTATTTTTAATATAAGCCTGTTATGTTTGTTACTCTCATTTTCATTCTATGGGGATTATCACAATCTCACGTTGGCTATAAGCAGTTTTCTAATTTCGGTGGGAATGCTGATTTTTTACATTCAACATTCGAAAAAAATCGATCATCCTATTCTTAATCTTCAGTTATTAAAAAATAAAAATTTACGCAATGCATTTATTGTCTATTACGCTGTTCCCGGTATTTTTACAGGCGTTAATTTACTCAATATTTTTAATTTACAGGTTAACCTTGGCTTTAATGCAAAACAAACTGGCTCATTCATGTTGCTCTATGCAGTAGGTGCGCTGATGGCAATGATTAGCGGTGGCTTGCTCTATCAAAAAATAGGAAAGAAATATTTACTTATTATTGGCATTACCCTTCATAGCCTTGGAATCTTTTTCTTATTTTTTATTTCAAACACTAGCCCCATAAGCTTTTTAGTATTCGCCTATTTAGTGATGGGTATGGGAGGCGGCTTAAGCGCCAATATTGCCCAAATTAGTTCGTTAATTGATTTCAAGGGTCAAGATTTACTACAAGGCAGTGTACTCTGGAACATCAATCGACAAGTTTCATTTAGTTTCGGTACTGTTGTTCTCATTTCAATATATAACTTGATATCTGGCTCAACTGATCTCATTCGTTATCAACATACATTTCTTGTTGCAGCAGTCCTCTGCTTACTTTCACTCATTCCCATTTTAAAGGAGAAAGCACATGTCTAACCAAATGGATCAAGCCATTCAAAGCGTGATTGACCTACACGTTTTGATCGAAAATGTATTTACAGGCCAAAATGCAGAACAGAGTCTTAACCCGCTTTTAGATAGTTTCGATCAAAATTTTAAGATGGTCACGGTTCAAGGTCAGAGCATTAGTTTAGCCGAAGTGAATAGTTTATTTAGCCAAAATGTTGGGAAAAAGCCTTCTTTAAAAATTACCATTCTTAAGAGCACAGCTTTATACGAATTTGAAAATTATTGTTGGGTGCAATATCAAGAGCATCAACAAACGAATGAAACCGAGACAGTACGTACTTCCACAGCCTGCATTAAAGTAGAAGGCAAAAAATGTTATTGGGTTTATTTACATGAAACTTTAGTTCCACTCCAAAACTAAAAACTAAGTCATATCACTCACCTTAAAGATGGCACTTATTTTGCTTAACAATATTACGTTTTATGAAAATCGTAATACTGATCAAAATGGGGAGCTCTCGATATGGGTTATGTTGCAAAGGAATTTACGCGAAAGAACAAGCTGATTCTCAGTATTTGTTCTTTCGTTATTCCAATATGTCTTTGGTGCGCAATCAGTTACTTACCTTTTGTTTGGCATCCTCAAGTACAAATCACGAGTTCGGGAAGTGTTTCTTACTTACAAGTAGGAAGTCGTGTTGATAAAAATGTGTTCTATCTCGAAGCACAAAATGCAGTCAATCGAAATTCTGCACCACCACAAGGTATTTTGGTCAATCCGATTTATTTACCCGCTCCTCATGAAGTAGCTCAAGCTTTGGTGACTGCATTTACTACGCCACCCGAACAACCTGATTCGCCGTGGTTTCATCAAAGTTTATGGCACAGTATTAAACTGGTGTTTTCCGCCTTTTTTATCTCTTCGCTTATTGGAATTCCACTGGGTATTTTGTGTGGTTTTTCTAAGCGAATATCACTGTTAACAGAGCCTTTTGTCGAGTTTTTCCGTTACTTGCCTGCACCAGCTTTTGGTGCACTTGCAGTGGCAATTTTAGGGATTAATGATGCCCCTAAAATTGCAATTATTGTGATTGGTACGCTTTTTCAGCAAATTCTAATTATTGCCAATACCACCCGAATGGTAGATCGGAGCCTAATTGAAGCTGGTTATACGCTTGGTACCAATAAGCTCAAAAGTTTATTCCATGTGGTGATTCCTGCTGCCTTACCTGATATTTATCGTGACTTACGTGTGCTATTGGGCTGGGCTTGGACCTATTTAATTGTTTCAGAGTTGATTGGTACGACTTCGGGTATTACATGGTTTATTACCCAACAGGCACGCTATCAAAACTTTGACAATGTATATGCGGCTATTTTGATTATTGGAGTGATTGGACTGGTCTGTGATTGGGTATTAATGAAGTTAGGTGAGCGGATGTTCACTTGGAAAGTAGGAGCAAAATAATGAATGATTCAACATTTAACGCACATGAATACTTTCAAAAAATTTATGAACGTCCTGTTATTTTAGAAGCTAAACAACTGAGTCAAGTCTTTAAGCACGGACAAACCGAACGTACTGTTTTAAATAAGCTCAATTTAAAAATTCACAAAAGAGAATTTGTTTGTGTGATTGGTCCTTCTGGCTGCGGCAAATCGACGCTGAGCCGTGTCATTGCGGGTTTAGACCCATACCATAGTGGAGAAGTTTTAGTAGACGGTGAATGCATTACGGGACCATGTCCTGAACGCGGCATGGTGTTTCAGGGCTATACCCTTTTCCCTTGGAAAACTGTAAAAGAAAACGTGATGTTTGGTCCGCAAATGCGCGGAGCTAGTCAAATGACAGCCGAAGCTCAAGCACGTGAATGGATTAATATTATTGGTTTAGAAAAATATGAAAATCAGTATCCACATCAACTTTCTGGTGGCATGAAACAGCGCGTTGCAATTGCGAGAGCCTTGGTTAATCAACCTAAAATTTTACTGATGGATGAACCTTTTGGTGCGCTCGATCCACACACTCGTCAAAAAATGCAAAAACACTTAATGGATTTATGGCAAAACATTGATATCACCATTATTTTTGTGACTCATGACATGGATGAAGCCATTTTACTGGCAGACCGAATTGTGGCACTCAAAGCCAATCCGGGTGAAATTAAGGAAATTATTGAAGTTAATTTACCGCGCCCACGTTCACTCGATTTAATGAGTACCCTTGAGTTTAAACAACTTCGTTCAAGGGTTGATTATCTAGTTCATGCTGAAGAAGATGAGCTTGACCCAGCTTTACAAGACTTACCAAAAATACCGCGTATGACTCAAGTCAGTACAGAAAAATAATAAAGACATTAAAAAGCCCAAGTTCAACTTGGGCTTTTTAATTTATTGGGCTTATTTGAGTTGTTCTATCAGTGTTGGATAAATCAGCCCATCTACATTTTGTTCGGTTTTATAAATCCCATTTTCGACGTTAAATTTATTGACGTGATAAGTAGAGCCATAAATCGAGTCAAAGCTTTCTGATTTAGCAAATACCTTTTTATTGGCATTGATATCTAATAGATGCGTCCCGCTGACCATCAACTCATATTGTTTCGGGTCGACTCCTGAGCGGTTTGCCATGATTTTGACCGCATCGGCATGGGTTGCAGGATCATTAATATATTTAACCGTTTTGTCCCACACCTGAATGATTTTTTTCCATTCTTCTTGATGGGCCGTTAAATGGCTCATGTTGACAGTTAAGGTGTCATAAATTAAACCCGGCTTGTCTTTAGAGGTATAGATAATTTTAGAACCCGCTACGGCTTTTAATGCCTGCCCTGCAACAGGTTGCCAAACAGCAATCGCGGAAACATCGGGGCTATTGAACACTTGAGGTAATTGGTTCGTCGCTGAGTTTACTAGCTTCACCTCACTCGCTTTAATGTTATGGTCGGTCAAAGCAGTTGCTAGTAAAAGATGATCAACCAAGCCTTTTTCAACACCAATCGATTTTCCTTTTAAATCTTGAATGGTGTTAATACCCTCTTTTGCAATGATGACATCATTACCCGCAGAATAATCTGTTGCCATGATCATCATGCCTTGAGTACCGCCCGAAGCGGTCACCAAGTTATCGCCATTGGTGACCAAAACGGCATCAAGCTGATTTGCTGAAAAGGCCGAAAGAGAAGCCGAATAATCAAACCATTTAAATTCTACATTTAGCCCCGCTTCTTTTAACCAACCTTTTTCAATAGCCACTTGCCAAGCCACCCAACCCGGCCAATCGCTATAGCCAATGGTTATTGGTTTTGTATTTGTGGCTGCCTGAGAGTCTTGTTTAGCCTCGGGCACTTTAGCTGTATTGTCACACCCACCCAATATAACTGCCGATAAAATAGATACGGATAAAAACGCTTTTTTCATCATATATAAACTTCCCCAACATTTTTACTAACAACACTTTGAGCGGTTTGATTGAGTGACTGTATATAGGCTCGCCAGCCTCCAAGATGGCTAATATCGGTTGCATCATGAATGGCATAAGCTTCGCAAATAAAGCCTTTGACCCATGTTCCATCTTTTAATTTGAGGTTCCCAATACCAAGTGGTGCAGGTACTTCAGCCACAATCGCTCCAAAATTTGCTAAAGGAACATCCCACACTTCAACTTCAATAGAAGTACCTGTCGCATCACATTGCAGCCCCGGTTTTGGTGGCGTGGTATTTTTTAAAGCAAAGAGCTTATAAGTGTCTGCTGTCTGGGTTTTCTTGAGCAAAGTGGCATTGCGACTAGTGAGCTGAAAATTAAGTGGCATGCCTGTTAAGTGCGCTCCGACGACAGCAAGCTGCACTGAATGACTCGACTGGATCTCTATACTTTTTTGATAATGTTGAGTTGATTTACCCAAACTCAGCGGTGTTTCGGTTTGCCAAAACTGGGCAAAATTTGCCAATGCCTGATCGTGCCAAGCCGGTGCAATAAAGGTTACCCCGCTTGGTAAACCATCCTCACGCAGTACATTTGGTAAGGCTAAAGCTGAAAGATCGGCAAAATTTACAAAGTTGGTATAGGCCCCCATGTGCGCATTTTTAGTTAACGGATCGGCTTCAACTTCGGCAATGGTATAAATGGTTGGCGCTGTCGGAACCATCAATGCATCAAAAGGCTGTAACGCCAAATTAATTTTTCGCGCCAGTACAGCGCGGTTATATTCAGCTTGAAGTGCATCTGTTGCTTTGAATTTATCTGCCTGCGCAATAATTTGAGCAATGACTGGATGAGCCTTTTCACGTGTTGTCATACGTTCAACGGCGACTGTTCTTTCCGCTACCCATGCATCATTATAAAGTGCAGCAGCAAGCTCATTAAACGCGCTGAAATCTATACTCTCAACTTCATAACCCAGCTTTTTTACGCGCTCGACTGCAACTAAAAAGGCTTTTTCAGATTCAAAATCACCATAAAACTCAAGCTGAGCAGGAATAGCTATTTTTCGTTTAGAAAACTGAGTTGGTACATTGGCTGGATGTGCTCGTGAATATTCATCTGTTTCATCATAGCCCTGCATTAAGTTGGCGACTGTCCAAGCGTCATCAATATGCAGTGCAAAAATAGAAATGACATCAATGGTCCGACATGCAGGAATTAAACCTGTGGTAGAGAACCAGCCCTTTGTCGGTTTTAGGCCTACAATATTGTTATGGCCCGCTGGTACACGGCCTGACCCCGCCGTATCAGTCCCCAAACTAAAAGGCACAATACCGTTAGCAACCACCACCGATGAGCCTGAGCTTGAACCACCGCTAATATATTCAGGATTAAAACTATTTTTTACTGCACTATAGGGAGAACGAACCCCAACCAGTCCAGTCGCAAACTGATCGAGGTTGGTTTTACCCACCACAATCGCCCCTGCTTTTTTCAACTTGGCAACTACAGTGGCATCTTGCTTAGCTAAATATTGAACCTCTTTACAAGCAGCAGTCGTATGAAAGCCAGCGACATCAATGTTGTCTTTAACTGCAAATGGCACACCGTATAGAGGTAGGTCAGCAATATTCTGGTCTTTTAAAGCATCAATTTGTGATTGAATCTGCTCAACGGAGGCAATTTCAATCCATGCATGATCATCATTTTTAATTTCTGCAACATAGCCAACCAAATCTTTAAGATGGATATGCCCGTTTTGATATGCGGTTTTCCAGTCTTGAATTGTCCATAAATTTTTCAACACGCTACTCCTCATTTAGTCATTTTGCTGTATAGGCGGCATCACGGCATCCATCAGTTCTAAATGCCCTTTAATCACCCCTTTCAGCACAATAAATTGCTGGCTAATTTGTCTAAGCTCAGAACTTGCGCCCTGCATTAACATGACTTGCAATATCTTTTGTTGGTCGAGCTGAATATGAAGTGAACTAATCACCTGTGTTAAAAACTGTTGTTGTAAATCGACCAATTGATTACGCAAGGTCATTTGGCTAGCGTCATAAAGCAAAGTCAAGGTTCCTACCATGACTTCATTGGCCTGTGCTTGCTCTGCAATCAGATGTTTATTAATCATGTCGACAATGGCTTGCGAGCGACTTTCATAGTTCTGCTCAACAATTTTTTGGTCGAGTGCGTTGAGGGTCGTTTCAGGTACGGTAATACTGATTCGAGCTAACTTTTGTTTTGCCACAGTCTTATCCTTTTGTTTTAGTCGGATAATTGTTTTGTTTGATATATACGCCTGCACGAACGCTGAGCAATTCGACTAAAAAGGCTTTTAAATTTTGCTTTGGTTGAACCACGGGTTTTACATCGTTCATATCGCACCTCTAGCTTGGTATTACCAAATTCAGTTTTTGTATTACTGATAAGAGATGCAGAAAATGTGCCAGTTTTTAAGCGTGGTTTTGATAGGCTTGGCAGAAATTTGTGAGTGATTTTTGGGCAAAAAAAAGCCCAATGCACAGGGATGGGGCTAATATTTAAGTTTTAAAAACTAATTTTTTAATGTTATTTCGGACTAATCATCGTATGTGCCCATACCGATAAAGACTCTAAAACAGGCTTGAAAGTCTGGCCCAATTCGGTCATTTCATAGACAACTTTAATCGGTGCTTTTTCACCATAAACAGTTCTAGAGATTAAGCCGCTTTGCTCTAGCTGTTTAAGTTGGAGGCTTAAAGTCATTTCTGTGATGGTTGGCATTAATTGATTGATTTCATTAAAGCGTTTTGGCCCATCTTTTAGATAATACAAAATAACGCCTTTCCATTTCCCCCCCACCAAATCCATAGCCATACTGATATGACATGGATAAGTTTTTCCATTCATGGTGATTTCACATTTATTTTCAGTATTTGCCATTTTTAACGCCACCTATCAACTTTGATAGTTATTGTACACTCATACTATAAAAATTATAGTGACTATGATTTTTATAGCTACAAGGCATTATTATGGCTTTACTTATTTTGGCCCATCCCTACTACGCTCAATCAATTGCAAATAAAACGATAGTGAATGAACTTATAAAAACCTATCCGGACCTTGAAGTGCGAGATATTTTCCAGCTTTATCCAGACTATAAAATTGACGTGAGTGCTGAACAAGAAGCGTTATTACGCCACGACACGATCATTCTGCAATATCCAATGTTCTGGTTTAATATGCCGGCAATTTTGAAGTTATGGTTTGATGAAGTCTTTACGTATCAGTTTGCTTATGGCTCTCAGGGCGATAAATTAAAAGATAAAAAAGTCATTATTAGTATGACAGTCGGGCAAAAAGAAGCCGATATGGTGAACAACCGAGAAAACTTAATTGATAGCTTTTTAAAAGCGGTTCAATATTCAATTCAATATACGCAAATGCAATTAAGCGCCACCTACTTGCTTTATGACGTATCACCTTTATCAGGTAATCCAGAGTCGAAAATTAAATTAGAAGCTGTTGAACATGGTCATAAAGTATTAAAGCATTTGACCGAAGCATAAGGTTTAAAGAGAGCATCGATATTGATGCTCTCTTTTTAATTTAGGCCACAGGTGCCAAAGTAAATAATACTTGTCCTGTTTTTACGGTTTGCCCTTTTTCAATGGTAATAGTTTCAACTTTCATGCGTTCAGGCGCAATAATCGGGATTTCAATTTTCATTGCCTCAATTACTGCAAGGGTTGCACCTTCTTCAACAATATCTCCCGATGCACATTCGATTTTCCAGATTGAGCCCGGCATATGCGACTCAACTGCACAGCCCCCTTCAGGAATAACTACGGTTTCACCTTCATCAACAGCATCTAGACTTTCAGAGATATATTCTTGTAAACCAGCTTCGTGCCAACGGCGTCGTTCAGCCTCGAAATTGGCTTGTTGCATGCTCTTAAAGGCATGAATGCTGTCTTGATGTGTTTTTAAAAACTCGTTGTATTCTTTTAAATTGAGCACGCCATGTTCAATGCGAAGTTGTAGACGGCCTGCCTTAAAGTCTTCACGCATTTGCAGAAGTTCATTCTCGGAAACTTCATAAAACTTAACTTGGTCAAAAAAGCGCAGTAGCCACGGTTTGCCATCTTCGAAGTCGGCATTTTTACGGTAACGGCTCCACATTTGGGTGGTACGGCCAACAAACTGGTAGCCACCCGGCCCTTCCATGCCGTACACACACATATATGCACCGCCGATACCCACGGCATTTTCAGGTGTCCAAGTCCGCGCAGGGTTATATTTTGTGGTGACTAAACGCTGACGTGGGTCGAGTGGTGTCGCAACTGGTGCACCTAAGTACACATCGCCTAAACCCATCACTAAATAATTCGCACTGTAAACCACATCTTTAACCGCTTGCTTTGAAGCTAAACCATTAATACGGCGAATAAACTCGACGTTATCTGGGCACCACGGTGCATCTGGACGAACAATTTGTGTGTAACGCTCAGTTGCAAGTTGAGTCTGCGAATCTTCCCAAGCCAAAGGCAAATAGACAGTCCGTGAAGGAACTTGCATATTTTGAATGTCGGGTAACTCGGCTTCTGCTTGTTGAAGTTTCTGTAAAAGCTCAAGTTGATCGAGCTGGATTGAATCAAAATGAATTTGTAGTGAACGGATACCCGGTGTTAGGTCAATAATGCCCTGAATGTTTTGATCTTTAACCCATTGCATAAGTGCATGAATACGGAAGCGTAAATTTAGATCGAGTACTAACTCACCATATTCCACCAACAAATAGCTATTTCCTGCTGGTCGATAGGTCACGCTTGGTAAATCAGTTTCACCCTCTAAAGTTGCCAGAACGGCATCTTTTAAAGTGTCAGGTTCTGCTTGAATGGTTGGGTTGAAATCAATACTAGTTGTATCAGTCTCGGTTAAGCTTTGATGATATTTTTGGTCAAGTGCTTTCGCTTGCGCATAACTTACAGGTACAAATTTGACTTTATCGCCTGCTTTAAGTTGCCCGATTTTCCAAAGCTCGGAATGAATCACCACGGCAGGACATACAAAACCGCCTAAGCTCGGACCATCGGGACCAAGAATAATTGGCATATCGCCCGTAAAATCAATTGCACCAATGGCATAAGCGTTATCGTGAATATTAGAAGGATGTAAGCCTGCCTCACCGCCGTCTTCACGTGCCCACTCAGGTTTTGGCCCAATTAAACGAATGCCTGTGCGGCTTGAGTTATAGTGAATTTCGAACTCATTGGCAAAGAACGTATCAATATCTTGTTTGGTGAAAAAATCTGGCGCGCCATGTGGGCCATACATCACTGCAATTTCCCAGTTTTGGGTAAAGCTAGGAATTTTCGCTTGAGCTAAGGCGGTGGTCGATTGAGTGGAATATTCAGTAATTGGCAGCATATCACCAATTAATAAATTACGGCCTGCGTGCCCACCAAATTGCCCCAAAGTAAAAGTCGCCTGTGACCCTAAATACTCAGGAACATCGAAACCACCTTTCACGCCTATATAGCTGCGACAACCTGAACGGATAAGTCCACATTTTAAAACTTGGCCTTTTTTCACATTGATGGTTTGCCACATCTGCACCAATTCACCATCAAGTTTTGAAAGCATATCACCGCCCGTAATCACAATTTGGCTGTCACAGTGAAACTTTAAAGTTGGCCCTTGTAAGGTACATTCAAGCCCTGCCGTATTTGGTTCATTAGCTAAAAGCTGATTTGCTACAGTTAAACTGAGTGGATCGATTGCACCTGATGGCGGCACCCCGACATCCCAATAACCTAATCGACCTGTTACGTCTTGAATGGCAGTTTGAATACCAGCTTGCAAGACCTCAATTTTTTGAGTTTTCCATTCAAATGTATTTAAAAAACGAGTGGTTTGAGTACCTAAAGCAAACACATCGCAAGCAATAATGTTTTGTAAATATTCCAGATTGGTTTCAATGCCTGCGACTTGCGTGTTGGCAAGACTAGCACTCATTGCCTGTATGGCTTGCTCTCGGGTTGCAGCAGTCACAATGATTTTAGCAATCATCGGGTCATAAAAAGACGACACCGTTGAACCGGTTTCTACCCATGTTTCGACCCGTGCTTGCGCGTCAAATTTAACATGCGTGAGTAAGCCCGCACTGGGTTGGAATTGTTTAATCGGATCTTCGGCATAAAGACGAACCTGAATAGAGTGTCCTGTTGGCTCTAACGGTTCAGTCGGTGCTGACCAGTCACCACTTGCCAAAGTAACCATCCACTCGACTAAATCGACGCCAAACACTTGCTCGGTCACACCGTGCTCAACTTGCAAACGCGTGTTAACCTCTAAGAAATAAAACTCTTGCGTTTCGGTGTCCATGACAAACTCAACTGTGCCTGCCGAGCGATAGTTCACTGACTGCATCAGTTGAATCGCAACTTTTTGAAGGTAGTCACGTTGCTGTTCATTTAAGTGAGGCGCGGGTGTTTCTTCAATCACTTTCTGATTACGGCGTTGCACCGAACAATCACGCTCACCCAAGGCTAACACTTGCCCTTGTCCATCACCAAAAATTTGAACTTCAATATGGCGTGCATGTTGTACAAATTTCTCTAGGTACAAACCCGCATCTTTAAAATTGACCTGCGCCAAATAAGACACGGTTTGATAGGCATCTTTTAACTCTGTTTCGTTCCAGACCAGACGCATGCCAATACCACCACCACCCGCGGTACTTTTAAGCATGACCGGATAACCAATACGAGCCGCTTCGGTCAAGGCTTCTGCTTCGTCTGTAAGAAGTGAACTACCCGGAAGTAAAGGCACGTTGCTTTTAATAGCGAGTTCACGGGCCGTATGTTTTAAACCAAAATCGAGCATTTGGCTTGAAGTTGGCCCAATAAAAGCAATGCCTTGGCTTTCACACAAATCACAAAACTCGGCATTTTCAGACAAAAAACCATAACCGGGGTGAATGGCTTCTGCACCAGATTGTTTTACTACCTCAAGGATCTTTTCAATATTTAAATAACTTTGATGCGCAGGTGCAGGACCAATTAGAAAAGCTTCATCGGCCAAAGTCACATGTAACGAATCACGGTCGGCTTCGGAGTAAACAGCCACCGAAGCGATCCCGAGTTTTTTAAGGGTGCGAATTACGCGACAGGCAATTGCACCGCGGTTGGCAATCAGAACTTTTTTAAACATGCTTACACCCCTTCCGCTTCACGGACAACCAGTTGAATTTTGGTTGGGTTATAGGCATTACATGGGTTGTTTAGCTGCGGACAATTGGAAATTAAAACAATCAAATCCATTTCTGCCCGAACTTCGACATATTTCCCCGGAGCTGAAATTCCGTCATCAAATTTAAGCTGACCATCTGGCGTAACAGGCACATTCATAAAAAAGTTAATATTTGGGCCGATATGACGGACATTTAACCCATGCTTTTGTGCAATTGGGTGTTTTGCCAAGGCATACATAAAATTGTTACGGCAACTATGCATTGGGTAAGTTTCATGTGCATAGCGAACCGTATTACTTTCACATGAACAGGCACCGCCAATGGTGTCATGGCGACCACAGTTATCATCATGAATAACCGCAATTGGGCGGCCCAAGTTACTGTAGAGCTTCGTACCCTTTTCTAAATAGATTTGTTGGTTGATAGCCAAAGTGTCCATTGCACTATAACGCTCAGTTGGATTTTCGGCACTCATAAATAAAGTATCGACCGCTTGGTTTCCCTCAAGGTCAATAATTCGAAAATATTGGCCCTTTTTAACCTCGCACATCCACGCTTCACCCGCAGGACAAACTTCATTTAAAACTGCTTTTTCAAATGATTGTAAAACTGTCATGATGCTTCTCCTGATTTAAATATTACTAAGTGCGTAGTAGCGGGCTGTGTTTTGAAACGCACGCTGATTTTGCGAACATGCATCACGACAAATATCGCTATCTATTAAGGAGTTGGCTTTAAATAAACTCAGTTGAATATCGGCAGGTTGATAGCTTGAGCTGGTGTCTAAACCATGCGGTGCGGCAGATAAAAATAGCAGGCAGTCCATTTCAAAACGCAATTCAATAGTTTGATCGGTGTTATCAGAACTGACATATGACAAAGCACCGCTTTCATCTGCCGCAACTTTAGAAAATAGATTAACGGCGGCACTGAGGTCTTGGCTTGCAAGTCCGTATTTGCACATTTCAATGAGTAAACTGTCTAAGCCATTTTGGTACATATCATTGCGGGCATCTTGAAATGTACGCGTTCCAAATTGCTTTTCAATTTGTTCGGGTCGGCTTGGACCACAGAGTGCATCGTTCCAACCATGCTCATCATGAACAATGGAAGCCATGACACGACCAAGGTCTGAATAGAGCACATTTGAAGCTTTTAAATAGGCAGTATGTTGCCCTTTTAAACTGTCAGGCATGTTAAAACGTTCAAGCACATCGGCAGCATTTACACAAAACAAAGAAACATTTGCCTGAGCGCCAAGTGATTTAAAACTAAGAATAGTTCCCTTTTGAATACGGCCCGACCAGTGATGTCCACCAGGTAAAAGTTCGGTCCAAATCGCCTGATTGTTATGATAATTTGCAGTGTTCATAGCTACTCCTGTCGGATAGTTTTAGACTTCCTCCCGGGCTTTTATCCCTCCGTGTAGTTCGCTAGGAACCGTGAACTCTCGGTCCAGTCATACATGAAGTATCGGAACCCTAGATCACTTTTGATTGTTTATGACTATGCAAAGGACATGCCAGCTTAGTATTACGTTTTTGGTTAAAAGTAATACTAGACTTGAGCAATTTGGGTGCGGTTTAAAATAAAAAGTAAAAAGCTGCACTAAAAATTGTGCATTTCAAAGCATCAGTACCGCATCGACACCGCAGTAATTGTCTCTATAGAGATTTCAGTAACAATTAATGAATACACAATAATTTCAGCTAGGAATGTTTTTCTTATTGATCTAACAAAAAGCCAATCATCTCTACAGTAAAATGATTGGCTCTGCCGTAAAGACTGGGCTTAATCTAACTTGAGCTGCTGTCTGAGCTTTAAGATATCCACCAATCCTTTATCTCTGGTTTGGTATAAATCGATATCTTCATATTGTGTTAACAACTGGTTGGTTTCTGCTTCCAATAACTCTGTTGTCTCGTCTGAATGTTGAAATGTGTGCATATCATTCCACCATTCTGTCATCGGTGGTCCTAAATGATGAATAGCCTCTTTAAAACCCTTTTGGTTTGCAAGCTGCATATTAATATAGGGACCAAATAGCGCCCATCTTAAACCCGGCCCACTGGTAATCGCGATGTCAACATCTTCGGCAGAGCACACCCCTTGTTCAACCAGTGAAAAGGCTTCTCGCCATAGCGCAGCCTGCAAACGGTTTGCCACATGCCCTTTGACTTCTTTATTTAAAACGATTGGGTTCTTACCTAATTGTTTATAGAACTCGGAAGCTTGTTTCAAAACTTGTGGAGACGTCAAATTACCACCAACAATCTCAACCAAAGGTAAAAGATGAGGCGGATTAAAAGGATGCCCTAGTAAAATACGTTCAGGATGTTGAGCCTCTTTTTGAAAATCAGACACTTTTAAGCCCGATGAACTTGAAGCAATAATGGTATGTTCAGGGCAATATGAAGTGATTTCTTGATATAGCTTTTGTTTTACATCCAAACGTTCAGGGGCATTTTCTTGAATAAAATCTACATCTGAAACTGCATCTTTTAAGTGATTAGAAATTTCCAGATTAAGTAATACATCTTGTAAAGAATGGCTATGCTCAGAGTTTCTATCCAAAGCCAATAAATCATTTAAATTTGCAGATATTCTTTTTTTAAAAATCGCTTCATCTATAGGATACGGGTCGTAAACCTTAACTTTAAATCCTTTATATAAAAATAAGGCGGTCCAACTTGCTCCAATTACACCTGTACCTACCACACCAACCGTTTTAATAACTTCCATATTTCCCTCGTAACAATGTTGTGTTATTCGAAATTTCTTTACCCAATTGAATGCTTAAATAAACATAGCAGATTCAACCAATCAATAAATTTAATTGTTTATATTTTATATAATTTGTCCTATATTCCTGCTTGAAAAATTTATTCCTTTCGCCAGCACAGCTTAATCTTTTACCATTTTCTAACCGTTATTTACTGAATTTTATGTCAAAAAATCTAGCAACATTGATTGGTCTAAGCGCCATTCTCATGTGGGCATCTATGGTCGGCCTGATGAAACAAGTCAGTGCCGCCATTGGACCTGAGCTAGGTGTTACGCTTATTTATTCTTTAAGTGCGCTACTGTTGCTTGCCATTTTCAAAGTTCCAGACTTTAAGCAGATTTCCAAAAAATATTTAATATTGGGTACAGTCCTGTTCGTTGCTTACGAGCTGTGTTTTTCATTTGCGATTGCTTACTCTCAAAGCCCTCAACAAGCAATTGAAGTCAGCATTGTTAACTATCTGTGGCCGAGTTTAACGGTTTTGGCTTTTGTTATTTTTAAGGAATTAAAGTTTAATTTTCTTATTATTCTCGGCTTACTTATTTCAATTTCCGGCATTATTTTTATTCAAACTGGAAGCGGTGATTTTAGTCTAAGTAGCATTGTCGATAATTTGCATAGCAACCCTTTGAGCTATATTTTGGCATTTGTAGGTGCCATTATTTGGGCTTTTTACTGTGTACTCACCAAAAAAATGAGTAATGGGCAAAACCCGATCTCTATTTTCTTTGTTTGTGTCGCACTAACGCTATGGCTCAAGCTGCTTCTCTCTGGGCAATTCGCCATTCCTTCAATGGATATTCCAACTGTAATCACCCTTTTAATTGCATCCGCTGCAATTGGCTTTGGCTATGCGGCATGGAACATTGGCATCATTCATGGAAACATTACCATGCTTGTGGTTGCCTCTTATTTCACCCCGATTATCTCGTCTATTTTGGCGATGTTTGTTTTACAAACTCAATTATCTTTGAGCTTTTGGCAAGGAACAGCCATGGTTACGGCTGGTTCCTTTATTTGCTGGATTTCAACCAACTGGTCTGTGATTCAACCTTTCTTTAAAAAATTAAGAAATAAAAAACCGTAACGAGCAGAATTAAAACGGGTCATAATTACTCGTTATTTCACCGTAGTACTGTAAAAGCTATCAATGGCATCAACCATTTGAGATAAACCTGGTTGCTCTAATGGGTAATGCCCTGCATTTTCCAATATTACGGTTTTTACAGGTACCTTCTGAATACGGCTAAGAAATGGTGTACTTAAATCAAGTGGAGTCCAACGGTCTTTTTCCGGTTGAGTTAACAAGACTGGGCACACATCAAACTCTTCAGGCGTCACTTCAGGTTTATAATGTATATATGAGTCTAAAAATGTGAGTGAAACCGAGTTACCAGCCGAGGTTTTATCTTTCATGAAGGCCTTTAAAGCCTCTTTATTGTTCACCAAAGTACTCATTTTACTTGCCCAGCTCATTGGAATCCGCATTGAGGCCAGAGGTGTTTTTGCAGTTAAATGCGCAATTGGCGTCCCTACTCGACTCATAAATAAGTTACTTGCTACAGTGTCTGTAACCTTCTGGCTACTTGTGTCAAGAAAGGTCATTCCCACAATTGCTTTCACTTTTTTATTCTTGGCCGCAACGTGATATGTCAGCATTCCACCTGCGCTTAAACCATAAAGCACAACCGGACGACTATCTTTTGCTAATTCAATATCAATTAAATCACTACCAGCCTGTACCCAATCGTTATAGCTAATAACCTTGCCTTTGCTAACTTGAGTTACACCATAGCCCGGCATATCGACTGCTATTGTTTCATATCCCCGATTAGCCAATGGTTTACCTAAAATCATCGACATTTGTCGGCCATTCGTACCTACACCATGAAATAAAATCACTTTAATTTTTGCATTTGGATTTCGATAAGTATCCAAATGGATGTTATTACCATTCCAAGCCCACCATTCTTCTTTTGGTAATTGGTCTTTGGGAATATGAAATTCTTGAGGAAGAAATTGTTCAATTTGTTGCCAAGCAGCTTGATTTTGATAACCCATTGCCGAATCTCCTGATTTTATTTCTTTAGCGGCAGATGCACTTGTAACACAGACTACAAGGCCTATTACACTCAGTTTACTTATTAAATACCCGATAACACCTGCGGGCTTTGTTGGTTGAACAGCATTCATTTTTGTTGTACTCGTTCTTATCCCAAGCATAGATATTAGGCGTTTAAATTTTAATTAACCATGTTAGGTTAAAGCAGATGTTTTAGTATTTAGGTCAATTGATAAATTCAGGCTCTGAGTGCTGAAGACTCAAAACTCCGACGGATTAGAATTCCCCCATTGCCCAAAGCGTGCTAATATCCAAATTCTGACATTCACCAATGTCAAAATTATTTTCAGAGGGAACAAGATGTTAAAAACTCAAAAAATCAACATCGTACAAGAATTTGATGCACCCGTAGACAAGGTCTTTGCCGTCTTGAGTGAACATGAAAACCTGAGCAAACTTTTCGCTCCTGCTAAAGTGACTCGCATTAGTAACGGAAAAGACGCTCGTAATGGTGTGGGTTCTGCTCGTAAAATGTCTATTCCATTTACACCTTCTTTTGTAGAAACAAATTTAGTCTACAAAGAAAATGAACTGATCGAATATGCAATCACAAGCGGTATTAGCCCAATTAAAGGTCACCGTGGTGTAATGAAGTTTATTGATTTGGGAAACAACCGTACTCGTTTGGATTACACCATTAGCTTTAAAGGACGAGTGCCTTTTCTTGGCCCGATCATTAAAGCAGCTCTACAGAATGGCGTAAGCCGTGGACTTAAAAAACTTAAGTTTTAATCGAGACATATCAAATAAAAAGCCCAACTAAGGGCTTTTTATTTAGCCACAAAAACAAAAGCCGACTCGTTAAAGTCAGCTTAATACCACAGTGTGAGAAAATTGCTTAAATAGTTATTGTTCGTGGCAATCTTCTATCTATTTTCTTTTTCTAACATTAATTTACACCTTGGTTATGACGGTTTGATTAAAAAGAAATCAGAAACACCAAATAAAATGCAAATTAATTCACTCTTAATAGAATAAATGTAAATCAATTAACATTTATTAAAAGTGATGTATATCAACTACATCTTTAGAAATTTTCTAAAGTTTAGTATGCTGAAAATAACTTACTAATTAATAGAAAATAAGCAATACAATGGAACATCAGAGTTTGTTAAAGGAATTAAATTCGCTTATTGAATATTATTCCAAAAGAACAGATTGTCCACCTACCAGAATTCGTATAGGTTACAGAGCCTATGCCAAACTCATGCAGAATCCAAAATTTGCTGATGAAGTGACAAACTCTGCTTTAGATCCAAACAAGCGTAAATATAAAAAGATGAAAATCAAAGTCACGAAAGATGACGATCAACTAGAGCTCGAATAAATAAAAAGCCCAATGACGGGCTTTTTACTTTTAGAAAGTGTGTGGATTTCTCTCTAAGACAGCATTATTAAAAAATAATTTAGTAGCTTGTCTCGCTCATCTACACTGTTTTTACTTAAAAGTTGAACCATTGCCCCATCAATCACGAACAAAAACATGTGGGCGTCTTTCATTGAAACCGTACTTTTGACGGTTAAAAGCAGTTTATAAATTTAGTTGATTAGCCAAGTTCTATATTCAATCACCACGCTATAGGCTTTTGGGTAGAGCTTTTCAATTTCAAAAATGGCTTTAAAGGGTAAATGATAAAAGCCATTTAAGTCGACATGTAAAAGGTAAATCTGCTTGAGTTTATCAAGCGCCATTTGCTCTTTGTATGAATTAAGAATGGAGAACACTTTTACTTTGAGCGCATCTTTTTGAAAAGTGAGACACATCTCGATCAGTCGTTCTTTTGAATGAAAGTCGTTATAGAAAGTAGCTTTGGGAATTTTGGCTTCCGCAATAATTCGGTCAACACCGACCTTATGAAAGCCATCTTGATTAAATAAATCTTTTGCTGCGTGAAGCACGCGCAGCGCTCTAAATGAAGATTCTAAATTTTTCATGTATACCGCTTAAAATAATTTTTTGTTGTATCTAAAAGAGATAGAAATGCCGTCACTCTTAAAATGAGTGCTAAAAAAACAGGCATGCAAAAGCGGCACAGGAGGTGTGCTCGCCTATCTCGGTTTTATTGTTGCTATGATTTTTGAGTCGTAACGATTCTTAAGAAGTAGAAAACCTAGAGTCGATTAAACCGTTTTAAAGACCAGTTTGGCAGTATGGGCAGAGATAGTTTGGCAAAGGCCAATAAATGAGAAGAATTAGTACGCATAGCGGACTCCTTTGTTAACAAAAGAAATCCTGCCGATCACTGCTAAATGATGGTGGCAGGACGAAAGAGGGTTAGCAGACTGGCAACAAAGAAACCAGCACACCCGAAGGTGTCCCCCTTCCGCCCTACCGTAGAGAAAAAGGGGGCGAACGAGTTCACGATACACAAAACTAGGTTTCGAATATCGTCTTTGTTAAATAGGGTCTGCTAAAACCCGCTAGCAATGTAGGCTAGCCCGCAAAGGATAGTATTCACTTTTGTTGTCGTCAAGCGTGTGAAATGACAATCGTATTAAAGTAGAGCGGTTGGGGGAAAAATGATTAATAGTAAGAAGTTTTTTATCTAGGGTATATTGAATATAAAGTTAACTAAAGAAGAAAGAACATTATTTTGTTTAAAATTTAGAAAGAATCATATTATCCGATAAAACAATACTTTAGAGATAGACGTAAAAATTTATTTATATTAACATAAATATACTTTACTAAAAATATTTAACTAAATTTATTAATCCATATTATTTTAAGGCGTGATTATGAGTACAACTCCATTTGGATCAAATGAAATCATTGAAATAAAAGTTTTAGAGGATGACTTAAGGGGATTTTTAGTAGGATTTGATTTAGATGATAATGGTACAAGTCAATATCGATGGTCAGCTTTAATACAGAATATTTTAGGCGTAGTACATGAGTTTTCTTTTGGATTTCATGAAGGAACATCTACTGAGAATACTCAAACATTTAAAAAGTTAGTAGAAGCAGCTAATTCAATTTACAAAATTGATGGCTTTCAGAGAGCTAAAGATATTTATGAAAACAATGGTGAAGTTGATGATGATATTGAAGACAAATATCTAAGAAGAGGTGAATTTGGTGAACTTATACTTCATCTTATCCTTAGAGATCATTTCAATACCCTTCCCCTGCTTTCAAAGATATATTTTAAAGATTCTAGGGGACATGCTGTTCATGGCTTCGATTGTGTACATATTGAACCTAATTCTAAAACTTTATGGCTTGGCGAATCAAAAGTCTATACAGATCCTAAACGAGGATTAATAGAATTAATAAAAGATATTAAAGAGCACTTCAAAACAGACTATCTAGACTCTGAGTTTAATCTTATATCAAAAAAAATAAAATTATTTGATAATATTCCAGAAAATGACCATTGGATAAGAATATTATCTGGAGCAACTAAACTAAAGGAAAAACTTACCAACATTTGTATTCCTTTAATCTGTACATACAGTTGTGAATTATTTACTAAATATAATGATGAAACACTTGAAGAATTTATCAAAGAATATAATGAAAAAATTAAAGACCTAAAGGAATATTTTGATAAAAATAACAATCATGCACTTAAAGAAAATTTAAATATAGTTGTTATTTTACTACCTATACAATGTAAGAAAACACTTGTAAAAAAACTACATCATAAACTTTCTATGATGCAAGCTTTAGGAGATGATTGATGGAAAATTTAATTAAAAAAATAAAAGAATATAATAATTTTAATTTTGATGAGACTTTCTCTATTTACTCAGAGTGCTCCAAAAGTTTAATTCAAGATGAAAAGATTGGAATAGAATTTTTAATATATATCTTAAACTATAAAGAAAAATTCCATCCAGCTTTAAATGAAATATTATCAGACTTAACTGAATCTATAGGATTCTACCCATACCTGCAAAAAGAGAAATTAAAATTAAATAATACTAGCGCCAATATAAGACTTGGAGTTAATGAATCAAAAAACATTAAAAATAAATATTTTCATGATGAACAAAAATATGTATTAGATATTTTAAATACTGGGAAAAACCTTATTCTTAGTGCCCCAACTAGTTTTGGGAAAAGTTTACTTATTGAAGAAATAGTTGCTTCAAAAAAATATAAGAATATTGTCATAATACAACCTACTCTTGCATTATTAGATGAAACAAGAAAAAAATTAAATAAATATAGTTCATTTTACAAACTTATTCTTAGAACATCTCAAGAACCTGACGTAAAGAAAGGCAATATATTTTTATTAACTGCTGAACGAGTTAATGAATATCAAAAGTTACCTCAAATTGAATTTCTAGTAATTGATGAGTTTTATAAATTAAGCTCAAAACGTGATGATGAAAGATCAGATTCACTAAATAATGCTTTTCAGTATTTAATAAATAGATTCTCTCCTCAATTTTATCTCCTTGGACCGAATATAGAAGGAATATCATCAGGTTTTGAAGAGAAATATGATGCTATTTTTTATAAAACTCAATACAATTTGGTAAATTATAACGAAATTAATATATATAAAGACAATGAAAATTTATTCGGAGATCGTGGTGATAAAAAATCCTATAAAGAACACAGTTTATTTGATTTGCTTTTTTCATTAAGAAACGAGCAAACTATTATATATTGCTCATCCCCTAGTAGAGCTAGATATCTTTCAATTGAGTATTATAAGTTTCTTATAAAAAGAGAAATCCGGATTAAAAACACAGATCTACCTATCATTGAATGGATTAAAAACTATATTGATCCAAGATGGAGTTTAATCCATTGTTTACGTTTTGGCATAGGCATTCATGATGGAGCACTACAAAAACATATTACTTCAACAATAATAGAGTATTTTAATACAGGAATACTTAACACACTTTTTTGTACAGCAACTATTATTGAAGGTGTTAATACAACCGCAAAAAATGTAATTTTCTATGATAAAAATAAAGGATATCAAACAGCAGTTGATTTCTTTGATTACTCTAATATTAAAGGAAGAGCTGGAAGGCTTATGGAACACTATATTGGAAATATTTACAATTTTAATCCTCCGCCTCCTCAAACACAGTTCTATGTCGATATTCCTTTCTTCGAACAAAATCCTATATCTGATGAAGTATTAATAAATATCAACCCTGAGAATATTATTAATAAAGAAAGTGAGCAATATTCATTTATATCTAAAATGACCCAAAAAGAAAAAGATCTCTACTCACATAACTCAGTATATATTCGTGGTCAAGTTGATCTCCTAACAAAGTTGCGCATAGACCTTAAAGAAAATTATAAACTTATTGCATGGGATGGAATGCCGACATATGAACAGTTACAATATTGCTTAGGATTAGCTTGGGACTATTTAATTAAACCTAATGAAAATTTAAGACCTATGACGAAAAATCGTATAGTTAAGGTCACTTTTGATTATGGTTTAAATAAAAATATTAATAAGCTTATTCAAGGAACATACTCATTTAATAAGAGTAAAAATGGAAAAGTAAAAAATGATAATGAAATACTAGACGATGCTATAAGAGATTCTTTCCATATACTTAGACATTGGTTTCAATACAAAATTCCTAAATGGTTACTCGTACTCAATGAAATGCAGTCTTTTGTTTGCCATGAAAATGGTATAAGAGCTGGTAACTATAAATTTTATGCCAGTTCTATTGAGTTCGATTTTATTAGAGATAATATGATCATTTTAATGGAATATGGAATTCCAAAATCTGCTATTAATAAACTTGAAAAATATATTCCCAAAGACTTGGATCAAGAAAGCGTCCTTAAAGAGATTATAAATAAAAAACTATATCTACGATCCGATTTTATTGAATATGAAAAATTAAAAATAATAGAAAATTTCCAATAAAAATATAATGTTAAGCCTGATTAAAATAAAACTCAATCAGGCTTTCTTTATAAATCACTCATTAATCCATCAACTTCTTACGGCGATACAACCCACAATCCCCAGAAAATAACGCTGCCAACAAACAAGTAATGATGGCGTAAGTCGCGATATTCATTCCAAATAGCTCAACAGCTAAAATAATAGACGTCAACGGCGCCTTACTCGCTCCAGAAAATAGGCTCACCAAACCTAAGCCGGCTAGCAATGAAAGTGGTAAGTTTAAAACCGCCCCTAAAGCATTACCTAACGTCGCACCCACATAAAACAATGGCGTAATTTCACCACCTTTAAAGCCTGAACCTAAAGTGATGGCAGTAAAAATAGTCTTGTTAAAAAAGTCGTAAAATTCAATCGGCACATAAAAAGATGAAATGATTTTATCTGTACCTAAACCATTGTATTGCTGATGCGCAGTGAACAAAGTAAGTAGCATAATGACAATACCGCCCACCATCGTTCTTAATGGCAAATAGCGAATGTATTTGTAAAAGACGTCACTGGCAAAATGAATTGCGGCAATAAAGAAACGTGCAATCAAACCAAAGATCAGCCCTGCCACAATTAAGTTCATGAGCGTGCCGAAATGAATAGGCGGAAACTCACTAATCACATAAAAAATGTGTGGGTGAACAATATCGAATAGTTCAGGAATGGTCGATGCAACAAGAGCAGACACAAAACATGGAAAAATGGCTGAATATCGTAAATTACCCAAAGCAGTAATTTCCAAGCCATAAATTGCACCAGCCAAAGGCAAACCAAAGACCCCAGCAAAGCCCGCACCAATACTGGCAATTAAACAAATTTTTCGGTTATCTTCCGAGACTTTTAATATATGGCTTAAGTGGTCAATTAAGGCACCTGAAAGCTGAACAGCTGGTGCCTCACGCCCTGCCGAACCACCAAACAACTGCGTTAAAATTGAGGTAATAAAAATGATGGGGCTCATTCGTTTTGGAATGAACGATTTAGGCTGGTGAATTTCATCAATCAGTAAATGGGTTCCCCGCTCAATAGGTGAACCATATTTTTTGATGAGATAACCAATCCCAAAGCCCACAAAAGGCAAGAAATAGATCAGCCAGTGATGCAGACTTCTGACTTTATTTGAAATATCAAAAGCCACAAAAATTAAAGTCGAAGCCAACCCTGCGACGACTCCAATCACAATTGATATGGCGAGCCAATAGACACTGTATTTTAGAATTTGATCATATTCAGATGAAGGTAGAATTTTCATTCGCGTTCTTCAATTAGCCTTTAAAATGGATGATAAATTCTCAATTTTTTTATTCAGCCAGTTTATTAAGTGAGAAATGCTTAAACTGGGCTAAAAATTAAAGCTCGCATAAGGCGAGCTTTCAATACAGTGATTAATCTTGATATCACCAAAGTGCGGGAAATATCTCATAACCTATTCTGGCTTTCAAGTTGAAAATGGTTAACGAAAGCTTATCACAACTGCCCACTTTTTTTCGCAAAGCTCTTAATTTCATTAATATCTTTGTGAATACTTTTACTCACAACATCTGGTAAAACTTGATTCACTTTAACAAATATTTTCTCAGGATATCCAACCTGATAGTAAGCTTTATCAGACTTAAGAAATTGATATAACTCCTCAGCCACAACCTCAGGGCTATCCATTTTCACACCAAGCTTCTGATTCATTTCTACAACACAACTATTATTCATAGGTGTGTCTGTTGCTCTAGGTGAGAAATATCTGAATTTTAAAGATGTATCACTATATTCACGAGCAAGCGCTTCTGTCGCGCCTTTTAAAGCAAATTTACTAGCACAGTAACTTACATAACCAGGATAGCCGATACTGCCAAATGTCGATCCCACGTTAATAATTTGAGCAGGCCCAGATTTCAACATTAAAGGAATAATATCTTGAATGAGCTGTAATGGCTGGATCACATTAACTTGCATCATTTTTTCTATTAATTCAGGAGACTGATCTGTAAACAAAGAAAAATGGTTTATTCCAGCGTTGTAAATGAAATATTGAATAGGTGTATTCAGTGCAGTTAGACTTTTCATCAAGTTTTTTCTGCTTTCTGCGATACTTACATCGCATGAAATAAACTCTAACCGCACATTTTGATAATCTTGAGCCAGTTGTTGATGTAAGGACTTTAATGTCTCTTCATTTCTACCGACTAAAACGACTCTCATCTGATTTTTACATAAAATATTGGCGATTGCTTGGCCTATTCCACCTGTCGCACCAAATAAAACAACTGCTTCTTGAGTCATGGTCTTTTCCTGTTTCGAATTTAATTAATTTGGATAAATCTATGAATCATTTTAAAAATTCTGGAGACCAAGCCCCATACTGATACACAGCTTTCTTTGTTCAAGAGGAACAAGTATTTCCCTTCTGCCATGCATGAAGCGCTTATTATCTAAAATGAGCACATCTCCATCTTGCCAAGCCACTTCATGCGTATGCTGTTCACATAACTCAGCAAGCTCTCTACGTAGCTGATCAGAAATTAACTCTCCATCGGCAAAGCAATAACTTGGCGCTTCATAATTATATGAAGGACCTAAAACTGCATTTGCAAAAGCAGGTTTGCCACTTAAATTGTCATTTCGGATCATATTCATTTGTAAATGATACTGAACGCCTTCATTTTCTGCGGGTGTAATACTCTGGCCTGAAATCATGCCAATGAAACGCTTTAAATCATCCCAAGTCACCGTAGCAGGGTCTTTAATATCAAAAGCATTGGCTACATATTTTTGCCAAATATTTTTGGGTAAATAGCGGCTTATTGTCATAGGTTGACTAAATTTTTTCTTTAATGTTTCCGACAAATTTTCCCAGATTGCATAACCATCACAAATGGTCGTTTGCGAACCTTTTGTAGCACTGACTTCACTATAAAAAGCAATAATATCTGGAGGAAGCGGCGTTGTTCCGTTTTCGATATGCAACCCAATCGCCTGAGTTCCCGAATCAACTTTTTGTGATTGTTGAGTAACATTTTCACGCGCTGGATCGTAAGTTAGACGTTGGCAAAGAGAAGTCATCAACTGACTAAATTTATTTACATCAAAGTCTTCATTTCTAATCAATACATAACCTTGATCACGTAATGCATCTCTAATATCTTGAAGATTGGGTAAATTATGAATATCAGACTTCATAATTTCGATATCATCACAAAGAGTTGTCATTTTTCATTTCCCATCAATAATTTCACGATTTTTCAATTTACTTGCCAAAAGGTATTTGAATTAACCCATTGGGAATAATCGATGAATCCCTTTATTTAAAAGAGTAATCATCAGGAAATAAAAAGGCGTTAAATTGCTTTTTAATTTCATTTCTTCGTAACTTTCCATTGTCCGTCAGCATATTATTTGCTAAAGAAAATGGTTGTTGTGAACGACACCAATGTTTGATATGGGCATAGTCAGGCAATCTTGTATTTGCTTTTTCAATGGCCTGCTCTATTTCATCGTCATGAATAAAATCTTTTGCATAGACCACCGCAGCTAAGTACGGTTGAGCTTCACCAAAAATTGCAATTTGATTAATCTCTGGCTCATTCAGACTATTTGACTCAACCCATTCAGGTGAAATATTTCGCCCAAAGCTACTCACAATAATTTGCTTTATTCTTCCTGTAATAAACAAATATCCATCGTCATCAATAAAACCTGCGTCACCTGTATGAATCAAATTATCAACCGTTGAATCATTAAGATAACCCTGCATGGCATTGCCACGAACCACAACTTCACCCTGCTGGTTAATATGTACTTCTACGTGTGGAAGTGGTTGACCTACGCTTCCTATTTTTCGCGCTTCAGGTACATTCAAGCTAACCACTGATGCACATTCAGAAAGGCCATATCCTTCATAAACAGGTAAATTAAATCGCTGACATTGAATTAATAAATCAGGAGCAACTTTACCGCCCCCTACAGCAATAAATTTCAAACTAGCTAGCTCAGTACTACCTATTTTCTTAACATATTCAACAATTGCTTTTAGCATTTGAGGCAACAAAATCACACTTTGTATTTGATATTTTGCTACTGTTTCAGCAAACTTTTTCACATCAAATTCGTGATTTGAAATCAATCCCCACTCATTTACTTCACCAACAACAATCGATCGACCCATCTGTAATGCAACATAAATTCCGGCGATATTCTCTAGTAGTGTTGCAAACGGAATTAAGCATAAATGTCTTTGAAGATGGCTTGATCGTAAAGCATTACTTAAGGATTCGGTTATAGATGAAATGGTATCTTTAGCCAAACAGACTCCTTTAGGTGAACCAGTACTGCCAGAAGTGTAAGTAATTTTGGCAGGTACAATTTCATTTAATTTTTCTGGAATATTTGAAAGCTGAATAAACTCTCCAGAAATAATTTTAGAATCGATTTCCAGTAGCTTTTCCCCAATCTGTTGATAAGCTTCCTTAATAAACTTATTAATTAATAGGTTTTGCTTTTCGGATGTATAAATAAAATTAATTTGGCTATCTTCAATCAGATGTTCTACCTGATTTTGAGTAAAGAAAAGAGGTATAGGTATAACTGTAATATTCGCTAATGTTGCAGCAAGATCAATTAGAACCCATTCAATACTATTTTCAGCATATATACCTAATTTTTGGATACTTAATGCGGTTAGCTCAGTTTTTAGTGCTAAAACAAGCTTATATAATTCAGCATAATTAACTACATTTTTTTCAGTCACTATTGCTTCAGATAATGGATAATTTTCTGCATGATATTGGATTGCATTAAATAAATTATTCATTTTATATTCCCATTTTTACTGTATTAAACATGCTTCTTTTAAAATCTAGAATTACTAAAACTATAGTTTTGTTTTGTAACTAAAAAAGCCTCAGGAACATGAATAGCCAATACTTGTGGTTTCTGTTCAAAATAGCTACCCCACTGCTCACCTTCATCTTGCAAAGCCAATGGGTCAGCCTCTTCTAAAACATGAAAAGCTAGTCCCATTTGCTTAAGTGCATATCTTACGGCAATCGTTCCTGTACAAACTGCCCATTCAACCTTTTGAATAGAGAAGTAAAATACGAGAAATGCAATGATTAATTTGGCATGTTGTATGTCCACTGCTGCTAAATTACCAATTTCGAAAATCTGTTCTCTATTTACTGGATAGCCAACCACTTGCTCTATTGCTTTATGCACAGGAATTGATAAATACTGCTCCAAAAATGCAATTTGATCTTTCAAACTTTGGATCCCAATAGCGACTTTTATATCGCTATTAAATTTTCCTGAAAATAGAATTGATAAATAACTAGATAATTCAGCCTGATGAGTTTTTTTAAAACTAGTACTAATAAATGACTCCAAAAACAATCGTTCTGGATTATCTTTATTAACCTTATTTACTTTAATAGAAAGAGATGTTTTATTTTCAATAACTTGATAAAAGAAAACATTCTCTTTTCTAGGAAAAAAAGTATAATGACCACTTCTAGGTAAAAATAAACTATTTCCAATAAAACTAGATGACATTGCTTATCTCATAAACAATAAATACTCACCCACAAATTAATAAGCTATTCTTAATTATTTCTTAATTTTTAAGATTAATAATTAATTACTTATATTTCAAATAATTAACAAAATTAATTTATTTTAAATATATAAAAAATTGTCATAAAAATGAAACAAAAATGATTTAAGGAAAATAATAAAAAATATTATTAAAATTATTGATAGCAATTATCATTAACAACTCAATATTCACTAATTATTTTAATAATATTTAAAACATCAACAAAGCAAATTATATGTTTTAATTCTAATTTAAATTATTTTAAGAATACTCTATTTAATTTGGCCTGACTGAACCAAAGCTCAATCAGACCAAACCACATGTTCAAATCTTAATTAATGCTTCCAATGACAGTTTCTGCATGGCAGGTCGCACCCTTCTCTGCCTCTATCTGAATAACGCCGCTGCGGTGTGCAAGTACCTGAACTTCCATTTTCATGGCTTCCATAATGGCAACCACTTGCCCTTCTGTCACTTGCTCACCATTTTCGACTTTCCAAGCGCTAATCACACCATTAATTGGGGCAAGTAAATGCTCAGCACTCACTTCTGGCTCGTTAGTTTGTGCTTGAGTTGCCGTTGCAGGGCCTTGTGCAAACATGCCCGCTGGTAAACCTAAGCGGTGTAACTTGCCATCAATTTCAATGTAGCTGAGCAACATCGGTTGTTGATGGTTTGGAATACCACGTTTGGTTGGCTTTAACTCTTGTTTAAAGTCATTCTCGATCCAACGCGTGTGTACATTAAACTCATCTGTAAAGTCAGATTCATTGAGTACCGCACGGTGAAAGTCTAAAACCGATGCTACGCCTTCAATTTTAAATTGTTTTAAAGCACGTTTAGCGCGGGCAATTGCAACTTCACGGGTTGGACCAGTCACAATTAGTTTTGCCATGAGTGAGTCGAAATGGCTCGATACTAATGAGCCAGTTCGAACGCCTGTATCCACTCGTACACCATTACCAAACGGCGCTTCAAATAAACTCAACACACCAAACGCCGGAATAAACCCGCGAGCTGGGTCTTCGGCATTAATACGAAACTCAATCGCATGGCCTTGGGCTTTTGGTGTTTCTTTAATGGAAAGCGCTTGGCCCTGCGCGACACGAATTTGCTCTACCACCAAATCGACTTTTGATGTTTCTTCGGTAACTGGGTGCTCAACTTGCAAACGCGTGTTTACTTCTAAAAATGAAAGCTTTCCATCGCGGCTAAGTAAGTATTCAACTGTTCCTGCACCAACGTAATTTGCAGCCTGACAAATGTCTTTTGCCGAGGTTAAAATTTGTTGGTAAATCTCATCGCTAATAAACGGAGCTGGTGCTTCTTCAACTAACTTTTGGTTACGGCGTTGCAATGAACAATCACGTGTACCAAGCACGACAATGTTGCCATGTTGGTCAGCAATCACTTGCGCTTCTACATGGCGCGGTTTATCTAGATATTGCTCGACAAAACATTCACCACGACCAAAGGCAGCTTTTGCCTCTCGTACTGCCGACTCATAAAGCTCTTTTACTTCTTCGAGTTTCCACGCGACTTTTAAACCACGGCCACCGCCACCAAATGCAGCTTTAATGGCAATCGGTAAGCCAAATTGTTTGGCAAACTCTAAGGCTTCATCTGCATTGTTGAGTGGGTCTTGCGTACCTTGAACTAAAGGCGCGCCCACTGAAGCTGCAATTTTACGCGCTTCGATTTTATCGCCTAGTTTTTCAATGGCACTTGGTGATGGCCCTACCCATTTTAAGCCTGCATCAATCACGGCTTGGGCAAATTCGGCACGTTCAGACAAAAAGCCATACCCCGGATGAACCATGGTCGCTTTCGACTTTTTTGCAACTTCGATAATGGCTGGAATATTTAAATAGGTTTCGCTTGCGGTAGCACCAGCCAAGCCCCATGCTTCATCTGCAAGTTCGACATGCATGCTGCCAATGTCGTCATCTGCATATAACGCG
This sequence comes from Acinetobacter sp. M5A5_2a, assembly GCF_053345265.1. NCBI lineage: Bacteria > Pseudomonadati > Pseudomonadota > Gammaproteobacteria > Moraxellales > Moraxellaceae > Acinetobacter > Acinetobacter sp. M5A5_2a. The sequence goes on along the minus strand of NZ_JBKEZV010000009.1, from coordinate 95,652 downwards.
ACCGATGAAATTCCCATGTCACGACAAGCATGAATAATACGAACGGCAATTTCACCACGGTTAGCAATCAATAATTTTTCTGTATTCATCATTCATTCTCAAAATCTGTAAATTCGGCAATTTTTTTAAATTTGATGCGGCAACCTGCTGGTATCTGCGCCACCAAATCCCAATGGTGTTTAGCAACAGCGCCAATAACCGGATATCCGCCCGTTAAAGGGTGATCATTCATAAACAAAACCGGCTGACCACTCGGTGGAATCTGCAAAGCACCAATGCATGTGCCTTCACTTTCCAGTTCATGGGTAATTTTGCGAGTCAAAGGCTGTGCACCTGAAAGTCTTAACCCGACGCGGTTGCTTTCATTGGTTACCTGCCATTCTTGCTGACATAGCAGTTCAATACTGTCTTGTTCAAACCAGTCTGTACGCGGTCCCATCACAATATCTAGCTCAACCACTTCGCCAGCTTGTGGCAAATCGCTTTTGCCCACTTCATTTACGCTAATGTTGGCTGCCTTCACCTGCCCTTGATAAATCGTATCTCCAAGCTTTAAAGGCTCTGGCCCTAACACCGCCAAGCTGTCAAACGAGGCACTATTGAGTACAGGTTCAACGTCTATGCCACCACGAATTGCCAGATAGTTTCTTAAACCTGCTGTTGGTGGCTGAATTTGAAATTCATCACCTTCTTCCAGATCAATCAGCTGATAGCTTGCAAAGTCGGCGGTTTGACCGTCTGCAAATTTCACACGAATGTCTGAGGTTGCACCAGCAACCGCAATAACGCCCGCATGCTGCATTTTGGCTTTTAAGCCACCATTTAAAACTTCAATGACGGGTGTATCGGTTGGGTTACCCACAATACGGTTAGCACTGTGCATGGCCGACAAATCCATTGCACCAGCCACGCCAACACCAATATTGGTCTGGTTTAAACGCCCTTCGTCTTGAATGAGCATCTGTAGACTTGGCGCAGTGATCTTAAACAGTGGCACAGATTGTTTAGGCTCAACCGTACGAGTAATTTGCTGCGGCACATTTACGGTTGTCGGACTATGCGTAACATCTTCAAAATGTACAGTCATGCCCGGTAAAAGTAGTGCTGGATTTTTGCGCTCTAAATCCCACATTTTTTCTGATGTTGTACCAATAAGCTGCCAGCCACCCGGACTGTCTTTTGGGTAAATACCAGAGTATTTTCCAGCCAAGCCCAAAGAACCTGACGGTATTTTTTTACGCGGAACTGTTAAGCGCGGAATATCGGTAAAAGGCCGATCGGGACTGCTCATATAAGCAAAACCGGGCGCAAAACCAATAAAAGCCACATTCCACACGCTTCCGTGATGTTTTCTAATCACATCAGCCACAGACAAACCTTGTAACTCAGCAACCTGAGCAAGGTCTTCACCATCGTAACGAATCGACACAATCACATCTTGTCCGCTACGCTCAAACCCTGAATCAATCTTGAGGCTCTGAATTGAAGCAACCAGCGTTTTAAAATTGGTTTCAATCTCGTTAAAAAAAACCAAAATTGTTTTTGCAGCGGGGACTAAGTCTTTAATTCCATTCAATTGCGTATTTTGCAATTTATTGTACAACGCCAAAGTTTCTTCTAGGCTCGCAAGCTCAATTAGAAAACAATCGGCGTTTACCGATAAAAAACGCATTTGCTTATCCTTTTAATTCTTCTTTAGTCCAGTTAGCCAATCCAAGCGCGGTCAGGAATGTCGGTAATAAACATGTAGCCCGGTGCATGACTAATGGCAAAAGGAATTTTTGAGTTCATGACTGCCGCTTGAGGCGTTACACCGCAAGCCCAAAACACTGGAATTTCACCCGCTTCTATGCGAGAAGCATCACCAAAGTCAGGTTTGTTTACGTCCAAAATTCCTAAGCTTTCAGGGTGCCCAATATGTACAGGCGCACCATGCACACTTGGCATACGCGCGGTAATTTTTACAGCTTCACTAATTTGATGAGATGGGATTGGTCGCATGGAAACCACCATGTTTCCTGAAATACGCCCTGCTGGCTGGCACTGAATATTGCTTAAATACATTGGTACATTGGTATCGTCATGAATATGGCGAACTTCAATACCCGCTTCTTGCAAAGCTGTTTCAAACGAAAAACTACAACCAATTAAGAAAGTCACCAAATCAGGATGGGCATTATAAATCTCGCTTGCATCGGTCACTTCATCAACCATTTCGCCATCTTTCCAAACACGATAACGTGGAAAATCGGTTCGGATGTCTGAGTCCACAGCAAGCTTAGTTGCATAGATGCCTTCTTCGAGCACATCAAGTACTGGACAGCTTTGCGGGTTACGATGTGCGTAAAGAAGGAAATCGTAAGCCCACTCTTTTGGCACCGAAATCATGTTCACCTGAGTCATGCCAGCCGCCATGCCCGCTGTTGGTTTATCAAAACCTGCACGGATTTTTAAACGCGCATCTAACGCGGCTTCAAGCTGAGCTGGGTCAACTTTAATATCCTTATACATTGTGCTCATCCTTATGCTTTGTTTACAAACGGGCGAATTTCAATATTGTTTTTTACAAGCTCGGCTTTAATGGCTGCCGACATTTCTAGCGCACCGTCAGTGTCGCCATGTAGGCAAATGGTATCGGCTTGAATTGGGGTAAATACACCGTCAATTGACTCAACTCCACCATTTTTAAGCATAGACACTACACGGCTGGCAACAAATGCCGAGTCATGTAACACCGCACCTTCTAGGCGGCGAGACACCAGTGAACCATCGCTGTTATACGCACGGTCAGCAAATGCTTCAGACACGACGTTTAAACCAGCCGCTCGTGCTTGTTCCACTAAGTTTGATCCAGCCAAAGCCACTAGCACCAGTTCAGGGTTATACATTTTAATTGCATCAATCACGGCTGCTGCTTGAGCTTGGTCATGTGCAATGGTGTTGTAGAGCGCGCCATGCGGTTTAACATATTGCACTTTTGAGCCTGCCACTTTTGCCAAACCATCGAGTGCAGACATTTGGTAAAGCACATCGGCAATCAGTTCGTCACGTGACAAATCCATATTACGGCGGCCAAAGCCAACAAGGTCTGGGTAAGACACATGAGCACCAATGGTCACGCCAAGCTCAACTGCTTTATGAACCGTTTTTAAAATACCTAGCGGGTCGCCAGCATGAAAGCCACAAGCAATATTGGCACTGGTCACGACAGGTAAAATCTGATCATCATTGCCCATTTTCCATGAGCCAAAGCTCTCACCCAAATCACTATTTAAATCTACAAACATGGCATCATTCCTTTATTACTTCACATCGTCTGGCTTAAAGCTTGGTCAAATAGTTAAACACTGTCGTAAATGACATATAACCCATCCACCACGTCAACAGACATGTTAATCCACCCAAAATAAGTAACCATTTTGGATAGTTATAATTGCCCATTAAATCTTTACGGCACGCAGCAACATACACAAAAATTGTAAGACCAATTGGCAACACCAAACCGTTAAAACCACCCACAAAAATGAGTAGACCTGCTGGAGTTGCGCCCAATAACACATAGAGCAATAAAGCCAATGCGATAAAAGTAATGGTCGTATAGTTGTTTTGTTTTGGTGTTAAGTTCTTTTTAAACACGTTAAAGAACGACACCGAAGTATATGCTGCACCAATGGTGCTACTAATGCCGGCTGCCCAGAAAATTAAACCAAATAATTTAAAACCAAATGTACCTGCTGCATATTGAAATGCTTGAGCTGCTGGGTTGGCATCATGGCTGGCTAAATCAATATTTGCACCACTCACCACCACACCTAAAAAAGCCAAGAACAACACATAACGCATGATGCCGACAACAATAATGCCCTTGGTTGCAGCTTTAGCGACTTCATCAATATTTTCAGGGCCAACCGCACCTTTATCGAGTAAACGGTGTGCGCCTGCATAGCAAATATAACCACCGACTGTACCGCCCACAATGGTGGTAATAATGGCGAAGTCAATCTGATCTGGAGCAAAGGTTTGATGTACAGCTTGACCCACAGGAGGCATCACAATCACGGCAACAATAATGATCAACAGAATTTTAAGCAATCCCAACACGATCATGCTTTTATCCATAGCAAGCGTTGCTTTTCTTGAGGCAAAAATCAAAATGGCTAAGGCACCACTTAAAATACCGCCCCACTTTGTGTCGAGGCCAAAAAGCGCATTTAGACCTAAGGCAGCACCTGCAATGTTACCGATACTAAAGAAAAAACCACCTAGAATGACCAGAAAAGCCAGTAAGTAACCACTGCCGGGAATTGCTTTATTAGCAATATCCGATGCACGCATTTGAGTGAGTGTGACCACTCGCCAAATGTTTTGTTGAACCACATAATCAATCAGAATGGAAACTAAAATGGCAAAGCCAAATGCCGCGCCTAACTTCACTGTAAATACAGCAGTTTGGGTTAAAAATCCGGGCCCCATTGCAGAGGTCGCCATCATAAAGATTGAGGCAACAATGGCCCATTGGCGATCTGATAAAAAAGAAGATTTCAGTAAAGACATATTAATGCGTTCCTCATCCATTTGAGCTTAACAACGCTATTTTCAGGTTGAACCAAGAACATCATTTTTCACAAACAATATTCTTTAATCCTTTTAAATGACAAAGATTCCCTGTTCCCCAATCAACACAATCGGTGATCAAATCTTGTATCTAAAATAAAAACATAGCTAATCCCTACGGACAATAAGACTTTTTACATAAAATAAAAAATTAAATGTTTGATTTTAAACCATTTAATATGTATTAAAAAATCAGGATAAGCTTTACTTATCAAACTTCATAAGCTGCTTTTATGACTGTGCATGCAAGCAGCCTATTTAAAATAAGAAAAAATATTTTATGAAAAATAATAACAGCGCTTATTTTTGGATTTTCTCATTGAGGCTTTTCATGGCACTTTCCGAAACTTTAACGGCGACCTCTGTCAATTTCTCTTTCAAGGCAACGTCATTCCCGTGAATATAGATCGAAGTAAAATGAAAGGTCTTTAACTGAATCGGTGTATTTAATATTTCCAGTCGACCATCCGTTATTTCTTTCAACGCCGTTAAGGTCGGGACTACAGCAATGCCTAAGCCCTGTTCGGCTAAACGCAATAAAGTTGCTAATGAATAACTGGTAATTGAAAGTGGTTCATCAACACCTAGTTCTTTCATTCTGGCTTTCAATTCTTTATAGGGATAGGTAATTTTTGGGTAAGTTAAAATGGTATGAGACATGAGAGTTTTAAAAGACATTTGAGCCACACAGCCTTTAAATGACGGTGAAGCCAAAAAGCTCAGCTCAAAGTCACACAATGCCTGTTCAATACATTCAAAAGCCAACGTTGGCCCAAGCAAAAAGGCCATGTCCAAGTCCCCTGTCCGAACGCCTTCTTGTAAATTAGGTGTTAGATCGACCACAATTTCGACTGAAACTTTTGGAAACTCTTGTTGAACTTTTTCGATGTATTCGACCAACCACGTATAAACAATCGTTTCAGAAACACCTAAACGAATTGTTCCCGTCAAGTGCTGGTTTTCAGTAAGCTCTGCGACAAGGTCGGTTTCCAACCGCATAAACTTTTCAGCATATTTAAATAATGTGATGCCTTTATGAGTCAGTTTAAATTTTCGCAAACTTCGGTCTAAAACTTTAAAACCTAATTCATTTTCAAGAGATGTGATTTTTTGAGATACCGCAGGCTGGGTGGTTTGCAATTTAGTTGCAGCCTTATTGAAGCTATTTAAAGTCACAACCCAATAAAATGCTTCGAGATTCTTTAAATTCACGTTTCATCCTGTCTTAAAAAACTCCTTTACTTTTATAGTATGGGAGTTCTTAGCGTGATTAGGCTAGCAATAAATAAATTTTTAAATAAAGTTAGCCATCAAAACTTTTAAATGCTTTAGAAAGCTGACTAATTGTTTTGATCTGTTTTGAATAACGGCGGCATGACCGGCAGGCCAATAAATGCAGCTGTAAACCACTTTGCTCACGTAATAACAATGGTCTATCTTGCTTTTCAGACAACAGTTGAGTGGCTTGTCGACATGTCAGCATGAACAATCCTCCTTCAATAACCATTTATTTTCTAAACATTCCCTTAGTCGGGTACGACTTCGATACATCAACACATTAAAGTTTGAGATAGACAATTCCAACTTGCTACAAATTTCGTTTGAACTGAGTTCAATCACCTCTCTCAACATAAAAACTTGAGCATATTTGGCAGGTAAATGATTTAAACAAGCTTCAAAAATTATCCAGAAATCTGCCTGCTCCATCATTTCTTCAGGGTTTTGCCATGCTTGAGGTGCTTCATATTTATGCCAATGTCCAGAAGCATCAAACAGTGCATCAATACTCAGTTCACTTTCCTCATCCTTAAATAATTCACTCATTGCGACCAAACGTGACTTTTGCCGAATCACATCAATAATTTTATTTTTTAAAATGGCAAACACCCATGTTTTAAACGCAGCACGTCCTTTAAATGAATCTAAATGTTGGAAAGCACTTGTTAATGCCTCTTGCACCACATCTTCAGCCTGAGGAAGCGAGGAAAGCTGTAAAAAAGCAAATTTTATCATTTGCTGTCTTAAGTCTTGTAAAAAGGCTGGATTATGCAGCTGATCCCCTATTTCTTCATGATCTGATGCTACGGCTGAAGTCATCCTTACACCTCTTTAAAATCATGGGGAACGTGAATTAATCGCAGTCGAATTAACAGTGCTTTTAATTCTTGAATTTTCAGATAAATATCATGTTCAGATAAATCAGTAAGTACAGATTGAATGAGTATATGAATATCTTGGTCAGCTAGCTTTACATTTTGAGTCAACTGTTCAATTACCATAGCAAACAAAGGTGAAAGCTGTTCAATACATACATTGTCTTGTTGATCTCGCCAGACCATAATCGCTCCGGGCATAGGCTCGACCTGTTCTGGAGTCATTAAAGTTGTCCACGTATAAACGGGATATTGATAAACCAATACCCATACCTTCGTGGTTAACTGCCAATCATAGTTCTCATGCAAGACTACTTTTTCAATTTCAACAGTATCTAAATACAACTCAAGCCATTCAAACTGCAACAACTCAGCCAACCAAGGATATTCTTGCAATATTGGGTGCTGCTGATCTGTCAAATACTCTCTAAACTCCAGAGAAATATCATTATACAAAGGTGAGCGACACTGGGCTTTTTGAAAAAATTCTGAGAGTAATTGTTGCCACTTTAATTCTGGCAACATCGCACGAGCCACGGGATAAACTAACTCAATAAATGAGCTGACATTATTAAAAAGCAAGTCCCGATAAATTTGCATTCGCTCGGCAGGAAGAGCTTGAGCTAATTCCAAATCAGGATCTCTAATCCAGTCACAAAACTGTTGTTGCATGGTTTGGAAGGATATTTGATTTTCCTTCATAGCCACTCTCCTGTTGTTGAATTATTTTAATTTTGGCTAGTTCCTCTTCTAGCTCTCGCCATGATGGAATATTAAAGTCGCGCTCAAGTAAAGTTGCTTTCACACCACATACTTGATAGGTATATCTCAATAGTTCCCATACGCGATCACAAATTTCTGCGCCATGCGTATCAATTAATAAATTTTTCTGAACTTGTTCATGCCCAGCAATATGTAAATAACGGATTCTCTCTTTTGGCATCTCCCGAATAAATCCAAACGCATCACTGCCATGATTAATACTGTTGACATAGACATTATTTACATCCAGAAGCAAATCACAGTCTGCATATTGAAGAACTTCACGGATAAATTCCGCTTCACTCATTTCAGCATTGGGCATTAAATAAGTAGAAACATTCTCTATGACTAATCTTCTTCCTAAAATATCTTGAACACGTAAAATACGTTCAGCGACATATTTAACAGCCGCTTCGGTCATGGGGATTGGCAACAAATCATATAAGTAGCCCCTATCATTTGTATAACTTAAATGTTCAGAATAAATAGAGACATCATATTGTTCTAAAAAGCTTTTTATTTTGCTGATAAATTCAAGATTCAGTGGATGAGGACCGCCAATAGACAATGACAAGCCGTGACAAATTAATGGGGCTTTTTCAACACACTGTGCGAGTAATTTCGCATGTCGACCACCAAAACCTAGCCAGTTTTCAGGAGCAACTTCGATAAAGTCCGGACATGTTTTTGCATCTAAAAACGAATCTATAAAATCACGCCTTAAACCAAGCCCTACGCCTGACAAATCCATCATGGTGATTTCTCCTTTTGGAAACGATGCCGACACTTACCAGAAGGCCGACATCATCCATGATCAGATTGTTTACTTAGCGCCGCACTTACCGTCAGCGACTTTTTTATCTGCACCGCACTTGCCGTCCGCTGCTTTTTTGGTTGCTCCACATTTACCATCTGCTGCTTTTTTATCTGCACCACATTTTGCTTCGGCAGACTTTTCGTGGTTTTTCATTTTGTTAGCACCGCATTTTGCTTCACCGCATTTTCCATCTGCTGCTTTGGTTGCATGTGCTTCTGTTGTCGTATGGGTTGCTGCTACAGCCATTTGTGTAGCACCTGCAACTGAAAGTGCTAATAATGCCGCCACTGAAGTCATTGAGTTGAGTTTGTTCATTTTAGTATTCCTTTAAAGATAAATTCTTGATTTGTACATTTGTACGTATAGTTAGACGGACCAAATCCTTTTTTATTACACCGTAAATAAAATTTTTTTTATGTAAGAAATACAGTTTTTATCCGACTAATTAATATTCAATCGCATCGGATGTGAAATTATCATGAAGAATTTTATTTATGGTTTATCTCAATATTATCAAAAACTGGGTAAAACTCTACAACATGCAGATGGCATCGCTGCTCTGGCTCTTCGATTGTATCTAGTGCCTATATTTTGGATGGCAGGCACAAATAAATTAATGCACTTCAATGATATTGTAGAATGGTTTGGCAACTCAGATGGAGGTTTAGGACTTCCCTTTCCATATCTAATGACCCTGCTTGCAACAACAACTGAACTCGCGGGCGCAATACTATTAACATTTGGCCTCTTTACTCGCTTAATTAGTATTCCCCTCATTATTACGATGTTAGTTGCTATATTTACGGTACATCTACCGAATGGATGGCAAGCGATTGCTGACCCAAATGCACCCTTTGCAAACATGCAGGTGTTGGCTTCAGCTGAAAAGTTAGAGAAGGCTCGCCAAATATTACAAACCTACGGCAATTATGACTGGCTCACTTCCAATGGTTCGTTTGTAATTTTAAATAATGGAATTGAGTTTGCCACTACGTATTTAGTCATGCTTCTCGCACTGCTTGTTCTTGGAGGCGGCCGTTATTTTAGTTTAGATTATTGGATTAAAAAGAAACTGTCTAATTAATCATTACGTTAAGAACCCTCATGGCGGCAACATTGAGTATCTTTTTCTTATTGTGTGCCATGTTTAGCTCATGACACACAATCAATAGTGAGGCAATTGGGGAGAATTCGAAGCTTGTATGAAATTATCTAACTCTCACAAAAATAATATCTAGGTCTTTTTTGGGTACAAACTTGGTTTTGGTCATCTGAAATTGAGTTGGGCTAATCTTTTTGACTTGGCCATCCCAGCAAAAAGAAACCAGCTCATCCTTATCACGCTCAATGGTTAACTTAAAGTTTTCAATCGGCTTTGCCCAATTTGCACCCGTCGTCAAAATATAACCCAAAGCACTAAACGGTGAATTTTCTGCACTGGCTTTTTTTAAGCCCTGCTTAAATTGATTATCCATACAAAATTGTCGGCTATCTTCCTCGGGATATAAGGCAACAGAACCACCCACCAAAGGTTTATATTCATGATGAATTTTAGTCAAACTATTGGCTTTAAAGGTTTGCTTCCAACTATAGATCACTTGAGATGACCACGGGATTACATCATCTTTTTTAAAATTAGCTAAAATTTTCTGTATTTGTGGTTTATTACATTGTTTTAGCTTATCTACATAATATTCATAATTATAGTTATTACGCAGCCATGGGTTGAGCATATCTTTTTCACTAAAACCGCATTGCTTAAACTCATCTGTTGCATCAATCAGAGGTGATTTTTCATCTTTTTGAATAAACGTTCTGACATGCATTTCCGGTTTTATATTTTTCCCATCCACCACGATCTTAAAACTTTTTAGAAGTTCTTCTGTATGGGCAAAATCAGACTCAAAGAAATTATCAATGCGCGGTAATGGAAATAAAATAGTTTCAGTGACCTCTTTATTGCTTAGGTTTTTATAGAGGTAATCGACCTTAATCAGTTTTTTACTAATAAATAGATCTTCGCTTTGCATCGCAATCTGCGAATTTTTGAGATATTGAATCCCCCCCGTACCGACATAGCCCGTAGAATCATTGGCTACGCTATAGGTCGATAGTTGAATTAATACAGCAAAAGTCATTACAAGCTTTTTCATTTTAAAGCGCTCTATGTCATTTTCTAATTATGGAATGTCAATCTGTGGTAAATCATATTATATATTTCACCCACAAAAAACCGTCTAAAGACGGTTTGTTCATACATTTAAAATCTAATTCCTTTTAATGATAATTTAGTTTTTGCCTCATCATCTTTTTTTGCACACTAATTTTTCCAATAAAGTTTGTTAGCCATAAAATGCATTCATCCCGATGTTCAAAATGTGGAATCAAACTTAGATCAACTTTTATATCTCTATCTGCCAAAGGCAAACTCAGACAATATTCAAAGTCGATAGAGTTATACTTTAATTTTAGATCTTTTTCTTCGGCCTGCTTTTTGATTTCCGCCATAATTCGATTGAGGTTAACAATCAAGTTATTTGAAACTTGGTTATTTTCATAAATACGTTCATATACATTTTCAGCAACATCTATGTATTTAATTAGCTCGGCATTTTCGTTCATATTATTTATATTTCCCTTTTTTTAAAGATTATGAACAGCTAAATGTTTAATTGCGTTACTTGACACATTGCTTATGTGAAAAACGTATATTTTTCTTTATTAACAAATACACTTAAGATATTGTTATTTATTAAAATTCAGTAGATATTTGCACATTTGTATACATTTAATATTTTCTAAAATCTAAATTTAGACAATATTAAATGTTAGTTAGGATGAGATTAATACAAAAAAAACCGCCCCAGAAGGCGGTCGCTGAAGTTAAACCAGCAGTATATAGAAGTGTGGTGGACCGTCACTTCTACATTCTTTTTATGAAGGAGTTTTATTGGTTTTACTAAAATCTTCAGATTTAAAATAATTGATAATCATGTCTGCATGCTCTTCTTTTTGAGGAGCTACAGATACAGGAAATGCATCTTTCGACATCTTAAAACCTGGTGGAAGAAATTGCGAAATTGGTGGCAATTTAGGTTTTCCACCTTCCGTAATTCGTTCAATAAAACCAGCTAACCAAAGAAGATACTCTCCTTCATTTGCAAATTTTGGCATGACACTCAAGTCAATTTGAACTTTGCATTCACTTAAAGGTTTGGTTAAGTTCTCTTCAAAATCTATATAGTTGAACTTGAGCTTAAACTCAGTTCCCTTGATCGCTTTTCGAATCTGACTAATTAAACAGTTAAGATTCTGAGTAATGTCATCAGTGAATAAGCTATCTTTTTTAATATTTTTATAAACCTTTTCGGCTACAGCTAGATACTTTGGCATTAACCTCTCTCTCCGTACTATTGTTATAAAGTGCTGATCTAAGAATCTTTTATGACTTTGATTATGCTCAAAGAAGTGTAAGTAAAGGTAATCTTGTTAGTGTGGTTTGTGAGTAGTTAGTGCCTTATGTAAAATGCACCAAAAAAACACCTAAAAAAATTATGGTTTTGATAACTCATCCACAAAATGAATGGTTGAATAGAGATAATTAGAAACATTTACTTTCATATTATTTTTTACCATTTGGTAAAATTAATATGTTTTCATCTGTTTATCACGTCGCATCAAACCCAAAACAGATCTACGCACTCTTATTTCTTCTTCAGAAAAAGGCAAATGTTCTATGAGTTCGTGAATTGGGAGAGAATTATTTTCTATCAAGAAACAGTCTTGCTCTGTTGTCCAATGAGAAGTGGTTGATTTAATTTGTTTTAGATAACGTTTCATATTTCCTAGCAGACTTGTTTACAATCCCAAGAAGCCTGTCTTTAAGACGAGCTATACCTTATTTTGTGGCGATCTTAAGGTTCAATGTGATTATAGCAGTCTGTAGATTAAATGTTCAGTTGATCTTGTCGCTTATTTTCATAGCCTCTAATAAAAAAGCCCACACACTGTGGGCTTCCTACACATTATTTTGCGGCATTCACCCCAACAATAAACTGACTACAATTAGAGCCTTCAGATGCGTTACCTAATTGCTTTTCAGAGAATTTGAATTTAGATGCAACAGACTCATAATCTTTCTTAAGGCTTTGTCCTGTTAGCTCACCAAGCTCTTTCACTTGTTCTGGTTTCAAGATGTCATGTTCAACAGCTTGGTTTACCATTGCACATGCTGTGGTCATCGCGTCATAACGTGCAGCAGTTTTAGAGTAACCTAGAGCGCCGATTACGCCACCAACAATTAAGCCAATAATTACTGCTAAAGTTACCTGCATTTTATTCATTTTTTAAATACCTAAAAATCTAACCATAAAGAGGAACACTTCAAAAGGTTGTGCTCAAGTTCAGTTAGGATAAATGTATTTATCTGATATCAAAAATTAGAATCTGTCAGATTTTTTGATAGATAAAGTGAAATATCATATCTTCCTACTTCGCTTTTGTTTTTTGTCCGGCACTTTTATTGGAATAGCCACCTTACCCGTACCTAACCCGCGGAAAAAATAATTAATGATATATAGAAATAAAAGACCAAAATAAAAAATCGGAAAAATACTAAAGGCAGTACTTACTATTTCCCAAAACATCACCCCCACTCTGTAATTATAACTAAATGATATGAGCCCACCTCTACGTCTGGGCCTTTGCTGAGTAATATCATCCTCAATAAAGTGAATAATTCCCATGACAAAACATCCGGCAAATGTACTTGAGACTAATGTCTTTTTGATTAAGGGTTTCTCTAACCAAGGGTACTTTTTTGAAGATTCAAATTCGGCTTTGAAAAAGAATTTATAAATTTCCTCTTGATAAGCTTTATTAACCCCATATTTTTTAATAAAAAAATAGCATATAACACAACCAACAAAGAACATGACTATTGTTATGTAAAGACTATAAAGAATCGTAAAAAACGGTAATGGGCCTTTCGTACCAACAGTCACATGCATAATTTGTGTGATGTATTGATATAGCTCGTACTGCCATTCGTTTTTAGGATAGGCAGGAAATACAAATAAAGGAATAATAAAAAGAATAGAACATAAGGCTATATTTCCTCTGTTTTCTTTACTTTTCATTGCAATCGTAGACAGAAATTTTTTAGAAGCCATATCTATATCTTACAATTTGGAATCATGTGTTTAGCTTTATAAAACTCATCAAAAGCCTTCATGTCATCTAACCATGGAGATATAATTTCTAGATAACGTTGATTGATATTTTTTGACGCCAATAGTCTTGATGAAGAATAATTTCTCTGCTGAATTTTTTGATTATATTGCTGTACAAACATAAGCTTTAAACATAGTCCACGAATGCCCTTATTACCAAAATATGAATACTCTGCATATTTATTTAAGACATATTTCATTTCTTTATTTTCACCATTCCAAGCATAAAATGAACTTAATCCATTTAAATCATTAATGTATATCTCATCATTAATTGGGTTCAATTCTAAGCCCTGCTTTAAAATAATACTTTTTATTTCCACCTCATCAGATAAGTCCATCCAAAAAAAGGAAGACATGACTTCTTCTGAAAATCTTAGTCTGGCTTGCTCTGTATCTTTAGGATATACAATGAAAAAATAGTACAACCCTAGAAAAATAATAAAAATTAATATAATAGAAAGTAGCCTCCAAAAATTAGTACCTTTTATAATATTCATAACAAACCATTCATTTTATTTAATAACTTGCGAGAGAACTTTACTTTGTGTTTTAGATTAAATCAAAAATAAATAAAAAATTTCCTTGGATGAAATATGTGCTTATTTTTTAACTGTGCCCTTTTATCTTCAAAAGAGCACTTTTTTAAAAGTACTTTATTAAGAGATTTCTAAATCATCAAGGTAAAAATGCATTTGTTAGGAATACAAATCCGACAGAGAAAAAAGCATTATCCTGATGAGAAATTTGATTGCCATAACTTGCATCTAACTGAACAAAGTCCTTATAGACCATGTATCTAAAACCTGTCTGGTAAAAAGCATCATTTCGGTCATTACCATATACTTCGGCAGTGAGCGTTAAAGGATGAGTAAGTTGTGTTTCGGTTCCAATTCCCCACGTGGTCTGGTTTTTATGCGTGGTATTTTCACGTAACCAACCAAGGTTGGCATGGATTAAAAATTTATCATCGAAAGTAGAAATACTTAATGGAACATTGACCGTCCAATCTTTCTTAGAAGAATCTTTAGTATTCATTTGAGTGCCAAAAGAAAAACCAACTCCCCAATCATTGGTTTCTAAAGGCTTTAATAAGGTTTTCCCTTGTAAGGTTGCATAGCTGACGTGCTCAGTATCATCGTTTACTCTTCCCAGCCCTACAGCAAATTCAAAATTACCACCAAAATTACAGGCAGGCATTGCCCAATATTCTTTGTTATCAGGATTATGCTGCATCCATGTTTCTAGTTGGCATGTTTTTGGTGAAACAAGAGCTGCATCGTCAACAACCATAGGTCGTCCACTATGGCTAGCGTTAGATAAAGCCAATAAACAGAAACCTGAAATAAGTGAGCGTTTCTTTAAAGTAAATACCACTGGCATCACTCCCATAAGTTATGGAGCATATGCGAGTACTGCAACCCGTCATGATTAAATCATGGGCTAATAATAGAAATGAAAAGATGAAAATAAAAAACCTCTTCTTGCATCCACAAAAAGAGGTCTGTAAGGACTTCAGTGGATACTTAGACTATTACTGATCGACTATTGTCACTCGAGCAAGTACTCACATTGAAGCTCCTAAAAATTAGTTGGGCGGATTCTAAAATTAGCTTTGTTAAATATCAAGTTAAAATTTCGTGACAAACTCATCACCCCCCCCCCCCAACAAAAAATACACAAGCAACCGTTCTCTTTCATCTGGTTTGTTAGGGTCTAAAAGCTGAACCATCGCACTATCAATCACAAACAAAAAGATATGTGCATCGGGTTTTGAAGCATTTGCATTGGTGGTTAAAAGCAAATTATAAATTTCATTAATGAACCCATCTAAAGCTGTAAGTTAATTTCAAACTTGAAATTACAATTATTTTTTTATTATCACTCCATTATCTAAACAAAAGAATTTAACAAGGAACATAAACTCAATTTGATTTTTTATACGTAAAAGTTTAGTTCTACTATTAGCTATATTTCTTATAATTAAACATGAAAAAATAGATGTTTTTAAGATCTAGACTTCTCCCAAATAAATATTTATCGTTCTATAATAAAAAGATGTGAACGTTATAAAATAATTCATGACAATGCAGACCCTAATTTTAGTTGTGTAAATAGTTATACTTAACTCATTAAAGTCAAACCAGCTCACTAACAAATTAAATTTATTAAAATCAAATATATAGCCAAAAAAGTTACATATCAAAAAAATGTCATATTTATGCAACAATTTGTTTATAATCAGTTACTATACTTAAATTTATACGTACACTTCTGACCATGGTTTTTGAACAATCCTTTTATCTTAAGACAAGAACAAAAGTACAGAAATTGGTGCAAGCTGGTTTTTGGAGTGGTATTAATCAAAATAGATTTAGTAGGTGGTGTGATGAATTCAAGACGCCTAAAGAAGAAGCTTTATTAGCTTTTTTGTTGGATTCTTTGGTTTATAGGTCACAAAATCAGATTTCGGGATTAATACATCAGATGATAGACGTTAATCTTTCATCTGCTATTGATTGGAAAAATTTGATTGATCAAACTGATAAATATGAAACACTCTTTGATTTATTATCAGATAAATATCCTCAAAATTTGCGAAATAGAATAGCTCTAGTACCCGTTATAAAGATTAATGATCCGCCAACTAAAAGTGGACCACTTTTAGCCAGAATTATTCATAAACATAAAATTAATAGTAAGTTCATGTGTTGGCCATGGGATGAAAGCCGATTACATGATGAAGAACTTAGATTAGTAGTCTTTTTTGATGACTTCGTAGGAACAGGTGATCAATTTACAGATTTTTTTAACTACTTTAACAAAATTAAAGCTTTAGGCGACCCTAAGAAAGTTCAATATCTTTACATTGCTTTTTCTGGAACTCAAGATGGTATAACATTCATTGAAGAAAATACTGCCAATCAAGTAAAAGTTCATGTTACAGAAACAATAAAAGAGTCAAATAAGTTCTTTAGTGGTTTCGCTATCCGATACAAAAAATTGCAGCCCTTTATTGATCTATCTGTAAATGAGTATAGTGATAATTTAAAATCAACATATATTGACTTCATGGATAGGAAAGGGATTAGAAAAGAGATTTTTGGGTACAATGACTTAGAGCTAACCCATGTCTTCTCTCATGGTACACCAAATGGTACATTGCCAATCTTGTGGTGTACTAATCCTTCTTATTCCGCACCTTTTACGAGATAAACGCCATTATGGAAATTGAAAAAGTTTTATCAAATATTAGAAGTGAGCATATAGGTTTGGATGTTTGGAATGAGTTTGTTGTTCCTTTCAATATTCAAATGTCCGATTTTCATAAATCATTACCAATAAAACTAGAAGGAAGTCGAGGTAGTGGAAAAACTATGATATTAAGATATCTTTCCCATTATTCTCAATTTTCTATAAATAGAAGTGATATTCCAACTTCTTCATTAGATAATATTGGTATCTATTTTAAAGCTGACACACAATTCTTCAGAATGCTTCAAAAAAGAGGTGTAGATGAATTAGAATGGATCAACATATTTAATCATTATTTAAACTTAGTGATATTAGGTGAAATAATTGCTGCTTTAATAAATATAAAAAACTCTAATATTAATACATTAATTAAAGAAAAAATAAATAACTTAAATATCGAAACTCTTTCCATTTACAATGAAAAATTAGCAGGTAATATTACACAAGTTTTCAAAGCATTAAAAAATGAAAAAAAAATTTGTGAAAAAGCAGTTACAAATCCAAGATTATTAAATGAATTAATAGCTCTTCCTAATACCGCAATTTTGGATCTAATAAATGATATAAACGAAAATATTAATATTCAGTCACATTATCATGTATATATAGACGAATATGAAAATTTACTACCATATCAACAAAAAATCATAAATAGTAGAATGAAACATTCTGAACCTCCAATTTGTTACAATATTGCTATTAAAGTGAATGGAGCCCAAATTGTTGATGTAGATGGTAGTAATGAAAAAATTGATCTACAACATGATTTCACGACTATAAATTTAGATAAAGAAATGTTAGATAACTTCGATATTTTCGCTACTGAATTATTAATATCTAGAGTTTCTAAAGTTTACAAAGAATTTAGTAATGCTTTCGAAGGAATTGATTTACATAGTGAACCCACTATTCATTTAAGAAAAAATAGTGCTTATCAGAATAAAATTTTGGGAATTGGACGTCAAATTCTTCCAAATAGCTCACATGAGGATTTAGCTAATGAGATTTTTGAAATTCCTCTATTTAGGAAACAACTCAAAACTGAAATTGATATTGCTCTGAAGTCTCATAATACTAAATTGACATCTAACGATTTCATCCACGAAGATTATAAAAAATATAGTATTGTATGTTCATCACTTCTATTTAGGAAAATCTCTCCAGAAACTATTTTTGAGCAATTCTTAGCCTTAAAAAATGATTTACCAAATGACTTTGAAGGTTCGAAAGAATGGATGAAAAATAATTTTATAGGTAGTTATATCAAACTAGCAAAAATTCAGAAAAATAAATCTACATTCTATGCAGGATTAGATTCATTTACTAAAATTGCAAATGGAAATATTAGATACTTTTTAGAATTATGTCGTTCAACTTTTTCTAATGCTTCATATAATTCAACTAAAAATAATGAAAGTTTTACTATAGACAAAGTTATTCAACATAATGCTGCTTTGGAAACCAGTGAACTGTTTTTTAGGGAACTTTCAAGCATCAAGCCAGATGGTAATTTCTTCAAAAATCTTTGTGCACGCCTAGGTGAGCTATTTGCTTTATTTCATGATCGACGATCCCAAAGTGAACCTGAAATTACACATTTTAATATTTCTGATCCTATTAATATGGATGACAAACTAAAAAAACACCTTGATGAAGCTGTTAAGTGGGGTGTTTTATATCAAACAAAATCTACAAAAGAAAAAAATAATAATAATTTTTTATCAAACGATGACTACGTGCTTAGTCCTATTTTTGCTCCACATTTCTTTATAAGTTATAGAAAAATTAGGAAAGTTTCCCTAACAGTGGAACAAGTAAATAGACTATTAAATAGCTCAAAAGAAGATTTTGATAATTTTTTAAATGAATTCAAATTGAAGTTTACGTCTGATACTACCTCAGTTCTGGTACAAGAGGATTTATTTAAATGAAGCCTTCTTACTATGAACCTTCAAAAGTAAATAAACAACTTAAAAAAAGTTGGGATCTTTGCATTATTGGCCATTCTGATGAAGAAAGAGCCATATTTGCTAAAGATATATTAAATAATAAATCCAATGAGCTACTGATTTTGAATTATAATCCAGATGAATTTAGCTTTCAGATAGAATTAAATGGGGATCCAACAATAATTTTTACTCATGATATAGGTGATTATTTAATAGCATATCAAAATAAGTCTATTGTTATTGATGCTACATCATTTGATATTGCTGTCTTAACTTTTATATGTAAGACATTAAAAGATTTAGCAATTTTAAACGTTGATATTCTCTATGTTGAACCAGAGGACTATGAAATTCAACGTACTTTTGCAGAAAATGATTATGATCCTTTATTATCAGATAGTACTTTAGGCTTTGAAGAAGCAGCTATTCCAGATATTGCTAAACCTATTGAACAAGATGAGATAAATTATTTTATTTTTCTTCTAGGCTATGAAGGAGATAGGCTTACAAATGCTTTTGAAAAGTTAGATTTCAATTTGCAAAAATATGAATTTATATTTGGAGTACCTAGTTTCATATATAGTTGGGAAAGAATACCTTTTACTACTCAGGCTGAAATTCTCCTCGAAAAAAATCAATCTACACAAGATTTAATTCATTTCTGTGGGGCGAATAATATTATTGGTACGCATAGGTTGATAAAAAATCTAAAAAAAGACACACAATACGATAATATATTTTTAGTTCCTTTAGGTACTAAGCTAATGGGCTTAGCTGCAATTAAAGCTGTTTGTGATGATACTGATCACACATTTATATTGTATGATTATCCCAATAAAACAACGGGCCGTAGCAAAGGAACTAATAAAGTCCACTTAATTGAGTCTTTCATATAGTCTTATGCATTTTTTCCATCCCACCCCCTTAGATATTGTTGATCAATACATTGCTTCTAAAACTAAGGGCAAGCATTTTGATAAAGTTCTAGATCCATGTGTAGGAGATGGAGCACTTCTCACATCTTTAAAAAATAATTTTAACAGTATTACTATTGTTGATATTGATACGAACAAACTTAACAATTTTCAAAATAGTAATTTTATTAAGTATAGTGGTGATTTTTTAGAAATAGATTTTACACATAAGTTTGATCTAATTTTATGCAACCCTCCATTTAACAATAAATCAGTACAAGGCCAAAGTATCGAGGAAAAATTTCTAAAAAAATGTTTAAAACTAATTAAAAATAATGGTTATGGTATATTTATATTACCTAGTTCAATTATTAATGGTACAAAATCTAATAAAATTAGAGAAAATTTAATCAACAATTATACTATTCTATCTATAGATATTTTACCAAAAAGAACATTTACTAAAATTGAAAGCCATTTTTACATTATTACTTTAAAAAATACGAGACCATCTAAAAGTTATAAGTTTAAAACCAATATGGGTATAATTGAATCTACTTGTGTAGCAAAAAATAATTATTCAACATTAAATCCAAAGAATTTAATAAACATTTCAATTTACGAAAAATTACTTCAGAACTTTAAAACATTTGATCTATCTAAAGAGTTAATATTTAGAGGAAATATAGAAAAAAAATATAGTCAATTACATACTACTAACTTTTCATCATTTATCTGTATAAAAAATATAAATATACAAAATAATAATGGGAAAAAGATTAAAAAACACGATTTACTCTGCAAAAGGGTTGGCCGAAATTGTGCTGATTCTTTTTCAATTTTTCTTTCAAAAGATTCCGTAACTATTAGTGATTGTATAATTGTTTTACCTTCAAAATCCCAAAAGGTTAAAGACAATTTAATTCGTCTATTAAACTTAAGAATATCTATATTGTTTGGTGCTTCTTATAATTTTAAAATTGATGGATCTGGAGCAAATTATATTTCAATGACAAAATTCAAGCATACTAAGTTCATAGATTTTAAAGATTTTTTCTCAAAAAAAGATATAAAAAAATTTCATTATTTATTAATCAAGAAAGATCTTCATCACCTTAAAATTTTTGAAAAAGATATGCAAAATAAAATACAAAATAAATTTCTAATAGAACAGTTTTTGTAACTTATACATACCTTTATCAAAAATCAATAAAAATACAAAAAAATCTAAAATTATTCTTAAAAATTTAACTCACTTCGAAACATCTAATTTCCTTGGAAAACGGTATAGAACTATATTGATGTTAGATCTGCCCACTTGAAATCTAAACTATATTTAAATACATAAAAGCACTCACTATAGAGTACGTTTATGTATCTTATTTAAAATTGAATAAACTATTTTACTCAAGATTATTGAGAAGTTCATTATCCCCCTCACCCAAACCCCAGCAAAAAATACTCAAGCAACCGCTCTCTTTCATCTGGTTTGTGGGGATCTAAAAGCTGAACCATCGCACCATCAATCACAAACAAAAACATGTGTGCATCTTGTTTTGAAGCATTTGCATTGGTGGTTAAAAGCAGATTATAGATTTCATTAATGAGCCAGTTCCGATATTCAACTACTGTCTGATATGCCTTTGGATGTGTTTTCGCAATTTCAAAAATGGCTTTAAACGGCAAATGATAAAGCCCTTCTAAGTCGGCATGTAAAAAGTAAATCTTGCGCAGTTTTTCAACTAGAGTTAATTCTTTTTGAATATAGATAATTGAAATTACCTCTTGTTTCAGGCCATCTTTTTGAAAGGTTAGGCTCATTTCAATGAGACGTTCTTTTGAATGAAAGTAGTTATAAAAAGTAGCTTTTGGGATTTTTGCCGACTCGATAATTCGGTCTACTCCGACGTTATGAAAGCCGTATTTATTAAAAAGATATCGAGAAGTGTGCAGTACGCTTAAAGCACGAAATGGAAGATCTGAATGTGGCATAGTTTTACCGTTATAAAATAAATTCTTGTTGTATATAAATGAGATAAAAAAGGCATAGCAAAGCCTTAAAGACTGTGCTTGGCACATCTCAAGTTTTATTGTTGATTAAGTTTTTAGACGAAGTCATGTAAAGCTTGAAAAACCTATTGGCAATCAAACTGCTTTAAAATTTTAAGTTGTGTCGTTATAGCTTTTGGCAAAGGCTGCTAAGAAATAATGAATGTGCAAAGCCAACTCCTTTTTATTTGGAGTTCTGCCAAAACATTATAAATTATGGTGGCAGAACGGAAGAGGGTTAGCAGACTGGTTTCGACTCCAGCACACCCGAGGGTGTCCCTCTCCCGTCCTACCGCTACGGGAGGGAACGAGATGTGCACACAAAACTATTCCTCAGAAGAAATAATCCTGATGTGGTCGAAAAAACGGTCTGCTAAAACCGACTGGCAATGTAGGCCAGCAGGCAAAGAATAGTATTCAACCCTCTTTCAGTCAAGCACACGAAATGACAATCGTATTAAAATAGATCATTAAAAAGTAAGGATAAATAATTGAGTTTCACTTACGCTTTCATATAATTATTGATTGTGATAGTCGTGCAAATTAAAAAATCCCTCACATGAGAGATTTCCTATAATCAATTCTGTTTGATAGGCTCAAGTAGATCGCGAATATCTTTACTTTTTAT
Organism: Acinetobacter sp. M5A5_2a; assembly: GCF_053345265.1. NCBI lineage: Bacteria > Pseudomonadati > Pseudomonadota > Gammaproteobacteria > Moraxellales > Moraxellaceae > Acinetobacter > Acinetobacter sp. M5A5_2a. The sequence goes on along the minus strand of NZ_JBKEZV010000009.1, from coordinate 73,280 downwards.
ATCAATGACTTTAATCATTATTGATTTCATCATTACTCCTTTTTTTACTTATCATTCAGATCCATCTAGTCTAGCCTGACGAGTTTCGGTTAATTCTGCATGTAGTTTATTATATTCGTCACGTGTGATATGACCTGTCACTAATAACGTGCGTAATGTGCCATAAAGAAAGCCAATATCATAACCCAAAGCATAATCACTAACTTTATCTTCTTTAGATGAATTTCTAATGCCTTCAATACCTTGATTTAACCAATCTAATGCATCTTGTGTAGAGTATTCCATAATTCATAGATCTATATTAACAGCCCAAATATTAATAATGATCTATCTAATAAAGCAAATATAAATATTAAAAAATCTCTATTTATACTATTAGATGATCGCCCCACATGAATACGCTTTGACCAATTTTCCTCACCCAAACTCCAGCAAAAAAATATTTAAGCAAGCGTTCTCTTTCATCCTTAATAAAGTCGGTTTCTGAGTAAGATAAAAGTGTAACTTTTCAAGTGAGCTTCTATCTGCGGTCTATATATTCTAGGTAGCCTCTACCTACGAATGGCTGATCATAAAATTTACCTTGCCATGCATATGAAGAAACAAAACCAGCAGCTAATCCAAAACAATATGGCGTGTCTACATGTGCTGAAATATCTAACACTTTTTGATTATTGTGATGAGCAATCCAGCGAAAAGTATTTGGTAAATTCATTGAAAAATTATCAGGAGTAATCTGTGGTTCTTCTTGAAGACTGGTTACTTCAAAAAGTATATCTCCGTTGTATTGAATTGACGTTCCATCTATATGACGATAGTAAACAGAAGTCAAAATTGGTTGGTCTTCATAGCAAATAAAAGCCAACAATAGCTGCTGTTCATGATCAATATTAATGACTTGATAACTAAAAACTTTTACTGGAAGTTGTATATTCTCAACTAGCCATTTGTTTTTTAGCATTGAGGTAGCTATAGCTTTCCATGATTCAAGAGTACATAGCCCCTCAATCCTCTCACTATCCCCCTTTTGCTTGATGTGGCCTTCATAATGCATTAGCACACTAAAGTGCTTATAAAAGTCACTATAGGCAAACCATGAAATAGCTTTTGTAGGTTTTAAATAAAGTTTTAGCTCTAAGTCTTCCCTTTTCGTAATTAATATAAATCCATCACCGTCCTCGTGCATGACAGTTTGATTGTCAAAATTAATAGCAAAAGGAGTTTGGTTAAACTTGATATCATTTTTAATTGAAAAAGTTCTATAAGCTTCCGACGTTGTCGATAAAGCAGTTCCATGTACCAAAGAAGCTGTATCACCTTTGCCATCTTTAGACATTTGATAATTAGTATCTGTAATCGTAAATCCTACATAACCTAAAACTGAAGCCCATGATAAGTATCTAAATGGTTCAGGTAAGTCGGGTATCATGATTCCATAATGTGTACTACCAAAGCGTTTGTACAGAGTATGAGGAGTAAGTTCAAAATCTTTTGGCAATGTCGATTGCCGCTCTGGTGTAACAGCTCCTAACAATGCCCCTGAAAGCTTAGCAACTTTTTGATTGGCTTTGTCCTTAAGACTCTTTGGTAATCTATGGCTTGAGATTAGCATTATTTAAGATCCTTTATTTTTATCTGCTTAAAAGATTGAGTTCCATATTAGAACTAGATGATTTCAAGTTGAATGTTAATAAGGGACATTTTATCTTACACACACCTCCCACCTTTAAAATAAAAAATAAAAATCAATACTTTAAAATTAATTTCAACTAACTTATCACCTTTATAGCTTATATTTTCAACGCGATTTTCCCCATAACTTTTGATCAATTTAGGTCTATAAATTATTAAAAAGTAAGGATAAATAATTAATAAGTTGTTGTTAAATTGGGTTTTATAAAAAGCTTATCAATCAAAGTTCTATCGGTATTTTAAAAGATCCAACTTGCAAAAAATCATCTATGATAATATTTTAGAGTAATTACTCTAAAATGAGATCTACTAATGAAAACTATAAAAATTGGTTCGTATCACTGGATGCAAGCTACAAGTGGTCAGCTCAGCTTCAAAGAGAAAATTAAGTTAATTCAAAAAATTATGCTACCGAGTATTAAGGCCGCTATAAAAGTAAATTACTTTCGGTTTAAAACTTCCCATGATTTTGATATCGATCAGATCGTAATACCAGATACTCAAATGGTTAAAGTCGCGCTTGATGAACTAGAGGCTAAAGCAAGTATATCTATCTACAATCATTCATGGCGGACCTACTTCTGGGGAGCTGCCTTAGGCAATATACAAAAACAGCAATTTGACCATGAATCACTTTTAATAGCCTCACTTTTTCATGATATTGGCTTAACTGAGCAACATATTCATAGTAAAGGTTGTAATTGTTTTACCGATGAGAGTGCCAAACAATTTGAGCTAAAGGCTAAAGAACATAGCTTTGATGAAAAGAAAAGTGAAGTTATTAGAGATGCCATCTGCTTACATATGAATGGCTATATAGATCATTCTGATCCAGCAGAAATTACTCTATTACAGCAAGGCGCATCCTGTGATGTGATTAGTGATGGTCTATATAAACTTCCCCTATCTTTTAGAAATGAAATTTTAGAAAAATACCCTAGAAAACAATTTAATAAAGAATTTATTGAGCTTATTGATTTAGAGAGAAAAAGTGTTCCAAACTCACGGACAGGTTTATTATCTGAACTTGGTTTACCGCTCATGATTAAGTCAAATACATTTAAAGAGTAATAATCTTTTTACTTTTACGTTTCCGATATTGTGAAGGAGTTTCACCAGTCCAATATTTGAATGCTCTAGAAAAAGCTGAAGGCTCAGAAAAGCCTAGTAAGTAAACTACCTCATCACTTTTTAACTGTGTGTTTTCTAACAAATCACGTGCAAGCTTTTGACGGTATTCATTTAATACTTTTTCATAGCTCGTACCAATTTCTTTTAAGTCAGTTCTTAAGGCTTTTGAAGTGATATTGAGTGCTTTGGCAATATCATCTATTTTAAAATTTCCTGATTTTAGTTGATCTTGAAGAGTATTTTCGATTTTAAAAACCAGTTCATGCTTTTCTATCTGAGTTAAAGATTCTTCAATAATAGTCTCATGGATTTTATTTAATGTTTTATTAGCTGCCACAGAAGAGTCATTTAAAGTATCGGCATTAAATTTGATACACCCTTCAGGCATATTGAAATATACAGGACATCCCCAGATCTCTTGATATCGCTCTGCATCCGCACCTTCACGATAAGTCAGCCACACTTCTAAGGGCTTAAATTTTTCATTAGAAACATGTTTTAAATATGCTAATAAAATTGAGATCGCGCATTCTAAATAGTGCCGAATAGAATGCTCTAAACCAATCAAGTAAGCATCCTCTCCTTTTACCTCAAGCTTTAAAACATCAAATGCACTGGTAAATAGATGATAATATTTTATTGCTGTATTTAAACCTTGGCCGAAAGTAGAACTACTTAAAAATACATATTCAAATAAATCGCCACGTAGTACAGGCATTCGCCCGCCTACGACTAACCCAATATCTTTATTACCACTGACCTTTTCAGCAGCAGCCCAAAATTTCTCTTGAATACGATTGTCATATCTTACGTTTTTATCTGGGATATTCAGTGCATGCTCTAAAAAATTAACACTTGAGAAGATAGTATCCGTATCTAATCCCATGTCTTTCATTGTTAAATAAGTTAGCCAAGGAAAGATGCCCGCATCACTACGAATTTTTGATTCTTTTATAGACATGCTCACAATTACAAACTCAATCGAAACCAAAGCAATAGCTGAGTAAAATACCACCTAACTAAGTTAACAATAAAGTTTTTTTCAGTATGAACCGTAAGTTTATAGCTCTTATACATGTAAATGTTATTTTGAAAAACGCCCTGACCCGATGTAAAAAGCAGAGCGTATTGAAGACAAGTGCTTGATTAAATTTTAAGATTATTTCGGGTCTATGTATTCAATATAGGCTCTACCTTGTATTGGTTTCCCTTTAAATAGCCCATTATATTGGTAACTTCCCGCATAGCCTCCCGCCATACCATACTTAAAGTCACGGTTAGTAATACCATCAATTTTAATGAGAAGATTTCCATGATCATCATCCACTTGCCAACTAAATTTATGTGGTAAGCGCATGCTAGTTCCATCTGGAGTCGTAACTCTTTCAGGTTCATATTCGTGAACAGTAGATTTAAAACCACGAGAATAAATACCCCCATGGTCATCTAGCGAGCGCACATAGACTCTACTTTGCAACGTTAAACCTAATGGACCGAACGTATCCACAAATAAAACTTGGGTCTTTTCATCAATATTCAAAATTTGATACGTAAAAAAGTTAAGTGGAAGATTAATATTAATGGCACGGGCATATTCGTAAGTACATAAACCCTTAATTTCTGTTTTTACTCCCGCTTGCTCTACATATCCTTGGTACTCACATAGCAAAGCCCAATGATCATATGCTTCCCCTACAAGATTAGCGAAGTGCGCAATTTTATCTGTTGCTCGAAGCTTTAAATCAAAATTAAAGTTGTGTCCTTCACGGTGAGCATGAAACTCGGGGTATGTTCCTTCAATAGTTACATCATTGCCAAACTTTAAGTAGCTACCATTGGTCACTAATGTGCAATCTTTTTCTACACTATAGCCATTAAAGTGATCAGAGGTTCCAGTAGCTGTACCAACTAAAACGTTAGCCGTATCTATATCACTTGTCTTGATTAAATGTTGATTTCGAAATAGCTTAATTTGAGGTTGACCCACGACCACAATAATATTTAGGAAATTAAAAGGTTCAGGTAAATTTGGAATCATAATTCCATAGTGAACACAGGTGTATTTTCCTTGCGGTGTACTAACCGAAGTATCTGGATTAAAAGATTTACTATTTACTAAACCCGAACGATCAATATTATTTGTAATTCTAGCTGGCAATGAAAAGCGCATATATTCCTTCCTCAACAACAATGATCAGCCATTTTTGATTTCAAAAGGGCTGTACCTGTAAAGCAACTCCTAGAGGAATAGTAATTTCATTTTTTCTTTTTTTTTTGACATTGCTGTACTCAACCACAATCACACTATGTCAATTTTTTAATAAACTAAAATTCTAACTTTCTTCTAATCCATAACTGTTTGAACGAAAGTTTGGTATGAAAAATATGAATAAAATTATGTTCATAAAAAACCTCTTCAGACTTCGCTTGAAATTTCAGTTAACAACTGTTTTATAGTCCTTAGTCTGAGTATGCCTTACCATAGCTAAAAGATATAAGCTTGAAGGCATCCGTTGCAATGAATGACTCAGTTAAGTGGTTAGAAACTTTAAATAAAATTACTGGTATTGCTCAAACAGGTTTACATTATTCAAAAGATGTTTATGACAAAGAACGTTATGAACAACTCTTAGGACATATTGAGTATTTATTAGAATTAAAAGAAATCAAAACAGAAAAATTTATTGATAACGTGCTCCAAGATGTAGGTTATGCCACTCCAAAACTAGATGTCAGAGCAGTTGTTTTTAAAGAAAATAAATTATTATTAGCAAAAGAAATTGGAGATGGACGATGGTCTGTTCCGGGTGGATGGGCGGACGTGGGTTACTCAGCATCGGAAAATGCTGAAAAAGAAGTTCTGGAAGAGACGGGTTTACGAGTTAAAGCCATTAAATTATTGGCTTTAACAGATAGAACCAAGCACTCCCACCCTCCTATGTTTTTACATGTGTATAAGGCTTTCTTCTGGTGCGAAATTATTGATGGTGAACTAACACCAAGTATTGAAACACCCGAAGTTGGATTCTTTGGTAGAGATGAGTTGCCGCCTATTTCTACAGCACGGGTAACAGAAGAACAAATACAGCAATTCTTTGATTATTTAGAGTCAGTACCAGAAGTTACTCAATTTGATTAATTAAAAACTCAATATAAGGTAGAGCTCTTATATTTGGAGTTCTGCCAATACAATATAAGTTAAATAAACCTCAATTCACTAAACACTCACAACATATTGATCTAGATTCTTTAATGCAAAATTAATGACCCGAGAAAGCTCTTCTTGCGAATATCCATCTCTTGCTTGAACAGATAATCCATGCAGAACGAGCGCGTAATATTGCCCTAAGGTTTCAGGGTCAGCCTCTGCCACTAATTGACCGTCTGATTTTGCCTGAACAAATCGATCAACTAGACTCTGACCCCGAGCAATACGCTGTGCTTTCATCCAGTCTAAAACAGCTTGGTTTTCTTCGCCTAGCACGCTCGCTGCGGACACAACCATGCACCCATACGAATGGTTGGCTTGCGTGTAAAGCGCTAGCGCATCTTGAAATAATTGGCTGATGGCATCTTTAATATTTTTTTGCTTTAAAGCATTTAACGCAAAATTACCTTCATTTTTTTCATAGTGATTTACGGCTTCTCTAAACAAAGCCTCTTTCGAGCCAAATGCTTTATAAATTCGAGCTGAGGCAATCCCCAAAACTTCAACTAAATCTGACATTGATGTGCCTTCATAGCCATGAAGCCAGAAGAAATCTCTCGCTTTTACGAGGGCTTCTTCTCGATCAAACTCTCTTGGTCTGCCAGCCATAATGACCCTTCATCAAACTTAGTACGTCTTTTCATTATTATTCGAAAAAAATATTTTCACAAATAAATCAAAGAGATTTATTCAAAATAGTCCCGTTTTGTTTTGATTTTCAAATAAAAAGTTGTTTTTATCCAAAATTCAGCCTATTGTTTGTCGATCGACAACCAATTAGATTTTATTATGAAAACCATCAAAGGCCCTAGTATTCATCTTGCTCAATTTAGCGATGATGTTTTCCCTTTTAACCGTCTAGAAGATATTGCTGCTTGGGTAGCAAACCAAGGCTTTGAAGCCGTACAACTTCCTGCTTGGGATAAGCGTTTATTTGATGTCAATTTGGCAGCAGAAAGCCAAGATTATTGCGATGAAATATTAGGTACTTTAAACAATCATGGCTTAAAAATTAGTGAGTTAACGACTCATATTTTTGGGCAGTTAATGGCTGTGCACCCTGCTTATGACTCAATGTGCGATAACTTTGCCCCATCTCATTTGCATGGCAATTCAGCAGCTAGAACCGAGTGGGCAAAACAACAAATGCTCGCTTCAATTCAAGCATCTGCCCGTTTAGGTCTTAAAGACATGGGGACATTTTCAGGCTCTTTGGCATGGCCTTATGTATTTCCATTTCCTCAAAGACCATCAGGACTCATCGAGACGGCGTTTGATGAATTAGCACGTCGTTGGCTTCCTATTTTGAATGCTTGTGATGAACAAGACGTCAACCTTTGCTACGAAATTCACCCCGGTGAAGATTTGCATGACGGCATTACATTTGAAATGTTTTTAGAGCGAACTCATAACCACCCTCGTTGCCATATTCTTTTTGACCCAAGCCATTTTGTTTTGCAGCAACTGAACTATGTGGAATATATCGATATCTATAAAGATTTCATTCGCATGTTTCATGTTAAAGATGCCGAATTTAATCCAACAGGTCGCCAAGGAATGTATAGCGGCTATCAAAGCTGGGGAAATCGAGCAGCTCGATTCCGTTCTACGGGTGATGGTCAAGTTGACTTTAAAGCGATTTTTTCCAAGTTAGCGCATTACGACTACGAAGGCTGGGCCACATTAGAGTGGGAATGCTGCCTCAAAAATAAAGACGATGGCGCACGCGAAGGTGCCGAGTTCATTAAGCAAAATATTATTCATGTCACCGATAAAGTGTTTGATGACTTTGCCGCAGCCCCTGTGAATCAGACTCAAATTAATCAGTTATTAGGTATTTAAGGAATCGTAAGAGATCAACATGAAAACTCAATTATTCAATGAAAACTCACATAACGAATTCCATCATCATTACACTCACATCGAAAGTAAAAAATTACACTACGTCACCTTAGGGGAAGGTCCAGCTGTATTGCTTATTCCGGGCTGGCCGCAGACATGGTACGCGTGGCACAAAGTCATGGTTGAACTGGCGAAACAGGGCTATCAAGCCATCGCTGTTGATTTACCCGGAACAGGAAATTCAGCTCCACTGGATGGAAGTTACGATACGGGGCGTATCGCTAAAATTTTATCAATGCTCATGACTGAACTTGAATATCCAACTTATTCGGTTGTTGGTCATGATATTGGGATGTGGGTTGCCTATGCGCTTGCATCTGACTTTCCTGAGTCAGTGACTCGTCTTGCGGTAACAGAAGCAGTGATTCCCGGTTTGGCACCTGCACCTCCTATTTTTGTTGAGCCGAGTGAAAATATCTTTCTTTGGCATTTCATGTTTAACCAAACCCTAGATTTACCTGAAGCTTTAATCACAGGCCGTGAAGATACTTATTTAAATTATATGTTTGATAAATGGTCGTGGCACAAAGATAAAGTGGCGATTGAAACTTATATTGAAGCCTATAAAATTCCGGGTCGATTAACAGCGGGTTTTAATTATTACCGTTCTATTCCAGAGACCATACGTCAAAATAAAATCAGAGAAACTAAAAGCTTAGACATGCCAGTTTTAGCCATAGGTGCTGAACATGCCACAGACAATGCACCTTATGAAACCATGAAAAAGGTTTCACCCCATTTAACCAGTGCGATTGTAAAAGACTGCGGTCATTTCATTATGGAAGAACAGTCAGAAACATTTAGCTCTCTCATTTTAGATTTTTTGCAGCAGGAAAAAAGCCATGCCTCTACTTGCTGAAATTGAAAACTGGCTTAAGTCCAAACCAAGTACACAAGAAGTAAACTCGTTGCAAGAGCTAAGGGAACAAGTAAATAAAGACATTATTGATCAGCAAGGCATTCATCATGATGCAAGCTATCAGCAAAGTTTTCATGTTGCTGTTTCTGATGGTGCCGAAATTGAAGTGCGTGTTTATGTTCCCTATTCACTCGAAAACACTGAGCAACGGCCTGCTTTAGTTTTTGCGCATGGTGGAGGCTGGTGCCTTGGAAGTTTAGACGCATGGGACCGCTCGTGTCGGTTATTAGCAGAATCCACTCAACTGGTTGTGTTTTCTGTGGACTATCGATTGGCTCCAGAGTTTAAGTTTCCAACTCCTCTAAATGATTTTTTTACAGCGTTCCGCTATATCCATGAGAATGCTTCACTGTTTGGAATTGATCCAAACCGTATTGCTGTAGGTGGAGATAGTGCAGGCGCAAACATAGCTGCCGCCACATGTCTCATGGCAAAACAACATCCAGAAATTAAGGTGAGCCATCAACTTCTTTTCTATCCTGCCTTAGATGCCACAATGAGTAGTAATTCTTATAGCCAATACGCCGAAGGTTATGGTTTGGACTCATCCACAATGGTTTATTGCTGGGATCAATATGTGCCGTATGAAAGTGAAAAACAGAATGAACTTGTAAGCCCGTTACTCGCTCAGTCTTTAGAAGGACTACCGGATGCGACCATTTTTATTTGTGAATATGATCCCCTTCGCGATGACGGTGAAAGATATGCTCAAAAACTGTGGGATGCCGGTATTCAGGTGAACTTTCATTTGTTAGACGGAATGATTCATGGCGCGATTCACATGCTGGCAATCAGTACCGAGAATGTAAAATCTATCTATAGCAAAATTCGTATGTAGATATATTTTTCCATTATTCAAACATGTTGCTTAGTCGGGCCACTCTTCAAAATTGTTTAATTACACTTCTGGAGTGGCCCAATTAAATTTTAACTATAGATATTGGTTATCCCTGTTACGCTTATGACACCGTGAACTTAACGCTATTATTTTGATAGATTGGCGTAATATCCTTCCCATTCAGTGTCACTTTTTTGTAGGTGCCTTGGACTTTCTTAGCTGATAACACCGTATAAGTGCCTGCTGCTAAATTGTCTTTTGTGACGAGCTGCAATGTTCCATTTAAAGTCAGGGTATTTGCCACTTGAACTGCTGGAAGTGCATTCGATTTTAAAGTGATGTTGAATGTCGTTCCTGCAAGCTGAGTTAAGTTACCCGCAATGTTAACTGTTTTAGCTGAGTTGGTTTTTAATAGGCTATTTTCATGCATATAAATATCACCTTGACCAGCACCGTGCTCAGACAATATTTCTAAACCACCCTGTTTTAAATCAATACCACCCGTAAATGCGCTATTTCCTGTCAGTGCTAAAGTTCCCGTGCCTAATTTGGTGAGTTTACCTGCACCAGTAATATCATTACTCCATTGGTCATATTGGCTAAAGCCACCTAAACTGGCATCCATGGTCAGATTTACATCACCATCAAAGCTGCCATAACCTGCGCCCGCTCTAAACAGGTTTAAGCGACCGTATCCTTCTACGTCGTCCATGACAGGATAACCCGAAGCAAGCGCAGTCGATTTTAGAACTACACGGCGCTGATCAGCCGTTAAATAAGGAAGTCGAGTTTCCAGTAAAACCTCTGCGCCTTTAGGTACTGTGGCTATTTTTGTTTTATCGCCAATTTGATTAAATCCATAGGTCATCCAGTGATTCACCTGCTGTTTTAATTTTTCAATATGGGCAAAACGGTCATTCGCGTCATAAGGTGTTTTGGCCAAACTATAAAATGATTCAAACGTTGAGCTATTAGTCTCTTTCATGAGCTGTGTTTGAGCTTGTAGATAAGCTTCTTTTCGTTGCTCTACAGTCATGGCATTTAAGTTTGCAACATCTGCGGCAATAGATTGAAGTCGACCGCCAATCACGTCCATCGCTGAATGCATGCCCGCAATAATACGTGAATCACCCAAATCTAAACCACGCGCGATCAGTTCCTGATAACGCTGAGGCACTAAATAAGCCATTGCAATTGCATTTCGGCCAGCTTCGGCTGTGTGCCCACTCGGGAATCCACCGTCAGTTGCAGGTGTACTACTTTTTGCAGACTCTAAACTCGGTACAACAATAACTTCTGAACTCCAACGCCACGGGCGAGCATATTTATAAAAGCGTTTTGCAGACTCCGTCGATGAGTTATTTCCCATGGCTTGAACAAATTCAACGACTTTTCCAAAGTTGGCATTTCCATCGGCCGTGGTTAGTCCACTATTATTGCCTTTATCATCATATTTTACTTGTGCGGCATCGGCTGGCACTGAATTGATTGTTGTGGTCTGCCCAGTGAGTTTTCTCCACGGATCGGTTAATGCTCCCATCCCAGTCGTTACGCTATAACTTTTCCCACGTCTATCATCTAAATAGGCACGAATAGCTTCTTCTTCTGTACGCTTATGGGTGGTCTGAATTGAATAATTAATGTTGTAGTTCAATACATCCGCATTCTTTTTTGTACCGTCCGTACTGTCACCCGGTAGACCTGTCCAGTTTGATACAACTACTGCAGGAAAGCCGTCTTTTGCCTCAGCAGATTGGCCTGCATCTACAAATAAACTTGAGGGCGTCCATACCTCTAAAAAGCCACTCAGCACACGTACCCCAGCATTTGTTTCAACCGTGGCATAACGTGCATCGCCACGTTGATTGGTCATCCACGAATCTACAATAGTGGTGATATTTGATGGGACTGGAGCAGTATCCTCAAAGCCTACGCCCTTTGGCGCTGCGGGTATTTCTTGATTTGCTGCCGAATTATCATCAGAAGAATTGCTGTCATTACAACCTGTAAAAAAGACCGAACAAGAGATAAGAGAAAGTAAAAGTGTATTTATTTTAAAGCTTGACATGATGTGACCCGTTTAATAAATATCCGTATCTTTCATCATTAATGTTTAGTTGTTATTACATATAACTAGTTAATTTAAATTTATTCTAAATAATATCTTTGCAGTTTTATAGGTCGGAACTGCCCATAAGCAAATGAATAAGGAAATTCTTTAAAGACAAGGATATTAGGTTCAGAGGATGCAATTGTGAAACATTCTAGGTGATACTATACTCATACGCAGGAACACTATGTTTGGTATGGGCTGATTCGGCTATCGATATAGAATTATAAGAGTACAACCACTCTAATTAGAACTATCAAAAACGATTAAAGGTGCTCTCTATCACACTATCAACAATATACATATAAGGTGTATTTCACATGAATAACTTACAATATTTTGAACTAAAAAGTGCCAGATCAATTTTATTATTACTTGCACGTGTACTGCTAGTTGCTCTTTTTCTCATCTCAGGTATACCAAAATTGATTGGGTTTGAGGGCACTGTGGGTTACATGCAATCATTACATACCCCTCTTCCTGTTGTTGCAGCCGCTATTGCTGTAGCAATGGAAGTAGGAGGATCTCTTCTTATTGTGCTTGGCTTCTTTACCCGTCCAGTTGCTTTAATTTTTGCTTTATACACATTAGGAACTGCAATCATCGGCCATGCATATTGGAATATGACAGGTGATGCCGTTCATCCTAATATGATTAATTTTTATAAAAATATAAGCATTATTGGGGGATTCATTTTATTAGCGTTCACTGGCCCTGGAACTATCTCTTTGGATAAAAAGTAATATCCTTGAGTTTCCAGTTAATTTAAAAAGCATGAGCTAAACGAAATAAACTAATATAAGTAAATTAAGAAAAAAGAGAGCTTGAGCTCTCTTTTTTATTTTAAAAACTCATAAAAAATAAGAAGAACATCCAATGAAATCAAAAACTAATCCGAACTATTCAGATGTGATACTTGTTTAAGAAAATCTTTTAAAGGCACTGGGACTCCCCATAAATAGCCTTGAAACTCAGTACATCCATTGTTTTTAAAAGCGCTAAACTGTTCAGCAGTTTCAATTCCTTCTACTAACACTTGTAGGTTCAAATCTAGTCCAATTTTAATAATACCAGTGACTAATTTATTACTACGTTTATCATCCAAAGCTGCTTGTACAAAGCTACGATCAATCTTGATTTGCCTAATGGGCATCTTTTGTAAATAGCTTAAAGATGAATATCCTGTACCAAAATCATCAAGAGAAAGCTGAATTCCTTGTTTAGATAAGATATGCATTTTTTCAATCATGCTGACACAATTCGTTAAAGCAATATTTTCAGTGATTTCTAATATGAGTCGAGATGGATTTATCTCATACTGCTGAATCAGCCCGATCACACTCTGCTCAAAGTTTGGTTGCATGAAGTGATCAGCACTAATATTGATTGAAAGCGTAAGATCTTTGGTCTCGTCTTTTTTACTCCAATCTTTTAAAACTTTGCAGGCCTGAGCCAATACCCACTCCCCAATCTCTGGCATTAATCCAAAATTTTCAGCCGCGGGAATAAAATCTTTTGTGGGAACATAACCTAAAACAGGATGTTGCCATCGTAATAAAGCTTCTGCGCCAATTAGTGTTTCAGAAGCATTGATTTGCGGTTGATAAAAAAGCTCAAATTGTTCTTTTGCCAGTGCTAAGCGCAAGTCTTGCACCATGGTATTTTCTGTCTGTATCTCTAATTGCATGGTGTAAATTGAAATACAAATCATGAGGGTAGCGACACAAGTTGCAATCCAGCCACCATGCTTACGAATATCTTCGGGCAAAGGTATAGCGCTCTCAAGATTAAAAGAGCTACCACTAAAAAATATAAAGCACCCAATCGACAATAGAATTAAAACGATTTGTAAAAAGCTTGGATTTCTACGGTAATTTAAATATCCCAATATCGCCCCAGCAGGTAAAAACAATTGAGCCACCTGCGGACGGTCACTTGTAGCTACATCAAAAAATAAGCAAAAAATGACTGGAAAAACAAGCAAAACGACTTGAGATAAAAGAATGCCCGCTGAAACGCGGTTGATATAAATGAGAAAAAGGCTAAATATGGAGATCAGTGTAAAAAAGATGTCCATACCAACAATCAACCACATTTGAGCAAATGCAAAATATATGGTCCAAAACAAGCAAAAAATAATACAAATAAAGATATTCGCTTTTGCTGCGATTGTAAGCTGCTGATCCTTTACGGCGCGGTAATTTTTCTGACGTTTTTTAAAGTAAGACGAAGCTATCATAAATAAATCAACCGTAAAATATTTCTTCATAGACCCCCATCTTGATCATTGATTTTCCTTTTCAATATTCACCAATAAAACTTCATGTTTTATTCCCTTGTTCTTTATATGATTCTTCTTGAGATCGGTGTTGTTTTAATTGTGGTGGTACAGTCCGGTTGTTTAATTGAATGATGTTGCTTTTTCAATCACCCTATAATTTTAAAGTATTATTCCCTAACGATACATCCCTCAGCGCCCAAGGTACAGGCTTTAAATAGTGAAAAATTAGAACATTACCATTTTTAGAATATATCGTTTCAATGATTGATATTAATAATAATTATCATTACTATTTAAGAATATCTTAAATGTTTGTTTAATTGTGCTACTCATTACCAATTTGTGGGCTCCTCTGCTATGAACCTGAATGTAGATAAACAAGTATGGTTTAGCCAAATTTACCGTTCTCAGCAAACCACGCTCTTGTCATGGTTTAAACATAAACTTCAGCATCATCATCAATCTGAAGACCTGAGTCAGGAAGTGTTTTATCGTGCTTTAAAAAGTGAATATAGTTTTAAACAAATTAAAGAGCCACAAGCATGGCTAATGGGGATCGCCAAGCATGTCATTATTGACCACTGGCGTCGTCAACATATTGAAAATCTCTATCTCGATGCCCTACAACATCTTCCAGAAGAATATTACCCCTCAGCCGAACATGAAGTTTATATTCAAGAAACCTTGTATCAGGTTCATTTAATATTAGAAAAACTCCCCACCCGAACGGCTCAAGTGTTTTTGATGTCGCAACTAGACGGCATGACTTATCGAGAAATTAGTGAAAAAATGGATATTTCTGAGGCCACGGTAAAAAGAGATATGAAACAAGCTTTTTTAGCATGTATAGACCTCTATAATTAAACCCGTTAAACGCGCTTAAATTGCTACCCTATGTCAGATATTACGAAAATCCCTCACCATGTTTTAGATGCAGCCGCAGATTGGTTGGTACTTTTGCATTCAGGGGAAATGACAGCGTTACAGCAGCAACAGTTTGAACAATGGAAAGCTGAAAAAAAAGAACATCAATTAGCACTCCAGCAAATGGAAAAGTTTAGCCATGGTTTAACAAACCTTGCAGGTAACTTCCCTTCCGAAGCGTTAGTCCAGTCCAATCAAAAATTTAATCTCGCTGCTAAACGCAATATGCTGTTGAGTCTTTCGGGCTTAGCCATTGTTGGTTTGTCGGTATATTTCATCCCTTGGGAAAAATGGCAGTCCGACTATCACACCAAAGTCGGTGAAATTAAAAAAGTATCGTTAAAAGATGGTTCACAACTCATTATGGCAAGTAATTGCTATATCGATATAAATTTCACACAAGAGAAACGTCAAATAAAACTAATAGATGGTGAAATTTATATTGAAACGGCAAAAGATGCTCAGCATCGACCATTTATTGTCGAAACAAAGAATGGTTCGGTAGAAGCCTTAGGAACTCAATTTTCAGTGAGACAAGAAAATAGCGAACAAACAAAAGTTAAAGTTTATAAGCACGCAGTAGCCATTGAGCCAGAGAACTCATCTAAACGACAGATATTAAAACAAGGCCAGCGTGCTTTTTTTGATGAAAAATATATTTCAAAATCACTTCCACTCGATAATGATCAACCTTACTGGACCCAACAACTTTTGGTCGTAGATCAATGGCCACTACAAAAAGTATTGGATGAATTATTCCGCTATAAAAAGGGAACCTATAGCATTGATCCGGAATTGAAAGATATTAAGATTTCTGGCGTATTTTCTCTAAAGAACCCTGAGCAAAGCTTAGAAACTTTGGCCTATAGCCATCAACTTGAACTGACCTATTACAGTCCTTATCTGTTAAATATTAAAAAAAGATAAAAAAATGTGACCCTTTTTTTGATCTGGTTCGACTTATAGAGAAATACACTCTCTGTCGAGAAGACCACATGAAGGATTATCAAGCAAAAAGTAAACTGGCTTTGGCTATACGTGCAGTGCTGTGGAGTACGCCATTGGTGGTCACGGCGCTTACCACAACTTCTGCTTACGCTGCACAAACTTATCGTATTTCAATTAATCAAAGCACCCTTGATCAGGCCATTAAGCAACTTGCGATTCAAACGGGTACGACCATTAGCTACGATAATGCCAGCCTTTCAAAAACAAAAAACAAAGCGCTTAAAGGGAATTATGCTGTTGATGATGCTTTAAGCCTGCTATTACAAAATCAGCCATTTGAAGCCGTTAAAGTCAACAATGGCGGATATAGCATTCGAGTGAAGTCTTCTCCCGCTCCGATTGAACCCAAAGTTTTTCAGTTGGAAACGATTAAAACCAAAGCAAATAGCAGTAAAGAATTTGATACGGCGGGTGGTGAAGCAGGTACAGCCCATTTAGCAACGATTCATATTAATGCTGACCATGGCGAAAACCTAACAACCGAAGGTTCAGGTTTATATACGGCGAAGGCGACCACCGCCTCTACTGGCTTAGCCTTAAGTCTGAAAGAAACGCCTCAACTGGTCAGTGTAATCACCAATCAACAAATGAAAGATCAGAACCTGACACAATTAACCGATGTGGTAAGTCAGGCGGCAGGACTCTCTATTAAACAAGGCGGCAATATTGGTAGTGATAATTCCCCTATTTACGCTCGCGGTAAAGAAGTGGATAGTTATTTACTCGATGGCGTGAAGCTCATGAGTTCATATTCAAGTATTTTCCAAAGTCAGGACATGGCTTTATTTGACCGTGTAGAGGTTGTGCGAGGTGCAAATGGCTTAATGACAGGTGCTGGAAGTGCAAGCGCAAGTATCAATCTGGTCCGCAAAAAACCATTACAGGACTTTAAAGCTTCAGTAAGTGCTGACATTGGTTCTTGGGATTCTTACCGTACCGATATTGATGTTTCCACACCACTTAATGAATCTGGGACTATTCGTGGTCGTACCCTATTTGCCTACCAAAAATCAGACTCTTACATCGACCGTTACAACGAAGAACGTAAAGTTGCTTATGCCGTAGTAGAAGCCGATTTAACCGACAAAACCAAAGGCAGTTTAGGTGTTAGTTACCAACAAATTGACATGACTGGCGTCGCTAGAGGTGGCTTACCTAGCTTTTATACAGACGGGAGTTTAATCGATTGGTCTCGCTCAGATTCAGCGGCAGCGAGTTGGACGGGTTCTGACCGTTCTACTACATCTTACTTTGCAGATATTGAACACCAGTTGAATGACCGCTGGAAATTAAAAGGTGTGGTGTCTAGAACCATTACAGATTCTGACGAAATTGTGGGCTATACCTACTCAAGTAAAGGAATCGATAAAGCCACAGGTAGTGGGGCGATGTTGTATGCAACCCGTTGGGATTATCGCCCTACTCAAGATTTATTTAATTTAACTTTAAACGGATCATTTGATTTATTTAATCAAACTCATGATGTAGTACTCGGCACAACCTACACAAAAAGTAAAAATAAACGCCCCACCTATTCTGGCTGGAATAACGGAATGACATGGGACGGCACTCTAAAAAACATTTTTGCTTGGGATGGCAGTACACCTAACCGCCCCGAAACAAAAATAGATGGTTGGTACAGTGGAGATGACCGTAGCCAATCTATTTTTGGTGCCATTCGTCTTAAAGCAACCGACAATCTTGCAGTTATTTTAGGCACACGTGTAGAAGACTGGGAGCGCGTAACGGGCAACCATTCAGATGCTAACAATAAGACCACCTACACAACACAAGAAGAAAGTGGCAAAGTCATTCCATATGTCGGTGTTACCTATGATTTCACTGACAACTGGACTGCGTATGCAAGCTACACCAATATTTTTTCACCACAAGATAAGAAAGCCGTTACAGGCGAATACATAGACCCATTAATAGGCAATAGTACCGAGCTGGGGATTAAAGGTGAGTTTTTTGATAATCAGTTAAATGTTGGCGCTGCTATTTATCAAACTAAAGAGGACAATACAGCGATTGCATTAACCAATGTATTTGCCCCAGATGGTTCTCAAGCATATCGAACAGAATCTGGCACAAAAAGCCGCGGTTTTGAAATTGAAGCGACAGGTAAGTTGACTGATTTATGGCAAGTTTCCACAAGCTTTAGCCGTAACTTATCAAAAGATAGCCAAGACAACCGATTAAATACCGGTGTGCCAAATAACACAGCCAAACTGTTTACGACCTATACCCTGCCTTATCTTGATGAAGCGCTTACCATTGGGGGCGGCATTCGTTGGCAAAGCGAAATTTATGAGAAAAATGCAGTCTCTGCAACGGGTAGATTTACTCAAGAAAGTTACGCTTTGGTCGACTTAATGGCGCGTTATAAGGTGAACAATAATCTTATGCTCAACTTCAACCTTAATAACTTATTTAATGAGAAATACCATTTAGCCACCACAAATAGCTATTACGGCGCTCCAACCAATTTTCGAGTGGGTGTGAAATATGAGTGGTAAATAAATTACTCGACTTTTAAAGACCTTACTTCAGAAGCAAATAATGTTCTTCTGAAGTAAGGTTAAATCTACTTAATAAGCTGGACTAGAATATTTTCGACTAAGCTCAGGCTATAATATTAGACATGCTCTATTATTTTATTTCTCATATGAAGAATACGTTTTCTGACAGCAATCAAATTAGACAAGTTTCTAGTTTCCCTGAACTTGTAAATACAAAGTTTCAAGGAGAGGCAAATGCGATTTGTTGGCACAGAAATTTGGTTGGTGACTTTACAGAAATTGTGAATAAACTTCATTTAAAAGAAAATATTACAGAAGTTTCTATTGAAGATCTTTTAGCACTAAACCTTTCAGAACAAGGCAATCTGGCAAGGAAAACTATTTTAGAAGATATCGAGCAGTTAACTGCATTTGGCGCATCACCTGTACTTAACTTACTTAAACATTATGAACGCGATGAAGAGCTAGATTTCATTTCAACAGATGTATATTCATTTCATGTTGATCGCTCCCCCATTGAAACCGATACATTCTTATGTACTTATCACGGCGCTGCTAGCGATATTGTGCCCAATGATCAGGTTGAACAAAAAGTTTTAATTCCAGAAATTAGAGAAAAGCTCAAAGAATTACATGAAGGCCCAGATGCTGAGTTTGAAGCCTTCTTGGCAGAATATTTTTTTGATTTGCATTATCAGCCTAAATCTAACGCCCAACCTGTAAATTTAGGGACGGGACATTTGTGGCGTCTGGCTGTAGACCATCCTACACAACAGGTTTTACCGTGTGTTCATCGAGCACCTGTTGAAAAGGATGGTGAATATCGATTGCTACTGATTTGTTAAATGTTTCGGTGGTTCTCATATTCATCATTATTTTTTCTATTATTAATATATGACATTCACACGAACCCAATCTTCATACTTGGTTGCCTGAACATTGGTACTCGATGTAATTGCCCCATGAATAGGAATAGTTTCTTTCATTCCTGTAGCAACTCCTGAACGTATTTTACTTCCCGACCCTCCCCAAATTTGGGTATGACCAGCATCTTGATAGAGTACATATGCAACAGATGCTGTGCTTGCAGCAGATTTAAGTTCAAAGTTATTGTCTGAAGTTACCGCCAATTGATACGGTGTATTTTGGGTACATTGGACAGATACATCCGTTCTTGCACCAGCAACTGGCTGAGAGCGAACAACTGAACCAAAATCTAAATTTCCTTGTGTGGAAACTTCACACGTTTCTACAATGGTTAAACTGACCTTCAATGATGTAGATGTATTTCCGGCATCTGCACTATTTATTATCAGCATTCCCATAAGAGAAAATAAGGCGTATTTAAGGACGTTCATTTCTTCTCCTTATATTTTCGTTCTAATATCTATTCGTCTTTATATTGTTATTTCTCTGTTCTTACTAAAGAAACAGTTTTCAGGATCTTTTAGTTATAAAACTTAATATTGCGGACTGTCAATCAATACTAAACAAATGATTTCCATCTTATTTTTATAAATTGTGATGAATTACACGCAATCCAACCAATTTAAAAAGTAGTTGATGTTTTTATTTCTCTTAAATACATATTTTGTCATCATTTATCACAATTTATATCTGCCTAATCAGCGCATACTTCAAAAAGTTGTTAATAATTTATGATCTGATAATCAACTTTTGAGGATGTATTTGTTAATTCTGTCTATTATCGCAATTGCATAAAAAAAACAATCAAAATAATATTACGGGAAATAGATTATAACTTTACATATTATTTATCTTATTGATTCAATATAAAGAAGATTGTGAAGTTAAATTTAAAATGAATCATTCTGGCGATTAAAGCCACCTGTTTTTAATTAGAGAAACTATTGATATGAAAAAATATTTATTATTACTTTTACTCAGCTTTTATTCGATTCATTCATTTGCTTCAGACAAACTACATGGCAGTGTTTGGAAAACAATTGATGATGCAACCAATGAACCCAGAGCACTGGTAAGATTTAGCGAAGATAAAAATGGTAACCTCTCTGCTAACATCGAAAAAATACTCGTTCCGAGTGAAGCCAATAAATGTACGATGTGTGAAGGTACTTACAAAAACAAATCTTTAATTGGTTTAACCATCGTCAAAAATTTAAAAAGCGTCGGTCAAAATAAATATGACAAAGGATCTATCCTCGACCCTCAGTCAGATAAGACATATCGTTTTAGTGCAACAATGTCACCAGATGGTAGCAAACTTATCGCTCGTGGATACATTGGTATCTCTGCAATTGGTCGGAACCAAACGTGGTATCGAATTAAATAAGCTTCGAAAAAGACTTTATTTATAAATTGCATGGTTTTTTGACTTAATCCTTTATCTCAAGAGCCATGCAATTTTTTCAAAATTGTCTGAATATTCTTAAGACTTTTTAAAATATTCTCGAGGTGTTACACCAAAAGCCTTTTTGAATTCATAGCTAAAATGTGAAAAATAAGTAAAACCATAATCTAAAGCTACTTCAGAAATACTATTTATAACTTTTTATCTATTTCTGGAACTTCTAACGTAACTTTTACTCGATCTAGTACAACAGTTGTCTTGAACCACTCTACATTAGAATTATTGTGAAATAGCTCATCACAAATCTTTTGAAAACGACTCATACTCGGTACTAACAGCACCAACATAAAGTCTGCCTCACCAGTGACATAATAACATTGCTGAATTTCTGGCCCAGAGAAGCTTTTTTTAAGATCATCTAGATCAGTCGCATGAGTTTTATTTACTCGAATCTCGACCAGAATTGTAATCACTTGATTTAATTTATCAGGGTCTAAAACAGCAATATTTCCAATAATATAGCCATTTTCACGTAGCTTTTGGATTCGACGCTGCACTGAAGCGGTAGATAAATGAATAGCATCTGCTAATTCACGTAATGGGATATGGCAATCTTTTTGAAGAAGTTCAAGTAAAGCTAAATCAAATTTATCTAATGTCATCACAAATCATACGGTGAGAAATTTTCTCATTTATATTAAGAAATAAGAGCCTAATTATCAATCAACCTGAAATAAAATATCAATTAAAAGACTCTGCTATTAAATATCTATGCATACTCAATCAAATACGGCTCTTGGTATAACTCTCAATGTAATTGGCTCTATCCTATTTGCTTTAATGTTTGCCTATACATCTTTACTACACTCATTACAGGGGAACGAAATGTATGGTTGGCGTATATTGCTGACTTTTCCCTGTTTAACTCTTTTTATTATTTTGAAAGGAAATTGGCAACAAGTGCGTGATATATACACTCGTATATTTCTAGACCGCTTTTTCTTTTTAACTCGTATATTTTCTGCGTTTCTTATTGGATTACAACTTTGGTTATTCATGTGGGCCCCTACCAATGGTTACGGCCTCGATGTATCTCTTGGATATTTTTTAATGCCCATCATTATGGTAATTGTAGGGCGAATCGCATTTAAAGAAAGAATGTCGAGATTGCAAAAAATATCCTGTATTTTTGCCATCCTTGGAATTATTAACATGTTGGTGATATCAAAAACACTAACATGGCCAACTTTACTTATTTGTTTAGGTTATCCGATTTATTTTTGGTTAAGGCAAAAGACGAATACTAATCATATTGGAGGGCTTTGGTTCGATATGATCCTGAGTTTACCTATTAGCCTATTCTTTATTTTTAACGGGAATATTGGCTCAAATGAATTGATGAGCAACCCTGATACCCTTTGGTTAATTTCAGGTCTTGGTTTGATCAGTGCTCTTGCTTTAGGCTTTCAATCTCTTTCAGCTCCGCATCTAAATTTGACGCTTTTTGGGCTTCTTGTATATGTTGAACCAATACTATTACTAGCCGTATCTATATTACTTAGTGAAACCATTAAAACTGATGAATGGCCCACTTACATTGCAATATGGTTAGCGGTTTGTACTCTTATCATTGAAGGGGTAAATAGCATAAAGAAAAATACTTATGCTTAACTTCGAAATTTATAGCTGTCTTTTAAAAAGATTTACGATCCAGTATCCAATATGCACGATGAATGGACCTAAAGTGATTGCAATTAATCGTGCAGGATATCGCTGAACTACTCAGACATTCGAGATAGGTATTTACATCCATAGTTGATTAAAAAACAATCCAACACCCTTTTCCGATCCATTGCCCCATCTGAACTTAAAAGCTGAATAATTGCGCCTTCAATGATATATAAAAATAGTTTGGCATCCTGAAAAGTCGCATCGGTTTTAAGTGCTCTAAGTTGGCTATAGATTTCATTGGTGAGCCACGTTCTATATTTAATTGCTACTTGATAGGCTTTTGGATACGTATAAATATATATTTTCAGTCCAGACATCAATCAGAATTTAGTAGGATCGAAGTCCGATGTATTTTTTCATTGATATTCCACTTTGGTGGAAACCATGGAACATCAAGGCCTTTCGTACAAGAGTATTTCTGTTTAATACGTGTCCTACCAGATATACCTATAATTTCTGGATGAACTATTCTAGAATACTTATCAACTTCGCAAAATAAATTTTGACAGTCTATTAGTTGCAAAGGCCGCCCCCATAAAGACTGAAAATTAAGCCCCAACCTGCTAAATTCTTGTTCTTGATGATTTGCCATAAACCGTATTAAATCTTGTTCATTGACATTAAATTTATTCCTAAAACACTTTTTTAGACCATCCCTAGCCCCTGGCCCTGGTATAACAAATTCCATTTCTGAAAAATCCGTAAGCTCACTGTAATTTATATCAGTAATAAATTGATAGGCTAAAAAATCCCCTAAAGTTGGATAGGACTTCATGAGTTCAAATGCTTGTTTCATCTTAGTAATTCTAGCTAGTTTTCCTGCTAAATTATCATTCATCATCATCTCCAATAATTGCAAATGATTCTGATGTTTTTTTGAAAACCCAAAACTACTACTTCCAGAGGGCATAATATAAGCTGCTGAATAAATCCTAGTCTTACTTTCCATAGCCTTTTGAAAGACAACATCATAAGTCTTAAAAGAATAATCCTTATACGTTATTGCGCCTAATTTTTTTTCAAGGAGTTGCCAAGTTTCTATTTTATTAAATAGTTTAAAAAGCATAATTCTAAAAAAAATTTCTTCTGCTGAATTTGGTAAATCATCTCTATAGATTACATTTTTAATTAAATATTGGCTTACCCTGTCTGCAGCACGATAAGCATTTGTAAACTTATGAGTTTTAAGGACTGGATCCTCCGTCCATGGCATGTCTTTCTTGCTTAATCGACTAAAATAAATATCTTGTCTTTTACACGCAAACTTCCAATATGTTTCATATACAGGAGATGTATCTAATGACTTTAGATACTTGGAGTAGTCCACATCATTATTTAAGAGGGAAGTTAATTGGTGTTTTGTATGAATCACTACTTAAGGCTCAATTCAAATTATGACAATAAATTACTTAAGCAAATGAACTAAAAAAGCTCTTTTGATATACGCAATTTAAAATATTTCATTGTACAATAGTTTTTATAGTAATGCCTATGGAAACTCTGAGGATCATCTTCAATATGTGTTTGAGATAAATTCATACCCTAATTATTTTTTAAAAAACAAATATTTTCTATTAAATAGTTATTTTCTTATTCAAATCATTCCACTAACTGGATCTAGCGACAAATGAGCTTTGAGGAATCGTTTTATTTTTTTATAAAGTATATTGTTATATCGCCATTATTATGCTATGTAATTTTTACAATACAGCTTTTTTTTAAACGATATTCTATTACCTCCCCTTCAAACCAAATCTTTGAACAAGAAAAACTTCTAAAAGAATTTAAAACAAAATTTACAAAGTCCTCTCTTAGCCAAAATCTTCAGATAAGAGAAATATATGCTCAGAAGATCTCAAATCTTCCTAATGTTAGTGGACGATTTATAGCTTATTGTCTTAAACGAGAGATTAGTAACATCAACTATGTTATGTATCTTTTTAATTTCACAGGAAATTTAATAAAAGTACCTGATATCGAAGGAAATAATTATTTACACATTTTAGAGCAAAAACATAATGTTCTTAAAAAAGGTCTTATCTATCCACTTATCTTAAGCTTATTCATTGTTTTAATGATATTTTTTTCCTCATCAACCTTAAATTTTTATATTTTCATTCTCTACAGTGTTTTATTCGCATTTTCTATTTGGCTACTTCTAAATTCATTTCAATTTCTTTGCGTATACCTTCTATCAAAGAATACAGAATGTATCTTTTACAAAAAAAAAGCTATTCAGCTCGATAGCTCAAGTAATCTTATACAAGACTCTAAGAGTAATAAAAAATTATGTTATCTTATACGATGTGCTAAGGGTAAATTTGGTTTTTTGCATATGTCAGCTCAAGAAATTCTCAAAGAACTTGAAATAAAACAAATGTCTCATGATGATCGCTACCATAAAGATGTTTGGGTTTTAAGTACACAAGGTAAGGCAAAACATATGGCGGCCCATATTGGAAAATATAGCGGGCAAATATTAGAGGCTATACGTGACTCTAATCCAGATATAGTGAAGATTCATAAATACGTAATTGATTCATTAATTATAAACTTCTCGTATGCAAATATTTTTGTATATCGCATAAGCAAACATTTAAGCCCTGCTTACCTTCAGTTAGCAAACCTTCATGAGTTGAGAGATACGCTCGCACAAGAATATTTGATGCGAAAAGCTTACACGCAAGAAGCCTCACAACATGGTTTAGATTTGGCTATGGATATGTGTATTCTTGCTAGCAAAATACTAAAAACCGTAGAGTCATTAGATCATGTAGAAAAGCATGAGTTTAGAGTAAATTTCAACCAATATGTATTTGATATTTTTGAAATTCTTATCACCTTATGTTTTATTTATAATATTAACGGTATAGAAGATCTTATTGCAAATCGAATGTACGAAGTTGAGCAAAGACATGAGTATTTTGAAGAGTATGGAAATTATAAAGATGGTTATAAGGTTATATAAAAATGTTTTGGAGCGGTAACAAACTACATAAGAACAAAAAGATTTTAGTTCCTTATCACCCTTATACTGCCATAGACTGTGCTTCTTTAGTATTAACTATCGGTAGTGAAGTTTATATTACACCTAATTCCGAAGCTGATATTAAGGTCAAAAAAATACTTACAGTTGAAGAACCACAGTTCATAATTCCTAAGGGGCAATTTGCTCTACTGATTACAGAAGAAGAGGTTCATGTTCCTAACCAAAATATTGCCTTTATCTCATTTAAAGCTAAATATAAATATAAAGGCTTAATTAATGTATCAGGTTTCCACGTCGATCCAGGTTGGCGGGGAAAACTTACATTCTCTGTTTATAATGCTGGTCCCAGTGATGTTGTACTTGAAAAAGGTAACCCTTTTGCCTTAATTTGGTACGCTGACTTGGATCAAGAGGGTATTATTAATGGTAGTTATGCAAATAATAAATATGTAAAAAAGGATAAACCTATAACTAGTATTTCAAGTGATAAAATTACTGATATGACTGGTGATATATTTTCTCCATTTAAATTAAAGAAAGATATTGAAGATCTTAAAGAGAAATATAATAAAGAAATAATCGAGATCAAAAAAGAAGTCCATGCTATTGAGGGGAAGCTTTTAGTTAGAACAGGCTTATTAATCTTTACTTTTATTTCATTAGTTATAGTCATTATTAGACTTTTAAAATGAAAACATAAGTTGAGGATTTTTATCTTGATGTAATTTTTTCCACTCAAATGGTGAACCATTTATCCCTAATGCAAATTGGCGTAAAAAAACATTCAAGAAATTACTATGTAATTCTTTATCCACATACTTACAACTTGGACCCTTTTTGATAATTTCTGAAAACTCTGCAGGTATTAAAATACTATTTCTCCCAAAATAGTAGAAATAATCACTAATCAGGACATTATCAACTTTAGTATCTGTCTTTATATTCTTATAATTTGGGCTACCATCTTCTTCAGTGTGATGTGATGGTAGTTGAATCCATTCTGAGTTTTCTTTATGATAAATATTATCTCCATATTGATACTTCCTGCTACGATCTAAAATAGGCCGTTTATCAATAAATCTTTGATCATTCCAATACTCATTGAAAGTTAATTTTTCTGTAACTTTCATTGCAAATACTAACTTATTTAGACTTCCAGTCGAAATAGAGCTTGTGCCAATAATCCAATCCCCTACAACCGCACTTTTTCGAATATCTGGCTTACAAGTGGCCAAAGTACAATATTCAAAAAAAGGATTAGGAGCGAAACCATAGTCGCGCCTAACTACATAAGAAATAATTTTCATTTCTTAACCACATAGATGTCTAGCAACAACAGGTGAATTATATCCCTCAAAAGTATTTTCACCATTAATTGCATTAATTAAACATTCACTATTCCAACCAACAATAGCATCAGCGTAATTCTCCAACTCTTCAGGTACTTCACAGCCTTGATGACCATGTGCCCAAACTCCGACGATTCTTAAGCCTAATTTTTGTGCATATTCAATCTCCCAATTAACCCAATAACTATTTTTAGTCTGAGGTGTTATATAAACCATAAGAGTAGAACATTGCCTGATTCTAGGCGCCAAGATTTGGTATTTAATATAATCCTCGGCTTTAGCACTATTAGGCTTACTTGAGTTAATAGAAAAATCTCTGACTTCAAACCCCTTTGTCTTGATTAAATCTTTAGTTTTTTTTAAGCCATCATCATCCTCATGTACATGACTTATAAAGATATTTTTTCTTGCCATAATTAAGCTCACAAAATACTATAGTTTGTAATTAATGGTCCCTACTAATCAAACAAAAGACTATAAAAATCACAATAAAATCAAAAACTTACAATTAAAATCACTCAAAAAAACTTTAATTACATTCTTTTATAGTATATTTAACAAATTAATTTGTAAATAATACTACTTATTAATTTCAAAATAGAAATCAATAATTTATTATGTAGAATATAAAAATTTCTTGTTAAAATATATAAAATGAATTCAACCCCCTTAGCTATAAGCTTCGTATGGCATCCAGATGATCATTCAGTACATTTCAAAAATATTAGCAAATTTAGGCAATATTTAACACGGGATATTGATAGACCATTTTCTCGTGAGTTAAATATTCCAACTTTTTTATATAGTTCAAGAAATACAAATATTGTTCCTAATCCATTAAAAAAATGGGCAAAAAAAAATTTAGTATTTTTATTTTTAAGTGAAAATACACTCATCAGTGAGAATTGGAATACGTATTTTGAGACAATTTCTTTGGAATTTGAAATTATTCCAGTTGCATTAGATAGCTATGCATTAAGTCATGCTAATAAAGGTATTTTAAAGAATAAAAATTTCGTACGTGCATACAGTTGGCCTCT
This sequence comes from Acinetobacter sp. M5A5_2a, assembly GCF_053345265.1. Taxonomy (NCBI): domain Bacteria; kingdom Pseudomonadati; phylum Pseudomonadota; class Gammaproteobacteria; order Moraxellales; family Moraxellaceae; genus Acinetobacter; species Acinetobacter sp. M5A5_2a. Next base: position 45,304 of record NZ_JBKEZV010000009.1, on the reverse strand, counting down.
AAACGATTATCAAGAATACTTTATTCTAATGTTATCCCATGAAATCTATCGTTTAGGACTTAATGAAAGTAAAACAATTGTAAAAGGAATAGATGCTTCATTAAAGATATTTCTTAGCCATGCAAAAGCTGATGAACAAGGTGTCGGTTTAGCTATAGAAATTAAAAATTTTATTGATAATACATCTATACAGAGATTTTTTGATGCTACAGATATTTCTCCTTGCTTCAACTTTGATCAAGAAATAGAAACCCATCTTAAGGAATCTACAGTAATCGCAATAGGTAGTGATAAGTATTCTTCCCGTTATTGGTGTCAAAGAGAAATACTTATGGCAAAGGAAGAAAGAAGACCTATTATTTTTGTTAATACATTAGAACACTATGAAGACCGAATTTTCCCAGCAGCAGTAAATATTCCTAATATTCATGTTTCCCATGATACTAGTATAAGAAATAAAGAAATTTTAAGAATTTTAATTGCAACATTATTAGAAACAATAAGGTTTAACTACTCAAAAATACTTTTAAATTATTATAAGGAACAAGGCTGGATTCCTAAAAGTTCAGAAGTTTTTGCTAGACCACCAGAGGTTAATCAAATAATCACTTTATTAAAAACTAGAAGTGAAACGCAGAAACTTGAAACTCTTCATATTTGTTATCCTGAACCCCCTGTTTATCCTGAAGAAATTAGTTGGATAAATCATTTTGAGAATGAAACGCCTCAAGGCACAGTAAATAAGATCCAAGCTGTTACACCCTTATGGTCAATTTTCAAAAAGGAGCAGATATCAAAAAAAATAGGCATTTCAATTTCAGACTATAAAGAAGATCAGTTTGAAACTCATAATCAACACATCGATGAATTAAAAAGATTATCACAAGTTCTAGCCGGACACTTATTAGCTAGAAAACATACACTAATATATGGGGGGGATCTACGTGAGGATGGATTCACTCAATTTATTCTTGATGAGGCTTTAATTATTCAAAATAGGACTATGGATAATTCAATTAAAGTCGAAAATCATTTAGCCTGGCCAATTTATTTAGAACCAAAGTTAAAGACTTTCAAAATAAAATACCATGGTATTTTGCACACTGAAGAATATAGTCTACCAATAGATATGTCTATAAATCAAAAAAACTTCTTAGAGCCCAATTGCCCAGAAAACCGATATATATGGTCTCGCAGCCTAACAAATATGCGCGAGCAATCTATTTCTAGATGTGAATCTAGAATAATTGCTGCTGGAAAATCTTCAGATTACAAAGGAAAAATGCCTGGTGTATTAGAAGAATTAATGATTTCTCTGAAGAACCAACAACCTATATATATACTAGGTGGTTTTGGAGGAATTACAAATAAAATAGTAACTTCAATATTAAATAAAGAACTAGAACCAGAATTAACTGAAAGCTGGCAAATTCAAAATAATATTGGATATGCAGATTTACAAAATCTTGCAAAAAGTAAGAATCATGGAGCTGATTATTCGGCAATAGAAAATATTATTAAATCTACAACTATAGAAGAACTAGCTTGTAACACAGGACTTACGCCAGTGGATTATCAAAAATTAATGCTTACTCCATTTATTGATGAAGCTACTCATTTAATATTAAAAGGATTGACACAGGTATCTACTTAAATTAAATACAGCAAATGTAAAATCAGATTACTATAATCCTATTTTAAAATATATTAAGTAGGATTATGTATACTCAAAGTAGAATAAAACTAATTTCTCTTATTTAAAAATTTCACCAATTATAAATAGATAGTTATTATTTTAGAAATTCATCATTATTTTCTTTCATTATTGTAAGAATAAAAACATATGCCAACAATAGTATAGACAAGCTAAAAACACCAATCCATGATAGCTTTCTCAATTTCACCACATCAGGTGTTAAATCTAAAATACTTGTAAATTCTAATATAGCAGCAAATAGACCTAACATACTAGAGAACATTAAAAATACAAAATCTATTAAAGAATGTGTCAATCTATCTAATATATGTTGAAGATTCAGCTTTGAGCTTGTTATTATATAATTTAGAGACGATACTATCCCAATAACAATAAATATACCTAAAAAAGTATTTACCAAGCTATCCAAACCAAAATAGTCAGTTAATAAAATTATATTTTTCTCTAGTTCTTTTTGATTAGTAAACTTATTAGTTGCCAAATAAAAAGAAAAGTATGATGCCAAAGATATTAATCCATATACAAAACTCTCAGTGTAAAAAAATATTTTTTGACTTTTTTTAGCTTTCATTGTATATAAACTTTCATCTATAAAAATATAATTATCCAAGGATGATTGTTTAGATTCTTTATCTTTAAATGGTGTAATTAATTTCTTCATCTTAAAACCATCTATTCTGACACATAAGTCAGTTATAATTAAAAATTATTTAATTATATTAAGTATATAAATTAATTTCCACACTCAAATGAAGAGGCATTAAGCACCCCCACAAAAAAACAATCCAACACCCTTTCCCTCTCGTCCACCCCATCCGAACTTTAAAGCTGAATGATTGCCCCTTCAATCATATATAAAAATAGTTTGGCATCCTGAAAAGTCGCATCGGTTTTAAGTGCTCTAAGTTGGCTATAGATTTCATTGGTGAGCCACGTTCTATACTTAATAGCGACCTGATACGCCTTTGGATAGCTCTGTTTCGTTTCAAAAATGGCTTTAAATAATAGGTAGTACAGCCCTTCTAAATCTGTATGTAAGAAATAGAGTTTCTTAATTTTATCAACCACATTGGTGTTGCAGTCATACTCAGCAATTGAAACCACTTTTTCTTTTAAACGTTCTTTTTGTACGATTAAACAGGTTTCAATAAACCGCTCTTTAGAGTGAAAGTAGTTATAAAAAGTCGCTTTTGGAATTCCGCACTCTTTCACGATTCGGTCGATTCCAACAACATGAAATCCGCGATGGTGAAATAAATCAATCGACTTATTGATGACTTGTATGGCACGTGTTGGAAGAACTAACTTTGGCATAGTTTTACCGTTATAAAAATTCTTGTTGTTTCTAAATGAGATACTTTTTTGGGAGAAAAAAAGGCACAGCAAAGCCGTAAAGACTGTGCGTGGCACATCTCAAGTTTTATTGTTGATGCAAGTTTTTTGAGCCGTAATGACTTAAAGCCTGAAAACCTTAGGGCGTTCAAGCTGCTTTAAATTTTTAAGCTGTGTCGTTATAGCTTTTGGCATTGAGAGCCAAGAAATAATGGATGTGCAAAGCCAACTCCTTTTTATTGGGAGTTCTGCCAAAACATTAAAATTATGGTGGCAGAACGAAAGAGGGTTGACGAACTGGTCACACGAGGCCAGCACACCCGAAGGTGTCCCCCTTCCGTCCTACCGCTACGAGAGGGAGACGAAGAGCTGCACAAAACTATCCCTCAGAAGGAATAATTCTGATACTCGTGTGAGAACGGTTCGTCAAAACCGACTGGCAATGTGGCCAGCAGGCAAAGGATAGTGTTCAACCCTTTCTCAGTCAAGCACACAAAATGACATTTGTTTTAAATTAGATCATTAAAAAGTAAGGATAAATAATGAGTGAGTTATTGTTAAATTGGGGTTTATAAAGGGGTGAATTAAAAACATTATAATTAAATTTTCATTCGCAATAATACACATTGCTAGCGATGATTCTTATGAGATGATTTCACGAGTTTTCTTTATAGTTCTTATAACTTAGTTTTTGTTTCTATTCGAAACTTGTCTATGTTACGGAATCAATTAAGCAATAAGCCATCTAGATAAGATGAGCTTATATTTATAATGAAATAGAAGCTAAAAAAATTATTATTTTCTTAACTTCTTAATTTGTTTGTCTATTTAAATTAAATAACTTTATGAATTAAATAAAGAAACTGCTTCATCTATTAAATCTGCAACTTCAACTGGCTTGGAAGCTAATGAAGCATGGCTAGCATCTAAAGAAATAACTTTTTTTGCATTTAATCTAGAAGACATAAACTCTTGATTTTCTGGACTAATCATTCGATCCTGAGTAGAAATTTGATACCAAGAAGGTTTAGTTTTCCAAGCTGGCGATGAAATAGTATCGCCAAAGGTGCTTGCTAACGGAGCTTTTTGTGTTACTCCCATAACTAGACCTTCCTCTTCTGTTAAGTCTTGGCAGAAACTTTCATGAAATTTGTCTGCTTTAAGCCAAAGGTAACCATCACTATCTGGTGATAAATTAGGGGCAGCTACTGGCAGATGCTTTTGCGTAATCTCCCCTGGACTCTCATTTGTATCAGGAGCAAATGCTGCGATATAGACTAGACCAACTACATTTGGAAGATTACCAGCTTCAGTAATAACAGCACCTCCATAAGAGTGCCCAACTAAAATTACGTCACCATCAATCTGAGCTATCATTTTCTTTGTTCGTTCGACATCATCGGCTAGTGAAGTTAAAGGCAATTCGACTGCTTGTAATGAGGTAAAACCTCTATGGGAAAGCTCAATAATAACTTTACTCCAGTGAGCAGCGCCTCCCCAAAAGCCATGTACTAATATAATTGTTGGTTTATTGCTCATGATTTACTCCTAGCTTTTGCTATGACATTGAAATCAATAAATTAAATAGAAATATTGATACATGAAGTTTAGACAATCTGATCAAATATCAAACTATAAAATCTTCGTAAAATGATTATTTGTTATAAAACTACTTTTAACAATTACTAAAACAGCATATTTTTTTGCAGAAACATTTTTTTGATGAGATGTAGTGAGATGGAAAATGAACAAGATTTAAATAAATTAACTGATATATTTTTTGATATTTATAAAAATGCAAGAATATCAGGACAAATTTATCAAGTTGAAAATTATAAAAATACAAATATTGTTTTTATGGATAATAATTTTTCATATATTCATATATTTCAAGGAGGTAGCTTTAAAATTAAAAGTAATGAACAAAAAATAAATGAGATTGTACACGACGGGGATGTTATCGTTATTCCTTCGAGATTTAAGCATTCTATCGAGATTATAGAAGATAAAGCTGTAGAACCATCTGTTATTACATGTATTTTTCAATTAAACGGCGTATATGGACAAACAATCGCTGAAGGATTACCCAAATATATATTAGTTCCCTCGGACCAAAATGGTAAAGTTGCTGAGTGGATACCAATGACAGTAGCTGCAATAAAATTAGAACTTGATCAACCGTCTTTAGGTAGTCAGGTTATGCTTTCAAGTGTTATCGATTTGCTATTGGTATGGTCAATAAGATTCTGGCTAAATAAAGAAACACTAAACCATAAAAGTTGGATTTCAGCTTTGCAGAATCCTGCTATTAGCAAGGCGTTATTCTTAATGCATTCTAACCCTGCTAAAGAATGGACCGTAGAAATTCTTGCCAAAGAAACTAATCAATCTAAATCAAAGTTTTCAAAAAATTTCATAGAATTGCTAGGTACTACTCCAATTAATTACCTCAAACATTGGCGAATGAAGTTAGCCAATCAATATTTAATTGAAACGAATAAAAGTATTTCACAAATTGCTGATTTAGTTGGTTATTCTTCACCAGCTGCTTTTACCAGATCTTTTATTCAAACATTTGGTTATAGCCCAAGAAAATTTAGAGAAATGTCGGAAACTAAAGCTAAATAATAGAAAGGAACTATAGATTTTAGATACAGGCTTATTCATTAAAATAATTAAACGGTTGAATAAGCCTGTAGGATAATTTTAATTTTATGCATCAAAGCCTAACTAATTTATAAAAACAATCGCTATGGATCCTTTTCAATATTAGTTCGCTGTGTTTGGCGCATCCTCTACACCACTGTTTATTGAATGTGAACAGACTAATTTCCCTTGATTACTAGCGGCTCTCCATTCCGTATAAGGTCCATCAATTTCAGCTTTGGTATGATTTTGTAAAGCTAAAACTGAATCACCAATTGCTAATAACTGCTTACGCATCAAACTAAAATCAATCGCATCTCGACCAAACGATGGTGCCCAAAGGGACCATGGACCAGAAATAGTCGCCATAGTTGGAATTAAGTTCTGATGTGATGCGTTTCCAATACCACCAAAATCACATTGTTTTGGGGAACGTTGAATATTTGGCATATCTTGCCCAGTCGAAATCAGTACCGCAGGTAGCTTATGTCTTTGAGCAGCTTCAATTGCGACTTTTTGCATCAAAAGATGATCTTCAGCTACAAACCAAGCCTGAGGCTCTGCTCTACCTGAAAACTCTAATGTTCTCCCCCAACCCAAATCTTTTCTTGGTTTTGCTACTATTTCACGTGTTCCCAAGTGCTCTACTGCAAAAACAAAACTCACTTTACCGTCTTTATATTCTTCATTGAGTTCTTCCATATATCTAAAAGTTCCTTCTTTAGACATATGCAAATGACCAGTATTAAATGCAAATTCATATGTTTTTTGTCGGCATTTTAACGGTAACTTTGCAAAATATTGGGCTAACGCAAGTAACCCACTCACACCATTTTCTTGTACCCACGTATTACCATCCGTGTTCGCGACAAATACAATTTTTTCATGACTTAACCCTGGTAATGTTGCAATCAAATTTCGAGTAGTTGTTGTGTCTCTTTCAGCCTGAACTACAATTTTTGCTTGTGAATTACTTGTGGCTAAAGCTTTTACCTCGGCAAATTCATCTGCACCTAAAAACACTGCAGGAAGTCGATAATGTAACCCATTATGCGGATCGAAATAATCTTTGATTTGATCTCTAGGAACATCAAAACCAAGAATCACACCCGCCGCACCCACCTTTCCAGCTGCGATTAAGTCCTTATTCATTAATTCGCCTGCTAAAAAAGGCTTATCGTATCTCTGTGTTTTAAGATCATTAAGAGATGGGCTTAGATATTTTGCAAACTGAAATAAAAATGCATAAGGGGGTGCAACCTGATTTACATACACAGGATCTTGCACAGTTGGAATTTCACGTACAATAATTTTACCTCGATGTTCTTCCGTGATGGCTTGATTACTTGCAAGAAAGACCAATTGTCCATTATTTCCAGTCAATGTTGTACCTAATGAATAAGGAACAGCACCAGCAATTGCTATATCTTTACCATTAACAGATAACTGACCTGAACGAGATAAACTACGTCCTTTGCCATTTTCAGCCACAATCATCGGTTGCCAACGCTGAATTTCATAACTATCCGATCGTACTTGCATATTTGGTATTTTTTTTGCTTCAAGCTCAATCCAGTCCACCAATTGCTTATGTGCAAGACTACCTGTTGAACGTAATTGAGCTAAATCAGGGCCAACTTGAACAAATTTTTCTAAAGTATCCACGTCAGCAAAGAGCTTCTCATCCATAATGGTTGGACATGAATCACCTATTTCCGGTAGATTGCTTGAAACAGTGTCCTTGTCATTTCCACAACCTGAGACTAAAAATCCAAGTAAAACTATACCTATAGTCTGTTTATATATTTGCTTTACTTCCATATTGATTCCCTTCATTACTCAAATTAAGCATATTTTTACGATAAGAAATTAATTTTTCGAACACTCTGCTTTTAAAATATCCTTATAAATCAAAAATATATTTTGCTTAATTTCATAGCTACACTAAAAATTAGAACAAAGTAAATTGCTCATTAAACCTTAAATAGAATTTCGATCATTCATATAAAGTTGATATAAATCTTATTATTAACTACTAAGTAAAAAATAACGCTTCTGGGTCATTTAACCTCTAATATAGGACATAAGATTAAAAATTCCCCTCAATTTCTTATTAATCTTCGATAGCCTTTCTTTTCAAACTCTTACGATATTGATTCGGAGTCAAATTTGTTTGTAATTTAAACCAAGAAATAAAGGAATGACTTGTATAAAAACCTAAAGCTTTTGAAATAAATAAAATTGAATGCTGATAGTTTTCTAAAAAATTTTCAGCTAATTCAATTCGAACTTCATCAAGTAACTTGCTGTAAGAGCTCTCTTCAAGCTGAAGCTTCCGACTCAATGTTCTGACATTTATGCCTAACAGCTCTGCAACATTTTCACGAGACAAACGATCATAGTGAAGCAATAAATAGATTTTTGCTTTAGTCTGTTGAATAAAGGTTTGTTCGCCCCGTTGTTGTTCTAATAATTTTGAAGCGAATAATCGCACGCTATCATATAATCCCGCATTTTCAGTCTTCAATGCCATATTTAAAGATTTTGGTGACAATACCAAAGCAGTTTCTTTTTGATTGAAATAGACTGGGCACCCAAAAAACTCATCATAATAATTCTGTAATTCAGGTTTCGCCAGACTATGTGCGAAATGTACTGCTTTAAGAATGCAGTATTCTTCATTTCGAACTAAACGAATTAGACTCAACCACCATGACAAATTATATTCATTCGCACATCGACTAAATACTGGATCAGTTGATCTACATTTCCATTTCCAGTAGATAGCTTCTGACTCAATTTGGAGAGAAATATCTCCAATACATCCGATTAATGGTTGAAACTCTTTTAATGTCTCAATCGCTTTATACAAACTAGAAGATAAAGGGACTAGATGTCCTAAAACTCCATAAGCTGTAGAATCCATCTTTTTAAAAAAACTTAAAGCAATCGTTGGGTCATTACAAATACTATATGTATAAGCAATAATCCTCTCAAAGTAGTAAAGTGGAATACATTGATTTGAATCACTTAGTTGCTCTTCTGTGAGAGTACTCTGTAATAATAGCTCTCGGCGCTCGATTCCAAAAAAATTTGCATGATCTAAAAAATGGTTGACTAAACCAACAAGCACTTTTACTTCACAAGTTCCTTCAAGTTTTTTATGTAATGCAATGGTCATCCTTGCCATCCAAGAGAACTCCTACCTGAGTGCTAAAAAGTTTAAATCAACTTAATAATATAATTCAAATGAATGAGGTTTTAAGTTTGTGTTTTTATTCAATACTGATGTGCCTCTTATTACAATGTTCAATTTAGCTTTTCATTGGTCCTTCATTTCGATGCTTCACCACTCTTTTCAATAGTTCAACTTTGTTAGCCTGTACTCGATAGTTGTGCAATAGACTATTTACCCCACTCTTTGGTGAAACCTGCTTTAGAAGAGAAAAAGTTAGTAAGTTTATTGGAACAACATGCTGCTACCTTGCCTCCTTTTTATTTGTTTTATACCAGCCGTAGATTGATGTCACCGGCTTTTAGAATTGTTAAAGATACCTTGAGTGAAATATGAAAAAGTCCTCATTAGAGGACTTTGATTTATAAATTATCGATTTTTTAGACGGGAAAATTAATTAACGAACATAGAGTGGATCTTCTTCAACAAAAAACACTTCACCCGATGAAGGTAGAATCCATTGATAGGTTCCGTCTATTTTCTTCATTTTTTCTTTAAAAATATTATATATCGCTACAAGATCATGTTTTTCATCATATTCCCCTACATAGCCAAGCGCCTTTTCATCATGAAACTCTTTAAACATTTTATGCATTTTGACGGCTCTAAGTTCCATATCTTTTCTCCTTTTTATTATCACTACAATGATTATGATCTCTTTTTATTTTCAATACTAAAAAAAATGTACCAAAATATATCTTATAAAATATCAATCAAATATGTATTGGATTTTAATATTTATCAAACCTAAACTTTTCCATATCGTATGGTATGTCTAGCTTCACACTCCACTGGCTTAATTCTTCACTAATTATAACCGCATCAACTTCAAAAGCATCTCGCTCACTAAAACCTTTTATTTTTAAAAAATTAACAAAACTGGAGGAGTTTATTTTATTAAGATATCCGACTCTTAAAGTATCTATATATACTGCGATTTTATTTGTTTCTTTTTCTAGGCATATTACAGCATTTTTAAAGACCTTCACGCTACCACCATTTTGGTTACCGACTAAAGTTATCAATTCTTCTTGGTATAAAATTACAATTATTTCATGTTCAAAAAAGTTTTTGTTCTCTGTAAATATTTTTCCAGCTATTTTTAGGGTGCTTTCGGGGAGTTCTAGATTAACTGTAGAAAAAACCTTAAATAAAATATAAGCAAAAATAAATAAGATAAAAAGTATTATTATAAAATACATATTAAAATATTCCTCTTAATTTTATAAATTGGCAAAAAGAATAGTTATTCTTTCTACCAACCAATATTTTTAAGAAAAAATATAAATTTCTATATTATGATTTTTTCTCATTTTTATCATTTTGATTGACTTTTTCTGCGTCATTTTGATCAGGAGTTTTAGGTTCAAACTCTTTACCATCTTGTTGTTGCTGTTGTTGCTCTTTTGATTTGTCTTGATCGCTTTTAACTTGGTCCTGAGACATTAGAGTCTCTCCTATTTAATGGTGTGCAGATGATTATCTAGCACTTAGTTAACATAGTCCCTTTACCTTTATATAGATACACCGCAAGTGTATCTGAATGTGATACTGTTGTTTATTATCGCAATAATATACATTTTAATCACCACACAGAATAAATACTTTAAACCCCTATATTTTTTATTATTTTAATCCTTATTAACTTTATGCTCACACCCCAAGTACGAATTTAACCCGCAAAAACAATATCATAAAGTTTTTATATTTTTGGATACAGATGCGAATATCATATTTTTTAAAAACTATATAAATAAAATAGATTAAAAATATCTATTATTTTTCATCCTTAATTTAAATTTTACTATTTAAATCAATATATAAGATATTTTTTAAAAAATTATATCGATATTAAAGTATATAAAGGAAAATATCTCTACATACCACTCCCATAACTACCGTAATGTAACTCAGTGAAAGGTATACTATCAAGCTTCACTACTCTTATTAAGAAGTTTAAAATGTCTGATTTTAAAGACTTTTCAAAAAAAGCAACTCAGAACCAAAATGACTCCGATCCAAAACCAAATGAGGATAAAGTTGAAAAACCAGCCCAGCCATCTGAATCAGAAGATTCTTCACCAATTAAAAATAATGAAGAAAAAAATAAATAAAAAGATAAAATTTTAATTAATATGAAAGAAGTCCATTTTTTGGACTTCTTTCATATTAATTTTTTATAAAGAATACTCCAACTGGATCCCTTAAAAACTCAAAACCCAATTAATTTTTAAATTTACTTAAATCTTTTGAATTAAAATCTGGATCAACATGTGTTTGTATTAATAAAATGAGTTCTTCATTTACTTGTCGAATTAGCTGTGCTTGCAAACGGTTATCTTCAAGCTCATCAATTAACCGAATAATAATATTCCTCAACCATTCACACTCTATTTCTTTCTCTGCATTTTTTTGGGCAAGATAATTTAAAAGTTTATCTTTTTCAATCAATTTATCTCCCATATAGACACCTACAATCCAAACTAAATTATTTTCTTTAGATTACAGGATAAAAGAATAGATTCATGAATAATTATGTATTGATAAATTTCAAAAATTAAATCTATAAAATATTTAAATTTTATTTTAATGAAGAGGATAGCTTCAAAATTCCACCCTCTTTTATAATAAATTATTTATTTTAATTTAGGTAACTAAAAGTTTCGTATTCAGGATTAATTCAACTCTTTTTTGTGCTTCATAGAAGTCAAGTTCTTCACTTATCCAAAATGAATGAAGTTGCCCATCTAAATGAAAATACTCTTTATTATATTGAGAACCATGATCAGAATAATGGTTGTCTACTTTGAAATGAGTCTGATCATTCTTTCTTTTTTGACCATCAAGTATGCCGCCAATACAGATATCCATTTTAATGCCAATTATTAATCGAAATTGACTATAACACACCTAGATCTGTTGCTCTAAAAAGAGTTGTTACCCGTAATTTTTCTACCATTTATCAATGTATTATGGTTTTAGTGTATCTACTTAAATTTACAGGTAATAAAAAAATAATTTGTATGTCTAGGGTATTTAAATATGCAATATTAGTGTTTAATTTTCCAAATTTCATATTAGTGAAAATAACCCTTCTTTGATTAGATAAATCTCTATATGCTGCAATGAATCACTTACAGAAAATTATTCGAATGGCCGAACAGACCTTACTACAAGAGCTTAACTCGCGAATCGAATATTATTCTTCAAGAACGGACTATCCGCTACGCAGAATTTTAATAGGCTACCGTGCATACGCAAAACTAATGTTATGCACCTCTTTCTCAGATGAGGTCATAAATTCTGCAATTGATCCAAATAAACGCAAATATAAAAAGTTAAAAATTAAAATTACGAAAGACGATAATCAACTTGATCTTGAATAAATTAATTCAATAGTTTCTATAGACAACTGATTTAATTATATAAAAATTAAAATCCTTTTTGAAACATAACCGTTTTTAACTCTCAAAATGATTAAAAAATAACAAATGGGCATTTTCTTTTGCTCATTTACAACTTCAATGACCGCAAGATGATAATGACCAATGCTGGCAATATTGTCGTAAACATCCAGATAGTGATGCCCTGCTGCTACCGATTTGAACCAAGAAAATAATTTACGCTTAAACTTATTTTTTCACAGGCAGTAGTAAAACAGGGTCTTCAATGTCATAACCAGTTTCTTCTGGAACCCCCAAATATCTAACTACAACCAACCTATTATTGTGTTTAGGCACGCTATAATTTTGGGAAATTTTTATTGCTTTGGTGTAATGAACCGCCACATGGGCCTTACTTTGTAAAGATGGCGATTTTACAACATATTCGGTTTTATATTGTGTGATCTTCCCTGAAGGATCAAACCAAGCTGATATTTGATTCTGATGAGTTTTTAATGTCTGAATTTTTACAGTCTTACTATTACTTACGATCAAAGGAGTTAAATTCCTTTTAATTTTTTTAAGCGCTTTATCAAACGCTGTACTATCTTGATCATAATCAATCTTATGGGTTTTTGGATTGATATAGAGAGATTTAACTTCAATAAGTTTGTCAGGCGATTTACTATTTAATAGATAATAATATAGTTGTGGTAAACGTCCTCGACCATCTTCATAGTGTCTTAATACATAAAGTTTCTTCTCTTTTTGCTGATAACCCAATACTTCAATTTTTTGTCCACCACCCACTGTCGCATAACTATGTGCGGATAAAGTTAGAATCGTGCTAAAAGTTAAAAATTTTAGAAATTTCATCAGTTCATATCCTTGTGATCTGGTAACTATATTGTATAAATATCAATCAGATTAAAATGATACTTGAGTAAGTGTTACTTGCTGTTTTTATATTCTTTTGTACAGAAGCAGCTTTTTAAGGAGGGAGTTCTCTAATTATTATTTCTCCCCCTTCACACGACTCATCTAGCTTTTAGACCTAAGTCACCATAAATGAATGGGCTTATGCAGTATTACGTTTATAAGAGAAATAAGAACATCCTGCACACGATGCCATAATAATTGCTATACCAAAGATCTGAAAATGATTTAATCGTTCATCTAAAATCAGCCATCCAGCTAAAGCACTCACCGCTGGTGATGCGCTCACTAATATTCCAAAAACTCGCGGATGCAATTTTTTCATCGCAATCATATCTAATATAAATGGAATAGCACTCGCTAGCATCGCCATGAGTAAACATGTCAAAAGAATCTTATAACTATCAAAAATATGGATCATGTGAGAAGCCCCTAAAGGTGTTGCAAACAAAGCTGCTAGGAACATTCCAGTTGCAACAGAGCTTCCGCCACCTTGTGCAACTTTAGAGCCATAAATAATATACAGTCCCCAACCCACGGCAGCCACAAGCGCATACGTCATACCAATAAAACTAAAGTTATTGTTTGAATTGCCCATAGGTAAAAAAAGCAAACCAATAAGAGATAATGCTCCCCAAAAATAATCTAATTTATTTTTGGACATTAAAATAGCAACCGTAAGTGGTCCCAACACTTCGATGGAAATAGCGATCCCAACAGACATATAAGAAAATGCTTTATAAATTAAAGTATTCATTAAAGTGAGGATGGCCCCATAAATAATTAGATTTTTCCAATTGGTCTGTCTATTCCAGTCTCTCCAAGGTTTATAAACAATCCATAAGAAACATGCTGCTAAAGCAAGTCGAGTTAAGGTCACTCCTTCTGCACTCAGAATTGGAAAAAGGGCTTTTCCTATTGATGCTCCTATTTGCACAGAAACTAAAGATAGAAATGCGGCTGCAAATGCCATGCCTTGCTTGGAGTTTGTCTCAATCATCATATTTACCACTCTGGGAATGATTGAAATTTTAATTCTATATAATCAATATATTTCTTCTATTTCTCTTAATAAAACGATTAAATAACTCTATATTTAAAGCTTAATGAGAGATTTACTCATGTCAGATATTTCTTTAGATAATTTTGATTATGCAATCTTGAGAATACTTCAAAAAGACAATAAAACTTCGCATCGAGAAATTTCTGAAAAAATTGGCCTATCCTCCGCTTCCGTTCAAAGACGTATATCTCGTATGGAAGAAAAGGAAATCATTTTAAGAAATTGCGCTATTTTAAATCCGCTAAAATTTGGAGAAAAAATTACTTCTATTATTGAAGTCCGACTTAGCGAAGACCGCTCCGTAGTTATGGATAGAGCGAAGCAATACTTTGCTTCTGTTGAAGAAATTCAACAGTGCTACTTTGTGAATGGAGGTGTCTCTTTTATCATTATCATGCTGAGCAACAACTTATCTCATTTTGAAAGTTTAGTTAGAAAACATTTTGCTGATAATGAAGATGTAAAAACATATCGAACCTTAATTGTTTTAGATCGTGTAAAAGTAAACTTTGAGTTAAATATTTAAACTCGTCTACTTTTTGGCTTCTTCCCCCAAACATAGGCTGAAACATCTAAAGAAAGACATTAGAAATCATATTCCAGTAGCTTTCTCTGTCGTCTACCCCATCTGAACTTAAAAGCTGAATAATTGCGCCCTCAATCATATATAAAAATAGTTTTGCATCTTGAAAAGTCGCATCGGTTTTTAGTTTTATAAGCTGGCTATAGATTTCATTGATTAGCCACGTTCTATATTTAATTGCGACTTGATAGGCTTTTGAATAGGTCAGTTTCGCTTCAAAAATGGCTTTAAATAATAGGTAGTAAAGCCCGTTTAAATCGGTATGTAAGAAATAAAGTTTCTTAAGTTTATCGGTGGCACTTGTGCCTTGGTCGTATTCAGCAATTGAAACCACTTTTTCTTTTAAACGTTCTTTTTGCACAATCAAACAGATTTCAATAAATCGCTCTTTCGAGTGAAAGTAGTTATAAAAAGTCGCTTTTGGAATTCCGCACTCTTTCACAATTTTGTCGACCCCAACGGTATGAAACCCGTAATGGTGAAACAAATAAATCGACTTATTGATGACTTGTATGGCACGTGTTGGAAGAACTAACTTTGGCATAGTTTTACCGTTATAAAAATTATTGTTGTTTCTAAATGAGATACTTTTTTGGGAGAAAAAAGGCACAGCAAAGCCCATAAAGACTGTGCATGGCACATCTCGAGTTTGTTATTGCTAAGTTTTAAATAAAAAGACTTAAAGCCTGAAAACCTTAAGGTGATCAAGCTGCTTTAATTTTTTAAGCTGTGTCGTTATAGCTTTTGGCATTGAGAGCCAAGAAATAATGGATGTGCAAAGCCAACTCCTTTTTATTGGGAGTTCTGCCGACATTAAAATTATGGTGGCAGAACGGAAGAGGGTTCGCGGACTGGTTTCGACTCCAGCACACCCGAGGGTGTCCCTCTCCCGTCCTACCGCAACGGGAGGAGACGAGGAGTTTACACATAAGACTATTCCTCAGAAGAAATAATCCTGATGTGGTCGAAAAAACCGGTCCGCGACGACCGACTGGCAATGTGGCCAGCAGGCAAAGAATAGTGCCCAACCCTTTTACAGTCAAGCACGAAAAATGCCATTTGTTTTAAATTAGATCATTAAAAAAGTAAGGCTAAATAATGAGGGAGTTATTGTTAAGTGGGGCGTTATAGAGGGGGATAAATGTATGTAAGTTTCATTAAAGTTTTTTGTAAAAAACTACTAAGACCTTAGGAGATAATTAATTTTAATTAATACACTCATGCTAGCCTAAAAGCATATTAGAAAACATTTAACACAACCGTTCCAATAAAAGAAAAGGTAAATATTATATAATTTTTTCACTGATAGAAATTTTATAGAGATATAAAATTCACTAAAAATTTAAAGATATTTCACCCCCATTCAACCTTTACAACAAACTCATATATATCTTATACTTAAAGAAGTTTTCATATATTATGAGTAGCCGATATGTCTAAAAAAAGAAAAAACAATAATAAAAATGCAAAGAAATTTGCATTTAACTTATTAAATGATAAAATTTTCGAATTTGCAAAACCACAATCTTTAAAAACAAATAAAAATAATAAAAAACATGAATATATAGATATTTCAAAACAAATAAATGATTTAAAAAAAATATTAACTGAATATCATCCATTAGATATATTTAAAACTCTTCTAATAGCTGAAACATGGCTTGGAAATCTTGATGAATATATAAAATTCAGCTTACTTTTTAATATTTATTTTTCAATAAAATTAAACGATTTCAGTAATAAAAAAATTAATACTTATGATGAATTCCGTCATATACTACAAAAACTCTATGCGAAAGTACCACATAACCCAAGTGTTGAAGACTTCAGTCCAATTGGAGATTGGGGAGAAGTAAAATATCAATATAAAGAAAACGTATACAATATATTCTTTGGCTCTTGCTTAACTGATTCATACAGTTACATAAAAGCTTTTGAAAACTTATATTCAAATAATGGTAAAGCTTTAGAAGACTTAGAAAATATAATTAAAATACAAAATGATTTAATAAAAAAAGTGGATAAAGTAGAAAATATTGAAAAAAAACTTTCAATACCAGATGAAAATTTCAGAAATAATATGCTTAATTGGATTGAGAATATTGATATAAAAAATCACAACAAATCATTAATAATAAAAAATGGTGAAAACCCAACCCCTAACATTGACTTCTATTCAAAATATATGAATGCAGAAGTAAATCCTCATCTTTATTTTGAATTTGAAAATAAACTATATCCGTTTTCAATAAGAAATCACATACCTGTATTAGTTGAGAAGTATAATGAAAATAAAAAACCTGATTTAAAAAACACTGCAAAAAATATCTCTTTATTTTTAAATAAAAACTTCAAAAGAATATTGTGCGATAACTTTATACTTAGAACCGATGAAAAAGTTTTAAATTTAACATTTAGTTCAGTTTTTCAAAGTCGAGATAAAGTATATTTCGTCCTAGCTTTAGATAATGAAAATCTACAAAACATAAATTCAATATTAACGAAAATTAAGACTATTATGTCTGATTTGGATTGGGGACTTCAAAAGCCGTATTCTTTAAAGAAGATTCAACCAATAGATAACAATGGGAATCTATTAACATATGATAAAATTAGAATTATTATTATTTTACCAGAATTAACAACGAGAAATCATTTAGTTCCACTTACAAAGGATAATAATGTTGAAATAACATCACTCAATGAGTTTACAGCCGTAGTTGATTGTATAGATTCAGAGGATGAAATTGATGAATTTATTGAATATTATAAAAAAAATCAGATAAAGACAATGTTTATGGGATTTAATTTAGATGGTTTTTCATCATTTAAAAATAGTTATGGTTTACTTGAAGATGGAGCTACATCCTTTTCAATGATTATGATTAATACCCATGACGCTCCAACATATAGATATGAAAAAATAGTTAAAAAGTATAATAATTTACCATCAACACTTCCAAATGCAGATTATCAATGGTATGTCGAACATTCTTATGATGGGAACTACCATCTTATCACTCAAAACCATGAAGTAATGTCATGGAGTACAATATTAAATAATACTTGCATACATTTCTTATTTGACTTTAATATTATTGATATAAACAAATCTGAATTAAATCCACGAGTATTAGAATTATTTTCTCATGCTGCCGCTGATGCATTTTCAAGACGTACATCTTACTTAATAGATATTAATTTACCTAAAAACATTACTATTAATTTACTCATTGGAAGTGAGATAAAAAATATAGATGATGATTTCAAGCCAAATAATAATGACGAGTTATTTATAAAAAAAGAAATTATTACGCACAAAGATAAAAATCTAATAATTAACACATATTTAAATTTAGATTATTGTCTTTATCATTTCAGATCAAGCACCAATGCATCTTTCCAAACTGAAATTTGTATTAAATTTTTAGAAATATTCGATCAAGTTAAAAAAAATAAAAATATTGAAGACTTATATCATTCATTAGAAAAAACAAGCGACTGGCCTTTGAGAATGACAATGGGCAATATAAGTCCAAAATTTGATGTTATTGATAGAGAACCTCCCCCGATAAAAGAAGTATATTACAAAAAAGGTAGACAGATATTAGCTCAAATATTTAAATCTAATAATATTGAACCTGGCTTATATTCAGATGTAAATATTGCTAAATCGATTATGAATGATGCTTCTGAAAAATTTAGGACACATATCCATAGTATTATAAAAAAACATAGCATCAGTTCAATAATTGAGCTTGCTCTACATGATTACTCTCTTTTAGTTTCATCAAATTATTTAGATATGTCTAAACAGGAAATGAGTTTAAAACATGAAGTCAGTTATAATAGAGCACAGAAATTAGCTGAATCAGATACAGTTTTCAAAAAAACCTCACAAATATATAGATATTTAATTGAGTGTACATTGATGCTTCATAGTACAAGTATCACTCCTATTAATGAAGAGGATTATCTTACTCTATTAGGTTCGATCAATTGGCTTCTAAATATGTATCACTCCAGTGATGGGTTACATTATAATGTGGGTGTTGATGGTATAGAGATCGATTCCACCTATATTCCAGAAATAATCATTTCTGAATCCAGCTTACTTTCTCAGGATAAATACAATGAAGAACTAAGTGCGTATAAACTTGGAATTGGATTAAATAGTGCTGATGAATTATCTTCAGTAATTCCTGATGACAATTACAGTTTGTTAGATTCTGCATTTTATGAAGACTTAGGGTTTGGATTTAAAAATTTATTTACTATCTTATATTTACTTTCAAACTGGGGGAATTTGAATAGTTTTAAAATTCAAACTTTCTACAAACTATCATTTGATGAATTAGTGAAGGGACTTTCTAATCTAATTACCAATCCTGATGTTAGAATTGATGAAATAGAAAAAATACTAAGTTTTTTAATTTTAGATAATTCAAAAATTAATTTACTTGAAGGTAGTGATATCCAGCAATTTGATGTACCTGTTGGTGACCACAGTAAGCGTACTAATCGACTCAATATAAAGCCTTTAATTTCTTTGAATAATGAAATTGTATGGTCTCCAGCTTGCACTCATCGTGCATTAGGTATTTGGACAACCCACACAACAGATGGTTATTTACCTGCCGATTTTGATTTCCCAACTATCAATAAACTAGTTGATGATTCTAAAACAATTTTAGAAAAACGATTAGAAAATAAAGCTTTTGATATTCTATATAGACGCACACAATATATTGAAAATGGTATTGATTTAAAGAAAAAATTTAAGAAAGAAAATTATCCCGATATTGGTGATTATGATGTACTAGCTTTCTTCCCAGAATCTAATTGTTGGATAATGGTTGAATGTAAATACAATCAACCTGCATATTGTTTAAAGGATATGAGTCGTTTAAGACAAAGGATTTTTGGTAAAGATCAAAATGATAAATCACAAATTTCAAAAATTAAAAGACGTTATGATTTTCTATACAATGAACATGAGAAAATTAGAAATTCATTACAATGGCCGCATTCAGATTCATCTTCAGAATTAAAGATTATTAATCTTTATGTTTCAAAAAATACTTACTGGTGGTTTAGATGTCCACCCTATCCTGTCGAACTTTCCTTTGTTCAAGTTGATCACCTTGATGAATGGCTAAATAACAATTTTTAATGGGCTCTATATAAGCAAAGACGGCTCATTTTAGTAGATTAGATTAGTCTTTTTCATTTACTAGCATATTTAAAAAATGCCCCTATTTTCAGGGGCTTTGTTCAAAGCTAACCATATCTTACGGCGCAAGTCTGTAACACGTAGATGTAAACAAAGCGACTCTATTATTCAAACCGTCTGTTATCAACACTTCATAATGCGCGAATTTTTTACTACTTCCGACCTTGGTTGCCGTTGCAAATAACACCTTATCTTTCGCACCACTCATATAGCGAATATCTGCCTGTAGGCCAGTATATGGCGCATCCCCTGCATTACAAGCCATCGCAAAAGCAATATCGGCTAAAGAAAATATGACCCCACCATGCACACCGCCCAAAGCATTCATGTGTTCGTCTTTCACATTAAGCTGACAACGCGCTTCATCAAAACTGCGATGCAGCACTTGAACACCTAATAATTCTGCGAACTGATCAACCGCAGTAGTTTCATTTTTTTGCACAAACGTCTCCCTACTCGTGCGAGTATTCCTTAAGTTTTATGAACTCATGTGTATTGAAATCGACTTATGAATAGCCGTTAAACACTATCTTGTTTAATCTGATAGTTTGAAGAACTAAAGTCCTTATAGGTCAGGCGGTCATCTGACTCTGAGCTTAATGGCTGAACTTCTTGCATTGAGTTTAAGCAGCGCTGTGCAAGCTCAATGTATTCTTGCGTGCCTCTGGTTTTCCACTTTTTTTCTTGTTCTGATAAATCACGTGCAACCTTGGCAGGACTGCCCATTGCCAATACATTTGCCGGAATTATATCTTTGGTTTTGACCAGACTATTTGCGCCAATAATGGTGTTTTCACCAATTTCGGCATAGTCCAAAATCACGCTGTTCATGCCGACCAAAACATTTTTACCAATACGGCAACCATGTAAAGTTGTGCCATGCCCAATGTGACCCATTTCCTCAACTAAAGTCACGCTTTGTGGAAAGCCATGTACGGTGCAGTTATCTTGAACATTGGCATTTTGCTTGATATGAATACGTCCAAAATCGGCACGCAATGAAGCAAATGGCCCCACATATACGCCCGCTTCAATAATTACATCACCAATTAAAACAGCAGTTGGGTGTACAAAAGCCTCTGGGCTTACCACCGGAATAACACCGTCAATACTATAACAAGGCATGATTTAACCTCTCATTTGTCGCCACCAAACCTCCGAAACGGCGCCAATAATGTGCTGTGGCATTTGGCATTGGTCCTTCTGCTGTTGCTGCAACAGACAAGAAGTATTCATCCGCAGGTTCAAATACTTTTTTATAAATATTCATTGATAAAGTTCGTGCACTAATCGCGGGCCAGTCAGTTGGCAACAACTCAAGCGGCAATGCAGGGTCTTTCAATAAAATCCGTCGATAATAATGAATCAGCAAAGTTCGAATTTGAAAGGCCTGAACTGGTTCAAGTTGTTCGTTTTCCTGCATCAGCAACACGCCAATTTCTCTAAAAATGTCGAGAAACTGTAAATATCTTTGGCGTAATTCATCAATTGGCCAGTTGGTTCTGAGCATACGACCAATTGTATCGACCGAATTATTAAAGAGCTGCAAGGTTTCGGCTTTAAACACCACCACTTGCTCACTCATATTTAAGTCAACCAACAAGCGTTGCAATTCAATACGGTTACAGCCCGGATAAGCCATTAAATTTGTCGAAATATTGGCAAATCCTAACCATTCAAGTTCTTTCTTTAACAACGCTTTATTTTCAGTGTCGAGGCTAGACATCAGAATAAGATCCCAATAATGGTCCCACTCTTTCATCTGGTCGTTATAAATACGTTGCTCGGCTTGCAAATAAGTCGAACGACTCGAATCGGTAATTCGATAAAAACTGGTCCTGCCGATTTTGTCTGAACATAACCAATCATTTTTAACTAAACGAAAAACAGAGGTTCTTACAGCACGGTCATTAAAACCAAACAGCTCTAATAACTGAATCAGGCTTGCAAGACTAATGTTTCCACCCCGATGAAGTACTGAATCTCCAAAAATTGTCGAAATAAGCGAAGTTCCACTTAAGGTTTCATTCTTTACAACAGAATCAATTATTTGCTGTATTTTTGCACTCATACTCATGTCTTGGCGTTTAGTTTCAGGGTATAGATTCTATACCCTGAATGATCTTGATGTTAAGCAATCTGACGCATATCGATTACCCGCTTTGCCTTACCTTCCGAACGAGGTAAGGTCGCTTCTGTAACAACTTCTACAGTAACGCTAATCCCAATCATGGTTTTAATGCGTTTCATCAACTCCTGAGCAAGTTGATTGGCCTGTATAGTACAGTTATGACACATCTCTGTACGAATATGCAAAGTATCCATATGTCCTTTTTTAGTCACCAAAATTTCATAATTTGGAACTAAATTCGGAACTTGCAAAATTTGCTCTTCAATTTGAGTCGGGAAAACATTTACACCGCGAATAATCAGCATGTCGTCACTACGGCCCACAATTTTATCCATTTTACGCATCGCCAGATTTTCTCCCGCTAACAAACGAGTCAAATCACGGGTACGGTAACGAATAATCGGTAAACCTTCTTTGGTAATGGTCGTAAATACTAACTCACCAAGTTCACCATCTTTACAGACTTCACCCGTTTCAGGATTAATAATTTCTGGATAGAAATGATCTTCCCAAATGGTTAGCCCTTCGCCCTCGCCTAGACATTGCATGGCAACACCCGGTCCCATCACCTCAGACAAACCATAAATATCGAGTGCTTTAATATTGAGGCGCTCTTCAATTTCACGGCGAAGTTCGTTGGTCCACGGCTCGGCACCAAAAATACCGACTTTTAAAGACGTATTACGCGCAGTACCAAATTGTTGTTCCAGCTTTTCAATAATACTCACGCAATACGATGGCGTAACCATAATTGCAGTCGGTTTAAAGTCTTGAATGAGCTGAACTTGCTTTTCAGTTTGCCCGCCAGACATTGGAATCACGGTTGCACCTAAGCGCTCAGCGCCATAATGCGCGCCTAGACCACCTGTAAAGAGTCCATAGCCATAAGCAACCTGAATCATATCTTTCGCGGTTAAACCTGCCATGCGTAAGCAACGCGCAACAATGTCCGACCAAGTATTAATATCTTTTTGGGTATAACCCACCACGGTTGGTTTGCCCGTTGTGCCTGATGATGCATGTAAACGCACAATTTGCTCTTGCGGTACGGCAAACATCCCAAATGGATAATTGTCTCTCAAATCCTGTTTGGTGGTAAATGGAAACTTTGCCAAATCGTCTAAAGTGACGAAGTCATCAGGATGTACACCTGCTTCATCGAACTTTTTCTTATAGACCGGACTATTTTCATATACAAAAGTCAGGGTTTGTTTTAACCGTTTAGTTTGCAGCGCTCTAAGCTCTGCAAGTGTTAATTGCTCAACATTATCCGTTGTAAGGCTGTCCATCGCCTATCTCCTCATTATGTAATTTTAAAAACCGTCTAAATTAATTTAAATTTTCCAAAATCAGTGCGACGCCTTGTCCAACACCCACACACATTGTGCAAAGTGCATAGCGTCCACCGCGTTTTTTTAGCTCACGTGTTGCCGTAATCACCAAACGTGTACCGCTCATGCCTAACGGATGGCCTAACGCAATTGCACCACCATTTGGGTTCACGCGTTCATCGTCATCTTTTAAACCAAGTTCACGCATACAAGCCAAAGATTGGGCTGCGAATGCTTCATTCAACTCAATCACATCCATCTGATCTAGCGTTAAACCTGTCTGCTTTAAAATTTTCTGCACAGCCGGAACAGGACCTATACCCATATATTTGGGTTCAACACCCGCACTTGCAATGCCAATTACACGTGCTAAAGGTTTTAAACCATGTGTATTTGCAAATTCACGGTTGGTAATTAACACACATGCGGCACCATCATTCACACCAGAGGCAGTTCCGGCAGTCACCGAACCACCTTCTTTTTTAAACGGCGCTTTTAGTTTTGCGAGTGCTTCAAGTGTCGTTTCACGCGGATGTTCATCACGGTTCACCACCACTACGTTTTTCTTACGGTCTGTAATCTCGACAGGCAAAATCTCGTCAGTAAAGAAACCATTTTGTTGTGCAGCAGCCGTTTTTTGTTGGCTACGTAATGCAAAAGCATCTTGGTCTTCACGACTAATTTGATATTTTTCAGCTACATTTTCGGCAGTTTCCGGCATGCTGTCGGTGCCGTATTGCGCTTTGAGTTGCTTATTTACAAAGCGCCAGCCAATGGTGGTGTCATAAATTTCTGGTGTACGGCTAAACGCTTCGGTTGGTTTAGCTTGTACAAATGGCGCACGGCTCATCGACTCAACGCCACCTGCCAATACAAACTGCGCTTCACCAGCTTTAATTGAGCGTGCCGCAAGTCCTACCGCATCTAAACCAGAAGCACACAAGCGATTTACGGTCATCGCTGGCACTGCATCTGGTAAGCCAGCCAAGAGTGTTGCCATGCGTGCAACGTTACGGTTGTCTTCACCTGCTTGGTTAGCACATCCTAAAAACACTTCGTCTACAGTATTCCACGGTAAGTTCGGGTGTTTATCTTTTAAATATTTGATGGGCAATGCAGCTAAATCATCTGCACGTACAGCACTTAGGGCACCTGCATATCGTCCAATTGGGGTACGAATAAAATCGCAAATTAAAACGTCTTCCATCTTGACTCCTGATTATGCAAATTCGGTCATATCACGTGAATATTGAGTAGCAATGTTTTGAGTTTTTGCTACATATTGCTTGAGGTAGATACTCGCGCGATATTTATCCTCTCCATACAGTGCATATAAGTTATTTAAGGTTTGGAGCACATAAGCACCGCCCATTTGTGTCAACCACTGGTAAGGACCCTTAGGATAATTCACTCCATATTTCATGGCATTATCAATATCTTCCAGACTCGCAACACCATGTAAACTTGCTTCGCAGGCTTCATTAATGAGTAAAGCGATGGTGCGTAAGGTTAACAGTGCTGGATGGTCCTTAATCCACATAACGCTCATGCCAAATTGCGCAAAGTAAGCTTCAACTTTAGCCAGATCACTTGCTTCACAGAGCTCGTTATGACTGAGTACTAAAGCCTGCGCCTGTTCAAAATCATGATGCCAATCCATCAAAACCACTTTACGGCTCAGGTAATGAATATTGGCTGACTCACCTTGGCTCAAACGTAAATCGATATCATCAATTTGAAGGATATTGTCATCACTTGCAGATCCGCTTTTTAAACCTAAACGCGTTAAAAAAGCAGGTAGCTGAGACCAGACACCTTTTAGCTGAGTATGTGCATCAACTGGCTTGGCAATTACAGCTTGAGGCTGAAATGTTTCGTACTGATTTTTTTCGTTATAGCGATAAAAACCTTGTTTTGACTTACGGCCCCAAGCTCCTGCATCGACCAATTCTTTTTGAATCAAGCTTGGACGATAGCGTGGTTCGTAAAAAAATTCTTGATAAACGCTTTGGGTCACCGAAAAGTTAACATCTTGACCAATGAGGTCTGTAAGTTCACACGGCCCCATCGCGAAACCGCCGCATTGCTTTAAGGCATAGTCTAGTTGGTCGTAGCTGGTGACTTGTTCTTGCAGTGCTCTAAAGCCTTCTGCATAAAACGGACGTGCAATTCGGTTAACGATAAAACCAGGAGTCGACTTGGTGAGTACTGGAATTTTTTTCCAGCTCAACATTAAGTTTTTTAAAGCCAAACATAAGCTGTTTGGTGTTTTTAAACCTTGTACAATTTCAACCAGTTTCATGACTGGCGCAGGGTTAAAAAAGTGTAAACCCACCACGCGCTCAGGGTGAGCAATGCCAGCCGAAATTGCAGTCACTGAAATTGAAGATGTATTGCTTGCAAAAATGGTTTGCGCACTACAAATCTCAGCGAGTTGTTTAAATAAAGACTGTTTAACTTCTTTTTTTTCAACGACCGCTTCAATAACCAAGTCAGCATCACGCAGTGCTTCAACCTGATTGACTACAGTTAAACGCGCTAAGGCTTCTTCAGCTTGCTGTTGAGTAAGCTTGTTCTTTTCGACCAGCTTTTTAAAAGTTTGCCCCAAGCCCTCAACGGCTTGTTGCGCTTTTTGAGCATCTAGGTCATATAAAATGGTCGAGTGCCCATTGACGATGGCTAACTGGGCAATACCGATGCCCATGGTGCCAGAACCAATGACGGCAATTCGGGCACGAGATAAGTCTAAATCTGTCATGCTTAGCGCCCTTTAAAATTTGGTTCACGTTTATTCATAAAGGCTTGCACACCTTCACGATAATCTTCTGAACGACCCGCAATACGTTGTAAATCACGCTCTAACAGCACTTGCTCATCAAAGGTGTTGTTGCTTGATTGATGAATGGCTTTTTTAATAAGAGATAGACCAAAAGTAGGCTGTTTCGCTAAACGTTCAGCCAGTTCAGTGACTTTTGTTTTAAGCTCGGCGTCTTCTACAACATCCCAAATCATGCCCCATTCTTTTGCGGTTTCTGCTGGGAGCTTGTCACCCAACAAAGTCAGCCCCATAGCTCGCGCATGGCCTACAGCACGTGGTAAAAACCATGTACCCGCAGAGTCCGGAACCAAACCTAAGCGACAAAATGCTTGTACAAAGTTTGCCGATTTGGCTGCAATGACCAAATCACAAGCCAGTGCAATATTTGCCCCTGCACCTGCTGCCACGCCATTTACCGCGCAAATCACAGGCTTTGGCATATTTACAATCGTTTTAATGAGCGGGTTATAGTAAGTTTCAATGGAATATCCTAAATCTGGAGCTTCAGCATTTGGGTCAACTACACGGTCCCCTAAATCTTGCCCTGCACAAAAGCCACGGCCTTCACCACTAATCACAACACAGCGAACATCCGGATTTTTGCTCCACAGGTTTAAAACCTCAGCCACTTCACGGTGCATATCAACGTTAAAGCTATTCAGTGCTTTTGGGCGGTTAAATGTCAGGTAGCCAACACCATTTTTTTCTTCAGCAATAATATTTTGATAGTCCATCACTCACCTCTAAACACTGGCTTTCTTTTCTCAAAGAAAGCATTAATCCCTTCGTTTCGATCTTTTGTAGCCGCCAGCCAGACAAAGTTTTGACGTTCAAACTTGAGTCCCTGACTTAAAGTCGTTTCATGAATACTTTTAATTGACTGTTTAATCACGCGAATCGCTAAAGGCGCTTGTTTCGCAATTTTGGCTGCAAGTTGAATAGCATATTCAATGGTTAATTCAGTCGGTACAACCTGACTGCAAATACCATGTTGCTCTACTTGTTTCGCCGAAATCATCTCACCTGTCATTGCCCAGCGCATGGTGAGTTGTTGCCCAACCAAGCGCGCTAAACGCTGTGTTCCACCTGCACCCGGCAACATACCAAGGCCAATTTCAGGTAAAGCAAAACGGGCATTTTCACCGCAAATCACCATATCTGAATGCAAAACCAACTCAAACCCAGCACCTAAGGCATAGCCATTGACTGCGGTAATGAGCGGCTTACTAAACGCATCAATTTTTTGCCAAAGCTTCGGGCGAATATCGAGTTGCAAAGAAACCGCGTCCATAGCAGCCAACTCGCTAAGATCTGCCCCAGCTGCAAAACACTGAGCGTTACCCGTTAAAACTACCGCTTTAACTTCAGCGTTATGTTCAGCTTCTTCGAGCAACTCGCATAAACACTGCAATGTTGCATTGTTTAAAGCATTTCTTTTCTCTGGACGGTTTAGCGTTAATAACAAAACACCTTCTGCCGCTGTGTTGGCTTTAATCAACTCTTGCATAAGAGGCCTCTATTCATCAAAACTCAAACGAACATTTGAGCCTTTTGGCAAGGTCTGGCAACTGAGCACATAGCCTCTTTCGACTTCATCTTTTTCAAGACTATAGTTAAGGAACATATCCACTTCACCTGAAACAACTTTACAACGACAAGTCGCACACACCCCGCCTTTACAGGCATACGGTAAGTCAGCACCAGCACGTAAAGCAGCATCAAGAATACTTTCATCATCCTGAGCCACAGAAACAATCAGCTCACGACCATCTAAAATGATGTTTACTTTTTCCTCTTTACGGTTTGCATCAGCTTCAGCACTACGTTTACGGGCTTGCCCTGTATGGAAACGTTCAGTGTGAATTTTCTCTGCTGCAATCCCATAATTTGGTAACGTGCTTTCTACGGCATTCATCATTTCGTCTGGACCACAGGCAAAAACATGGTCAAAACTCGTTTCAAGTACATCAAAATCAAAAAGTTGTTTTAGCTTTTCTTCATCAATACGCCCGTTCATTAGTTCGCTGTCGTTGAACTCACGAGAAAAAATATTGATGAGTTGAAAACGTTCTTTGAACTGATCTTTCAAATCCATAATTTGCTCGGCAAACATGGTTTGTTTCCATGAACGATTGCCATAAAGCAACGTAAATTTAGCTTCAGGTTGTTCAAACAAAACTTGCTTAACAATCGACAAAATTGGGGTAATACCACTGCCCGCAGCAACGCCTAAATAGTTTTGCCCACCAGCCTTTGCTGCTTTTTGAAAAAACACGCCTTGTGGTGGCATCACTTCAAGCACATCACCCACTTTTAAATGGTCATTTGCCCAATGTGAAAATTGACCCTGATCAATTTTTTTAACAGCAATACTGATGTCTTCTTTTGCCGCATAGCTACAAATTGAATAACAACGGCGGATTTCACCAGCTTCAGTTAAATGGCGAATTGTTAAGTGTTGACCCGGTTGAAATTGAAATTGTTCTTGTTGTTCTGGTACAACGTCAAATGCAATACAAATTGCCTGATCGGTTTGAGGCGTAATACTTTTTACTTTTAATGGTACAAATTGGCTCATGGCTGATTTCCTTATCTAAAGACTTAAATACATTTGAAGTAATCAAAAGGCTCAAGACAGTCCTGACATTTATAAAGTGCTTTACAGGCGGTAGAACTAAACTCTGTTAACAGTCGGGTATGTCGGCTTTTACAACGTGGGCACTCTACGCCATCTTTTAAGTGAACATGCGTACCACATTGATGTGCCAACCCTTCAGGTGGCGCAATGCCATAGACTTGTAGTTTCTTTTTACCCGCCTCAGACATCCAGTCCGTAGTCCATGCTTCTGATAAATCGACCATCACTTTGACTGGGGTCAACGCTTCTGCGGTAAATGCCTCAACAATTTGCGCTTTCAACATATCTGTTGCTGGGCAACCGCTATATGTTGGCGTTAGACGAACTACAATTTCTTGTTGATCGTTAATCTCTACACCGCGAATCATGCCTAAATCCACAACAGATAAAACCGGAATTTCAGGGTCACTTACCGTTTGTAGAACATCCCAACATTGGTCGATGCAATGACGAATCATGTGCATGGCTCACCTCCTTGTCTTACCAGGTCATTCCCGGATAAGTTCTTTGAATACTTTGCATTTCAGCCAACAAATAACCTAAATGCTCAGTATGCAATCCTTGTTTCGCACCGCGGCGATAAGCCCCATTAACAGCAACTGTTAATTCAAAGCGCTTAAGCTCATCTGCAATGGTTTTGTCCCATTGTTCTTTTTCATTTGAAAAATCTGGAATCACACCTTGTGCGACTAATGCTTGTTCATCTGCATTGAGTTCAAATAATTCAGCAGTAAAGCGCCATAAATTATTTAATCCGTCTTGTACACGTTGATGCGCTTCATCTGTGCTTAAACTTAGACGCTCCATCCAGCTTGTCGAAAAACGGATGTGATACTTCACTTCTTTTAAAGATTTCACAGCAAGCGCACTTAATTCAGGAAGCGAGCTTTGGGTTAAAGCAGTAAATAAATGAAGATGGTAATGATCCATCAACCATTGGCGTACAATCGTTTGTGCAAAATCACCATTCGGTTGTTCGCACAACAATAGGTTTAAAAACTCACGCTCAGTACGGAAATAAGCGAGCTGATCTTCATCACGCTGAGCTTCATCATATTGACCTGCCAAAGTCAGAAAGTTTCTTGCCTGACCTAACAAGTCCAAACCGATATTTGCTAAAGCGATATCAACTTCAAGCTCTGGTGCATGCCCGCACCACTCAGCCAAACGCTGCGATAAAACCAGTTGACTATCGCCAATATGTAATAAGAATTTAGATAAAACTGAATGATTCATTTTCCAACCCCTTACATATGCTCAATGCCATCTGGAATATGGTAAAAAGTCGGATGACGGTAAACCTTATCTAGAGCAGGATCGAAAAATTCAGCTTTTTCATCTGGCTGTGAAGACTTAATGAGTTCTGAACGAATCACCCAAATGCTAATTCCTTCATTACGACGTGTATAAACATCGCGTGCATGTTGAAGTGCGATTTCATCATCTGGTGCTCTTAAGCTGCCTACATGACGGTGGCTTAAGCCTTGTTTACTACGGACAAATACTTCGTAGAGTGACCAGTTGTTTTTATCTTCCATTTTGATTTCCTCAAATTTTTCCATAAATCTTGTTAAGCCACTTTGTTCGCTTCAAGCTGTTGTTTTTTAGCGTAGACCACGGCTGCATCACGAACCCATTTGCCGTTTTCCCATGCTTTACGGCGCGCTTCGATACGCTCGTGATTACATGGTCCACGTCCAGCAATCACTTCATTAAATTCGTGCCAGTCGATCTCGCCAAACTCATAGTGGCCTGTTTCTTCATTAAACTTTAAATCTGGATCTGGTACTTCCAAGCCAAGCTGCAACACTTGCGGTACGGTGTTATCGACAAACTTTTGACGTAATTCATCATTACCAAAGCGTTTGACTTTCCACGCCAGACTTTGTGCGCTATTTGGAGAATGCTCATCACTTGGGCCAAACATCATGAGTGCAGGCCACCAATAGCGATTTACCGCATCTTGTGCCATTTGTTTTTGTTCTGGTGTACCGTTTGCCAAAGCCATCATCGCTTCAAAACCTTGACGTTGGTGGAAACTTTCTTCTTTACAAATACGTACCATTGCACGTGCATATGGCCCATACGAAGTACGGCAAAGTGCAACCTGATTTACAATCGCTGCCCCATCGACAAGCCAGCCAATCGCAGCAACATCTGCCCAAGTCAAAGTTGGATAGTTAAAGATTGATGAGTATTTCATTTTCCCATCAATCAACTTTTCCATCATGTCATCACGGTCAGCACCCAAAGTTTCTGCCGCGCTGTACAGATATAAACCATGCCCAGCTTCATCTTGTACTTTCGCCAACAAAACCGCTTTACGTTTTAAAGTTGGCGCACGAGTAATCCAGTTCCCTTCAGGCAACATACCTACAATTTCAGAATGGCCATGTTGCCCGATTTGACGAATCAATGTTTTGCGATAGGCATCGGGCATTTCATCCTTAGCCTCGATCGTAATGTCATTGGCAATATTTTGTTCAAATTTCTGGTAGTTGTTTTCCATTCTTTCATTCCCTGTAGGTATCACCCTTAAATCTATTTTTCGATACACCAAAAACAAAGTCAACCTATTTTTTAGTATCAAATTAAATCCGCCCACCAAAACCACATTAAACAATTGAAATAAATAAATATTAATCAAATGTAAAAAACTTTTTTACTTTTAAAAATCAAAATAAAGTTGACTTTTAGATAAATTAATCTGAAATTATGAATCATATTTTTGCAATTTTTATAATTGATGTATCACATAAAAAGGAGTTTGGTCATGCTTGAACAAGCACACCTAGAAGGAACCTCAACTGACACAGATTTGCAGCAGTCTGAGCATCAACTGCCTCACCTTGCTTCTTATGCCTATGGAACATGGCATTCGACGAGTGAAGAACTGCGTCCTGTTTTCCATGCCATTACAGGTGAAGCTATTTATGCCGTAAGTAGTCATGGCATTGATATGAAACGTGTTGTTCAATATGCCAAACAAAACGGCTCAGAACTGGCAAACTGGACATTCCACCAACGTGCAAATGCTTTAAAACAAATTGCTCAATATTTACTTGAGCGCAAGGAAGAGTTCTACAAACTTGCGTATGCAACAGGTGCAACTCGTAAAGATGCATGGATTGATATTGAAGGTGGTATCCAGACCTTATTTGCTTATTCAAGTCTAGTTCGCCGTGAACTCAATGATGAAAAAATTATTACTGAAGACAGCTGGATTCAATTATCTAAAAATGGCACTTTCGGCGCTAAACACATTTTAAGCCCTAAAGCGGGTGTTGCAGTTCATATCAATGCTTTTAACTTCCCAATTTGGGGAATGCTTGAAAAGATTGCACCAACTCTACTTGCTGGCGTGCCTTGTGTTGTTAAACCTGCAACCGATGGTTCTCAATTAACTCAAGCTGTTGTAAAAGCCATTGAAGAAGCACATGTGTTACCGAAGGGTTCACTACAACTAATTTGTGGTCAGACTTATGACCTGTTAGAGCATCTAGGCCCACAAGACTGCGTCACGTTTACAGGTTCTGCCTACACAGGCCAAAAACTACGTAACCATCCTCACCTCAATAAATATTCAATTCCATTTAGCATGGAAGCTGACTCAGTAAACAGCGCAATTTTAAGCCCTGAGGCAAATGAAGAAACTGTCGATTTGTTTGTGCGTGAAGTCTTCCGTGAAATGACGACAAAAGCAGGCCAAAAATGTACTGCAATTCGTCGTGCTTTCGTTCCAGAAAATTTGTTAGCGACAGTACAAGAGAAGCTAACTGCCAAACTTGCTAAAGTTGTGGTGGGCGACCCTCAAAAAGAAGAAACCACAATGGGTGCTTTAGCGAGCATTAAACAAAAACATGACGTTGCAGAAAAAGTTGCTGAACTCAGCAAAGATGCAAAAATTGTTTTTGGTGACAATGATTCCTTTAGATTTAATGCAGATCATCCTGAAAAAGGTGCTTT
Source organism: Acinetobacter sp. M5A5_2a (assembly GCF_053345265.1). Classification (NCBI taxonomy): domain Bacteria; kingdom Pseudomonadati; phylum Pseudomonadota; class Gammaproteobacteria; order Moraxellales; family Moraxellaceae; genus Acinetobacter; species Acinetobacter sp. M5A5_2a. Next base: position 12,292 of record NZ_JBKEZV010000009.1, on the reverse strand, counting down.
TTTCGCTCCAACTTTATTGTTATGCGAACAACCTTTGCAAGCGGCACATGTTCATACGACAGAAGCTTTCGGTCCAGTATGTACACTCATGCCATATCAAAACATTGAAGAATTGGCCGACCTTGTTTCACGTGGCGAAGGTAGCTTAGTGGCTTCAGTCGTTAAAAATAACGATGAGAATATCGAACAGATTATTCAAAAAATTGCGCCTTGGCATGGACGTGTGCATGTATTAGATGCAGAGTCAGCAAAAGAAAGTACAGGACATGGTTCACCACTTCCGCATTTAGTACACGGTGGTCCTGGTCGTGCAGGTGGCGGTGAAGAGTTAGGTGGTATTCGTGCTGTTAAACACTATATGCAGCGCACAGCAATTCAAGGTTCTCCAAATAGTCTAACGCAAATTACTCATTCATGGACTGCTGGCTCTAAGGTCAACGAAGACCGTGTACATCCATTTAAAAAGTCGTTTGATGAGTTAGTCATTGGTGAACGTTTATTAACGGCGCGTCGCACCGTAAGTGAAGCAGATATTGTCAATTTTGCTGGTTTAAGTGGTGATTACTTCTATGCACATACCGACAAAATTGCAGCTGCCGAGTCTTTCTTTGGAGAGCGTGTTGCACATGGATATTTCATTGTTTCTGCCGCAGCAGGTTTGTTTGTAGATGCAGCGCAAGGTCCAGTTATTGCCAATTACGGTATGGACAACTTACGCTTTGTTGAACCAGTTAAAATTGGTGACTCGATTCAAGTTGAATTGACCTGTAAGCAAAAAACACCTAAACCACAAAAAGACCCGTCTCAACCTGCGCATGGGGTTGTGGTGTGGGATATTAAAGTCAAAAACCAACGTGGTGAACTTGTCGCAACTTACGACATTTTAACTTTAGTTGCTCGTGATTTATAAATAGAACTCAAACTGATGGATAGCCAATATCCATCAGTTTTTTATTTTACATAGGCATTAAACTTACACTACAAGAAATGTCGTCACCCTTTTAATGTACCGAAAATAACAACTTTAGAGTTATGTTGGATGAAAACGTTTAGCCAGTTTCTTTCGCATAATAATAACGAGAATTGGGAATCCTGCTGCGGAAATTGCACATATCATCAGTAACTTGTTTACATTTTGTGGTGTCATATCATGATCAGGTAATAGAAAAGCAGACAGAAAAAATGCGATGGTTGTTATCAGATACATGATTGATGTCTGTAATGAAGAGAATCCAGCTCGTTGCCTATCATCAGGAAACTGAATCGAAACCACCGAAGATGACACCAAACGACTGTAAGATGCGCCTAGAAATAAAGTAATAAATAACGTCGCATGCTGATAGCCTAGAATTGGTATCAGCAAACTCAATATAAAGACGATGGTAGAACATGTAGCCAGTATCAAAGCAGAAAAACGGGAGGTTAACGCCCCTGTGATTTTTGTAGACAGATAACCTATAACCCCCCCGCTAAAGAAGAGCCAAGGCAGTAGATCTTGCGAAGCGCCCAACTGCTGTATCATTAATGGCGCCAGAATAGGAATAACCAGCATAGGACTAAACTGTACAAGCGCATTACTGGAAGCGAACAGTAAAGTATTCATATCGAGAGGCAGCGCACGGAGCGTGTCTAAAGAGACTGGGTCTTTAGGTATGATGGATACAATCAATGGCAACGCTACTGCACACAAGGCACTTATTAGCCACAAAGCCACATGCCAACCATAATGTGTGCACAGAAATAATATCGTGGGCATTCCCACAATGCTTACTATCGAAAATGACGCAATCACCGTCGCCATCATTCTTCCGCGCAAGTTAGGCGGCACGTTGTTTATCAATATACTTATACCCACACCCATGGTCGTACCACCAACCAACCCTGCACAAAATCGTAGTGCGAGCAGAAGATTAAAACTGGATGTGAATGTAGTTAATAGTGTTAGTAAGCCTAACAGCACCATATTAGCGATTAAAAATTTTTTCTTATTGAAATGACCAATCCAGTAAAAGGCAATAACTCCCGAAAGGACCGCACCAAGTGTGTACATACCCGACACATAGCCTGAGAACGATACAGGCACTGCGAAATCTGTTGCCATAAAAACAAAAACAGGGTTGAACACCATATATTCCAGTGCATTCGTGAACTGAACAAAAGCAATTACAATGGCTATCCGCATGAGAGATTTATGATTAAATGTCTGCGTGACCGGAGGCATAGCAAGCAACCTATGGATGAAAGATATCCAAGTTTAACTACTATCAATGGTGTTTATTATATAGTAGAAATGGCACTTATTATTATCAAATATGGGATAATTGATGCGTCCAGCTCTGGATTTTAATACCCTGAAAGTGTTTATTGCTGTGGTTGAAAGAGAAAGTTTTGTTGGGGCATCGAAAATCCTTGAAATGCCGACATCAAATGTTAGTCGCTGTATTTCTCAGTTAGAAGAAAAACTGGATCTTCAGCTCATTGAGCGTAGCACCCGACATATGAAACTCACTCAGGCGGGGCAGCTACTCTATACTAGAGCAAAGCCATTACTGGAGGCGCTTGAGCAAACTGAGACAGAGTTAACGTTGCGGCAAATGCAACTCAAGGGCCCATTACGTATCTGTATTCCCAATGAAATAGGTCCTGCATTGCTGGGTTCTGTTATTGCCAATTTCGCCTTTCAGTACCCAGACCTAGAGATCAGCTGTATCACAAATTTGTCAGGTTTCGAATCTCTGCGTGATGATCTGGATTTAGCTATCATTATTACCCGCGGTCAGATGGATAACAGTGACTACATCGCCCGTCATTTGGTGACTATCCCTTGCACCATTGTTGCAGCCCCCTCCGTCATTCAGCGTTATGGTACCCCCACTCATATCCAGCAATTTGAAGAATTACCCTGTATTACAACGGTAAGTGCACTCAAAGGTGCTCCCTGGCAATTTGTGAATAAAAAGGGGGAATTCGAGACCATCAAAGTTAAAGGGCATTATCGAGTAAACAGCGGAGAAATGGCAGGACAAGCTGCGATATCAGGTGTCGGTTTTGCAATTCTATCCAAACAAGCCTGCCAACCATACATTAGCGATGGACGGTTAATCGAGGTTGAGTTTGAACAATCGGCAGCTCCATTGCAATTGTTCGCACTTTATTCAAATCGCCGTTACTTACCCGCTAAAACAAGAGCGCTTATTGATTTCATACAGCAGAAATTGAGTGATAGTTTGAGCTAATAAGGCCACTTTCTTTTTGCTATTTATTTCCTCGCTCATTTTAGGAATCTTTTTTGTCAATCACTCTCAATTTGTTAAGATAGCAACCGTGAAAAATTAAGTTAAGTTCTCACACACTGTTAACTCAATATTGACACTAAAAAAGGTACACTAGAAAGGTATACTTTTTTCTTAGACTAAGTCAGATTTACACAGAAGTTGTTAGAATTGGTTCGATAACCAGACTTTCAAAGTTAACTTATTTATTATTGATTTTTTAAGGGTTTAATACGCATGAATAGCGCTGAAATCATGGCTGACTTATCTTCTCATACACCTATGATGCAGCAATATCTCAAAGTCAAAACGGACTATCAACATGCGTTGCTGTTTTACCGTATGGGTGACTTTTATGAACTCTTCTTTGAAGATGCTCATTTAGCAGCCAAACTTTTAGGCATCACCTTAACCCATCGTGGTAAAGCGAGTGGGCGGCCTATTCCAATGGCGGGTGTTCCCTATCACGCGGCAGAAGGTTATCTTGCACGTCTTGTCAAAGCTGGACGCACTGTAGCCATTTGCGAACAAGTTGGAGAAGTGACAGGTAAAGGTCCGGTTGATCGTAAAGTTGTTCGTATTCTTACTCCGGGTACGTTAACTGATGATGCATTACTCAGCAGTTATCAATCATCTAACCTAGTCTCTTTATGCATACATCAAAATCAGATTGGTTTTGCTTTACTCGACTTAAGTGCAGGCATTTTTAAAGTTCAACAACAAGATTACAAGCCAGAACAGTTGCCTATTGAACTTGCGCGTTTAATGCCAAGTGAAATTTTGATTGATGAAGACTTGGTCGATACGAATATTATCGAACAAATTAAAAAGCACTTAGATTGCCCCGTTACCAAACGTCCGAATGTAGACTTCAATCAAAATAATGCACAAAAAACCTTATGTGACCAGTTTACGGTATCAACGCTTTCAGGTTTTGGTTTAGATCCATTACCTTTAGCCAAAGCTGCTGCCGCTGCACTCATTCACTATGCAAAAGAAACTCAAAAAACTGCATTACCGCATATTCGTTCAATTCAACTTGAACAAAGCACAGACTTTATTGCGCTTGACCCAATCACACGTCGTAACTTAGAAATTATTGAACCGTTATTTGAACATGGAACATCATTATTCCAACTGGTGAATGATTGCCAAACTGCAATGGGCGGACGTTTATTAAGCCGTACACTCATGCAACCGGTTCGTGATACCGCATTACTCGATGCTCGTTTAGATGCCATTGAGCAACTCATTCAGGGATATCATGAAAGCCCAGTTCGTTTGGTCCTTAAAGAAATTGGTGATATTGAGCGTGTGCTTAGTCGTGTTGCACTGGGGAGTGCGCGACCACGTGATTTAGTACAACTTCGTCATGCATGTGCACAAATTCCAGCGTTAAGAACAGCATTAACTCCAGTTATTCAAGCGAAAAAATCCAAACTATTAGTTCAACTTGATCAAGAGCTTGGTGATTTTAAAGCACTTCATCAACATTTGATGGCAGCCATTGTTGAAAACCCTCCTGTATTACTTCGTGATGGCAATGTAATTGCAGAAGGATATGATGCAGACCTCGATGAATTACGCCAAATTCGCGATCACGCAGGTCAATTCCTCATTGATTTAGAAATTAAAGAGCGTGAACGTACTGGCATTAATACCCTTAAAATCGGTTATAACCGTGTAAGTGGTTACTACATTGAACTCACTCGTGCTCAAGCAGAGCAAGCTCCAGCTGACTATATTCGTCGCCAGACTTTAAAAAATGCTGAACGCTACATTACCCCTGAGTTAAAAAGTTTTGAAGATAAAGTCCTATCGAGCGAGTCGCGTGCATTAGCACGTGAAAAAGCATTATTTGAAGCTTTACTTGAAAACCTTCGTGAAAATATTGCTCATCTCCAAATGATGAGTTCAGCAATTGCTCAAATTGATGTGGTTGCTAACTTTGCTCATCAAGCACGCTTAAACAATTGGGCGCGTCCTGAATTTACACCAGAAACGGGCATTAAAATTCAGGCAGGCCGTCACCCTGTAGTTGAAGCATTAAATAAAGCACCATTTACACCAAATGATACTTTTCTTGATAGCCAACATCGCATGGCAATTATTACTGGCCCAAACATGGGCGGTAAATCAACATTCATGCGTCAAACGGCATTAATTAGTTTATTGGCTTACTGCGGCAGTTATATTCCAGCCAAAGCAGCCAAACTCGGTCCAATCGATCGTATTTTCACTCGTATTGGTTCAGCCGACGATTTATCTACAGGCAAATCGACCTTTATGGTTGAAATGACAGAAACTTCTCAAATTCTGCATCATGCGACTAATCAATCGCTTGTTCTGATGGATGAAGTTGGCCGCGGAACCAGTACCTATGATGGCTTGTCTTTAGCATGGGCATGCGTGGTTGATTTAACCAAACGCGTAAAATGTTTATGTCTATTTGCAACCCATTATTTCGAGTTGACTGAACTTGGTGGTGAAGCAGGAATTGATAACTACCATGTCACGGCACAAGAGCTGAATGGCAACCTGATTTTATTACATAAAGTTCAGCAAGGTCCTGCAAGTCAAAGTCATGGTTTACAGGTCGCAAAATTAGCAGGTATTCCTGCCAATGTGATTAAAGAAGCTCAAAAACGTTTACGTATTTTAGAGAAACAGCAGCAGCAACATCTACAAACGAGCTTTCAAAATGATTTGTTTGCGCCACCAGATGCGAACGCTGGTTCACAAATCATAGAGAAAGTTGTTGAGATAGAGGTTTCATCCCCTGCTCTAGATTTACTTAAGCAAATTGAAGTCGATAACTTATCGCCTCGTCAGGCACTTGAGCAGCTCTACGAGTTAAAAGCTGCACTAAAATCCTAATAAATCACGTCTGAATAAGCAGGCTTAGGTCTGCTTATTCATATCGGAGCATAATATTTATATGATTTTAAGATCTTTGCAAATTTCAGAAATTGATCTTATTTGGCAGCAGATTAGCCGCCGTGAATTAATCACTCAAATGTATATTCAAAACCAACAACACTTAGAATTGGTTGATTGTTTTTTTGATGTCCAACATTGGGACTCATATCATTTAGAAAATGACCCACCCAAACTAAAACAACTCTATGAGCAAGGTGCTCTATTTATCGGTGCATTTGATGCCGCAGAAAAACTGGTTGGTGTGAGTGTGGTGTCAAATCAAATTATAGCTGACTACCCTAACGCTAAATTACTACACTATTTCTATGTCGATGCAGACCAACAAGGTAAAGGCATTGGTGCCAAACTTATGCAAGCTGCAAAAGAGTCCGCCAAACAACTCGGTGCAAATCAACTGTATATTTCAGCAACCCCAAGTCGACGTACTGTAGATTTCTATATCAAGCATGGCGCACAACCGTTAAGTGTCCCAGATCAACAACTTTGGCAATTAGAACCTGAAGATATCCATTTGCTCTGTACCCTTTAGTTCTACAGATTTAAGTGATTTTCAACAAAAAAAACAGAAAATCAAAATTTGTAAAAGAAAAATGAGAAATTAAGACATTTAATAAAATTGATGGCTTGACTTAAATGACATCTGAATATTTAAAGGAAATATTTTTTAAGTAATTGTTTTATAAAATATATTATTATTTTAATTTTATAGATTAACACATCTTAAGGATGGAAGATCCGTTTGATTATCAACGTATTAACTTATCTTCATATGCATGAATAAAGAATATCAATAAAAGCAATTGTTTGTTTACCCCTTTTTTGCCTAAAATAAGCTATTCGAAATGAAACCATATTTTTTAGGTAGCTGTCGCCATGACCTTTGTTGTCACTGAAAATTGTATTAAATGTAAATACCAAGATTGCGTAGAAGTTTGTCCTGTAGACTGTTTTTACGAAGGTCCGAATTTCCTAGTGATCAATCCGGATGAATGTATTGACTGTGCATTATGTGAACCAGAGTGCCCGGCAAATGCAATTTTCTCTGAAGATGAGTTACCAGAAGGTCAAGAAGTGTTTATTGAGCTCAATGCCGACCTTTCTCAAAAATGGCCTAACATTACTCAAATTGGTGATCAACCAGCTGACCGTGAAGAATGGAATGGCAAACCTGATAAATTACAATATCTTGAAAAGTAATTTCAAAAAAGATCAGCAACCGCTGATCTTTTTTTATACCCTATTCAAACATTTCATTGCAAATTCCTCGTAATTTGTGCACTGTTTTGCATTAAAATAGCCGCAATATTTATAAGTGCTTAATTTTTCTTATGCGGAAGTTTTTGCAGAGTATGGTGCCCTTATGCATAATCCCAGCGGTTATGGTAGGTTGTGTCAGCTCTCCCCAACACACAACAACAGGCAAAACCTCTCCAAGTGGTAAACGAATCTTTATTCCACAAGAGCGCGTTATTATCGAGCGCCCGATTCCCCCTAAAGTTGAGCCTACATCTTATCGAAGCTGGTTAGGTTCGAGTGAAAATTACGAACGTGTTCGTGAATACGAAAAATTCTTAACCCGAAATAATGTTGCGGGCATTGTGCCAAGTTTTGAGTTATTACGTTCAGCACGCGATTGGCAAAAATGTGGGCGCTCAGAATATGCTGTGCCTAATCGCGAACTTTGGGGAAATTCTTTATCGACCCTTCGCGTATTTAAATATTTAGTTGCGTCAAAAGTTCTAACAGACTTTGAAGTAACCTCGGTTTACCGAGATTTACCTTTAAATGAATGTGCTGGTGGCGCAAGCTCTTCTAAGCATTTATTTAACTCTGCAATTGATTTCCGTATTGGTCCTGAGTTCCCTCAAGCTCAAGATTATGCATTTATTGAAAATACCAAATTTAAACTCTGTCAATTCTGGGCTCAGCATGGTCAAAGCTTAAATATGGGTATTGGTTTATATAGCTCCGGACAAATTCATATTGATACTCAAGGCTATCGTACTTGGGGACCTGATTTAACTCGAAGCAGTTCGATGTGTAATTTTTAAATTAAAAAACTCCTTTCAATCGAAAGGAGTTTTCACTTAAACCCATTACAAACGTTTGGCTAAAGAGATGAGTTTTGAGCGGTTTTTAAAACCATGCTTTTTATAAAAATCTTCGGAAATAGATGCTCTTAACGTGTGCAGAACAATAGTTTCTATATTATTTTCTCTCCACTTTCCTTCTATATACTTTAAAAGCTTAGAGCCAACTCCTTTTCCCTGATATTGGGGATGAATAAAAAAATCATCTAGATAATAACGAAGTCCTTGTATAGTGGGATGAATATGCCCCATTCCCACACCAATTAATTGGTTTCCCCATTTTGCACAAAAGCCAAAAGAAGAGGAATATTGAAAATATCTCTCAAAATATTTTCTAATTGGTTCTAAATCATCAAACTGCTCATTCCATGGCTCATTACTAAAAGCTGAACAATAAACCTCAATACCCTCTTCAAAATCTACACTTGTGAAAGCACACAACGTAATTCTCATTTATACATCCCTAACTACACATTGATAAAAATAAGCAAGAAATGAACCTTTTTTATACTCCTTGTTTAATTTGGGTTGGTAACTCAGAAAAAGTAATTTGCTCATTCAATAATCAACCAAAATTTCTTCAAACGAAGATTTTTGCACTCTAGGCATAAACGTTTAAAATACCCCTATCAACATATAGGTAAATTTGATTATGCAGCAGATGTGGACAGACATTGACGAATATATCGATTCACATTTAATTCCCGAAGACCCGCGACTCGAATATGCATTAAAAAATACCGACGAACACGGCTTCTCAAATCATCTTGCAGTGGCGCCTAACCAAGGAATGTTCTTGCAGATGCTTATTCAAATGAATAAATGCAAACGAGTTTTAGAAATTGGAACCTTTGCTGCATACAGTACAATTTGGTTAGGCCGTGCGTTACCTGAAGATGGTTATTTACTGACAATAGAAGGCCGTGACACTCACGCAGAAATGGCACAAAAAAATATCGACCATGCAAATCTTCCTGTAAAAGTTGAACTTAAAACTGGTCGTGCAGCAGATATTCTTTCTGAGATTAATCCTCAATCTATCGAGCCGTTTGATTTTATTTTCATTGATGCAGATAAACAGGGATATCCGGAATATTTAGAATTGAGCCTGAAATTTTCCAGATCAGGTACAATTATTGTGCTTGATAATGTGATTCGCGCAGGTGATATTTTAAATCCAGATAATAAAAAACCAAGTATTGAAGGCATCCGTGAAATGTTTAAAGCCCTCGAAAACCATCCACAAATCTTGTCTTGTACGGCATTACAAACGGTTGGCTCAAAAGGCCATGATGGCTTCGCAATTGCAATTGTGAAATAATGGTTAAAAAATCGTCTTTTTTATTTTATTATTTATAATCAATAAATTACTTTTATTACAGTTGCTTTTCCATATAGTTATCCACAAGATTTGCGGATAACTATATGCAAATCTTATTATTTAGCTACCAACAATGGCACAGTCGCGTTTCGGAATATGGTTGTAGCAATACTACCCAAGAAGAACTGATGAATTTTGCTATGACTAAATGCTCCTAGCACAATAATTTGAATACCATGTTCTTGTTGGTACTCTAAAATATTTTGTGCAACATCACCATAGCGATATACGGTCACTACATCTATACCCGCTTGTTTAAGGTAATGCTCAGGTTCATTGAGTACTTCTGGATGATCGCCAACATAAACCAAATGACATTGCAGTGTTCGCAATAAATCACTTTGAGCAATGCGGCGCATCATTTTTTGACAAGTTGGTGAATATTCATAGGCGAAAATAAATCGTGTCGGTATTTTAAAGTTTTCACCAATAGTCAAAACAGTACAGTTGGCTCCACGAATAAAGTTTTCAACATTACTACCAATTGGTTTCTGTTTTTCGGCAGCTCTTTCCCCGACTCGACCTAAAATTACGATGTCATTTTCATGCAAGAGATTAAAACTTTGCTCTAAAAAATCACCTTTTTCTTGAATTTTTGAACAAGTAATATCGTGTTTTTCTTTAATAAGATCAGAAATATGACGAAGTAAATTATTGCTATAGTCTAAAGCGAGTTCACTTTGTTTTTGTTCCAGCTCAGCTAACTCTTTTAGCAGCATTGCATTGCTTTCAAAGCCAATTACTCCACTAATTTCACCAAGATGATAACTTGCAGGGTAATAGTCTAGAATTTGTAATAATACAAGTTCTCGTCCGGTTGCTTTAGCAACCCATGCTGCTGCATCGGCAATAGCATTAATACACGGTGATGAGTCAATACACGCAATAACACGGTTCATGTCAGCCTCTCTTCTTCAGGTCTTTTGCCTTGGAGATTATTCTTAAAACTTAGCTTTAACTTAACATAGATAAAAATTCGTATGTTAAGGTTTATGTATAAAAATCAACTTTTTTGTTTAAAGATCAAACATCTTATTACATTCTTGAGACTGAATTATTCCCTTAAACGAATAAATTTTGCGGGGTTGCCACCTACAATATGGTACGGTTCCACATCTTTGGTCACCATACTATTCATGCCCACTACAGCATGCTTACCTATTTTAATACCATCTTTAATACCCACATGTGCACCCAACCAAACGTCCTGCTCAATTTCAATTCCTTTGGAGGTGACAGGTTGCTGGTAAAGTGGACGATCTAACTGCATACCATGATCAAATGCATATAAGTGGCAATATGCAGCAATACGGACCTGATCATGCAACTTTATGCCAGCTCGTCCCCCATCTAAAATACAATGATGATTTATCGCGACCTCATTACCAATTTCAAGGGGCCCATGCAAACTGCAATCTGCTGCAATAAAACAATTATCACCAATAATAATTTTTCGTCCCGGTTCAGCAAAAATGTGAGCTAAGGGCGAGATAAAACAGTTTTTACCAATCTCAACTGTTTCCATCTCCATCAAATAAGCCTGATATTCTTGTTGCCACTCTTCGGCCCAAGCACGATTTTTAGGTTTTAAAGTCCAATATAACCATGGCATATAATTTAAACGGTGCTTATGTTGTTCCCGATATTTGAGTAAGGAATCAGTCATCATTCAATTCCTCTTCAATTTTTAATTCTTCACGACCACGCGTTACATCTCTTAGTTTTAAGGCAAGTGGCTCAATTTGATGTATTTGTAGTCTTGCTTCGATATCCACGCCCGTTGCAGTATAGGTTTCCTGATATTCAATTTGTTGTTGAGTAAGCTCATATTGAAATATGGCCCACTCATTAAAGTGGCAGGAAAAATAAATCGTTTTCTTTGCAATAAGTTCAATACGCTCAGTCAATAGCAAACATTGCCCAGCACAACCACCATATGCTCTGACAAGACCGCCTGTACCTAGCTTTATTCCACCATACCAGCGGTTAACCATCACAATGATATTCGTCAGGTCATTCCCTTCAATGGTTGCCAAGATTGGACGACCTGCTGTTCCTGAGGGTTCTCCATCATCGTTAAAGCGCACGTTATGCCCAATTTTCCATGCCCAGCATTGATGAGTTGTCGAGATATCTTTGTTTTGTTCTAAAAATTCTTTAACCTGCTGTTCATTTTCTACTGGTGCAGCGATAGCCTGAAATCTACTTTTTTTAATTTCTTCTTCAAATGTAATGGGTGATGCAATCGTAAAAGCCATAAATTAAATAAAGCATAATAAAAATCAAATTATAACGTGAATTTAATAGAATCAAACCCATAAAAAAAGCCCCGAATCTCGGGGCTTTTTTATTATCTTTCTCGTAACGCTTCTTTGGCTTTATTGAATGGTTTAAGTAAGTAATCCAGTACCGTCTTTTCACCCGTACGAATATCTACAGTTGCCACCATACCCGGTGTAATTCCGAAAGCTTTACCTTCTTTATTATAAAGCTTGTCTGAATCGGTTCGAATATAAACACGATAATAGAATTGATCTTGTTTAACTTCATCACGAATTGTGTCTGGGGAAATAACCGTAACCTTACCTTTTAACCCCCCATAAATTGAG
>NZ_JBKEZV010000008.1:0-324814 GCF_053345265.1 Acinetobacter sp. M5A5_2a | reverse complement strand
TTCTGATTGGGGGAATAGTGTACGTCTTGCTGGTTTTCAGTGGTCGAGTGCTTACACCCAACGTGGTGATATTGTCACTTCGGCATTACCGCAATTTTCTGGCTCGGCTGCACTGCCTTCGACTTTAGATTTATACGTTAACCAGCAAAAGATTTATTCAGGGCTTGTTCCCTCAGGCCCATTTGATATTAAGCAGCTCCCGTTTATTTCGGGAAATGAAGTCACGCTTGTGACCACTGATGCAACGGGTCAGCAGAGCATTACTAAACAGGCTTACTATTTTTCATCTAAAATTCTGGCAAAAGGCATTAATGAATTTTCAGTAGACGTTGGAGTTCCACGCTATAACTATGGGTTGTATTCGAACGATTATGATGATGCCACCTTTGCTTCGGGTGCGATTCGATACGGCTACAGCAACTCGCTGACTTTAAGTGGCGGTGCAGAGGCTTCTACAGATGGTCTATCAAATCTGGGCACTGGTTTTGCCAAGAACCTGTTTGGTTTTGGGGTAATTAATGCTGACATTGCAGCAAGCCAATATAAAGATGAAAACGGTTATTCTGCCTTGGTTGGTTTGGAAGGGCGTATCAGCAAGAATATTTCATTTAATAGCAGTTACCGCAAAGTATTTGATAACTACTTTGACCTTGCCCGTGTGTCCCAAGTTCGATATTTAAAAGATAACCAGATTACTTCTGAGCCACAGAACTATCTGAGCTACAGTGCACTGGCAGATGAGATTTTTAGAGCGGGGATGAGCTATAACTTTTACGAAGGGTATAGCGCCTATCTGGGTTATAACCAGATTAAATTTAGTGAGAACTCTTATAAGTTAGTCTCTGCCAATTTAAGCGGAAGCCTGAATAAGAACTGGGGGTTTTATAGCTCAGCGTATAAAGATTATGAAAACCACAACGACTATGGCATTTACTTTGCGCTGCGTTATACACCGTCTACTCGAGTTAATGCGATTACAAGTGTATCTAATGATGGTGGCAGGCTGAGTTATCGACAAGAAATATTCGGTTTATCAGAACCTCAAATCGGTTCATTTGGATGGGGCGGCTATGTTGAACGCGATCAGGATGCGAATCAAAACAATGCATCGATTTATGGCTCTTACCGTGCTCGCGCGGCTTACCTGACGGGTCGATATAACCGAATTGGAGATAACGACCAAGTTGCACTTTCAGCGACAGGTTCATTGGTTGCGGCAGCGGGACGAGTCTTTGCGGCCAATGAAATTGGAGATGGTTATGCAGTTGTGACCAATGCTGGACCGCAAAGCCAAATTATAAATGGTGGAATCAACTTGGGCGTAACTGATAATTCTGGCAGATTTCTGATTCCTAGTCTCATGCCATATAAAGAGAACCATATTTATTTAGATCCATCGTATCTTCCTTTGAATTGGAGTGTTAAATCTACAGATCAAAAAACAGTTGTAGGTTATCGCCAAGGTGGCCTTATTGATTTTGGCGCTCATCAGGTCATTTCAGGGTTAGTAAAACTTGTTGATTCGAATAACTCAGCGTTATTGCCGGGTTATACCGTTCGAATTAATGGGCAGCAAGATGGGGTGGTTGGCTACGATGGTGAAGTATTTATTCCAAACCTCTTAAAACAAAACAAACTTGAAGTAGATCTTCTGGATCATGGTTCATGCCAAGTTGACTTCACCTATAACAGTAATCAGTACTCAACTAAAAAATTGGGACCTTATGTATGTCATTAAATATTATGAATAAGGCTCAAATAGAGAGCTATAAGAAATTTTCATTGTCTTTAAAATACTTTATAGGTATTTGCTTGTTTTATCTCGTTTATGCATTTTTTAGTCCGGCACATGCTGCTTGTACGGTAGCTGGAACCACAAATAATACGTTTACCTATACGGCAGCAAATATTAATAGTGATGCAACTGTAAACCTTTCAGGAACAATTACTTGCACGAATGGAGGACTAATACCTCAGATCTCTCCGTTTATGTGTATGAAGACTGTATTTACGGGAACCACAAATGCAATTAACAGTGTTTCATTACCTTATACAGTCACGGCAACTTTAGGTGGTGCAGGTTCTTCTACCACCAACCAAACTTCGAATGTTTGGTATGGTCCAGTGGTAACACTCGCTTCAAATAATATTCTTAATTACTCAGTAAATGTGAAAGTACCAGCCCGAACGGGGTCGCTCATTGCATACCCTAAAGGAACTTATACAGCTACGGTTCAACTATTTTGGGATATGGATCTTCTAGCGGTGTTATGTTTAGGCGATTTACTCAGCTGGGATTCTGGAAATGTAACTTTAACAGCAAACTTTGTGGTACCAAGTATGTGCCAATTAAACTCAACCTCAACTGTAGATTTCGGCAATATTAATGATATTAGTACGACTAAGCAGGATTACACAGCGCAAGGAGCTGTAAATTCGACCTGTAATTTTGGAACGCCATATAGCATTTATTTAGGCGATGGAAACAACCGTATTGCTGGTGGATTTAGGCGTATGAGCAATGGCAATAATGAATTTATTCCCTATCAGTTATATAAAGATTCTAACTATAGTACGGTGTGGGATGCTACAGGAGGCGTAACCAATGTTGGAGGGGCAGGAGGAGTCTCAAAAACAGGCTCAGGCAGTGCTCAAACTACTCCAGTGTATGGAAAAATTCCGCAAGGTACTTCCATCGCAAGTACACCAGGCAGCTATTCTGACAGTGTTGTTGTTACAGTGACTTATTAACTTTTCGAGTCTATACGCGGTTCTATTTTAGTAAAAATGGTTCCGCGTAATTTTAATTATATTCATTAAAATTGGCTGAGCATAAAACGATATAAATCAAATAATTTTGGTTTTTTGAAACTTATCCGTCATCAAAAACAGTTTGACTTAAAAATACATACTGTATATTTATTGATTAGTTCTAAAAAAGAACTAGTAAGCAAAACAGGCAATTAAAATAAAGGTAAATCAATGTCGGATATTATTTTGCATCAATGGGAGATTTCCCCATTTTGTCAGAAAGTTTCAAGAATTTTGAAATTTAAAGGAATTTCATTTGAAACAGTTAACTATAACGGCATTTTGGGAGCAAAAGTTCCTTTATTGAGTAAAGTGGGCAAAGTACCTGTAATTGACCACAATGGTCAGCGTATTCAAGATAGTACTCGAATTGCTCGTTATCTGGATGAAACTTATCCAGATACGCCTCGGCTCTATCCAGAAGATCCAAATCAAAAGGCACTTGCAGAGTTATGGGAAGACTGGGCAGATGAGTCTCTCTATTTTTATGAAGTCTATTTACGAGTAAATGATCCAGAAGCCCTAGATGAAGCAATTCGTATTAGTAGTATTGGCCGCCCATCTTATGAAAAGCCAATGGTAAAAGGATTTATTTTAGCCGAATTGAAAACACAGCTTTTCTTTCAGGGCCTTGGCCGAATGAAAGCTGAGCATGTTGAAGAAGAGTTTAGAAGACACTTAGGCCGCATTGAACAAGTCTTATCACAAAGTGAGTGGTTGGTTGGAGACTCTCAGACAATTGCAGACATTGCTGTTGTCGCTCAACTAGGTGAAGTGATTCGCACAAGCAAAAAGTTTCGTAAAGAAATTTTGGATCGTCCGTCTATTGCATTATGGTATAAAAAACAAACAGGGTGAAACGATTATGGCATTAGCAACACCAGATAAAATATTAGATTGTGTAGTTGTTATTGGCGTTGGGGCATCACAAGGTATTGGTGCAGCCGTGTGCCATCGTTTTGCAAAAGAAGGCTTAAAAGTTTATGTCGCTGGGCGTACTTTCCAAAAAATTGAAGCAGTGGCTGCCGAAATCCATTCGAAAGGCGGTGACGCTGTTGCATTTCGTTTAGATGCAGAAGATGTAAAGCAAGTACAAGCCTTGTTTGACACAATTACTAGTCAAAATGAGCGCATTACTGCTGTAATTCACAATGTAGGAGGGAATATTCCCTCAATTTTTTTACGCAGTCCGCTATCGTTTTTTACTCAAATGTGGCAATCCACTTTTCTATCGGCGTATTTAGTTTCTCAAAGCTGTCTAAAAATCTTTAAAGATCAAAACCACGGTACGCTTATTTTTACTGGGGCGAGTGCTTCTTTGCGCGGGAAACCTTTTTTTGCAGCTTTTACGATGGGTAAGTCTGCCTTACGAGCGTATGCACTAAATTTAGCTCAAATCTATAAATCACAAGGCATACATATTGCCCATGTGATTATTGATGGAATGGTCGATGGCGATAGAGTGAATAAAGCATTATTTGGCCTAGGGCGTTTAGCCCGTCTTACGCGTGGAACGGGTGGACTCAATATTGACGCAATTGCAGAAAACTATTGGATGCTTTACCAACAAACACCTGAGCTTTGGACACATGAGTTGGATTTACGCCCTTATCAAGAAAAATTTTGAGAGACTAAAATGCTAAAAAAAATATTTCTAAGATTTCAAAAAAAGCAGGGTTGTGTTGTCGTTGCTGGTCATGATTTACAACTGATTGAGCGTGACTTTGTAATTCTAGATAAAAACGCACAATTTTCCTTACATCTTTATCAAGTTGTGCATGATTTAGCCGTGCAGAATATGCAAGCCCATTCTATAAATGATGGCGTAACAGCAGTTCATTTGAATTTGGTGAATGCTGATCATTTAAAAAGCTTGTTGAGTTATATTTCCAGTCACAGACATACAATTGAACTGTGTGTGTTTCAGCCGAACTTTTCATCTTCGCCAAATATTGAGACTTTATCTTTAGAAGAGATTGAGCACCGTTGGCAGACCACAGGTTTAAGTGCTGTGAGTGTAGCGCAAGCTGTGATTAAGCCCATGCTAAAACAACAGCGGGGCACAGTTATTTTTCTTGGAGCGCCATTTAGCAACTCGACTCATTATGATGTATTAAGCCAAAGCATGTTTGCGGGCGTTCGTGCTTTAGCCCAGTCATTGGCAAGAGAGTTTCAACCTAAAGGCATTCATATCACCTATTGTATGGTTGAGAAATGGGATGGACAAAACCAGTACTTTATTTCATCTGTAAAGCAAGTGTGCCAACACATCTATCAGCAGCCTGATTCGGCATGGAGCCAAGAACTTAGCCTATCTTGAAATTTTACTTTTGCATGTTGTTAAAATACAGTACTGATCTGGAATGATGACAAAACAATAATTTCGATAGGTATTACATGGCAAAAATTAAGCGTGTTCAGCAAGCTGTTAAGGCGGTTTGTACGTTGGCAGTTTTCATGTGCTTTTCTTCATTAGCGCAAGCATATCAATATGATCAAACTGCCCGTTTAATTAACGAGCGCTTATCTTATATGAAGGATGTAGCGGGTTATAAAGCAGAGCAGCATTTGCCGATTGAAGATTTAACTCAAGAAAAGAAAGTTCTCGATCAATCTGTTTCCGAAGCTGAATCTTTTGGTTTAAATAGCGAAACAGTGAAGCCATTTATCGTGACTCAAATGAATGTTGCTAAGGCAATTCAGTACCGATATCGAGCAGACTGGTTATCGAGTCCGGAAACCAATAGGAAGCCCCAAGATTTAGCAGAAGTACGTTTAAAAATTAGTACGCTAAACACGGAGCTTTTAAAAAATATTGCCTATGAACTTAAGAAAAATAATAACAAAGCACCTCATAGCTGTGGCTACATGTGGTCTGTACAGCATCCTCAACTTAAAGAAGCCGATAAGAAAGCTTTATGTGTGGCACTAAATAAAATTAAATTAAAAGAATGAATTTCATAAGGTTCATTAGAAACTGATTATTCAAGCAATATTTTGGGCTGAGCAACCCTACATTGTTTCTATACATCAAACTTTTCTGAATAGGAGTTTTGATAGACTAAAGAGTACTGTTTCATTAAGAGTGACTAAACAGGACTCTTTAGAGATCGGATAAGGTATTAAATATCAAAATATTAACTTAAGAAAGCATTAAAACTCTTGCATTTGAAACTTAAGTCTTCATCTTCCACTTGTCTGATTTCATAATTAACATTATCCCACTGATTTTTGTGCTTTTCGATAATTAAAGAAGGGAATTGTTGAGAATTATTTCTAAAACTATCATTCAGACTTAAATCTGAAATATGGTTAAAGCATACATTAAATTTAGGGGATGAAGGATCATGTAAATCCTTAGATAGAATCAAAACAAGGTTGTAGCAATTCATTATAGGATCATGTTCTAGCTTGAATGTATCTACATGATCAAAATTAAAAAAATTCCCATTCATTTCGTCTAGGTCTAACATAATTATCCTTATTTTAAAGTAGTTGATAAAATATATTATTAAGTAGTGGTTCATATTAACTAAAGATGAGCTAATAATGAGTTTTTAACTAAGTAATTTAATACTCTAATCTAATGAAAAACAATAATTATTTAACCATTTTCTAGTCAATATCACATTGACACTCAAAACCTCTACGATTATTCTTTGCCTGCTGGCCACATTGCCAGTCGGTTTTAGCAGACCGTTTTCATCTAGGACATCAAAAAAGCAATTTTTTGGTGTCGAACTCGTTCGTCTCCCTTCGTAGCGGTAGGACGGAGGAGGGACGCCTTCGGGCGTGCCGGTTCCTAGATGACTGGTCTGCTAACCCTTCTTCGTTCTGCCACCATAATCATTTAGCAGTGATCTGGTAGAACTTCTATTTCATCTAGGAGTCCGCTATGCGTACTAATTCTTCTTATTTCTTGGCCTTTGCCAAATTCTCTCTATTCATACCATTTAAACAGTTTTTAAAACGGTTTAATCGACTCTAGGTTTTCTACACCTTTAGATCATTACGACTAAAAAATCATAGCAACAATAAAACCTGAGATAGGCGAACACACCACTTTTGTGTCGTTTTCACATGCCTGTTTTTAGCGCTCATTTTAAGAGTGACGGCATTTCTATCTCTTTTATATACAACAAAAAATTATTTTAAACGGTATATCTATGCCAAATTTAGAAGCTTTATTTAGAGCACTACAAGTGCTCCACGCGGCAAAAGATTTATTTAATCAACATGGGTTTTACATTGGTATCGACCGAATTATTAGTGAAGCCAAAATTCCAAAAGCCACCTTTTATAATTACTTTCACTCTAAAGAAAAACTTGTTGAGATGTCGCTGACTTTTCAAAAAGATGCATTAAAACATGAGGTGTTTTCTATTATTCATTCGTACCAAGAACTTATGGTTTTCGATAAGTTAAAGAAAATCTACTTCTTACATGCGAACTTAGATGGCTTTTATCGGTTGCCATTTAAAGCGATTTTTGAAATTGAAAAGCTTTATCCAGCAGCCTATAAACTCGTCATTGACTACCGAAATTGGTTCATTAACGAAATTTATAAGCTACTTTTAACCGTAAAAGTTACAGCCACAGTTGAAGATGCTTACATGTTTTTATTTGTGATTGATGGCGCGATGGTTCAGCTTTTAAGTGCAAATAAGATCGATGAAAGAGATAAGTTATTAGAATATTTTATGTCGATGCTCGTTTAGGTTGATTAATACTCGAGTGTTTAATGCCTTTAGAAAAGCCCTCAGAAGAGGGCTTTTTGTTCAATTTGATTTAGCTTTAAAAGTCAAAAGATGTTTGTAGATAGAAAGTACGTGGTTGCCCTACATACTTACCACCTGTAGAGTCAGTTGAGCGGGTAAAATATTGCTTATCAAAGACGTTCTTAATGCCACCAGCGATTTTTAAACCTTTAACTTGTGAACTTAAGTCATAAGAGGTACGGACCGCAAAAGTGGTATAACCTGAAATATCTCCATATTTACCATCAGCAGTTTCTTCTGTTTGATAGACATTACTATCTGGCAGATCTGGGGAATGCTGCTTAGACTGCGCAAACATATCAGCATTTAAAGCCCATTTATCAAGTGTATAACCTAGACCGACGTTACCAACATGACGCGAGTAAAACGGTAGGTCTTTATCTTTAAATTGACCTGCTTCAGCTACTGCTTTGGTAAAAGTATAGTTTCCATATACTTTTAAGCCTTCTAACGTATCTGTTAATTGACCAAAATCATAGCTAATACCTGTTTCGACACCCTTATGGCTGGTTGCACCTAAATCTGTCCAGATTCCGTTATTGCCAGCATCACGTACTAATGAAAGCTCTTTATCAAAGTCTAGATAGAACACGGTAAATTCGGCATTTAAACCGTTACCTAAATATTTGGTTCCAATTTCATAGTTATTAGACTTCTCTGGATGTAAACCTTCGGTTGTAGCCGTTGCGGTTGTTCCTTCAAGACGTGCTAATTGGCTGTATTGCTGTGGACCAAAAGATACACCAGCGTTTGCAAATATATTCCAATTTTCATTTGCCGAGTACATCACAGATAAACTTGGCAAAAATTCGTCTGAATCAATTTTGGATAAACAGTATTAGGTTGTCCTTTGTTATAACCTGTGAAGTTATTATGGGTTTCAATTGATTCGAAACGAACGCCTGGTGTAATCGTCCAACGACCCAGTTCCATACGGTTGTCGATATATACCGCATGCGCTTTGGTGCCACCTTCGCTACTACTACGTGGAGCAAAATCTGGAGCTGATGAATCTGCTGCATAAGATGCAGTACGTCCGGCAAACTCAGAGCTTTCTTCTTTTAAGTAGCGATAGCCTACCGTTCCATGTTTATGTATCGAAATTCTAAACGATAATTATAATCATTATAGCGAAAAAGTAACAAAATTTTATAAAAGGGTTTATGTTTTTTCTCAGAGTTTTAAACAATTTCTAAAGAATTAGATTTGATAGTAATTTCAAAGTGCTGACTATAATTTAGGTATAAACAATAAAGTTTTAGCTAGACAATGAACGTTAATAGAATGCTGTTTTCTTATGTAGAGCAATGTACAACTTCTGTTTAAAGACACTATAAGTATAAAAGTATTAGGGTACTCAGAAGTGGATTGTTGTCATCTTGGTATTGATAAAACAGTAATAAGTTGAGTTTAAACGCTATTTGTGTGAAAAGGAAAATAATTTAATAAATATTTTTAATGGAAATCAAAGAATTATTAATTTTTATTGAATATTTGTTATAGGATTTTTATATTAAATTATTGTTTTATTAATCAATAATCATTATTATTCGCGCTAATATTTACATGAACACACAAAATACATATGGAATTTATTAAGTCTCGCAAGAAGATTGCTAAATCAGCAATAGCCTCTTCATTATCAATTGTAGCTACAACAGCAATGGCTGCTCAGGAAAATTCTGTACCACTTCCATTAATTCATGTTCAAGCAGACGCAGAAGTTGTACAGAGCCTTAAAGTTGATCAATCTGCTAATTCTAAATTCGTAGCACCTCTGTTAAATACTCCAAAATCAGTTTCAGTAATTTCAAAACAACTTATTGAAGATACGAAAGTAAATACATTGAGTGATGCACTTCGTACTGTACCAGGCATTACCTTAGGTGCAGGTGAAGGCGGTAACCCGAATGGAGATCGCCCGTTTATTCGTGGTTACAACTCAGAAAGTTCAATGTATGTTGATGGTATTCGTAACTCATCATCACAAAACCGTGAAATGTTTTCTATTGAGCAAGTTGAAGTGACGAAAGGTTCTGCTTCTTCTATGGGTGGTGCAGGTTCTGTTGGTGGTAGCATCAACATGATTTCTAAAGTGGCTAAAAAAGGTGACTCTTTAGAGGGTTCTGTTCAAGCAGGTACTGATAACTACCAACGTATCACCTTAGATGGTAATAAAGACTTTGGTAATGGTACGGCTGCTCGCGTTGTCCTAATGGGGCACAAAAATGAAAAAGCTGGTCAAAGTGATGGTGCTGAATACAAGCGTGTAGGTATCGCGCCTAGCATTACATTTGGATTGGATACGCCAACACGTGCAACTTTAAGTTATTACTACTTAAGATCTGATGATACTCCGGATTCAGGTGTTCCATATAATTACGATACGACTAAGAAGGCTACTGTTGGTAAACCTGTTGATGTTAAACAAGGTATTTACTATGGTTTAAAAGGCCGTGATTTCCAAAAACAAGAAAATCATATTGGTACTTTTAAAGTAGAACATGATTTAAATGAAAATCTTACGCTTAGTAACACCTTACTCTACAGCAAATCAAAAAATGATTACCTTTGGACTCAACCAGATGATTCAAAAGGTAATGTAGCAAACGGCAAAGTTTGGCGTCGTATTAACTCTCGAATTACAGACACTGATATTTTTACCGATCAGTTATCTTTAAGAGGTAAGTTTAATACTGGAGCTATCAAGCATAGTTTCAATGCTGGCGCAGAATATAGTGATCAAGAGTCAGATAAAGGTAGTTATTCAACTACATACCCAGGGTATGCGGGTTCTACAACAGGTGGTTTTAATAGTGATTGTGCTATAAACGATGCTTGGTGTACTTCATTAACTAACCCTAATTCTAAAGATGTGTGGTTAGGGGACCGTATCGCAAATAAAGCAACAACTACAACTACAACTAAAACTACTGGGGTTTACCTATTAGATAATATTGAATTTAATCCTCAATGGCTATTGGATCTAGGTGTTCGTTGGGATAAGTTTGATACAGAGCAAGTAACAAATGCGACTGGAGCAAAAATTGAAAGTAATAAAGATTTTGTTACTTACAATGCTGGCATCACCTTTAAGCCTACCGAAAACGGTAGTATCTATGCGAGTTATGCAACATCTGCGAACCCTGTAGGTGTAGATGGTGGTGACGGTTCTGAGTCAATTGGTCAAGCTTATATGGACCTTAAACCAGAAGAAAGCCAAACTATTGAACTTGGTACGAAGTGGAATGTTTTAAACGAAAAACTTAATTTGACTGCTGCCATTTTCCGTACAGAGAAACAAAATACACGTATTCAAGTAGACTCAAGTACTTATACGAATGGCGGTGATAGTAAAGTTGACGGTATTGAACTTTCAGCAAATGGTAATATCACTGATAAATGGGCTATGAGCGCAGGTTACACCTACTTAGATAGTGAAAATACTGATCCAGGGCCAAGTTGTAGCCGTGCTGGTGTATGTACTCCTGAAAATGCAGCTAAAGGCAAGCAACTTCCAAACGTACCTAAAAACTCAGCAACTTTATGGACTACATATAAAGTATTGCCACAAGTTACTGTTGGTGCTGGCGCTTTCTATGCTGACAAAGTATATGGTGATGCAGCTAATACAAAATGGGTTCCATCATATGTTCGATATGATGCAATGGCTCGTTATGACGTTAACAAGAATGTTAATTTGCAACTTAACTTAAATAACCTTTCTGATAAGCGTTACTTTACTAAAGCGTATGCTTCACACTATGCAACTGAAGCAGAAGGACGTAGTGCAGTATTATCAGTTAACTTCAAATACTAATAAGTTTAAAAATTTATTAGTCTAAAAAAGTAATCTAAAATAGCCTCAATTTGAGGCTATTTTATTAATTAAAGCTATTTTAAAGGTATCGCCGTGATTCACCATATTCCTAATGTACTTAGTAAAGAACAAGTCCAGTTTTTCCGTCAAGAAATGGCCAAAGTAGAATGGGTTAATGGAAAAGTCACTGCTGGTACACTTTCAGCTACAGTAAAACATAATCAACAATTGCCTGAAGATCATCCTTTAACCCATCAACTGAGTAATATCATCCTTGATGCTTTAGGTAAACATCCATTATTTCTATCTGCTGCAATTCCACTAAATATCATACCGCCTTTATTCAATCGCTATGAAAATCATGAATCTTTTGGTTTTCATGTAGATAATTCAATACGTCTCATACGTGGTAGTAATCAGCGTTTAAGAACAGACTTGTCTTGTACAGTTTTTTTAAGTGAGCCAGAAGAGTATGAGGGGGGAGAACTGGTAGTTGAAGATACGTATGGATACCACGAAATTAAATTGCCTGCTGGTGATATGATTTTGTATCCATCTACCAGTCTACATGAAGTGACAGCTATTACTTCAGGCTGTCGTATAGCATCTTTTTTTTGGGTACAGAGCATGATTCGTGATGATGCAGAGCGACATATGTTATTTAACCTAGATCAAACTATTCAGAACTTACGTATGCAACTGGGTGATGATCACAAAGAAGTCTTGAACTTAACAAATACTTATCACAACTTAATTCGTAAGTGGGCTGAGGTTTAAATAACAACAAAAGTAATTAAGTAGCGTAAATTATTTAATACGCTACTTATAGATATTTACTTCAATATTTAATGCTTTTTCATCAATTTTTTTCAATAAACATTCTAATAGTTCTTCTACTTTTTCATCATATTCGAAAGGATGAGATTTCCCAGTTTGAGTATTAATAAGATTTAAACTAATTTTATTAGAGGCTGGTCTATAAATTCCTCTATTACTTTTACCCAAAACAACTCTTTTAATTAATTTTCTATGTTCAAGCTCAGCTAAAGTACGATATGTAGTGGCTAGACTAATTTTTAGGTTTTTCTTTTGGGATAACAGATATATTTCTTCTGCGGTTATTCCCTTATCGTTCTCATGTAAAAAACGGAAAATAGCAACTCGCGAAGGCGTAGCTGATAAACCATTTTCAATTAACTCTTGGTGATAATCCATTTAGTTCCTCTGCTAATGGCTTATTTATATTTAAATTGATTACTAAGGATTTTTTAGTAGTGGGTAAAAAAATCTATTTGAAAACCAATGATATTAGTCTTAATTGTAAACCATTTGGTATAAAAAGTATTATGGTAAAAAGTAAAAATACTTGATTTAAATATTAAAAGTTAGAAGCCAATTTTTTCCAAAGAAAGTTATGAAATTAATAATATTAGAGTACGAATAAAAAGTAGTGTGAAAAGTCGTATTTACTGTACAACCAAACTTTAAATTCTTTCATGACTGAACTTTATTTTGTTCGATGATTTGCACTAACTGTTCACATGACTGATTTACTTTTGATAAAGGTGAGGTTGCAACACCTAACATTAAACCTGAAACAGCATTTTTAGGGTCTTGGTACCAAAGTGATAATGGAGAGGGAGCCAGATTGAAAGCTAATGCTTCATTCACAATTTTTTGATCGGATAATGAGGGTGGTAAATTAATGAGTACGGATAAGCCAGCAGTATAGGTTTGCAGATTAAATCGTTTTAAACACTTAATTAATTCATCACGCTGAGCACTATAAGTTCTTTTTGTTCGTCTTAAATGTCTTAAAAAATGACCTTCATGCATAAACTCTTGAATTGAAAGTTGTAAAGATGGAGATGGAGCGGGTACTAAAGTTGCTGTCGTTTCTGCAAAGTGATTAATCATGTGAAAAGGTACAACCGCAAATCCAATCCGTAATTTGGGACTGATAGTTTTGCTAAAGCTTCCTAAGTGAATAACTCTTCCAGTAGTATCTAATGAAAATAAAGCGGGTGCTGCTCGGCCATCTAATTGTAATTCTCCTAAATAATCATCTTCAATAATCCAGCTTCCGTTCTGGTTAGCCCAATCAAGTAACTTTAATCGTCTGGTCAAAGAAAGTGACATTCCTAAAGGTGCTTGCTGTCCCGGTGTGACTAATGCAAGGGAGGCATCTGGTACATTTTTCATTGCGAACTCTACATCTATCCCATCTTTATCAACGGGAATTGGACATATTTCCAGTCTTCCAACTTTAAGTGCATGTTTAGAGAAAGGGAAACCGGGATCTTCAACCCATGCCTTTTTTCCTCCTAATCCTAAAACATGTAATGTAAGGCCCAGCCCACCAGAGAAACCAGAAGTGATAAATACTTGGTCAGGAATACATTGAATGCCCCTTGATAGAGCTAAATAAGCAGCAATTTCTCGACGAAGACCATGTTCACCCCGAGCGTCTGGATAGCTAGGCCACCCACTAGATTCATTGCGAACAGATTTTGATCTGATTTTTGAAAATAACTTTGCTGGAAAGATTTCTTTTGAGGGGACGCCTAATTGAAAAATGCCCTGCACAGTTGTCATATCTAAATACATCTGTGTAAACGAACTATTTTTATAGTCATCTTGAATAGAGGGTGGCTTAGCTGCTTGGTAGGCAACACGTGTACCTTGTGATCTGGACGCAATGATAAATTGACCATCGGAAAGTCTTTCGTATGCAACTTTTACGGTACCTCTAGAAACACCAAGTTGACTGGCTAAATCGATCCATGAGGGTAGACGATCACCTAGTTGTAGCGTTCCAGAAATAATGGCTTGTTCAATCCCAAGGCGTATTTGTTCGGCTAACGGAATCTTTAATTTGCGATCTAAATTAATTTTGAGCCGCTGGGACATTCGTGGTACAGCCTTTTAATGCATTTTTGGTTCATGAATTTATACTACGGATCTATAAAATAAAAACAACTTCCTATCTTTATGTAGATTTAATTTGAAATGAAAATAATCAAAAGCAGATTCTTTTTAGGGATAGGTCTAATGCTTGCGAGTATTACACCGTCTATGGCACATGAGCCAGTGGAAAAAGTTACGCCTAATTTTCAACATGCAATTTCTAATATACCGGGCAAGTCTCTTATCGCTTTAGAGGTGGATTATCCGCCTGGTGGCGCTTCTATTCCTCATACTCATGCGAAATCATCTTTTATATATGCCTATGTGGTTGAGGGTAGCATTGAGTCTAAAGTGAATAATGAGAAGCCAAAAATCTATCAGGCAGGTCAGAGTTGGTTTGAAGAGCCAGGAGCAGTTCATTCTATTAGTCGCAATGTAAGTAAGACTAAACCAGCAAAGCTATTGGCAGTATTTGTTGTAGATACTGACGATAAAGGGTTAGTTACCCCAGTAAAATAATTGAAAGTAAACAGGTGTCTATTATGGTTCAACGTATTGATTATAATCAGGTCGCTCCAGCAGGTGTTAAAGCTCTAGGTGGTGTCTATAGCTACGTAATGCAAAGTGGTTTGGCAGCAGAGCTAGTTGAATTGGTTTATCTACGCATATCGCAAATTAATAACTGTGCATATTGTTTGGACATGCATACGAGAGATTTAATCAAGAAAGGCGTAGCAATTGAAAAACTAGCTTTAGTTCAGGCTTGGCAAGAAGGTGGTCATCTATTTAATGAAAGGGAGAGAGCTGCTTTAGCTTGGGCTGAGTCAGTAACTAAAGTCTCTACAACCGGAGTACCTGATGATGTTTATCAACTTGCCCATTCTGTATTTGATGAAAAAGAACTGGTTGATTTAACGATAGCTATTAGTTTGATGAATGCATATAACCGTATGGCGATTAGTTTTAGAAATACCCCACAAGCCGCAAAGTAATATTCAAAAAGCCCTCTAGCGAGGGCTTTTAACTTATTTAAAAGAAGGTTGGCTTAAGATTTTGTAGACCTTTTCTTTATATACATCGTTGGAAATGACGCCTTTATCTCGCTGTTGTTTGAGCGATTTAAACTGCTGACCATGAATTTCTCTTTGAATATTCACATTATCATGATTTCTAATGTAGTAAAGACTACGCTCATGATCACTCATATTTACTGTTTCATCAGTAGAGTAGGACGGCTTAGCCTCCTTTTCTTGATATTGTTTTGCAATTTCAAAAAAATCTACATTATGAGGAGGAGTGTTAGAATTTGAAAACTCTTTTGGTTGCCCATTAAATTTATGGTCTTGAGAACTCGCGTTTACCGCAAGCATGCTCTTATGCTGATTAAAGTTAGGGTGATTATATTCTTGTTTCATTTGAAATGTGTTTGTTTCAGAAAAAGCTACGGGAGAAAAAAGACTAATATTTAAAAATAAAAAAGTTAATAACAATCTATTCATTTCTTTTGAAGTCCAATTGAAATTGAGTAAATCACTGTATTGTAACATTAAAGTTGATTTTTTGAAGATTAAATTTTGAATGGATTTGATCATCTGGTCAATAATAGGGTGAATCGACAGATTTGTGTGAAGTTCTATTGAAAGCTTCACACAAAGAATTTTATATAAAATAAAATCTAAAATTCTTAACTTTAGAGTGTTTGTCCATTATCTAATTTTAATATTTGTCCCGTAACAGATTCTAATTTTTTAAAATACTTATTTATAAATTTGTTGTTAAGTTGAGCTAAACAGTGTTGGTGTGACAATGGTGATTCAATTTGTTAAATTGCGTGGTTTTTATAACAGTGGGCGAAATTTATGAAGACGTTTTTAGTTATATCTTTATTGGGTTTTGGGCTGATTGGCTGTGCTTCATCTACATATAATTCTCAAGAAAATTACTTAAATAAACCTCTAATTGTTCCAGAAAATAAAGCCTTTAATAGTTTTAAAGCACCTGAACACGGAATTTTTACCGATCAAGATATCTATAATATTCCAGAAAATTCAAACATGAATATCCGTTATGAAGTCCCTTTTTAAAGAAAAATAAAAAATTAATTTAAACAAAGGTGGAATAAGGGGAGCTTACCACCTTTGCTGACGAGGAATAATTAATGATTAATATCGCCTTCGGGTGGTTTTTTAAATTTTAAACTGTTAAATTTTAGTTATTGAAAAGGTATTTAAAATGAAAAACTTCACTATTATTGCTTCCTTATTTTTATTGGTTGGGTGTACTATTGGTCATAAACAAGCCACTCCTGTTCAAGTGACTGATAATAAAATCACTTCTGAGGCTGATAAATATAAAAAACAATATCAAAAGAAAATTTATAAAATATGGGATGTTCCAGAGTCTTCTACAGGGATGAGTGCAAGCGTTAAAGTATTTTTAAGTGATAGCGGGGAAATCGAGCAAATCATCTTTTTAGATAAAGAAGAACAAAAATTTAAAACAAGTATTGAAAAAGCGATCTGGCGTGCAAGTCCATTTGCTTTGCCTTCCAACCCAGAAGTAAGAAAACAAGCAAGAAAATTCAATATGAAATTTCAGGCGAAATAAATGAGTTCTTCTTAATCATTAGGGGCGAATTTAAAATTGTTAAGGTATATTAAATTTGCTCTCTAGTTTCATGAAAAATCTAAAATAGTTAGTTTAATTGCTATGAAGGTTTTCTTTAAAATAAAAAAAGAAATATTTTATTCTAGAGAACAAATAAGACATTTTATTTATTGGTAAACAAAGTATATAAATTAGTTACATTGCTATCAAAACATAACATAAACAAAACTTTAAAAGGGTATTAAATTATTATAAAAAATATGTGAATCCATAAATATGTTCAAAGACAAAGTATGAATGAAGCAAAGAAATCTGTTAAAGAAAGTAAGGCAACTTCAGTTGTAGCGTGGAGCGTAATTTTATTTGGAATTGTTGCAGGAATTGCCTTTATTTTGTCATATGGGCAAGTTGAAACAAGAAATGATAATCTAGATATTATTCAAATCTGGTCTAAAGAAATGATTACAGTGGGTCTCTTCATTATATTTAATGGACTACTGTTCGGTTACTTACTTTTAAAAATTAGTAGTATTTTGAACCATCTTGAAAATAATAAAAACTAATTCGTAAGAGCTTATTAACCGCTTTTTAGGGGGTAAATGTATCTTAAAGTGTCAGTTACACAAATGGTGATTGTTTGGTGTTGAATGTATCCGTTAATTATTTAAGCATGGAATGACACAAGTTAAGTAAAGGATGAATCTCATGATTGATGAAGAAAAACCCTTAAATTTTGACGATGATGAAGAGCCTCTCGATTTTGCCGATGAAGAATTTATCGATGATAAAAAAGAGGATGAGTTATATAACAGCATTACAAAAGATGGCTCAAGTGTAGATCCCGCAGATGATGGTGAGCGACACATTCGCCCTGAAGATGGGGATCCGATCGAAATCGAACAATAACTCAAAGCCCAATCCAATATTGGGCATTTTTAATAGGTTTGATTTTTTTATCTGAACAGTACGATATGCTAGAGGTTATTCAATCATTATCATTAATGACTCAAGAAATTGATACCTAAGCAATGAGTGTAGAGATGTGTACATATATATTTATTGAATGATTTATTCTCGAATTGAAGTAAAACTATGAGTAATTATATTTCTACATTTACCAACAAAATCAAAAATAAAGCAGTTCCACCTGTCAATGATGTTTTGATTGCTTTTAGGACTTTGAAAAATGTACCAGGCGGATTAACGCTATTGTCAAAAGTCGTTAGTCGAGTTGCTCCATATTTTCAGACTGTAAATCCAATTATCCAAAAATTAGATGTAGATGTGTGTGAAGCCTCGATCAAAAAAAATAAGTCAATCGAAAATCATATCGGGACGGTACACGTTATTGCGATATGTAATGGGCTGGAATTTGTCATGGGTGTGTTAGCTGAAGCATCTGTGCCTCAACATTTAAGATGGCTACCTAAAGGCATGAGCGTAAATTATGTCGCTAAGGCAGATTCTGATATTAAGTTAGTGGCAACAATTGATGAGAAATGGAAGGTGGGAGATATGCAAATAAAAATTAATGCTTATAGAGCGGATGGACAGCCTGTAGTTCAAGGATATATTACGCTTTGGGTTACAGAGAAAAAGTAAATAGTAGGGCATTAAATGCAAAAAATATTGGATTATCTCCGCAAAATTTTTACTGCCAAGCCTCAGCAAGATGCAACAGAGGATCACCTCATTGCTACGGCAACTGATCATGGCGATGAATTGACAGGTATTGCTGTTGATGAGATGTCTCTTAGTGTGGATGGTGTAAACCAAATCTGTAATTTTGAGGGGTTAAAACTCAGTGCATATGATGACGGTACAGGCGTCTGGACTATTGGATATGGCACGACGAGATATCCTAATGGTAAGCGTGTAAGTGAAGGAGACCGATGCTCTCTTGAACAAGCTAAAACCTATATGCAGCACGATTTAAAGATATTTGAGCGTGCAGTAAATAGTTCTGTAAAAGTGCCTTTAAAACAGAATCAATTTGATGCACTAGTCTCTCTAACGTATAACATTGGGGTAGGTGCCTTTAAACATTCGACCTTACTCAAAAAGTTAAATTCAGGTGATTACAAAGAAGCAGCAAACCAGTTTGATGTCTGGGTAAATGCAGGCGGTAAGCGTTTGAAAGGGCTGGTTAATCGCCGTGCAATGGAAAAGAAATTGTTTTTATCATTAAAGTAGTTGTCTCAATTTCTTATTACACTTGGTTAAAAAGTCATGAAAAAGCCTCGAATGGTCAGGGCTTTTTCATATAGCAGCTGAATAAATTAACTTTTATCACCTAAAGTGATTCTGAGCCGGTTTAATGCTCCCATAAGCGAAATGCTAGTCGTTAACTCTACAATCTCTCTTTCACTAAAATATTCAGCTAAATGAGCTTTTACAGTTTCAATTTTTTCAGATAAAAAAGTGACTGCCTCCGCAAGTTCAAGAGCAAGAAGCTGCTTATTTGAAAAGACATTTGAGTGTTTATAGCCCGGAATTTTATCAATGACTTCTTGGCTTACTCCCATATCTCTTAATTCTTGAGCATGAGAAGCGCAGCAGTAAGCACAGCCGTTGATTTGTGACACATACAACTCAGCTAAAGCAACTATTTGAGGATCAATGCCGGAGGTTCGTATAGATGCGTGTGCTGAGTACAAATGATTAATCGTTTTTTTAGCAACTTCTTTATATTCCATCATATAGGCCAGTCATTTGGTGATAAAAAACTATTATTCATCACTAGGTATAGATTGTAAATTAGGCACTATTTTGTTATATAGGTATATTTTTTATACCTAATTAGACAATGAAAGATAATATTTCTGGCTGTTCTGTAGAAGAAGCAATGACAGTATTGGGTGGTCGCTGGAGAATATTAATTATTTCATTTCTCATCGAAAGACCTATGCGTTTTAATGAGTTAAGACGAGCAATTCCTAATATTTCTCAAAGAATGTTAACTTTGGAGTTACGTTTTCTTGAAGAAGAAGGTTTTATTAACAGGGAAGTTTTTGCGGAAGTTCCTGTTAAAGTTGAGTACTCATTGACTGAAGATGGTAAGAAATTAAACGGTTTAGTTGAGATGCTAAAAGAAGTTGGCTCTTGGCTAAAAGTAAGATAGTGCAGTTTATTTTATAGTTTTATTTACTTTGTTTCAGCTTGCGCCGAGATCGTATGTCATCATTTTGACAGGATCATTTATACAAGTTTTAGGCGTAAAAAAGCCTGATGCTACGAATCAGGCTTCAGTATTCATCGACAATAGGAGTTGATGAACAAGACCAATCTAACAGACCTGCTCTATAAAGGCAAACCAATGGTCGACCGAACAGTTCATATAGGCATAATTTTCCCAAATTATAGGCATTAAAAAAGCCCTTGCTCGAAAGCGAAGGGCTTAGTCGTTCATTGATCTAGCAATGAACTATATAAGGCTCATCTCATACTAAGTGCAGTATATCTGAAATTGAAGCAAGAAAGAAGAAAACTTATGACAGTTATTTGATAACTTCTTAATTATTCATATAGTCTTTCAATAGACTTAACTAAAGTGTTTGAAAGGTGCTTAATATTTGATTAGCTTTTTTATCTTTAAAAAATATTCTAGTTTTAACCAAATATACACACTTAAACAATTAGTTGAAAAAAGTTTCCATAATCGAATCAAATAGCATGTTAAGTTTTTCTCAATCATAAAAATTTAAAAAGGATTGAAGTATGAAATTTTCATATCAGGATCTTGATGGAAAGAACGTTGAAGTAGTGTGTGAAAGTTATATTCATATACCGTCAGGAACAGCAATAAAATCTACAGAAGCTGGCAATTATCATCTTATTGAAAACTTCAGTTTCTTTAAGAAAACTGAAGCTGATTCTATACCTATCTACCGATTTGCGATTGACCAAAATTTTAATGTTTTTAATAGTGATGAATTACCCGCATTAGCTCAAATCGGCACTAACTGGAAAAAATTGGTCTAAGTTTGTATTTAAAAATAAGACCCTCAATCGAGGGTTTACCCTAAAATCTTTGAGAATTATTTCTTTTTAAATACGAGCATTAAGCCTAGCAAAATTGCAATCATCCCAATTAAACCTGCTAGTGGTAACTTATTTTTTAAAATTAGAAAATCTAAAAGTGCAGTCACGATAGGAACCAGATAGAACAGGCTTGTCACATTTACAATATTGCCCTGACTTAGAAGTCGGTAAAGTAAAAGCTGAGCAACTACAGAAATTAAAATTCCAAGAAATAGGACTGAAATAATCAGTTGTGAATTCCACGTTATTTCAAAATGTTCAAAGGGAACTATAAATAAGCAGACGATAAGACTGATTACATATTGTAGCGGTAAGACATCAGTCGGAGCTTGTTGAATGTTCTTTTGCATGATAGCCCCAAAAGTTATACAGATGAGGGCAGCCAAGGCAAACAGCACACCAATTGGAGCAATAAAAGACATTGTCAGGCTTTTCCAGACTAAAAGTATGAGCCCCGCTAAAGAGATGCATAATCCTAACAGTCTTTCTTTTTGCCAGTTCTTTTCCAGAAGGCAAAGCGTGAGTATGGGCTGTATTCCCATAATTGTTGCCATTAAGCCAGGAGTGACTCCATGGGCCATGGCTTTAAAATAGCAAATTGAATAACCTGCAATAATAAGTAGCCCAGTGAGCAAAACTTGTTTTCGAGTTCCATGTTTGGGTAAAAGTCTTTTTCTAAAAAGAGCAAGTACGAACAGAACAATCAAAGCAGTTGAAAAACGCAGAATTAATAATGCTATGGGCGAGGCATTATCTAACCCCCATCGAGTAAAAATTGCGGCACTACCCCAGAGTAAAACAAAAGCGGATGTTGCACTTTGTGATGCAAGCATCTGTTTATTTAGGCGCATAAAACCTCCTCCTAGTGTGTAATACCTAAGAAATACGAAGTGATAAAATTGTTAGTAAATGCAGTTATTAATGTGTTGTTCAGTCATTAATCATGTACTGATCTTGGTTAAAATTGTGAATAGGACAAATAAATCGCTTTGAACTTATTATGATTTCAGTATGGGAGAGAGAATATGTAAAGAAAAGCGCATAATTCTTTTATATACTATTTGAAAATCGAATAGATAAATTGTAATGACTTTAAAAAACCTACAAATTGATTGGCTGAAGTGTTTTGTCACAGTAGTAGATACTGGCTCATTGTCAAATGCAGCACCTGAGCTTTATCGTTCACAATCTGCTGTTAGTATGCAATTGAAAAAACTAGAAGAAGCTCTACATTGCCAACTTTTAATACGAACGCACCGACAAATTGAATTAACCTCTCAAGGACAACTACTTTTAGGTTATGCGCGCCGTATTCTCGATTTACATGCAGAAGCACAAATGGCATTTCATGGAGATGAGTTGAAGGGCCGTATACGCCTTGGAGTACCCGATGATTATGCTGCTAAATATTTAACACCCGTACTCAAGCGTTTTGCACCGCGTTATGGAGGGGTTGAAATCGAGTTGATCTGTGAGCAATCTACATCTTTAATTCCGCGGGTAGAAAGTGGTGATATAGATTTGGCATTAATATCGAGAGACAACACTCGTCAAGGAACACTCTTATTCCATGAACCGATGGTGTGGGTAGGGTCTCCACAGTTTGAACTTTGGCGAGAAGACCCACTTCCAATTGCAGTTTACGAAAGTACGAGCCAAGCCAAAAAGAGCGCTATTCATTCTTTAGCATTACAAGGGCGCCGTTATCGTGTGGTCTACAACAGTTCAAGTTTAGCGGGCCAAATTGCAGCAGTTGAAAGCGGTTTAGCAATCGCCGTGTTCACACAGTGTAGCGCTCCTGAGCATTTAACCATATTAGGTGCAGATCATGGCCTCGGACCTTTAGAGCCGATGGAGGCTGCGGTTTATCGGAGTAGGTCATCGTTAGAGTCGAAGGCTGTAGATCATTTATACGAATTACTCATTAAAACGCTCAGACACTCAGTTAACGTTTAATGGTCAAATCTTAAGTTGATATTTAAATGTAAAACTAAAGAGCTTTACATTTTTGCGCTAACTCTACAAAAAAGCCTAGAAACCTATGCTGATCGTAAAACTAATAAAAAGTATTTATTAACTCACTATCTGAACAATTCATGAGGCGAAGTATGACAAAAATTATGGCTACCTTAGGTTTGGCTGCGATTATTTCTTTAAGTGTGAGCGCTTGCCAAGGTGAAAACGATACAAAACAGCAAGATAAAACGACAACTCCTCATTCAATGGACAAAGATTCATAATCTAGATGAATGCTTAGGCCCGTCGTAAGATGGGCTTTTTTATATCTTTTTATTTTTACTCTAAAGTGTGATTTGTAACTCACAATATTTATTTTTAATGGCGCTGTTCAAAATATGTTGACTAATATGCTAGGTTTTAAATATATTTAAATCCAACACCAATCATTTTAAATATAACTCTATATTTAAAGTAAATTGGTTCAAATGCCATCAGATCAGAAATTTAACCTTTAAATTTGATTATAAAAATATTAATTAATCAAGGAGGTGGGTATGGACGCTAAATTTCATTCTGAAAATGAATATGGTTTTATTCTAGATATTTTGAACACTTACATGGTGATAAAGAAGACATTAAAAAATGATCATTATCCTTATGATTCATTTGGTTATCTTCTAGCTCTTTATCAACCACTAAAAGTTTATATCCCTCAACTTCCACATCCGAAAATTTATATTGAGATTGGTGGAATTTCATATGACCGAATGATTGTTGGGCAAACAGAGGATGAAACGGAAGCCATAAATATTTTATCGAATTTAGGACAACTTGTTGCTTAACCATTAATTGATATTTTAATGCTGAGTTTAATTTACTTAAGGAAAGCGTTTTCTTAAGTAAATTAACGATAAAGCTATAGGCTAGAAAATGCTTGTTGGAAGAGAAAACTTAAAGAAATTCTTTGCAGATACATTTGCGATGGTTCTATTTTCGCTAGCCATAGGTACTTTTGTTGAGCTTGTAATTACGGGTCTTACACTTGAACAAACATTTAAAATACGTGCTACCGCAATACCTATTTCTCTAGTGATTGGTCGACCATATGGGTTTTATCGCGATTGGATTTTTAAAAAAATATGGGGAAAACATAAAACAGCTGTACAAAGCTTTTTGCTAGATACACTCGCTAATTTAACGTTCCAAATACCACTATATATTTTAATACTTGCTTTTAATGGAGTAACTTTAGTGCAGGTAGTTACGGCTGTCAGTTCTATTCTTATAATTGTTAGCGTTTCTGGAAGACCCTATGGAATCTTCTTAAATTTTTGCCGCAAATTATTTGGTGTTTTTACATGACATGATTAAAGAAACTCTCTTATAAGATACAAAAAACCACAAAAGCTAAATCTATAACTTTAAAATAATTTGTTTATATAACTAAGAACATTAAAAGTAGGTCATCGTAATGAAAAAAATATTCTTAGCAACACTCACTGGGTTGGCTTTATTGGGTAGTAATGCGGTATTGGCTAAACCAGATGCTGCCTTATTAAAAGAAGCGACAAAAAATGTAGTCACGGTGTCTAAAGCAAAAACCTTGGCTGATGAGTCTGGTGTTACGTTAACTGGCACCATCGTAAAGCATATTGCTGGTGATCATTTTGAGTTTAAAGATGCAACTGGATCAATTGTAATTGATATAGATGATGACTTATGGAAACCTTTACAACTAAAAGCCGGAGATAAAGTCCGTGTTGTGGGAGAGGTGGACACACATAGAGTTAAGCCTACCGATATTGAGGTTTTTAAGATTGAGCGTGTTAAATAAAACTAGATCATTTGTATAAAAACTGCTCAAAGTAAACAAAAAAGAAAACTCCTATTTTTAGGAGTTTTCTTTTGAAAGACGATAACTTTTTATTATTGTGGGGTGAGGCGTGGAGTTAAATTTCGGCCTCATTTCTATCTAATTGGTTCAATCAGAAAAGCGGACGAGTATTAAAATTAGACTATTTTTACTTTTGAATTATTTTACCAATCGTTAAATTATAAATTTGCATAGTGTTACCATCTGTCAGAAAAATTAGATAACTATTTCATGTAATTAATGAGATAAATTGATGGGTTTGTCTAAATTAATTCTGTTTAAAAAATATACCGATTGATAAAAACGGCAGCTTGTCTATATTCCATACATATATTGCAAAATCAGCAATATATTTCTAGGATGGAATAAAAATGAAAAAAAGAGTAATAAAAATAGCAATATTGAGTTCATTATCTGTAATCACAAGCATGAGTTATGCGCAGGAATTTAAAAGATTCTCTGTCTCTGCTGGTTGGATACATATAATGCCACAGGGTAAAGCTAATCCATTTAATATTAATACAGCTGTTAAAAATGGAACTGCTGCTAAAGTCGGTACTATTTCAACAACAAGCTTTTTAAATTCGGTTGATCCGAATGCCACTGAAATAGACTTAGGAGGAGAAGTCTTTAATCAAAAGGAGTTTCTAGAGTTAGCTTTAAAAGATGAGTACATGCGAGAGATTATTCTTGATGCCAACGGTAATATTAAACCCGAAGTTTCTGGTACTGCGACGATCCATGGAATAGAAAACTGGCAACAAAATGATGCAGGTCTTGAGGTCGATGATGCAGACACGTTGGGTTTAACGTTTAACTATTATCTTAATGATCATGTGTCTTTACAATTTATTGGCGGAATTCCACCTAAAGTAGATATTAAAGGAAAAGGAGAAATCCTAGCGCCATTAAGCGGAGTCGCAATGTCTCCTAATGACTTGGTGAAATATCTTTTTCCTAATGGGATTACCTTGGGTCAAGCGATTCCAATTACTAACCTAGGAAATAAATCTAAAGCTGCATCTATTCGAGCATGGACGCCAACCATAGAAGCACAATATCAGTTTGGTAAAAGTGGGGTAAATAAATTTAGACCCTATATTGGGGCTGGTTTAATGTATGCCCATTTTAATGATATTAAACTCAATGATGGGATTCGTTCTGATTTAGTCTCCGCAGGCCATATGATTCAGAATGTGTTAGATGGTAAAGCAGGAGCAGCTTTAGACCGCAAAGAATCGAGTGGAAAAATGGTTGTTAATGTTGATGCCGATGATGCGATAGCTCCTATTTTTACTGCTGGCTTTACTTATGATTTTAATGATTCATGGTATACGGTTGCTTCCGTATCTTATGCAAAGTTGAGTAATAAAGCCCAAATTGATGTAGTTAATCAAAACACGGGAACTCGCTTAATACACGCAACAACAAAAGTTGATATTGATCCACTGATTACCTATTTAGGGGTAGGCTATCGGTTCTAAAATTTTAATTATTTAAATGGAGTATCTCAAAGAGAAAGTAAAACTGAAACTTTGAGATATCCTATTTGTTACTAATTATAAAAAGTAACTACTACTCATCAAAATCATACATAAAGTAAAATTTTATAAAAATTATTTTTAATATAATAATTTAAAATATTTTGAGGATTAAAAATTGAAAAAAATCATTAAAACTTTATTATTATCTACACTGATTTCAACTACATCCTTCACTGTTTTAGCTAAAAATATTGAGCAAAAAGTTAATTTTTTACAAGGTTCAACACATACCACATTAACTGGAAAATTTCAGGGCTATGATGATGTAAGGTACAGGGTTTATGCAAAGAATGGACAAGTATTAAAATTTAATATTAATAGTCTTGGTAATTTAGCCTATGTCAATATTTTTGCACCAGGTAAAAAACCAGGTAAAGATAATGCATTATTAATTGGCTCAACTATAGGGTCGAAAGGAGAACTTACTTTGCCAGTTGATGGAGATTATATTATTCAAGTTTATCAAATGCGTAATAGTGCTCGTAAAAATAAAACTGTGAAATATAGTCTAGATGTCGAATTATTAAATAAAGTAAAAAAATAATATTTTATAAAATTTACTAGCTTTCATATGAGAGCTAGTAAATTTGAAAATGATAGAGATAGTCACTACTCGATTAAAGAAAATGACTCGTAAATGCCACAACTTTCAACAAACATTTGATCATGTGAAACTAGTAATACAGCACCTTCATAACTCTGAATAGCACTAGCTAATAATTCTCTCGATTCAATATCTAAATGATTTTCGGGTTCATCTAATAACAGAAGTCTAGGTGTAGGTTCTATCTGGCTAAGGGCCAATAAAGCTACTTTTAGTTTTTCACCACCACTTAGCTGAGACAATAGTTGGATACCTTTATCACCGCGAATTCGAAGTTGGCCTAATAAATTTCTCCATTCCAATTCTGAAAGCTCATTATTCATGTGAGTTAAATTCTCAATAACAGACATTTCATCACATAAAAAGCTAAAGTTTTGATCGAGATAAAAGCACTCTACAAATAATTGAATGCTGTCAAAGGACTGATTCTTTTGTGCATTGATTGCTTTAAGCAGCGTTGACTTTCCAATACCATTTTGACCCGTTATGTGGATTTTTTCGGCTACATGTACAGCTAAATCTATTGGTTGTTGAGTCCCATAGTTCAGTTTGAGTTTCTTAATCCGAAGAATTTCTCCAGATTTCTTTTGAAAGGTAGGGAAGACAAACTGTTGTGGTTTGACGGTTTCAAGATGCATTTTTTTGTCTTTTAAGTCATTTTGACTATTTGTAATTTGTCGTTGGTGCTGAGACTGTATAGCCGCAATACTTTGGCCCGCTTGTTCCTTTTTAAAGTCGAGCAAAATTTTGGCTTGAGAATTTGACTCTCTTAATTTTTTGCCAGCACGTTCACGTTTCTGAGCTTTCATTAATACATCATGTTGCTTTTGCTTCATATGCTTAACATCGCGTTGGCTTTGTTGAACAGATTGCTCTAAAGCTGCAACATGAGTTTGATATTGCTCATCAAATTTCTCATAGTTTCCGGTTGTGTGATGTAGGCCATGTTCATTTAAGTGATAGATATGGTCTACCTCATTTAACAAAGTTCGGTCATGACTAATGATCAGTGCACCTGATGGGTGTCTTTTCAAATGATCAATTAACCATTTTCTAGATTCTTGATCTAAATGATTGCTAGGTTCATCAAGAAGTAAGTAGTGATCTGATTTTAAAAATAAACAGCTTAAGGCCAACTTGGTTTTTTGACCTTCACTTAAGTTTTTAACTGGAAAGTCTAAATCAGTGGGCAAATGAGCGGATTCTAAGAGAGTATTCCATAAGGTATGTAAATCCCATTTGCCTTCCAGTAAATCATAATCATCGAAGTTGGCAACACCTTGCTCAACTCTTTTAAAAGCTTGATAAATGTCTAAGATACCTAATGCTTCAGCTATGGTCAGTCCCGTTAACCGATGTAGTTGAGGTAAATAAGCATGTTTTACATGCCAAGATATTTGTCCAGATGTAAGAATTGAATCTGCTTTAAGCGTCTGATTTAACATTTGCATAAGCAAAGATTTACCTTGACCATTACGGCCAATTAAGGCAGACACCTGATTCGATTCAAGGCTAAAATTTAGTTGTTTAAACATGACTTTAGATGAAAGCTCTAAAGTCAGCTGTGATATTACACATGCCTGCTGAGTCATAAAAACCTCATAAATACAGGATGTACAAAATAGGAAAAAGCAGTTTTAAGCAGAGACGTTAAATCACAAAAAAAATAGTCTATTTTGCACATCAAAAAAAGAAAAAATGATGAGAAAAAAGACTTACTTCATTGGCGTGACTCACGAAATTGAAAGAATAAGAAACTATTCTATCTGGGTTTTTGCTTAGTGTAAAATTTATACAATCTATTTTATTAAAAAACCCAATCATTGGATTGGGTTTTTTTGCATCTAAAAAAGTTTATTCTTTTACAACCAATACCTGAATTTTGGTACTGTTTAAAACATCTTGAGCAAAACTACCCAAAATAAGTTTTTGGAAGCCTTTGCGACCATGAGAACCAATTACAATCAAATCGGAACCTAAGCCTTCTACAGCTTTTAAGATACCATCTGAAGAAATTTCACCTTGGATAATCTGAGTTTCGGCATCAATACCTTCTTCAGCGCATAAAGCTTTTACTTTTGCGAGAGTTTTTTCTGCATTGGCACGTGCTTCAACAAAATAATCTTTTACAACAGGTGAGATGTAATAAAAATCTACGCCGCTAAAAGGATCTACCGCAACTAAGCTAATAGCGGTCAATTTACTCCCAAATGCCTTTGCAATATGAGCTGCTTGTCTTGCTGCTGCTAAAGAAATTTCAGAACCATCGACAGGTACAATAATATGTTGGTAATTCATAATGTTATTCCTCTTATTTACAGTTGTTATATGTATGAAGCATTTATTAATTAAAGATTAACATATTTCATTCTCGGTAAACATCTATTCAACTAAAGGAAAGGAAAATTAAATAAAATTATTTTAAATCATTAACTTATGTTTATTCTCATATTGATTGTGATGGAATTTAAGAGCTATTGCTGAATAATTGATAATATTTACATGAAAATTACAAAAAATTACCGTTCATATTTCTGTCATATAGAAAACGTATAACAAAATAGTAAACTAAGGGGGAGTGATGAAGATGGCTGATTTAACAGCAAAGAAAATCAATAAACTCATTGAAGAGTTTCGTCAAACAGGTAAAGAACCAGAAAAAT
This sequence comes from Acinetobacter sp. M5A5_2a, assembly GCF_053345265.1. Lineage (NCBI taxonomy): Bacteria > Pseudomonadati > Pseudomonadota > Gammaproteobacteria > Moraxellales > Moraxellaceae > Acinetobacter > Acinetobacter sp. M5A5_2a. The sequence goes on along the minus strand of NZ_JBKEZV010000008.1, from coordinate 295,207 downwards.
TAGTCGTTGGTTATAAAACGTATGCCAGACTGATGACCGAAGATAAATTTGCAGAAAAAGTTGTCCCTTCACTAGAAAATTCAAAAGAGCGGTTATATAAAAATTTAAAAATCAAACTTGTGACTGAAAAGCATTACTTTGAAATCAAATAAAATTTATGTGAAATACATCACTGCTTATTAAAGTAAAGTAACACTAAATAAGTTTAATAACATGATTATTGTATGATGAAACAAATTAATAGTGTAACCAACATTTGAAAACAGCAATCGTTTATAAACTCGATAGAATAAATTGCTTTTATTTTTAAGTAGTGGAATAAATCGAGATGCCAACACTCAGTGTAATTATATTTTATGTTTTAACTATATTAGGTAGTGTAGCTATTGTTTATGGATTAGTCAGTTTAATTGTTTTTTTAATTTTTATTGGATTAGCTCTATTATTTGCAGCATTATTATTAAAAACAGAATTTAAATTAGATATTTTATTCTGGAGATAAATATAATATGTATTTATATTTTTAATTATCTATAAAACTGTTTCAATAGAGCTGAAACGAAAAATTTCAGTTCTAAAAAGATTAAATTAGTTTTTATGGTGAATATTAGTGTAATAACGTTTTTTGATCGAAATTATTACAATAAAATATAAAAGTAGAAAATTTTAAATTTATTTAAGTATTTAAAAATAAAAAAGTTTCATTTAGGATAAAAGTAAAATTGTAAAGGCGTTTGTAGCTATTAAACAATAACAAAGCGAGGTGAGCATGACTTATAAGTATGAGTATGCAGGGTTCTGGTTAAGATTTGGTGCAATGATTATTGATACTCTTATTCTTTTTTTGGCAATTATTCCTGCGGCATGGATTTTTTATCAGGGGGATTATGACTTAGTCTTTGCCACAGGCTTAAGTGCGAAACCACAAAATTATGGGTTTGATTTAATCGTGAACTATGTATTTCCTTTATTGTATTCAATTTTATGTTGGCTGTATTTTGCAGGTACTCCAGGTAAACGATTGATGCGATTAAAAGTTTTAGATGAAAAAACAGGCAATAAGCTAACGGTCATGCAGAGTATTATTCGATACATTGGCTACATTCCATCAATTTTAGTATTTGGTATTGGTCTTTTTTGGGTCGCATTTGATGCTAAAAAACAAGGCTGGCATGACAAAATGGCGAAGTCAGTTGTAGTGAGAGAGCTATAATAAATAAGACGAAAAAGCGTTCATAGCATTGAAAATAGGGACTATGAACGCTTTTTTATTAACTTTTTTTGACTTTAAGTTTTAAAATAAAATATACAACAACACCTACAATAAGTCCCCAAAAGGCTGATCCGATACCGAAAAATTGAATGCCCGAAGCACTACATAAAAAGGTAAATAATGCAGCTTCACGATCTTCAACCTGAGCAAATGCGATTGCAATGTTGTGGCTAATCGTACCAAATAATGCAATGCCAGCTAAAGCTACAATAAAGATATGTGGAAAAGACATGAGTAAGCTTGTCAATGTTGCGGCAAACAGGCCCATTAAAATGTAGAAAAAACCACAGCTCATACCTGCAATATATCGTTTACTTGGGTCAGGATGAACTTGGTCATCTAAGCTTACAGCCGCACTAATCGCAGCAATATTTACGCTATAACATCCAAAAGGTGCAAGCACAACTTGGGTTAAACCTGTCCAGCCAATCAGTTGATTAACATGCGGTTTATAGCCATAACTCTTAATCATGGCAATTCCAGGTAAATATTGCGAAGCCATGCTAATCACAAAAAGTGGTAGAGCTAAGCCCAAAAGTGCTGACCAGCTAAATTCTGGACTAATCCAAATAGGTTTAGCCAAAGACCACTGAAGTGTAGGCATATGAAATTCTAAAAAGACAGGGCACAGGGCAATACCCGCAAGTGCTGTGAATACAATGCTATAGCGGGGCCATAATCTTTTTGTAATTATATAAATGACCAGTAAAGATAAAACGAATTCCCAATCATTCTGCAAACTGGCGAACAGGGAAATACCAAATTTGAGTAAAACACCTGCAAGCATTGCACTGGTTAAGCTTTGAGGAATATATGAAAGTGCTTTTTGAAATATACCTGAAAAGCCTAAAATAGCAGTCAGTAAACCACCCACTAAAAAAGCACCAATCGCTTCACTTAAGCTATAGCCACTGCCTGTTGCCATAATTAAAGCGAGGCCAGCAGTTGACCATGCCGTTGCTACAGGATATTTAAATTTCCAAGAAAGTATGAATCCTGATAAACCAATACCTAAGCCTAAAGCCCAAAACCATGAGGTGATTTGCTCGGGTGAAGCACCTAAAGCTTGAGCCGCTTGAATCACTAAAATGGCCGAAACACTAATACCTATTAAAAAAGTGATAAAGCCAGCAAATACGGCTGGAATTGAAAAATCTTGAAGAATCTTTTGCATAGCTAAATGTTCTAAATCCCTGAAAAATTAATATGTTTCTGTCTCTGCTTTCAGCTAGGTAAATCTAACAATTTTTTTAAAGAAGGTGCTTTCTATTTTTTACTTAAAATAGAAATAATATTTTCAAAATATTGAATAATGCTATTATTCCTTTCGGAAGTGACACTAAATTTGGGATATTATTTTATGGAAGAGCAGACTGAAAATTTGACAGTGCTTGAACTTAAAATTATGCGTGCTTTACAAGAAAATGGGCGTTTAAGTAATGCTGAACTGGCTAAGCTTGTAGGCATAAGTACTTCATCTTGTTGGAATCATACACAGCGTCTTTTTAAAATTGGGGCAATTTTAGATGTGCGTGCTCGGATCAATCCGAGTATGGTGCAGCGTGATACGGTGGTGCTAGTCGGTGTAGTTTTGGACCGTTCAACGCCTGATAGCTTTCAAGCATTTGAACAGGCGGCGGGTGATTTGGAGAATGTTCTAGAATGCTATCTGGTTGCTGGAGAAGTCGATTATTTTCTAAAAATTCGTGTTAAAGATTTAGCTGCTTTTAACCGATTTCATAGTGAAAAAATTATTGCTTTACCGGGGGTAAGACAAGTCAGAACATTTTTTGTGCTCAATGAAGTTAAAACAGATGGCATGCTGGCATTTTAGCAGTTCATTATGTTTTAACTTTATAATGCAAAAACTAGGATAAAGATGATTAGATTGTTGAGGTTGCCAGTTTTAAACCGAATCCGAAAAATAGAATCCCTACTAAAAAAATACTACTGGCTGCAATTTTATGGTTCTGTTTAAAAAATGCTGAAAGTTTAATTCCAGAGAAGATTAATGCAGTTAAATAACTAAAGCTAATCACCTGTAAAATAATCGCTAAAATTAAAAAGCTTAGTGCTGGGTAGGCATAATCGGGTTCAACAAATTGAACAAAGAAAGATAAGAAAAATAAAATCGCTTTCGGGTTGAGTAAACTAATACTTAATGCTGTTTTATAAGGATGAATTTTATCTAAAGCTGGTAAATCAGCCATTTCAGGTTGTGGTTCATTACGTTGTTTCCAGCGTTGAATACTACCTTGTAAGAGCTTAAAGCCTAAATAAGACAGATAAAGTGCACCTGTTAATTTAAGAATAACAAATACCCATGGGAATGCTTTTAATAAAGAGGCTGCACCTAAGACGGTACAAAGCATTAAAATGAGATCACCGGTAAAAATACCTAATGCACCCATATATCCAGTTTTAATGCCATAACGTGAAGCAATTGACATCACATAAAGAGAATTGGGCCCCGGCAATAACACAATTAGGAATGTACCAATAATATATGTTGTTAAATCTGTTATGCCGAACACGAGAAACCCAATAAAAAACCGATTTTTGCCATGATAACAAAAATCGGTGATTTTGTATGAAAAGTGCAGTTTTTTAAGGTTTAATTTCCGCATCAATTCCAAAAGACTGACGTAACAAAAAACTTAATTGGTCACGAGCTTTAATAAAGCCATCAATACCACCTTGTAAAAGTTGGAATGCCATTAAGTCATGATTAAGTTCGTCTTTAAAACTTTGTTCATCTTGAGCTGGTCTAACAATAGCATCTGCTTGCTTTGATTTAGTTGCATCAAGAGCTGCATCAACTGTACGTGTATCTTGCTCAAGCTGGGTAAGTAGCCCTGGAGAGATCGTTAGCAAATCACAACCAGCAAGTCCAAGAACCTGATCGATACTACGGAAGCTCGCACCCATCACTTGAGTCGGGATATTTTGCTGTTTGTAATAGGTATAGATTTTTTTAACTGAAACGACACCTGGGTCTTTTTCGATTGGGTAAGAATCTACACCTTCAGCTTTTTTGTACCAGTCCAAGATACGGCCTACAAATGGTGAAATTAAAGTTACTTTTGCATCTGCGCATGCTTGAGCTTGATGTAATCCGAAAAGCAGAGTGAGGTTACAAGCAATTCCTTCAGCTTCGAGTACTTTTGCAGCTTGAATACCTTCCCAAGTCGACGCAATTTTAATAAGAATACGTGACTGATCAATACCGTAACCTTTGTAAAGTTCACATAATTCATGCGCTTTTTGAATGGTCGCTTCGGTGTTATATGAAAGGGCAGCATCAACTTCAGTCGAAACGCGACCTTCAATCAGTTTTAAAATTTCTACACCGAATTTTACGGTTAAAATATCAATAGTTCTTTCGATTAACTCATCGTTGCTATAGCCTTCTTCTTTGGCTTGATAATAAGCATCTTCAATGAGTTCTTTACTTTCTGGTTGTTCTGCTGCTGCCGTAATCAATGAAGGATTAGTCGTCGCGTCTAATGGACGAAATTTACGAATTGCATCAAGGTCGCTACTGTCGGCAACAACGGTCGTTAGTGTTTTTAATTGGTCAAGTGCTGTATGAGTCATTGATATTCAACATCTTCAGTAATAAATCTTATATTTTCTTTATAGCACAAAGTCTATCCATACTGTCGATATATCAATTGTTATGTTTCAAAGAAAAACGTTTAGGTTCTGCATCTAAATTGAAATAATTTTAAGGGATCTGCTGCGTTCGTTGCTTACGGATATGTTCAATAAGGAATCTGGCAGCGGCACCAAGCTCACTTTCACGACTCCATACCAAATCTACGTAATATTCAAATCTTGGAGTGAAATCTAATAAATTCAATATTTTAAGCTTGTTTTTTAGTTCGGGATTTTCTTTAAACATTTCTTGAGGAAGAACACCCCAGCCTAGATCACGTAAAATCATTAAGCAAGCAGAGTGGTGGTTATCTGTACGCCAGTAATGTTTCGAAAAAAGTAATTCGGGTTTTAATGTCTCATCTCGACTTGCCACAACAATTTGTCGTGTTGTGAGGATCTGTTCATAAGAAACCTGATTTTGGCTTGCGAGTGGATGACTATTTGAAATAACTGGAATTAAAGCCTCAGGCTTGAGTTCTACAAACTGTTCTCTGTTATCTAGATGTTCACGTTCAAACATGAGTGCAAGTTGGGCAGAACCATCTAACAACATTTGTAACGCATCTTCTTGAGGGGCAGAAACAATATTAATTTGTAGGTCAGGGAAACGACCCTCTAAAAGGCAAATATAATCGGTCCAGTTGGTGTGTAGTAATTCGGAAACAATCACAATGGTTAAGTTAGCTTCTAATCCTGTGCTTAACGCATGGGCATGTTGTTTCCATTGATTCATTTCAATCAAAAGCTGAGAAGTCTTTTCATATAACACCCGTGCTTCGTCAGTAGGGACGGGCTCACGACCTTTACGATCAAATAAGGTTAAGTCCAAATCAATTTCTAAGTTGGCAATAGACATGCTTACAGCCGAAGGAACTTTTCCAAGTTTACGTGCTGCTGCTGAAAACGAACCAGTTTCTATAACGGCCTGAAACATGAGTAATTGTTCTTGATTAATATTCATCTGTCAAAAAAACTGAAAGAACCTGATTGGATTAATCAATATTATAAAAATAAAATGCACATTATCCAAGTATTATTGAGTATTTAAAAATGTTGATTTCCAAGAGAAGGATCATTCATGCAATCAGTTATGAAGGAATTTTATTGGTCATCATTGCGATTGCATTAAGTTTTATTTTTGATATGCCTATGGACGTAACCGGAACACTCGGTGTGTTTATGGCAGTGGTTTCAGTTTTCTGGAATATGATTTTTAACCACTACTTTGAAAAAGTAGAGCATAAATATAATTGGGAAAGAACAATCCCTGTAAGGATTTTGCATGCGGTTGGTTTTGAAGGCGGTTTGCTGATTGCAACAGTGCCAATGATTGCTTATATGCTACAGATGAGTGTCATTGATGCGCTTATTTTAGATATTGGTTTAACCTTATGTATTTTGGTCTATACCTTTATTTTCCAATGGTGTTATGACCATATCGAAGATAAGTTTTCCCTGAAGCAAAAGCTGCATCACTGCACTAAATTTATAAATCCTAAAATGAAATAAGCACCCAAATGGGTGCTTATTTTTTGTAGTTAGATGTAGAAATTATTTCTCTACAATTGCAACTACACCTTCACCGCCAGCAGTACAGATAGAGATTAATGCGCGGCCTGAACCTTTTTGATTAATCAATTTAGCAGCAGTTGCCAAGATACGGCCACCAGTTGCAGCAAATGGATGGCCTGCACCTAAAGATGAGCCATTTACGTTAAGTTTAGAGCGGTCAATTGAACCTAAAGGTGCATCTAAGCCAAGACGTTCTTTACAGAATTTTTCGTCTTCCCATGCTTTAAGGGTAGACAATACTTGAGATGCGAACGCTTCATGAATTTCGTAGAAATCAAAATCTTGAAGTTTAAGATTAGCGCGCTTAAGCATACGAGGTACTGCATAAGCAGGAGCCATCAATAAGCCTTCTTTAGGACCATTTTTACCAATGAAGTCAACAGCAGCGGTTTCTGAGAAAGAAAGGTAAGCTAAAACTTCATGACCGTTTTCTTTTGCCCATTCTTCAGAAGCAAGTAACACAACAGATGCACCATCAGTCAACGGAGTTGAGTTACCCGCTGTCATTGTTGCAGTTTCGCCTTTACCGAAAACAGGCTTTAATTTAGCAAGTTTTTCAACTGTACTGTCTGCACGTAAGTTGTTGTCACGGTTTAGACCTAAGAATGGAGTGATTAAGTCATCAAAGAAACCGCGCTCATAAGCAGCAGCAAGTTTTTGATGGCTGCTTGCAGCGAGTTCGTCTTGAGCTTCGCGAGTAATACCCCATTCCAATGCAGTAATTGCTTGGTGTTCACCCATTGAAAGGCCAGTACGTGGTTCACCATTGCTTGGCGCATCAAGAAGCTTTTTAAAATCAATTTTTGTTAATGCTTTAAGACGGTCTTTACCAGTTTTAGCAACATTGAGCTCAAGCAAAACTTTACGTAAGCCATCACCAACAGCGATTGGGGCATCAGAAGTGGTGTCTACACCGCCTGCAATACCTACATCAATTTGACCAAGTGCAATTTTGTTAGCAACAACAAAAGCAGCTTGTAAGCCTGTACCACAAGCAATCTGAATGTCGTAAGCTGGAGTTTCAGGAGCAAGATCAGTGCTCAATACAACTTCACGAGTCATATTAAAGTCACGGCTGTGTTTTAAAACAGCACCAGCAACGACTTCACCAATACGCTTACCTTGTAAGTTAAAGCGCTCAACCAAACCATTCAATGCTGCTGTCAGCATGTCAGAATTCGATGCTTTAAAATAAGCAGTATTTGAACGTGCAAATGGAATGCGGTTGCCACCAATAATTGCAACGCGGCGAACAGTGTTTTGGCTCATGGTTTTATCCTGTTGAACAGAAGTTTTGGTTTTTGTTGCTTTTGGTGCTGCAGCTACATTAGAAGATGTAGAAGGGGATGCAGAAGCAGCGCTCTTATTACGAGGGCTTCGTGCAGGTGCAGTCGTTGAACGAGTACGTGTCGTTTTTGGTGTATTAGTTGCTGCTTTAGGAGTAGTGCTGTTACGCTTAGCCGTGTTAGAAGCCGACTTTGATGTATTTGACACTTTTTCCTGAGCAGAATTCTCGACTGCTGGATTTTCTTGAGTTGTTTTGCTCATAAGGCTTTTCCAAGCATATTAACGATATTCTTATACGCTACCTTAACACAATTCAAATAGACCTGTATTGACTAGAATGACATTGTAGATAGCATTCAGGTCAAGACATCAAAAGATCAACTCAAGTATGATTTGGGATGACTCTAATGAACGACTGCTTTCATATTGTTTCTCTGCATTTCCTAACATAATGAAGCCTGTCGTAGAAAATCATTTTTTTGAGAGATAATAATCATGACTGATCAATACCAAGCATTTACACAATCTCCAATTGGTAAATTCGTTGTTAAAAATTTGGGTTTACCATCGCCTGTAGCATTAGAGCGTTTTGAAAATGCCCAGCCGGTAGTGAATGGCGCAGTATTGGTTGGCGCGGCGCCGTCAAGTGTATTGTCTGGTGCGATTGCACAAGTACTTAGCAATATTCATGCAGATAGTTATGTAGGCAATAATGTTGCATTACAACAAGACGCTGCAAAAGTTGGTTTAAATTTACGTCCATTCAATGCTGGCGATAAAGAATCAAAATTTAAAGCAGTTGTATTTGATGCTTCTGGTATTCAAAACTCAGAACAGTTAAATGAGCTTTATAAATTCTTTAACCCGATTGCACGTCAAGTTGCGACTTCTGGTCGAGTTATTGTGATTGGTACAACACCTGAAACTGCAAAAACTGTAAAACAGGCAATTGCTCAGCGTGCTCTTGAAGGTTTTATCAAGTCTGTAGGTAAAGAATTTAAAAAAGGTATTACCGCTCAAGTTGTATATGTAGATGAAGGTGCTGCTGCAAACCTTGAATCAACTTTACGCTTCTTACTTTCTCCGCGTTCAGCTTATGTATCTGGTCAAGTTGTTCGTGTTTCTAAAGCAGATGTCGTTGATGTTGATTGGGCAAAACCACTTGCTGGTAAAACTGCTTTAGTAACCGGTGCAAGCCGTGGTATTGGTGAGGCAATTGCACATGTATTGGCACGTGATGGTGCTCATGTCATTTGCCTAGATGTACCTCAGCAGCAAGCTGATCTTGACCGTGTAGCTGCTGATATTGGCGGTTCTACATTGGCAATTGATATTACAGCTGCTGATGCGGGCGAAAAAATTAAAACTGCTGCTGCAAAACAAGGTGGTTTAGATATTATCGTTCATAACGCAGGTATTACTCGTGACAAGACTTTGGCTAATATGAAGCCTGAGCTTTGGGACTTGGTAATTAACATTAACTTGTCTGCTGCTGAACGTGTAAATGACTACTTGTTAGAAAACGATGGTCTAAATGCAAATGGCCGTATTGTTTGCGTATCATCAATTAGTGGTATTGCAGGTAACCTTGGTCAAACGAACTATGCTGCATCTAAAGCAGGTGTGATTGGTTTAGTTAAATTTACTGCACCTATTCTAAAAAATGGTATTACCATTAACGCAGTAGCACCTGGTTTTATTGAGACACAAATGACTGCTGCGATTCCATTTGCAATTCGTGAAGCTGGCCGTCGTATGAACTCGATGCAACAAGGTGGTTTACCTGTTGATGTAGCAGAAACGATTGCATGGTTTGCATCAACTGCATCTACAGGCGTAAATGGCAACGTGGTACGTGTGTGTGGTCAAAGCTTGTTAGGCGCTTAAGCACTCTTAGCTAAAAATAGGGGGTGCTTGGGCATCCCTTTTTTATTCAAGAATCTATAAATTATAAAAGGTTAGGTATGAATACTCGTCATTTTAGCCAGCTACCAAAAGCGGCATTGGCTTATCCAAAAGTTGTGCAAGGTTTAATCTTTAAAAAGCCTAAAGGGCCAAAAATCTTGCCGCAAGTTGAATATGTGGTTGATAGTCTTGAGATTGATCAAAGTCATCTCAAAGCTTACAACGAAGTATGTGGCTTTAAAAATAATGGCTTTGTACCCGCAATTTATTTGGCTGTGCTTTCTCAAAGTTTGCAAATGCACATGATGACGGCAGAAGCTTTTCCATTTCCGATTTTAGGTTTAGTCCATATTCGTAACCAGATTAAACAAACCAGACCGATTGGTGTAACTGAAAAATTAACCCTGTCATGTAAATTTGGGGAATTAAAACCGCATGATAAAGGTGTTCAGTTTGACTTTATTACCACGGCAAAAGTTGGCAATGAAGTGGTTATGGAAGGTCTAACGACTTATTTATCTCGTCAAAAAGTTGAGAAAAGAGTCGGCGAGAAAGCTAAAGAAGAGCAGGTCCCAGCTTATGTGCCAAAGGCAGAGTGGGATATTTTAGAAAACACAGGTCGCCGTTATGCGAAAGTGTCAGGTGATTTCAACTTAATTCATATCCATGCCCTTACTGCGAAAGCATTTGGCTTTAAGCAAGCAATTGCACATGGCATGTGGAGCAAAGCTAAAGCACTAGCGAACCTTGAATTACCAAATGCTTATGAAGCAGATGTGTGGTTTAAACTGCCAATGTACCTACCTTCAAAAGTTGAGTTTTTAACTGCCAATGCAGACAAAAAGACTGATTTCTTGATTCGTAATACGAAATCACAAAAACCGCATGTTGCAGGAACTGTAAAAGCATTATAAAAATATCAGCAGCCTGAACAGGTGTTTGGGCTGTTTTTGAGCAAAATAACAAAAAATGCAAGGAACTTCATGTGATTAAAGAGATTTTACTGGCCGATACCCAAAACTATCACGGTATTTTAGATGAACGTTTTATTGATTTAGCTCACCAGTTTAGCCGTCTTCAAGACGCTAGAACGGGACAAGGTGGAGCTGCCTTAGCGGTTTACTTTAGAGGTCAGAAAGTTGTAGATATCTACACAGGTCTAAAATCACAAACTGAAGCTTGGCAACCAAATACCTTGGCAGTTTGCTACTCTACAGGTAAAGGTATACTTGCGACTTTAGCTCACATTTTGGTAAGTGAGGGTTTTTTAGAATACGACAAACCAATTTCGACTTATTGGCCTGAGTTTGCTCAAAATGGTAAAGAGCAAATGACATTGCGTCATGTGCTGAGCCATCAAAGCGGCATGTTTGATATTCGAAATACCATCGAAAGTGCGAGAGAAATGCTCGACTGGTCACACATGTTAGATGTGGTTGCGGCGGCTAAGCCAAGATTCGTTGCAGGAGAGGGTAATGCTTATCAAGCTTTAACATTTGGTTGGCTTGTGGGGGGCGTGCTTGAAAAAGCAACTGGTCAATCTTTATATCAGCTCATGCAAAAATATCTGGTTGAACCGTTGCAGTTAGATGGCGCTTATTTTGGAGCGCCTGCCAGTGAATTAGATCGTGTAGCACGTCTAATTATTCAACCGAAACCAGAAAAACCAGCATCTCCTCAAGTTGAAAAAGTAAAAAAGCCGCAGCCGCGCAAAAGTTCACTCTCTGAAAAAATGATTACGTGGACTGGACAAGACCCGCAAGATTTTCAGGATGCTATGATTCCAAAAGGAATGAAGCATTTTAGTTTCTTTAGTGATGAAGGATTACAAGCCGTTATTCCGGCAGCAAATGGGACATTTACTGCAAGTAGCCTTGCCAAAATTTATGCGATGCTAGCAAATCACGGTGAATGGGATGGACAGCAACTGATTCGTCCAGAAATATTTAAAGAATTGAGTACCATCCAAAGTTATGCACGTGATCGTGTTATGCCAATTCCAATGAATTGGCGTTTAGGTTATCACCGTATTATTACCATGGGTAAGCGTGCTAAAAATGGTTTTGGGCATATTGGCTATAATGGTTCAGGTGCATGGTGTGATCCTGAACGTGATCTTAGCTTTGCTTATACTCATAACTTTCAGATTGGTTCAATAACGGGTGACTATCGTTTGTGGGGGCTTACTCAAGAAGCTTTACGTTGCACCGACCAAATTTTAAAAGGCCGAAAAGGCTGGTTCTAAATTCTGTACTTTCAAAAATGCTGGTATTTGAATAAATGCCAGCTCTACGCTTATAACAATTCTAAGCGAATAATCGCTTCTGTATGACGTTTAAAATCTTCTTCAGCCAGTCCTTGTAATCCAAGTTTATAAATACCTTCTAGACCGCATACAAAAGCAATCAAACGCCAAGCAATGTCTGTTGAGTTAGATAGAGTTTTAAACTCACCGTCTTTTTTGCCACTTTCAATCGCTTGAACAATCGTTTGATGCCAGCTTTGCATGGCCAAGTTATAAGCTTTTTGTATTTCTATATCTTGTTCAATCAAGAGTTCAGCTTCATTCCATAATCGTAAGTAGGGTTGAAGTCTGTCTATGTTTTCCGCACCTAATAAGATAAAGAGCCTTTGAAATTGGCTAGTTGTTTGTAGAGCTTGTTCAATTTCATCCAGCTGTTCCATAAGCTTTAAAAAAGCTTCAGCTTTTAAATGAGATGCCGACGAAAAGTGATGATGAACTTGGCCAGTCGAGGTTTGGGCTTCACTTGCGATTCTACGTACCGTCATGGCTGTAAAACCTTCAGCCAAAGCAACTTGCATGGCAGCTTGCAGAATCATTTCTCTGCGTTGATCACGATTAAGATAGGCCATGTTTCTTTCACCTGACTGAATTCGAGACAAACTACATTAAAATTTAAAGTTGGACAAGTGTCCAATTGTGTATATAATAACCATGATTTGAACACATGTCCAAGTTTTGGATATCGAAGAGCGTTATGCAAAAGAAATGGTTAATTCTGACAATCATCGTCCTTATTTATTTGCCGGTTACAATTGATGCAACAGTGATGCATGTTGCAACACCATCTTTAAGTGCAGCATTGAATTTAACTGCCAATCAGCTTTTATGGATCATTGATATTTATTCACTGATTATGGCGGGTTTGATTTTGCCGATGGGTGCACTCGGTGATCGTATTGGCTTTAAAAAATTATTATTTATTGGAACTGCAATTTTTGGAGTCGGTTCACTGGCAGCTGCTTTTTCACCAACAGCCTATGCCTTAATTGCTTCCCGTGCTCTTTTAGGGCTAGGGGCAGCCATGCTTATTCCTGCAACTTTATCGGGAATTCGAAATGCTTTTACCGAAGAAAAGCAAAGGAATTTTGCACTTGGCCTTTGGTCTACAGTAGGGGGCGGTGGTGCCGCTTTTGGTCCATTAGTTGGCGGTTTTTTACTAGAGCATTTCCATTGGGGAGCAGTATTCCTCATTAACATCCCAATTATTTTGGTTGTTCTGGTCATGATTGTCATGATCATTCCTAAGCAGGAAGAGAAAACCGACCAGCCAATTAATTTAGGCCAAGCTTTAGTGTTGGTTGTGGCGATTTTAAGTCTGATCTATTCGATCAAATCGGCCATGTACAACTTCTCAGTACTCACAGTCGTGATGTTTGTGGTTGGGGTAAGTGCTTTAATTCACTTCATTCGAAGTCAAAAAAGAAGTACCACTCCAATGATTGATTTGGAGTTATTTAAGCATCCAGTCATTTCTACCAGCATTGTCATGGCTGTCGTTTCCATGATTGCTTTGGTTGGATTTGAATTACTCTTGTCTCAAGAATTGCAGTTTGTGCATGGTTTTTCTCCATTACAAGCAGCCATGTTTATTATTCCATTTATGATTGCAATTAGTTTAGGTGGTCCATTAGCAGGAATCTGTTTAAATAAATGGGGACTTAGACTTGTATCTACTGTTGGGATTTTAATAAGTGGCTTTAGTCTATGGGGACTTGCCCAGCTTAACTTTTCGACCGATCACTTTTTAGCATGGACGTGTATGGTCTTTTTAGGTTTTAGCATTGAGATTGCTTTACTGGCTTCAACAGCAGCCATTATGTCTTCTGTACCACCAAACAAAGCGAGTGCAGCAGGTGCGATTGAAGGGATGGCCTATGAGTTGGGTGCTGGTTTAGGTGTCGCTATTTTTGGCCTGATGTTGTCTTGGTTTTATAGTCGCTCAATTATTTTGCCAGAGGAACTCCCGACGAACTTAATTGAAAAAGCGAGTATTTCGATTGGTGAAACCATGCAATTAGCATCTAACCTTGAAAGTCCTTTGGGAGGACAATTAATTGCAGTTGCGCAGCAAGCTTTTAGCTATGCACATAGTTGGGTACTTACAATCTCAGCCATTTGTTTCTTTCTTTTAACTGCATTTGTCTGGTTTAGTTTTCCAAAGAAAGTGAGTTAATGATCTAAACAAGCTTAACAGTTATGGAAAAAGAGAGAAAAATTTCTCTCTTTTTCTTGTTATAAATATAATTTTTAAATACACATAAATTGATAAAGTTTTCTTCATCTCAGAATATTATTAGTTATTTAGTTCTCATAAAAAAATTATTATTTAATAAGTTTCATATTTTTATTTCAAAATGATTCGGTGATCATATTATTGAAATTTAATAAAAAATTAATTGATCAAAAATTGACTGTAAAAAAATGGTTTGTTAATCTGCTACTCGAAAAATCTAAAAACAAATAAAAGAGGCTGCTGTGAATTTAAAATTTAAAACATCACTTATTATCGGAGCAATTGTTGCATCTTCACTTGTATATGCCGCAACTGTACTTTCACCCAATCAGAATAATAATAGTGGATCAATTCCATCTGGTTATTCAGATTTAGAATTTTCTTTAGCAAATGGGAATTGGGTCAAAAATCTCTCTTTACCAGCAAGTGCTAATAATTTAGACAAAATTACAATTCGCTCTAGTGCGGCTTATAGTAGTTATTTAGATACTTCTAATACGAATATTCCGTTAGAAGTGTTGAAGATAAATAGCGGGGATGTTTACCAATTCGTCTTTAATGCCGCTCAAAATAAATGGATTGCTCAGTTAGCGACAGTGAGTCCTACGAATGGTGCTAACTATGAGGTTGTACCGTTAACAACTGCATCCATACAAAAAGTACTTATTCAAAATGATAAATGGGCACAAACCATTGCATTACCGAGTGACGTACGCGATGGAACGACTGTACAAATTGTTTCCACAGCAAGTGCTGATTCCAATATAGATAAAGCAAATTTGCTATTTCCAAGCAGTTTTTTATTGAAAAATGGGTCTGAATATTGGTTTAAATATTATTCTGCTTTAGGAAAATGGGTACCAGAGTATATTAAACCGCAGAAGTTAAATGTTCAGCAAATTGGAACATCTCTAGCAGCTGTAAATAGTCCACTTACGGAAGTTTCATTTGGAGATGGGAACTGGGTATCCAATTTTACTCTTCCTGCGACTGCAAATGATCGCGATAGAATTGTTATTAAATCTACGGCGACTTGGTCTGCAAAAATTAATAATACCAACATTAATAGCCAAGCGACTTTAACGCTAAAAACAGGCGATCAATATGAGTTTATGTATGTCAGTGATAAAGGATATTGGCAGCTTATCTCTTCACCAACGAAGGTGATTGATTCATCGGCAACAATTCCTGCAATTTTACCGAATATGACTCAACCCGCTTTAAAGGTAAAACTTTCTACCTCAAATTGGCAGCCAACCTTGCAATTACCTGCTAAAGCTCAAGTCGGGGATAAGGTGGTTATTGCGTCAAATGCATCGGCCGACACCTATATTAATGCTGCCAATGGTTTGTCTACAGCAATTAAAAATGGTGAAAATCGCCGTTTTATTTACACGGCTCAAGGCTGGTCAGTAGATAGCTATACAATTGATATGTTATTGGTTTCTAGTCCAGAAGTAAATTCAATTTTAGGAGAGAGCGCTGCAAAATTGAGAATGATTGAAGGTGTAAATTTAACAAATTTAACTGCTGAAAATTCAAATGCACGTTTTTACTTAAGAGATGTGGGCTATTTGACTTATAAAATCCCTGCTGCAACTTTAAAAGAAGCGATTTCTTTTGGACGTGATGATACGACGGTACAAAATGAACGTAAACGTGTATTGGCTGATGGTGTCTATTATCAAGGTAATGAACCAGGCGATGGCGGTTGTGGCTGGGCATGGATTAATGCATCTTCATATAACATGATTGGTGCAAATGATATTGCGGGTTGTTCTTTTGCTGCGATGCGCCATGAGGTGGGACATAATCTTGGTCTATACCATAATGGTTCAACCAATATTGGTTCAGGCTTTGCCCATCCTTTAGGAAGTACTGCGATGGGAGGTAATAATATTAATTTTTACTCTAGCCCATACTTATATAACCCTAAATATGGTGTCCGTTTGGGCGTAGAAGGAAAAATTGATGCGGTGAGTGTTATTAACCTAAATGCACAGAAAATTTCTCTATATAACTAATCTCTATTTTTAGCTGTAAATAATGAAAAAAAATAAATTGTTAATAGGAACTGCTATCTCTTGTTTAGCGCTAGCAGTTCTCATCTGGCTTGCATTTTCACAGCAAAGTTCTTCTGCTTTAACATCATCTGCAGATAGCCTGAAAAGTGAAGTTAGCTTAAAGCGAGTTGAAAGTCAGAATGGTTTTTCTCGTCAAAATACAATGAATCTGAGTCCGTCAGAGAAAGAAAGATTATCTAAGCAACAAATTGTTTTTAATGAGATAGAAAAGGATCAGCTGCCTTCTAATCTTAATTTTCCATTGATTAAAAATGGACAAGGCATGGTGATTAAGTATGATCCAAACGTGATTGAACTCAAAAAAGTAGGTGATACGGTTAAGTTTCAAATGTTGGAATATGGAATTAACCGCACAGGAAAAATTGTAGAGATTGAACCTGTTGATCAAGATATTGTTCGGTGGACTGGGAAATTTGATCAGGGAGATCCAAATCAGAATTTCTTTACCATTACTCAAAGTCAAAAAGACCACTATACGATCATGCAAATTTTTACCGAGAAAGGAAATTATTCTGCTGAAATTAAAGATGGTGTTGGGCTGGTACAAACGATGGATGACGGAGTCACTGATCAGGAGTTACATCATGATCACCCTTAGTCAAATAAATGGTTCAGATGAGAAAAGAGTATAGTTCGCAGTTTATCTGTACGGATATGAGCTTTATGCGTTCACTCTCTTTTAAAAACAAAGTATGCTTATGCCTGTAACAAGGAGCATACATGTATCAAGTACTTGCTAGAAAATACCGTCCACGTAATTTCAATGAGTTAGTGGGGCAAAACCATGTTTCTCGTGCATTAAGCAGTGCATTGGAACGCGGTCGTCTACACCATGCTTATTTATTTACAGGAACGCGTGGTGTGGGGAAGACCACAATTGCACGTATTTTAGCCAAGTGTTTAAACTGTGAAACAGGTGTGACCTCTACACCATGTGAAGTCTGTGCAACTTGTAAAGCGGTAAACGAAGGCCGTTTTATTGATTTGATTGAAATTGATGCTGCTTCAAGAACAAAAGTAGAAGATACGCGTGAACTTTTAGACAACGTTCCTTATGCGCCAACGCAAGGTCGTTTTAAAGTTTACCTGATTGACGAAGTACATATGTTATCTACGCATTCCTTTAATGCGTTATTAAAAACATTAGAAGAACCACCGGAACACGTTAAGTTTTTATTTGCAACGACTGATCCACAAAAGCTGCCGATTACGGTCATTTCACGTTGTTTGCAATTTACATTGCGCCCTTTAGCTGTCGATGAAATTACAAAGCATCTTGGCACTATTCTTGAAAAAGAACAGATTGTTTCTGACCAAGATGCAATTTGGCAAATTGCCGAGTCTGCTCAAGGTTCATTACGTGATGCATTATCTTTAACCGATCAGGCAATTGCCTATGGTCAGGGTGCTGTACAGCATCAAGATGTTAAAGAAATGCTCGGTCTAATTGACCGCACGATCATTTATGATTTGATTTTAGCGATTCATCAGAACCAACGTGAAAAAGTGAGTCAGCTTTTATTGCAATTTAGACATCAAGCGCTTGATGTTTCACTTGTGCTTGATCAGTTGATTTCGACATTGCATGAGTTGGCAATTTTGCAATATCTGCCTGATTTGAGTTTGAAATATAGCGATGAAATCAATCGCAAAATCATGCAACTGTCCAAGCTGATTTCTGCTCAAGATTTACAGCTTTATTACCAAATTGCATGTAAAGGACGATCTGACCTACAACTTGCAGTGACACAAGAACAAGGTTTTGAAATGTGCGTTTTACGCTTATTAGCGTTCCGTCCTCTAATGCCAAATGAAATTGTAGTGTCAGAGCCTGTTCAACAAAATCAGCAAGTTGTAGTGAATCATCAAGTTCAGCAAACAGCTCAAGATATTGCTCCTGTAAGTGCTGTGCAGCCAGTTGAAGTTATTAGCCAACCCGCTATGGTTGAACCTGAACCTGAACCTGAACCTGAACCTGAACCTGAACCTGAACCTGAACCTGAACCTGAACCTGAACCTGAACCTGAACCTCAGTCTAATCAGGATTTAATGGTATTTGACCCAAATCATAATGAGCTGATTGGGCTTGAGTCAGTACCTGTTCAAGAAACAAGTAATGTTTTGGAGGAAGATTTTATTCCTGTACCAGAACAAAAGGCAGTACAAGTTCAGGCTGAAACCCAGACCCGAAGTATTGAACCTGAACCAGCTTTCACTGCTGAGCCTATAGGTTTATTTGAAGCGCCTAGCACTGATTTTTCACTTGCCCAAGATACGCCTGTTACTAATGATTTAGCCTTAGAACCTGTTGTCGAGCAACCGTTACTGGTGGAAACCCCAGAGGCGATTGAGAAGGTTGAAGTTGTAAAAGAAGTTAGTGCAACCGATAATGCGCAGCTTATGCCTCAAGACATTTTGAAGCTAACCACACAAACCTTAGAAGGCGAGTGGACACTAGCAAAATGGGAATATTGGTTTAGAACTAGTCAACTCTCTCCAGCCGTTCAAGAGCTTGCTCAGCATGGCGTGATGACAGGTCAAATTGGTGGCAATACAGTTTTCCATATTCCTCAAGAATATGAAAATATGTTGACTCAATTACAACAAGGTCTTATTAATGCATTAAATGAGCAATGGCCTGATACCCAATTTACAGTTGAATATGGTGCTGTAAATACGGCTACACCATATATCATTCAAAGTGCGCGTAAAGAAAAAGCCTTTCAAAGAGCAGCTGAGTTATTACAACAACAGCCAGTCATTAAAAGCCTCATAGAGACCTTTGATGGCGAATTACAAAATATTCAATTAAAGCCTTAACTTTTTAGTCCTGTGATGAGCTTGGAAATTATACAATTCCATGCTTTTTCACGGGATTGAAACATTCAGGTCACGTCACTGTCATTGTACTTTTCTATGTTAGCCATTTTAGATTTTAAATGGATTGTACATAGACATGAAAAGGCAATACGCAGGAATAACTTCTTTTAAATATTCATGTTTTTTATTGATCAGCGCACTTTTGCTGAGTGGCTGTAACGACTCATCAAATGATAATTCAAATGCACCAGACACAGGTAAAAAGCCTGTAATGCGCTGCGCTCCATAAACTTAAATAATAAAAAGAATCTGATCATGATTACACGTCGTAAATTTTTAAATTACTCTTTAAATATGGGCTTTGGTGCTGCGGCATTGGCGGCTTTCCCATCTAGTATTCAAAAAGCTTTGGCAATTCCTGCAAACAATAAAACAGGCACAATTCAAGACGTCGAACACGTTATTATTTTAATGCAGGAAAACCGATCTTTTGACCATTATTTTGGAACATTAAAAGGCGTTCGAGGTTTTGCTGATCGTTTTACGATTCCTTTACCAAGCGGGCGCCGTGTATGGGAACAACTCAGAAGTAACGGGCAAGTCTTAACGCCATTTCATTTAGATGGTACAGCCAATAATGCACAGCGAGCAGATGGCACGCCTCATACGTGGAATGACAGTCAGTTAGCATGGGACAATGGACGTATGGCGAATTGGCCAGCCCATAAAACCGATATATCAATGGGGTATTTTAAAGAAAAAGAAATTCCATATCAGTTTGCGCTTGCAAATGCCTTTACGATTTGTGATGCCTATCATTGCTCTATGCACACTGGAACAGATGCGAATCGGTCTTTTCACTTAACAGGCACGAATGGGGCAACACCAACCAAGCGATCATTTGTAAATAATGAATGGGACTGGATTGATGGTAACCCAGCTACGGCAGATCGTGGTTATACATGGAAGACCTATGCCGAGCGTTTGGAAGAAGCCGGTGTAAACTGGATTTGTTATCAAAATATGCCAGATGAATGGGGCGATAATATGCTTGGTGCATTCCGCTCATTTAGAAAGGCAAATATTGCATCTGGTTATCCAGTTGCAAGTGGTGGTGAACCGAACAAACCATATGCCGACACGGGACAAAAATTACCGTATAAAGCTTATGATGCTGCGACTGATAATGCCAAAAATCCATTATATAAGGGTATTGCAAATACTTTACCGGGCAATCAACCTGAAGAATATCTCGACGCTTTTAAACGAGACATTCGTGAAGGGAAATTGCCACAAGTCTCTTGGATTAATGCGCCATCAATTTATTGTGAACATCCAGACCCTTCAAGCCCAGTTCAAGGGGCGTGGTTTATTCAAGAAATTATTGATGCATTAACTGCTGTGCCAGAGGTTTGGAGTAAAACAGCACTGATTATCAATTTTGATGAAAATGATGGCTATTTTGACCACGTACCATCACCATCTGCGCCATCTCGACTTAAAAATGGTCAATACGCAGGGAAATCAACATTAAGCAGTGCCGATATACAGGATGAATATTTTGATCATGCTGCACCAGAGGGAAGCCATTCTCAGCCTACACCTGATGGGCGTGTTTATGGGCCAGGGCCTCGTGTTCCATTATATGTGATTTCTCCATGGAGCCGTGGTGGTTGGGTCAACTCGCAAGTTTTTGACCATACGTCCGTGCTTATGTTTTTAGAAAAACGATTTGGTGTAAAAGAGCCGAATATTAGTCCATACCGCCGTGCAGTGTGTGGTGATTTAACCAGCGCATTTAATTTTAAAACTCCAAATGCAGATGTTCTACCGCAGCTCAATGGAAAGCAAACACGTTTACAGGCAGATGAATTAAGAGAAAATCAAGAGGCTTTACCTGCTGTTCCAGTACCAACAGATAGCAAGTTACCGATTCAGCAAAGTGGTATACGTCTGTCACGAGCATTGCCTTATGAGTTGCATACCAGTGCGCGTTGTAAAGCAGATGGAAAGGTGCAATTGATTTTCTCTAATACAGGTCAGCAAGCGGCGGTTTTTCATGTGTATGACAAGCTCAATCTCGACCGTATTCCGAAGCGTTATATTGTAGAGCCGAATAAAACCTTAGATGATGAATGGGATGCTTTAAAAGATAACTTAGGTCGCTATGATTTATGGGTGTTAGGCCCAAATGGTTATCATCGTCATTTTAAAGGAGATACTCAACGTATTGTCGATAGTGGAATTAAACCTGAAATTCGAGTGTGTTATGACATTGCTAATGGTGATGTTTATATAGAGCTTATGAATGACGGGGCTAAGGATGCAATATTAACGGTAAAACCGTGTGCATATCGACAAGACGCACCGTTACAACTTACCGTAAAAGTGGGGCAAGTCATTAAGCAGCACTGGGCTTTGGCTGACGTAGGGCATTGGTACGATTTTGAAATCACATGCCAAAGTGATGTGTCTTATTACCGACGCTTTGCTGGTCGAGTTGAAACGGGTGAGGACTCTTTTAGTGATCCTGCGATGACCTAAATAATGAAGAGGCAAAAAGAACAGCTCATTTTCTTTTTGCCTCATTTTTTATAATAAAAATTTCTCTAAAACGTCACGAGTAGACTCAGAAATTGGAACAGTTTTACGCGTTTCACGATCAACAAAGACATGCACAAAATGTCCTTGAGCTGAAGCTTGCTCTTGGCCTTGTTTAAAGATGGCCAGTTCATAGCGCAGTGAAGTGGTACCGATTTTACCAATCGCAACACCTACTTGAATAATTTCGGGAAAAGATAATTCCTGAAAAAAACTACAAGCTGAATCGACCACTAAGCCAATTGATTGTGATTGATGAATATTAAAACCTGTTTTTTGAATGAGCAAAGCATTTGCTGCCGTATCAAAATAGCTATAGTAAGTCACATTATTCACATGACCATAGATATCGTTATCTGCCCAGCGCGTTTGAATGTCTAAAAAGAACTTAAATTGATCGCGGTTTTTTAAAACTGGTTTAGTCATTAATGAATCGCCTGATAAATTGCCAAAGCAGCAGCTTCTGTCATGTCACGAGGGTTATTTTGTAGCAAGCGAGTTTGTAGCATGGCATCTTGAGCAAGCTTAGGTAGACTAGACTCTTCAATATCCAAATCTCTAAGTTTTAAGACCAAACCACTACGATCTAAATGGTTTTGCATATGGTCAATAAACAGATCACACAAACCATCTGTGCTGCCATTGCTATATGGATCTAGCCATTGCATCAGTTCCGCATAGTATTTTTTTGCATTTGGTGCATTAAATTTTAATACTTCAACCAACACTAAGGCATTGGTGTGGCCATGCGATAAATGAAAATGCCCGCCAAGTGGGTAAGCTAAAGCATGCACAGCGGCAACGGGTGAATTTGCAAATGCTTGACCTGCAAGCATCGAGGCGAACAGCATGTTTTGCCTTGCTTCTAGGTCATTACCGTTTTTAAGAACTTTCGGTAAGTTATGGTTCAGTAACTTCAAAGCATTTTTGGCTAAAATATCAGTATAAATATTCTTTTTATGCTTAGAGGTATATGCCTCAATGGCATGCACCATCGCATCAATACCTGTTGCGGCAGTAATATGTGCTGGAAGATTTTGTGTAAACGTGGCATCTAAAATAGCAGTATCTGCATACAGTACCGAAGAAACAATCCCCATTTTTGTTGTCTCGCCCGTGGTCACAATTGAAATTGGAGTGACTTCCGAGCCTGTACCAGCTGTAGTTGGAATTAAGATAAGCGGAAGGCGAGCTGTGGTTACCTGATTTACGCCATACATATCTTGCAAACTTTGAGTTTGGTCGGGGTGTGCGAGCAAGGCAATTACTTTTGCAACATCTAAAGAACTACCACCACCAAAACCAATAATGGCATCTACATTTTGCTGTTTTGCATAATTAGCTGCATCTAATACCACTTGTTCTGGTGGGTCAGCCTGAACATCTGCATAAATGACATGTTCAATATTAAGCGTATCTAAAATTTGAAGAATGGGTAGATGTAATTGATTTTTGATCATGCCTGCATCGGTGACGAGTAATAACTTACGGTAAGCTTTTGATGACAAAACATTCTGTAATTCTTGTATAGAGCCTAAGCCTGAGATGATATTTGGAACGGTTTGAAATTGAAAATGGCTCATATACGTTATTTCCTTATTTTTGAACATTATTGTAGAAGGGTTCTTTAGGATTCAATCTTTAAGTAACTTAGCATAAGACACTTTAAAATAAAGTAGTTCTGAAGTGATTATGTTGAGTGTTGTATGAGATAAGCACTACTTTCATATGGTAGGAAGAGGAAGGTAGGCGGAGATCACGCAAGGTATTTAAACGTTTATTGAAAGGTGGGCTTTTTGTTATTTATACTTTCGGTAGATTTTCCTGAAGGCTACTAATTCATATAATGCCCTAACAATTTATAATTTTATTCGGTTCAAAAGTGAAAATTTCTAAAACTGTACTTAGTCTTATTGGATGCTCTTGTTTAATGCTTAGCTCAGCAGCAATGGCGAAAACCAGCTCTAGCGTCTATTCACCTAAAAATGGTGTAATTTGTGACAAATATATCTGCGCTGATAAGAAGGGCGTATCTAAAAAACTTACAGCCAAATACTTAGGAACTAACAAAGCGAACAGAGCATTCTCTCAAGGTGATTTTGATACTTCAGCATTCACACTCTCAAATGGTGTGTTCTGTGATACTAAGACAAAACTATGTCATGTTGATCGATACTTTGAAAATGGACATCGTAGTAAAGTTGATAGAAAAATGACGGATAAACTTTTTAAAAATAAATGATTTTTATCCAAGTTTTACTTAAAAGCCCATAATATTGGGCTTTTTTTGTAAGTAATATCAGATAAATAGATTACTAATTAAAAAACTATCTAAACCTTCAAAAAAATTAGGTTTTTGCTTAGGTTTTCTTAATATATCAATGAAACTAGTTTTTACAAGTAGGATTACTGCTATTTAAAAACTTTATGAACCTATAATTATAGCGACTTTAGCATTCGCATTAATTACCGCAGTTGTAGTGATGATACTTAGCCCTATAGATCCTTAATCTCATAGACGAAAAACGATTGTAGAAGTGATTAAAGAAGTTAAAAAAGCCAGAGATAATATTCAAAATAGTTAACCTCCGTTAGGCCATATTATTAACTAGATCACATATATTTTTGTCATCTGTCGGATTTAATTAAATTATTTAGATACCTGTTTATACTGAGTGTTCAAAATAAAAACAGGGTAACGACGTGAAAAAGATAATTTTAGCAACAATAATGGGCTTCAGTGGAATCAGTAGTGTATTTGCTGAGTGTACATATAGCTTTGACGCAACATTAACTCAATTACAATCTTTAGGTAATACTTCTGCACAGAAGTTCCCAACTATTACAGGAAATAAGTTTTCCTATAAGACATCTCAGCAAAGTCCCATTTACATGGCTTACAGTCAAGATTACCTTTCACGGTTTTTAGCGGCCAATGATTCATCTGCAATGCTATATACTAGAGGGGATAAAGTAATACCAACTTCTGGGATTATAGCGTTTGAATATAAAATTAAAGTTCCTACATTGGGTAATACAGGATATGTAAATATTTTCCCAGCTCTAGCAGCTGGTATTATGCAGAATGGTAAGGCTGTGAATTTTATTGTTGCGTACCAACATGGGCCTACGGTTAATAACTTTTATATTAAAACTACATCAAATGATAACACGTTAGTTTCTGATCTCTTTAACTTAGCTCCGGAAGTTACTTCCGATGGCTACCAAAAAATTGGTATTTATATCAATCAGAACTCTAATCAAGTTGGTTTAGTTTTTAATGGGGTTAACAAAGGGTATTTTGCAACCTTTCCTTCTAAACTCGATAACCTGTATTTTTCATTAACTTCTAATTTTTATGATTTAGCAGCAACTGATACGAACAAAGATGTCTCTATCGAGTTCCTACTTGATAAATCGAAAATTACACAAAGTTATCCAACTGGTACCAAAGATATTTGTGGAGTAGCTTTGTAAAAAGTCCATCAAATTAAAAGACTCCTCGCCAGCCACTTTCGAGTGGCCTTTTTATGTCTAAACAAAAAATGAAATGAACAGAAAAAAATAATATAAAAAAGTTATTCCTTTGTGTAAAAGCCCTCTGATGAGGGCTTTATTATTTTCTTGAAAATTAGAAGATCAGATCGTTTGTCGACTGATTTATCAACTTTTAATCTATTGATAAACATTATTTTCCTTTTCAAGCCATGTGAGTTTTGACAAAATGCAACACGTCACAATGGTCAATTCAATTCTGACAATAATTTATAGTTTTGTTAGGATTTTGCATGCACCATATTTATTTCTATGTAATTCAAATATTTGGAAGTAATTTCTAATGGAAACACAATATAAGGTGTTATGTGTCTGTTTAGGAAATATTTGCCGTTCTCCCACGGCTGAAGTGGTTTTTAGACATTATTGTGATGCACATCAACTCAATGTAATTGTCGATTCTGCTGGAACGAGTAATTATCATCCAAACAAAGCACCAGATCAGCGAAGTCAGCTACACGCTAAAAAAAGAGGTTATGACTTATCTTCTTTACGTGCAAGACAGCTTTCAACTCAAGACTTTTTAGAATTTGACTTGATTTTGGCAATGGATCATCAAAACTTTGATGATATTCATGACATGCTACAAAGTGCGGTTTCTCAGTTTGGTACACATCAAATTCGTGCAAAAGTAGCTTTAATGAGCGAGCATGATCCTGAATATCCACAACAAGCCTTGCCTGACCCTTATTATGGCGGAGCTGAGGGCTTTGAACGTGTACTCAATCAATGCGAGTCCAGTAGTTTGGCGTGGATAAATATTTTAAAAAAACAATTGAATGTTTAAGAATAGGTTTTTCAATACGATGCAAATTCAAAATCAGGTACAGCTTAAGCCATTCAATACTTTGAGTTTAGATGCAATAGTGTCTCACTACACCAAAGTCCAAACTATTCAGGATATTGAGGACGCTTTGGGTTTTGCTGAGCAGCATAATTTAAATGTACTTGTACTATCGGGCGGTAGCAATATGCTACTGCCGCAACAGATCAATGCGTTGGTTATTCATCTAGATATTCAAGGTATCGAAGTTTTATCGAACGATGATGATTTTGTTCGAGTTAATGTCGGTGCAGGCCAAGTCTGGCATGATTTCGTTTTATACAGTACTCAGCAAAATTGGTTTGGCTTGCAAAATCTCGCACTTATTCCAGGCTTAGTCGGTGCTTCACCAGTACAAAATATTGGTGCTTATGGGGTAGAAGTAGGTGAGTTTATTGAGTCGGTACAAGTATATGACCGTAAATTAAAAGAAACTCAGACAATTTTAGAAGCAGACTGCCATTTCGCCTATCGCCATAGTATTTTTAAAGATGATCCGAACCGTTATATCATTACGCATGTGACTTTTAAATTGCTTAAGCATCCCCATTTAAAGCTTAACTATGGTGATTTGAAGCAAGCAGTTGGAGATAATCAGACTGCCGAGAACTTACAAAATCAAGTCATTCATATTCGTCAAAGTAAGTTACCTGATCCAAAAGAATATCCAAATGTCGGAAGTTTCTTTAAAAATCCGATAGTTAATCCTCAAGAATTTGAGCGGTTAGTCACACAATTCTCAACAATTCCACATTATCCTCAAGCCAGTGGAAACGTTAAAATTGCAGCAGGATGGTTAATTGATCAGGTGGGTTGGAAAGGTAAACAACTTGATATGGTGGGTATGTTTCATAAACAAGCATTGGTTTTGGTCAATTATGCCAATGCATCTCTTACTGATGTAAAGAAAACTTATCAGGCTGTACAACATGATGTTGATCAGCGTTTCCATATTATGTTAGAACCAGAGCCTGTGCTTTATAACAGTTTAGGTTTAATTGAAAATCATACGGAATAGTTTTATGCCACAAGTACACTTAATGGTACGTTTAGTACAAGTAGTCACCGCACTATTTTTACTATTGGGCTGTTTCGTGGTTTTTTTATATTCGCCGTTTTATTCAAAATTAATTGTAGCTGGACTTAATTATTTTGTACCGGTTGATGTTAATCAAGTCGCTGCTGAAAGCCAGAGACAGGCTGCATTAAGTGAGCATGACAATTTAGAACCAGGCTCAAATCTATGGATTGCTCGTCAAGCATATTTAAAGCTGACTGAAAAAGCTTTACGTGAAAAAAAGACAACAGATCTGACCTATCTTCAAGAAAACTATAAGGCTTTACAGCAAATTATTCTCTTAGAAGAAAAGGAGCAAGATTCAGAGGCAGCCGCTTCCGTAACGGTTCCTTTAGTGGTTAGAAACTCAGAAATTGATGCTGCCGATGAAGCAAGTGGCCCTATTGATGAAGCTCTCTTTATTAATAGTTCGGAAAATAAAGCACTTACAGAGCAATATACTGAGTTTTTAGCAAGAAAACCTGTGGTACCAGAGCATCAAAAAGCTGTTAGTGAACCTGAACAGAAAATCGAATATGTGCGTAAAAATCCATTACCAGTGCAACCTAAAAAGTTATCAGAACCTTATGCAATTGTTGTGTTGGGTGGAGGATTAACTTTAGATAAAAATGGTAAGGATATTGTTGTTAATGGCTATACGCGTTTACGATTAGAAAAAACTTTAGAAGTTGAAAAACAAAATCATCTCCCGATTGTGCTTAGCGGTGTAGAAGCACCCTATATGCAAGCTTGGTTAAAAGAGCGCGGTGTTGATGCAAAGCTATTAGAAAAGCGTAGTATGAATACCTGTGAAAATACACGTTTTAGCTCTTTATTGCTTCAGAAAAAGGGTGGAGCACCGACGGTCATGCTGGTTACAGATGAATACCATATGCCGCGTACACGCCGACTATTTGCTTTAAATGGCATAGAAACAATTCCTGTGGTAGCTCAAATGCCGACAACGCTTACCCGTTGGCAGCCTAGTCAACAAAATTATGACCATAGTCGTCGTGCAAATTATGAATTACTTGCGACAATTCGCGACATGTTGTTTGGCTCAAGTGATTGTCGAGAGGTACCTTAATGTCAGATATCCCATTTCTCAATCCTGCCGTATTAAAACAATTAGATTTGCCGGTTCCCAACCGTGATCTTACGCCACAGGTTTTAAGCCCACTCAATTTAAATACACTAGAGGAATCATCGCGAGATTTGCTGGCCTACCGCAAATTGTATGGTTTGCATTTACTTGAATGTGATCATTGGCAGGGTTATGTTCAAATGCCTTTATTTCGCTTACATGTGCAGGTTTTCAAACCTAAAATAGAAAAAATACAAGGTACCGTCTGTTTGCTACATGGCTATCTTGAGCATAGCGGTATTTATCAGCCCATCATTCGTGAAATTCTTGAACAAGGCTTTAGTGTTATTACCTACGACTTACCTGGTCATGGCCTCAGTAATGGTTCACCGGCAAGCATTCAAAATTTTGACCACTACCAACAAGTTTTGATGGCTGTTTATCAATATGTGAAACATGCAGATCAGTTGCCTAAACCTTGGGTTGGAATTGGGCAAAGCACTGGTGGGGCAATTTGGATGCATCATTTATTAGAATATGCTGAAAAACGTCAAGATCCGATTGTAGATAGAGTCTTATTACTTTCTCCTTTGATTCGTCCTGCAAAAACAGCATGGTGGCATAACCCAGTCGGGTTAGGCATTATTCGCCGTATTAAGCGCCAAGTACCAAGACACTTTAGACGTAATAATCATAATCCTGAATTCTTACGCTTTATTCGCTTAAAAGATCCGTTGCAACCTCGGATGATGGGGATGGACTGGATTTTGGCAATGTCAAAATGGATGCAAGAAATGGAAGAACGACCCGCTTGCCGTATCCCTGTCTGGCTTGCACAAGGTGCTCTTGATCAGACGGTTGATTGGCGTTACAACATTGAATTTATTCGTCGTAAATTTAGGCTTCAAACGCTACTAATGCTCGAAGAAGGTTCACATCAATTAATTAATGAACGTGCAGATATACGTGCGGCTTTAACAGGATTGATTCCAGCCTTTTTACATGCGAAACCAAAACATTTTTATTATTAAAAAATAATGCATCTATCCAATAATTCTGGATAGATGCATGACTTAATCTATCTGCTTTATTTTGAATTTTGATAAAGCTGCATAAAGTTCTTATAAACTGAAGATTGTTTTTGTGGACTATACATATTGCGTTCAATCGTTCCTTTATCCGTTTTTATCAAAACGTTTACATTTTGAGCATTTTTAAACTCTTGCAAGAATTGGCTTGGAATAATAAAGAAAGTTGTTGAATGTTTAGGTACTAATCGACTTACATTCGTTTTTTCAGTCGCTTGAGCGGGCTGATAAGTAAATCGTTTGCCATCAATATCAAATATTAACTCATTAATATCATAAAAGTTATAACTACTACTTAAATGAACATCTACACGCAGCTGATCTTTTTGATTCTCGTTCCATTTAACGAGCAAGCTAGGACATAATTCAGTTGGTAAACAGTTGAGCTGACCAGCTGTCTTTACTACTGTAGGAGCTGTTGCTTTATCTGTACCAAATTGTGTGGTGCTGCAAGCCGTTGTAAGTAGACAAGAACCCAATAAGAGTAGAGATTTTTTCATCATATAAATTCCAAGATAGTATGTTTAATATTATTTATGTTAAGGCCAATAATTTTGACATAAATTAACGTGTAGTTGGGCTTAAAAATACAAATGGTTTTGCAATTTTAAACGAAGAAGTAGCATCACCTGCATAGATATGGCTTTGATCGGGCCCTAAATCAAGTCTACGCGTTTTACCATCTTTAAAATTAATCTTTTTTAAGTCAACCCAAAACACATTTGGTGATAGGGCAGATTCGAAAAAATAGAGCAGCTGTTTATGATCGGCCACAGTTCGCCAGCGAGTCGAAGAGATATTAGGTTCTTCTTGAGTATTTAGTCCATAGGGAACAGACGCATTTCGAATTACACTAAATACAGAGGCTTGAGCCTGTTTACTATCATCATTTTTAGGAATTGCATTAATGTAAAAAGATGCACGGGCAAAGCGATCAGATGCTCGGTTTGTACCAGGAAGCATGATCGTTCCACCAATTTGTTTCCAATATTCGGCAAGTGCGAGTTGCTTATCGAAAGTAGGTGAGTTAGTCATGACTTGATAGCTGCGACTATGGTGAATAATCTGCTTTCCGTCAATATATTCAATAATTGCACTATCACCTGTTTTGTCAGAAATAGATAAATGCAGGGTGGTAAGCCTTGATTCACCTGGAACATTGTCGGTAACAATGTTGTAAGGTTCTTTTTCTAAGGCTTTGACAGCCTCATCTACAGTTGCAAAATTATCGAGTACATATTGTGCCCAAGCAGCAATGCTTAGTAATGGTTTATTAGATTTTTTTATATCCGGATATTGAGATTCTACTAACCATAAAATATTGGCAACCAATCCAGCTTCATTCATGCCATCTGTTGTGGAAACCTCATAACCTGTAGCAATCACACTTCCATATTTAGATGTCCATTTTATTGAATTGGAGCCTGCACTACCATCACGGGTAACCCCGCTTGGCATAATCCACAAATTTGTACCCGTATCAACTTTCCAGTCCATCGAACGAGCAGTAATAATGTGCTGGTTATTGCCTAAATATACAGCGCGTGTACAAGCAACAGCATAGCTACTTAAGCCTACCGCCAGTGCAACAAACGAAGAGATGAATGTTTTTTTCAACATGATGAGATACCTTCTTGTTATAAGCATTAAAAAGTTTTTATTAAATAAAATTAAAATATGTACGTTATTTATACTTTTATATTAGGTGAAAAATCGATTAAATACAAATTAAAAGGAGAGTGGAATTTAATCAAAAATCACATATTATTTTTAAATATGGAAGAGCATCACACTATGAATGTAATGCTCAAATTATAGGCTTAATATAAATCAAAAATGATTGGCATCAGCCATATTCCACATTCGATAATAAAAATTATCATCGTCGTTATTAAGTTCAGATTGTAAAAGTTCACCTTCTTTTAAGAAAAAATGCAATTGAGCATAGTTCTTAATTTCACGATCGTTTACTCGCTGAGCCAAATGATGGGCTTTAATATCTGAAGGGTGACGTAAACCAGCCGCAGCAATCATTTCTGACAAAGCATGCAAGGTATTTTTATGAAAATTAAATACCCGTTCTGATTTGGTCGGTACATCAATTGCTTTTTGACGGTCTTTATCTTGGGTTGCAACACCTACAGGGCACTGGTTAGTGTGACAGCTTTGTGCCTGAATACATCCAACAGCAAACATGAAACCACGTGCTGAGTTAACCCAATCTGCACCTAGTGCAAAAGTACTGGCAATATCGAATGCACTAATAATTTTACCACTCGCACCAATCTTAACTTGATCTCTTAGGCCTGCACCGACAAGTGTGTTATGGACAAAGCGCAAGCCTTCACGTAATGGCGTACCAATATTATCGCTAAACTCAATTGGTGCTGCACCTGTACCGCCTTCAGAACCATCAACCACAATAAAGTCAGGAACAATTTTTGTTTCAAGCATTGCTTTAACAATACTCATAAATTGCCAAGGTTGACCAATACACAGTTTAAAACCAACTGGTTTACCTCCAGATAATGTGCGCAACTTCTGTAAGAAATGCATCATTTCAATTGGGGTAGAAAAACTAGAATGCTTTGCAGGAGAAATACAGTCATGATCGCGAGAAACGCCGCGGATTTCGGCAATTTCTGCGGTAATTTTATGTTTAGGTAAAATACCGCCGTGGCCTGGTTTAGCACCTTGGGAAAGCTTCAGTTCAATCATTTTGATTTGTGGTAATTGAGATTGTTTGGCAAACTTTTGCTCGTCAAATTTTCCGTCTAGGGTACGGCACCCAAAATAACCACTGGCAATTTGCCAAACAATATCTCCGCCATTTTCTAGATGATAAGGGCTTAAACTACCTTCGCCAGTATCATGATAAAACCCACCTAACTGCGCACCTTTATTTAATGCGCGGATTGCATTTGCACTTAAACTACCAAAGCTCATGGCAGAGATGTTCATTATGGACGCGCTATAAGGTTGAAGGCATTGAGCATTACCAACCTGAATACGGAAACTCTTTGGATCTGCTGGTGGGCAAGGACTTATTGAGTGGACAATAAAGCGATAGTTTTCTTGATAAACGTCAATGATTGAACCAAAAGGTTTATCTGCATTTTCATTTTTAGCGCGTTGATAAACTAGACTTCTTTGCATACGAGAAAAGGGCAGAGCATCTTGATCCGCTTCAATAAAGTATTGACGAATTTCTGGGCGTATATCTTCAAACAAAAAACGGAAATGCCCCATAATTGGGTAGTTTCTTAAAATTGAATGTTTATTCTGCAAAACATCATAAAGGCCTAATAAGCTTAGTGCACCTGTGAGAACCCATAAACCGTTAAGTAGCGTATCTGAAAGAAAATAATAGATACTATGAGGGGTATATACGGTGCGAAACCATGTAATGCTGAGTGCAGTAAAAATACATAAGAACCAGAGAGAATGGCGTGAAAAGAATGTATTGAGAAATTTATGTCGAATGATTTGTGCTGGACTCGCCATATTGGAACAAATTCCTAATGTTTTACTGGCACATACCTTGCCAAGAAGCAAGTAAAACTACAAGTATGAAATTGTTAGTTTTAGGGGGCAAGAAAGAGTACATTCAAAGGTTCACTTGATTTGGAAATATATTTTTAAATAGAAAGTATTTTGACTATAAATAATATTTAATCTGGAGATTTTAGCATTAAGATAAATTATAAAATTAATGGATTTTATAAATATTTAGTTGTACTGAAAAATATATTTTGTTAAATTTTTTTTAAAACCTGTATATAAACTAAATGTAAATTTAGATTTATTTAAAAATGGAAAAATTGTTTGAATGCTATTTGTACATTTTTGGTTTAATTAAGACTGTGCTATTTAATTATTCTTTGCTAATATAAATAAATTGAAATAATATTTTTTAATAGACATTACTACAACTATATAAGATTCTAAAAATTATTTAAGGACTGAAATGAATTGGAAATTATTAATATACTCTATTCTTCTAACAGGAGTCTTTTTCTTAACTTTAATGTTCTATTTAGGTTTTGATTTAGAGACTTTTAAAAAAGTCGCTCTAATACAAAGTTTGTTAGTGGCTGCGGCTATCATATTTGACTCTATGGAACGAAAGAATAATCCTATTTTTCCGGGGTGTATCGTTTATCCCTTACTTGGCATTGTATTTGTTTTGGGGTTTACGCCTATTCTAGATTTTTTTGCTGAAAGACCAAAAGGATTTCATAGTTGGGATATTAGGAATATGTTTGTGATCAACTCTAGCATTGCAGACTATCAATTTAGGGAACTGGCTTGGTATGGCAAAGCCTATATACAGTTAGGTTTTGCTATGGTTGGTGGATTTCTTGGCTTATTTTTTCATCTAATTTTTAGAAATAGTTAAGCTAACGCTAACTTCTTTTGGTAGGTGAAAAGTGGTTTTAATTACTGAAAATTCTTAAAAAATCCTAGAACTGTTATAAGTTACTTAGATTTCTTATTCATAAAATATCATTTTCTTATCCATTTAAAATATATAGAATAATCAGTAGCTTACTTTTTGTTCTTGTTTTTTTTGACCAATGGTTAAAAAATTATAAAAGACTAAAAGTTATGGTAAATTTTAACTAATGAAAAGCTATCATTTTTTTAGTAAAACTAATAAAAGCTGAATAGAATTATCGAAAATTGATATAAAAAGTGTGATAAACCATAAAAATTTTTCTAATTGAGAAATTCATCAAAAGTTGAATTATTAATTGATATTTAGAATGAAATTTATGTTAGTGTTTTTGTTGTTTTTTTGTATTATGCGCGATCAGTAGAGTAAAAAAATAACGCTTTGAAAAAACAATCAGAAAAGCTAGTGATTGTGATGGGGAAGGCTAGTTTTTACATCTATTAATTTTATTGGCGTAATGTAAAAAAGGTTTTTTACCATGAAAAAGTCTCTCATTTGTTTACCAGCAATTGCTATGGGTTTAATGTCTATCAATGCCGCAAATGCTGCAACAGCAACAGGCACCTTGACTGTTAAAGCAACAATTACAAATAGCTGTGTATTGAATACTTCAGCTACAGGTACAACAGCTAACGCAGTTTTAGATTTTGGTACTTTAAGTTCTCTTGCTAGCAACGTCGATGCAGACACTACAACGACAGGTGGTACTGCCATCAAAGTTTTATGTAACAACACTGTGCCATGGACTTTGGCTTTTGATGCCGGCAAAAATGCTCAAACTACCCAACGTCGTATGATTGGTGGCGCAACAAGCAACGAATTTATTCCTTACAACCTCTTCTCTGACACTAACCGTGCAACAGCCATTGGTATTTCAACTACTGCATATAGTGGTACTGGTACTGGTGCGCCACAAGCAATTAACGTCTATGGTCGTATCCCTGCTGGCTCAACTTTGCCAAGTGCAGGTAGCTATGTTGACACTGTAACTGTAACAGTGACTTATTAAGTTTTATTGTGTCATTGCTAGCTCTTGATTGAGAGAGCTAGCCTAATTTGAGAAAAGTAGTTCTGGGCAAATCATGAGAAAAAATATCTTTGTTATTACAAGTTTATTGTTATTTTTGCCTAGTATGCTGAACGCTGCATCAATTCGTCTTTCGCCTGTAAGTATTGAAATATTAAATGATCAATCGGCGTCCTCAATCAGTTTATATAACCAGTCAAATGAAAGTACTGATTTGCAGGTACGTGTATTTGAATGGCGCCAAAATGCTGGGCAAGATCAGTTAATACCTACAGATGAGATCGCGGTTAGCCCCCCGTTTTTAAAATTACAACCTAATGATTCTTATAACTTACGTGTAGTTAGAATTAATCCAGCACCCGTTTCTGGTGAGCAAACATACCGTATTATTATTGATGAACTACCAAAACCGATTGATAACCGTAAAGCGGATCAAGGGATTAACGTACTACTACGTTCGTCATTACCTCTATTTGTCGTAAATAAAGATGCAATTACTAAACTTACTTGGTCAATTCAACAAGAGCAAAATAATTCTTCTCTTATGATTAGCAATGTTGGCAATCGACATGCACTTTTAAATAATTTAACGCTTGTTGATGTGACAGCAAATAAAAGCTATGCCATTAAAGTAAATACTGTGAATGGTTATATTCTTGCTGGCAAAGCAAGAAATTTTAATATTAGCCCTGATTTTAAATTTCAAACGGATCATAAATATAATATTTCATTGAATATTAACGGTAAGCAAACATCTCTTTAAAGAGGCACACATGAAATATCTCGTAAGTGCCTTATGTGTTATGTACTTGCCGATTCATGCTTTTGCTGAATCATTGCAAGATAACACCAATATTGCTTTACCAAGTATTCCGGAAGTTACAAGCTCTTCTCATCAGGTATTCAGTTCTGATAAGGCGTACACACAGCTTTTCTTAAAAATTTCTATTAACTCGAATATTTCAACAGATTTAATCTCGGTACACCAAGATCAAGATAGAAAGCTGTATATTCGTGCTCGTGACTTAAAAGTTTTAAGGGTAAAAATGGATGAACACATTCCAGATAGCCAATGGGTGTGTATTAATGAACTAAAAGGAATTCAGTTTAAATATTTAGAGAATGAGCAAGCTTTAAACTTACAAGTTCCGTCGAACATGTTGACGGATTATTCAGTTGACTTAAATGGCCAGCAGATTACCAGTCCTCATTTACTAAAAATGAAGCCCTTAAACGCAGCCATTTTGAACTATAGCCTGTATCACACCGTGACCAATGACGAGAATGTTTTCTCCGGTTCGGCAGAAGGGATTTTTAACAGTGCAATTGGTAACTTTTCATCAGGCGTTTTATATAACGGTAGTAATGAAAATAGTTATAGCCATGAAAAATGGGTGCGTCTAGAAAGTAAGTGGCAGTATGTAGACCCTGAAAAGATCAGGATATATACCTTAGGGGACTTTATTTCCAATAGTTCTGATTGGGGGAATAGTGTACGTCTTGCTGGTTTTCAGTGGTCGAGTGCTTACACCCAACGTGGTGATATTGTCACTTCGGCATTACCGCAATTTTCCGGTTCTGCTGCACTGCCTTCGACATTAGATTTATATGTCAACCAACAAAAGATTTATTCAGGGCTTGTGCCTTCAGGTCCGTTTGATATTAAGCAGCTACCGTTTATTTCGGGTAATGAAGTCACGCTTGTGACCACCGATGCAACGGGTCAGCAGAGCATTACTAAACAGGCTTATTATTTTTCATCTAAAATTTTAGCAAAAGGCATTAATGAATTTTCAGTAGATGTCGGGGTTCCTCGTTATAACTATGGGTTGTATTCAAACGATTATGATGATGCCACCTTTGCTTCGGGTGCGATTCGATATGGTTATAGTAACTCACTGACTTTAAGCGGTGGTGCAGAGGCTTCAACAGATGGGCTATCAAATCTGGGCACTGGTTTTGCCAAGAACCTGTTTGGTTTTGGGGTAATTAATGCTGACATTGCAGCGAGCCAGTATAAAGATGAAAACGGTTATTCTGCCTTGGTTGGTTTAGAAGGGCGTATTAGTAAGAATATTTCATTTAATACCAGTTACCGCAAAGTATTTGATAACTATTTTGATCTTGCTCGTGTGTCCCAAGTTCGATATTTAAAAGATAATCAAACCGATGCTGAACCCAAAAATTATTTGAGCTACAGCGCACTGGCAGATGAGATTTTTAGGGCAGGAATTAACTATAATTTTTATGAGGGGTATGGAGCTTATCTGGGTTATAACCAGATCAAATTTAGCGACAATTCTTATAAGTTAGTGTCTGCCAATTTAAGCGGAAGTCTAAACAAGAACTGGGGATTTTATAGCTCAGCGTATAAAGATTATGAAAATCACAAAGACTATGGCATTTACTTTGCGTTGCGTTATACACCATCTACCAGAGTCAATGCGATTACAAGTATTTCTAATGAAAGTGGTAAAACAACGTATAGACAAGAAATAAATGGATTTAGTGACCCACAAATCGGTGCATTTGGATGGGGAGGCTATGTTGAGCATGATCAGGATGCCAATCAAAACAATGCATCTATCTATGCATCTTACCGTGCCCGTGCTGCTTATCTGACAGGTCGATATAATCGAATTGGAGAGAACGATCAGGTTGCACTTTCAGCGACAGGATCGTTGGTTGCGGCAGCTGGGCGGATTTTTGCAGCTAATGAAATTGGAGACGGCTACGCGGTCGTGACCAATGCTGGACCACAAAGCCAAATTCTAAATGGTGGAGTCAATTTAGGAGCGACTGATCGAACTGGTCGATTCTTAATTTCAAATTTAAGACCTTATCAGCTTCATCATATCTATCTCGACCCATCATATTTACCTTTAGAATGGGATGTCACATCAACTAACCAAACAGCATTTGTAGGTTATCGCCAAGGTGGCCTTATTGATTTTGGCGCTCATCAGGTCATTTCAGGGTTAGTAAAACTTGTTGATTCGAATAACTCAGCGTTATTGCCGGGTTATACGGTTCGAATTAATGGGCAACAAGATGGGGTGGTTGGCTACGATGGTGAAGTATTTATTCCAAACCTATTAAAACAAAACAAACTTGAAGTAGATCTTCTGGATCATGGTTCATGCCAAGTTAATTTTGCGTATGAAAATAAGCAATACAGTGCTAAAAAGTTGGGGCCTTATGTATGTCGATAACTACTGTGAGTCATAGTTTTTGGATGAAGAGTAAAAAGTTTTCATTGGCCATAAAGTATATTTTAGCAATTGTTCTGTCTTTTATATTATATGCATTTTTTAGCTCTGCACATGCTGCTTGTACGGTAACTGGAACGACTAATAGTACGTATACCTATACGGCTGCCACAATTAATAGCGATGCAAACATCAACTTTTCTGGCACGATTAGCTGTCTTGGTGGGCGTACTACTCCTGAAATTTCAGCTTATATGTGTATGAAAACCGTATTTACGGGAACCACAAACACCAATAACAGTGTTTCATTACCTTATACAGTCACTGCAACTGTGGCGGGCGCAGGTTCTTCTACCACAAATCAAACTTCAAATGTTTGGTATGGACCAGTTAGAACGGTCGCTTCAAATAATATTATTAGTTACTCTGTAAATGTAAAAGTACCAGCCCGTACTGGTTCGCTCATTGCATATCCTAAAGGCACATATACTGGTACGGTTCAGCTTTTTTGGGACATGCAGGCAAGCTCTAGTACTGTCTGTGAAGGTAATAGCGGAGGCGGTTGGGATTCAGGTAATGCCACTATAACAGCTAATTATGTTGTACCTAGCTTGTGTCAATTAGATTCAACATCAAATGTCGATTTTGGCAATATTAATGATATTGGTTCGACTAGTCGTGATTACACTGCGCAAGGTGCGGTGAATACGACTTGTAACAATGGAACGCCATACAGTGTTTACTTGGGGGATGGGAATAACCGTATTGCTGGAGGTTTTAGACGTATGACAAATGGTAGTAGTCAATATATTCCCTATCAGCTATATCAGAACTCGACTTATAGTACGGTATGGGATACTACAGGTGGTTTAACCGCGGTTGGAGGTTCTGGAGGTGTTTCCAAGACGGGATCAGGGAGTGCTCAAAGCACAAATGTGTATGGAAAAATTCCACAAGGTACTACTATTTCAACGACTCCCGGTAATTACTCAGATACGATAGTTGTTACAGTAACTTATTGATTAAATTTATGAATTTAATGCTAAATATGTTTTTGTGTTGGTAATGTGAATATCCGTGAGTTTGATATTCGATATTTAAGCTAAGCTTAATTTGAAAATTTAGTTCTAAATAGTGATCTCTATAAATCTGATTTTTTAATTGTTCTGATTTAAAGAAAGTAGAAAAATTTTTAAAGAAAAGATAGTTGAAAAAAGACGGTTAACGGTAATGTTGTTTTAGGATAAGTAAAAACAGAAAAAGACAAATTAAAAAAATAAGAAAAAACATCTGATGAATAAATACCTTATGAATATTAAATGTATTTTTACACAAGTTAACACATTGTACAAATTAAATTACAGTTCTCTTAGCTTTATTTAATCTTTCTTATCAATAAAAAAAGCTTTCAGAGGCAAAGCTAGTTATTAATAAATTAGTTATTTGCATTGAAAAACAAAGTATTAGGATTGTAGGGGGAGTTCTTAGATAACTTGTGATATGACTTTGATTAACTAAAGACCCTTTTCGGAGGTTCTTTAATATTTGATTTCAATTTGCCGAGCATATTTGGGTACTGGGTACAAAGAGTCCCGCTAAATATCGATAATTGGCTGGGACTTTTACTTTATGTGTTAAGCTGTTCTTTATAATTATATGGATTAGTACAATGTTCATTTGCATTGGTGGTGATTTAGACGGTGAAGTTATAAATAACCGTGAAGGTACGTACTTAGAAGCCAGTGAAATAGATTCAAGTAAACAATCAACATACAACCGCCAGAGCTATATTATTGGTGAAAATACATATCGATTTTGGCTATGTGCGGAGTTGACTTATGCTGAGACAACAAAAATAGCGAATGATTACTTGGCGCAAAAACATCCATACCTTTCATAATTCAGATATTAAAAAATAAGCCCGCCAATTTTGCTGGGCTTAATCTATCTAAGATGAGTCGGCTAAATACGGGTTAAGTGAAAAAACAATTAAAAAAGCCCCTCATATCTGAGAGACTAGTCATATCAATTTTCTGGAATGAATGGCTGTAATTTCTTAAATAACTAAACAAATCAAATTGATAAAAGTAGTTAATAGTATAATAAATCAGTGCACTAATTTATTCTTTATAGTAACAGAGCCTCATAACAACTTCCAAGGCACTGTTAATAAGAAATTATTTGTTATTAGGATCAGGTTGTTCATTATTCTCAGGCAGATCTTTTACGGTGCCAGGAACTTGTGAAGGCTGAGTTTCAGTAGGTGGTGTTGCTGCAGAATGCTTATTCACTTTAGCTTTGATGATATTGGCATGGTTAGTTGTATTTTGAGAAAAACTTTTAAAACCCGACATTTTTATCTTCTTATCTTCACTAGGGAGAGTTCATAGTACGCTTTAAAAGCCTTTACATTGCGGTAGTTTTAAGACTTATGTGTGTTGATTTGTCCCAGAAAAGATCTTTATCTCGACGACTTATTTCATGAATAAAATCAATTATATATAACCTGTTGAGTCTTATCCTTTAAATTTTTAAATTACGTTATCCAACTTTCAAGTAGGGGTACATAAAGCACACATATCTAAATTTTTAAAAATTAATTCAATCTCGTTTCCTACAAAATATTGATAGTATAAAAATAGTGTTGAGCATAATATGTATGATTAAATTGGAGCATATTAATGCTAAAAGACATTACAATTATTGATTTCCAAGGCAAAGAAAAAAGAGCGCAGGCAAACTATACAGAAGTAAATACTAATAAAATCAATCATTCATCTAGAGTTCAGAGACCCAAGGTTGAATATATTTTGTTAAAAGGTGAATGTATTTACCCTACTTTAAATTTTGTTTTCAACAGTTCCGATGGCAACAGCTATTATATAGAGTAAACATGACCCACTTCGGTGGGTTTTTTAATAGTTGATTTTAATTTGCCGAACGTCTTATGGCACAAGAGCCCACACTGAATATCGATTATTGGCGGGGCTTTTATTTTTAAGTATTCCTTTAAGATTATCTGTTTGGCTTAAACTACTTCCACTGAGAATCTTAAAGTCAAATTTGAAGAAAATATTTTATATGTATTTAATTTTATAGCTATGAATTAAATACTAGCGCGTATTTGTTAGTCTAATTATTATGGTAATTCAGTAACATAAGTTCATCGTATTTCGGTGACTTTATCAAATAAAAAATATATTAAGAGATGTTTAATGGAGTTTAAATATGTTTAAAAAAAATAAAATATTGATAGTAATTTTTTCAAGTCTACTGATAGTGGCTTGCCATGATAGTAATGAGTCAAATGGCAATAGCAGTGAGTCTAAGCCTAAGGTATTTGAGCAATGGTCAAGTTTTCATTTTGCTGAAAGAAGTATGGGTACTGGAGTGGAAGAGGCTCCTTTTAAGTATGTAATTACAACAGTAAGGTCCACTTTAACAATTGATGATAACAATTTATTTGAAAAAAAGGATTTCTTTAACTTAAATGAAAAAGAACAAAGATTGACACCTAGCTATGCCACTTATACAGGTTTTTATGGCAGCAATGAAAAACATCAAGAGTATGGTGATCATTTAGGGAAAATTAATACATCGACTATTAATCAATGGACTTTTTCTCCAACGCTCTTAAATGGAACAGACGAATTTAATCGAATGACTAAGTACAGAGTCTTAGATATAGCAGGTCAAAATGTTCTTGATACTTTTGATCCTAATTTATCAATTAGATTTAATGGGGTTCCATTATTTGATGATGTATATGGTCTTGCTGCATTGAAATTTTATAAAAAATTATATAGTAGTAATTTTCCTTTAGGATCAAAATGTATTCAGCTCATATCAGTTGAGCAAAATAGTGATGTTTTAACTTTAGAAAGGTATCCAGAACCAAATGTTGATCCATATGATCAAAATACAATTAAAGAATGGTGGGAAGATAGCAAATCACAGGGAGATAAGGTTTCTATATATAAGGATACAGAAGCATTTATTCTAGATTTTTCTAACTCCGGAGCAGCTAAAGTTAATAATACATATTATTGGGCTAAACCAAGTTTGAAAGGCGAAGTTTTTTCATTTGCTAAAACTGTGGCAAAGAATAAAGAAAAGTTTGTGGATGAGGAAGAACTATATGAATCAGAAATAAAATATTCTGAAATCTATGATGAGTTATCAAAAAAATCATGTCATTATTTTAACCCTGAAGCTACGATGTTTGTTAGTAAGTTGGCTGATTTATAAGATATTAACTCAAGATTAAAAATAATTTAAATGCATGTGTATTTAATTATATTAAACTAAACCATATAGATAAGTTGATAATTATTTTTTTGCTTTTATATAATCTGCTTTTATATATCGTTAACCTTATATTAATTTTAATTTAAGGTTAACTTGAAATGAAGGCCTTTTTGTTTTTGTTTGCTTTTTTATTGGTTATCTGTAAACCAATTACCTTGCATGCTGATACGACTTACGAAACTTTTGATATACATTTTGTCATTCTTACTTCTAATCCCTCGGCTCAAATGGTCGCAACATTAAATCAAATGCAAGAAGAAGTTAATATTTTAAATAATTACTTTGTAAAAGAAGACAGATCTCCTGTAGTAAAGTTTCGCTTCAA
Organism: Acinetobacter sp. M5A5_2a; assembly: GCF_053345265.1. Lineage (NCBI taxonomy): Bacteria > Pseudomonadati > Pseudomonadota > Gammaproteobacteria > Moraxellales > Moraxellaceae > Acinetobacter > Acinetobacter sp. M5A5_2a. Next base: position 252,535 of record NZ_JBKEZV010000008.1, on the reverse strand, counting down.
AAGTGTATCTTTTTATAATGATGTAAAAAACTCAACATGTTCATTTGTTTCGACTGTTAATTCTGCTACTCCATATGATTCAGATGGATGGGCTACTTTGTTTAATAATTGCAATGATCCTAAAGTTAGAGATAAAAATGCTTTAAATTTTTATGTTCATGATGGTTATTCTGAAGCAAATGGTTTTAATGAAGCAGATAGTCATGGGAAAAGAAATTCTAATAGACCATATGTAATGTTGGACTGGCAAAGAATCAATCACAATATTCAATCACCTGAAGAGCATGAAATGGGACATGCTTTTGGCTTAGAGCATGTATGTGCTCCCGGGGCTACCTATAATACTTCAACAAATATCATGACTACTGTTTGCACTGGATCATCTGGTGGTAAGAGGGATATAGGATTTAATGCAGCGCAAGTTAGTACAATTACGTACTATGTGCCATTAATAAAAGCAAAATTATCGTCGCTTTAATTTTTTCTTGATTAGAATCCCCGTTATATGGGGATTTTTATAGCTGGTGGGCCATGGTCTGGCGGTCGTAGGGGAAAGCTTGCAACAAAGGCGTGGATTCTTGATTGTGATGATGTAGCTGAAGAGATGGGCTATACCATAGTTCGCCTGAAAGCAGCAGCTAGATTTAAGATTAATGAATTTGGGCCATTACAAATACGAGCAACTTTTGCCAGCTAATCCGCACATGGCCGCAGCAATACATGACTATTTCAATGACGGAGGTTTTGTGGCTTAGTCATTTATTGAGAAAGAAAAGAGGGCTGAGTTACACAAACGCATAGGCACTTTTCCTTGGCATTTACCACCCATGGACCGTTATCATTTACTAAATAGAAATTAATATTTTGGTGGAGATAGTGGGAGTTGAACCCGCGTCTTTAAGAGCTCTCTTCGGAGGGCTTTTTTATGTTATGAGCTAATACAACTTGAGAAAATCAATACTTTTAGCTTTTTAACTCAGATAAACATCGACACCTCTTTATTATCCCTATCAACAATAAATCAATTTAGTTTTACCCAAAATGATAGAATTGCGACGATCAGTAATTTGATATGTAGTTTTTGCTTGAAAAACATGCAGTCTACAAATTTTTTTAAATTGATTGGAAAGTAAATTTGTAGACTAGTGAAGTGCAAAACACAGCATATCAGTACAAATGGATGCAACTTTAATTATGATTAACTATTTGAAAATGCAAAATAAAGCAACTTAATGCAACCACTTACAATCCAAACTAGACTCGGCGGATTCTACTTCTTTTATTATTCCATTGTTGGCACATTTATGCCTTACTGGAATTTATATCTTCAAGATCAAGGGTTTAATTATCAAGAAATTGGTGTTTTATCGTCAATTGCCATTGTAACGCGTTTTTTCGCACCTTTGGTATGGGGATGGATTGCTGACAAATCTGGTAAGCGAATGCTATTAGTACGGTTGGCGACTTGGATGGAATCATGTATATGGTTGGCTATTTTTATAGTTCCAAATACGTTTCAATCCATTGCTTTGCTCATGCTTATTTTTAGCTTCTTTCAAAATGCTATTTTAGCTCAATTTGAAGGGGTTACTTTATTTTGGTTGGGTGATCAAAAAGCTAAACTTTATGGCAAAATCCGTAAGTGGGGATCTGTTGGATTCATTGTGGGTGTTTTCGTTATTGGTGCACTTCTAGAAATAGTACCTATTTCGATGCTTCCGATTTTATTATTAATTATTGCTTCATTGGCATTTATCTGGTCTTTCACAATTCGAGAACCGGATGGTGCGCCTACCTCACAAAAGCAGTTAGAGCCTTTACTTCCGGTACTTAAGCGCCCGACAGTAGCTGCATTTTTTATAATTGAATTTATTTTACTTTTTTCGCATGCGCCTTTTTATAGTTTTTACAGTAATTTTCTAAAATCTTTGAATTTTAGTACGACTGAAATTGGATTTTTATGGGCTATGGGTGTTTGTGCAGAAATTTTTATGTTTTCAATTGCTCCAAAGATTTTTCAACGTTTTTCGTGGCGTAGTTTAGTGATTGTATGTTTACTAGTGACGAGCATACGCTGGATGTTGGTTGCACTATTTTCACATTATTTTGTTGGTCAACTTTTTGCACAATGTTTGCATGCTTTTAGTTTTGGTCTATTTCACTTAATTGCGATGCGAGTTATTTTTCAAAATTTCTCGGCTGGACAACAAGGGCGGGGACAAGCGCTTTATAGCACTATGTGGGGTTTAGGTGTGGCTTTTGGTAGTGTTCTGGCTGGACATTTTTGGAAAATTCTTTCCGGTGAAATCATCTTTATGTGTGCCAGTTTGGTTGTACTCTTAGGCTTATGCTTTGTAATGTGGCTTCCTAAACAAATCGATTCCTCAAAGGCATAAGCTCGAAATAATGAAAAAAACAAGATATTTATATTGAAAAAAGCAAGTAAATATAAAATTGTTTGATGACTTGTTGTAGCACGTTACAGTTGAAAAATATTGTTTTTATATGGTTATGAACCAGTGAATTTGTCAAAAAATATGCTAACTTAAGTTCATGCGTTTAATGATTAATAAATCTATGAAAAATATTTATATTATTGGATTATTGTGGGCTTGTTCTGGTTTAGCTGTGGCAGAAACGGCGACTCAGCAGCCAGCCGAACAACCCGTTCGGACAGCAAGTAATCCTAATGCTATACGTATTGTTACGCGTCCTGAAATTATGGGATTATGGGGAATGGAAATTCCAAATAATAAGAAATGTGTGGAATATTATAATTTCCGTAGCAGTAATGATGTAGTGATCAAAAGTGGTCAAGAATGGTCATATGGCTTATATGAATATCAACCATCTGATGATCCTAAAGAGCAGTTAGCTGCTTTGGTCATGCAAATTAAATTTGATAATAATAAAATGGATTGTTCTGGACAGAAACAAGATCAGACAGGTGATGTTTCCCAATATTTTGTACAGTGGAAAAATGATCATACTATTAACTTCTGTTCAACCGCTAAGGGTGAACAGTGTTTTGCGACTTTACGTAGAGTACTACCATAAAGTAATAGATATAAAAAAAGCCTCTTATTTATAAGAGGCTTTTTTTATTATGCAGTTTCAGCTTTCTTTTTTTCTTCCAATTGCTTTAACAAGTGTTTTTCAAGGTAATGGATGTCCATTGCTTGAGAGCAGAAGCTCTTATCTTGCAAAATAAGATCTTTATGCAGAGGAATATTGGTTTTAATTCCTGTAAGGATCATTTCATCTAACGCTTGACGCATACGTGCAATTGACGTTTCACGGTCTTTACCATGAGAAATCAGTTTGGCAATCATAGAGTCATAGTAAGGTGGAATGCTATATTCTGGATAGATATGAGAGTCTAAACGAATACCAGCACCGCCTGGCGCATAGAAACTTTCAATTTTACCCGGTGAAGGTAAGAAAGTTGTTGGATCTTCTGCATTGATACGACATTCGATTGCATGTCCTTGAACTTTGATATCTTCTTGTTGAAGTTCTAGTCCTAGGCCGCCTGCAATACGTAGCTGTTGTTCAATAATGTCAACACCAGTCACCATTTCAGTAACAGGGTGCTCTACCTGAACACGAGTGTTCATTTCAATAAAGAAGAATTCACCGTCTTCAAATAAAAATTCAAACGTACCAGCACCGCGATATTGCATCAGCTGACATGCATGAACACACGCTTCTAGAATATCAGCTCGAGCTTGTTCTGGTAGATTTGGTGCAGGCGCTTCTTCTAGCACTTTTTGGTGACGACGTTGTAATGAACAGTCGCGGTCATATAAATGAATCGCATGACCATTACCATCACCAAGAATTTGAACTTCGACATGGCGAGGTTTTTGTAAAAAACGCTCCATGTAAACAGTATCGTCACCAAACCACATTTCTGCATCGCGTTGTGCTGCTTGAACTGATTCAAGTAGTGTATCTACACGCTCAACAATACGCATACCACGTCCACCACCACCAGATGCCGCTTTAACAATAAGCGGGAAACCGATTTCTTTCGCTTCTGCCAAGGCATTGTGGATGGTCACGGCATGGTCGCAACCCGGTACAGTAGGTACACCAGCTTTTTTCATGGCAACAATCGCAGAAACTTTATTCCCCATGAGGCGAATATGTTCTGGACGAGGACCAATAAAAGTAAAGCCTGAACTTTCTACAATTTCAGCAAACTCAGCATTTTCTGAAAGGAAACCATAACCAGGGTGAATGGCATCAGCACCAGTAATTTCTGCAGCAGTAATAATTGCCGGGATATTTAAATAGCTATCACTACTTGCGCCCGGACCAATACATACTGCTTCATCAACAAAACGTAAATGCATCAAATCCTTATCAGCATCTGAATAGATACCAACAGTCTTGATTCCTAATGTTTTGCAAGCCCGGGTAATTCGTAAAGCGATTTCACCACGGTTTGCAATTAAAACTTTTTGCAACATAGACGTCCCCGAGGTAATTACGCGCGATAACGGAATAAAGGTTGACCGAATTGGATAACATCACCATTTTTCACTAAAATTTCTTCAACCACGCCACTTTGAGTTGCTTCAATTGGGTTCATGATTTTCATTGCTTCAATAATACCCAAAGTTTCACCAGCAGATACAGTTTGACCTACTTTAACAAATGGTGCTTCACCTGGGCTTGGAGCAGCGTAGAACACGCCAACCATTGGAGAAGGTTCAACTGCTCCACGTGGTGTTTTTGCAACTGGTGCTTCTGCAACAGGAGCTGCCGGAAGTGCTACACCAGCCGCAGCAACGACTGGACTACGACGAGTTAAAGCGATTGATTGATCACCTTCTTTAACTTCAATCGCTTGCAAGTCAGACTCAATCATTAAATCGATGAGTTTCTTAATTTTGCGGATATCCATGGGCGACTATTCCTAAACTAGTTTGGGTTAGATGGTTGAATTTTTTCAATGGCGTAATCGAGTGCAAAACTATAGCCTTTTGCACCTAGACCACAAATCACGCCAATTGCTTTATCAGATAAATAAGAATGGTGTCGGAATGCTTCTCGTGCATGAACATTCGACAAATGTACTTCAACAAATGGAATGGCAACGCCAAGTAGAGCATCGCGTAGAGCAACAGAAGTATGAGTGAGGGCGGCAGGGTTAATAATAATAAGTTTTACGCCTTCAGTTTGTGCCTGATGAATACGGTCAACAATGGCACCTTCCCAGTTGCTCTGGAAAGTATCTAATGTAATTGATGCGCGTTGAGCTTGGGTAATAAGTTGTTGGTTAATATCACCTAAGGTAAGATGACCATATACTTCTGGTTCGCGTTTTCCCAGCAAATTCAAATTCGGTCCATGAATCACCAAAATGGTCGAACTCATTCAGATTGCTCCAGCTCTAAAGTTGCAAATATTCTTTGCAAGATGTCTGCAAAGTTTGCTTATTATGGCATATGTTTCTACAATTTTTTTATAATTTGTTTTAATTGTCGCAGAAATGGTACACCAAATTCGGCTTATATATTGTAAATTTTGCGATGATTTAGCAATGTTAAAAAATGACAAAATTTCAAGTAATTTAATGAAGCTTATTTTAAACTGAATTGACAAAAACAGTTCATGTATTTTGTGTAACGGCTGTAGAGTTCTCTTCAATTACGAGTAGCTCATTCCATCGGGTTAGATAGTTTTTTGACCGGTGACATTGTTTTATATGCCAAGATGGGCTACGCGAATGATAGCCCACTTGTAAATAGTGACTACCGAATCGATTACGGACTGTACTTAATGTTTTCATGAGTTGTTGTCTTTGCTGGATCAACTCAAGAGGTTGCCATAAATCATCAATGTGATGTTGACGGGCGTGCAAACCACAAAATAAAACTCCAATCTTAATGTATCTTTTATTTTCTTTATATAAAACATCAATTTGTTGCATTGCTGCTTTGGTTAATATGCATAGATCATCTGTTGCATAAGTTAAGCCAATTGCTTGAGATGACGCTTTTTTATAAGGTGGTTTATCTGTTTTTTCATAAAGCATGACTTGAATGCACGCACAGAGTTGTTCTTGTTTCATTAAACGCCGATGAGCACGATTGAGATGGAAGATAAGCGCTTGTTTAATAATCTCAATGTTGGACAAAGCTTGAGCGAAACTTCGTGATGCTAAAATTCGTTTTGTTAAGATGGCAGGATCATCAAGTTGAATGCAGGATTGGCCTTTTAGCTCACGAATGGTACGTGCCATAACCACAGAAAAAGCTTTGGCTAGATGGTATTCATTGGCAAAAGTTAAGTCTAGGCATGAATAAATTTCATGGCTTCGTAGTTGTTTGACCAATTGATAGCCAATTCCCCAGACTTCTTTAACAGAAGTTTGTTGCATGAGGTCTTCAAGAAGTAGGGGATCTAAACTAGTGAAATTACAAATCCCATTAAAGCTTTTAATTTTTTTAGCATAGTGATTGGCTAACTTGGCCTGAGTTTTTGAATATCCAATACCAATACAGCAAGGTAGGCTTAACCATTCTTCTAGCGTTTCTACGACTTTGACACAATAAGAATGGATATCTAGAGATTGGAGGTAAGGGGTAAGGTGGATAAAGCATTCATCAATAGAGTAAGCCTCTAAATCATCGGATGAGAAAAACTCCCCAAGAACCGAAAAAAAGCGACGAGACATCTCGGCATATAAAGTGTAGTTGCTCGAATAGACGTGTACGCCTGCTTGGAGAGCTTCTTCTTCAATTTGATACCATGGGATTCCCATCTTTATACCCATGTTTTTTGCTTCTTCACTGCGTGATACAACGCATCCATCATTGTTAGAAAGTACCACAACAGGCAAACCAATAAGTTTGGGATTAAATAGTCGCTCACAACTGACATAACAATTATTAATGTCTACAAGCGCATAAATTTCTCGATGTGAGATTTCCATTATGATTCCCCTTAAAAATATTACTAAAGCTACATGCATGAATTGAGTTTCATAAACACGATGTTGAAAAGTGTTGGGAGAAAATCATATTTTGAATATGTAACAAAATCAAGTTAACAAAATTTATGGTAGAAAGCTAGGGTAGTTCCGACAGTCGGTTTCAAGTCGACAAAGAAAAAATAGAAAGTTTAAATAATTTTTTAAATAAAAAAAGGAGACCGTACTAGATCTCCTTTTTTATGACACATGCTATCTAATTTTAATTACCATTTATGGCTATAAGAAACTTTAAGCGTTGCGCCATTTGCGACTAAATGGCTAGTGTTATTACCAGATCTTAATAATTGACTGTAGAGAGGGTAGTATTTGCGGTTAAACATGTTCTCTAAACCAATCGTCACAGTGTCTTTTTTGTTAAGCGCAAAGCTACTGATTAAATCGGCTGTTGTATAAGTTTTTACATCGTAGCGACCAAAACTATTTACACCATTCAAGCGGTAATCTTCTGAACCGAAGTAAGTTGCTTGTAGGCGGTTCGTCCAAGTTTCAGTTGGGCTATAAGAAACATAAGCTGTGAGTTTTAATGGTGGAATACGGAAACCCGTCATGTCTTGTTCAGCACCGTTTTGAGGTTTTTCACGGCCTTTCATCCAAGTAACGCTACCACCAGTTCCCCAAACATTAGCATCATCAAGATAATCAAAAGTTGCTTCAACACCAGTGATTTTCTCTTTGGTTCTAAGCATAACCAAACTATTACTCACTGGCTGCACAGCACCAAGGTCAGAAGTAGAGTGGAAAATTGCTAAGCTTGATGAGAAATTATTGAAGTTTCCTTTCCAGCCCAACTCATAGTTATCAACTTTTACAGGTTCTAAAAATGAAGATGATAATTCAGATTTTTTTTCCTCACTTGCATTACGAATAATCACACCCACATCAGGTAATTGAAAACCCTGATTAAACGATGCATAAATCGAGTGCTGGTCATTCGGTGAGAAAGTCACATTAGCATTGTATAACCATGAATCAGCTTTCACTTTTCCACCTTGATATACATAAGGGTTGGGCTTATATGATTGTGTGTTAGGATCAAGTTGTGATAGTGGAATAAAGCTATCAATTTGGGCGTAGCTGTCTTCATAACGCGTACCAGCTTCAGCCGACCATTGGTCATTAAATCGGTGTTTTAACTGTACAAAACCACCCACACTTTGCGTGGTAAGTTCAGGTAAATAAGTAAGCTTGCCAGTTTTTACAAACTCTAAGCCGCCCGATTGATCATAAATGTCACGATCAAAAATATCTAAAGGCATTTCGCTTTTTTCGCGGCTAAAGTCACCACCCCAAACCAATGAGGTATCACCTAAAAACTCAAGGGGTGTGGTCACAGTTAAACGGCTACCGAGTACGTTATTTTCTTGAGAGACCTGATCCACTTGTCCACCACGTGGGCTGACTTGATTTACAGGAACACGTGCATCAAATGGTGAGAAACGAGTAAAGAAGTTGCGGTAATAAATTTGAGCATCAACCTTATTACCAAACAGGTCTTTATGGTTATAGGTTAAATTGTAGATCTGGTTTTCGTTTTTAGTCTGGTCTTTAAGCTTTAAGCCTTTAATTGCTTTGGCTGGTACAGTTCCGGCAGGGGTATTCTTAACACTTATGTCAGATGCATAATCTGAGTCTTGCTCGGCATTATAGTAGTTTGCGGCGAATTGTAGGTATTGGTTGTCATCAATATGGTAACCCAGCTTACCGCCTACGCTGTAGGCATCGGCATCATAAAGGTCGCCCTGACTTGGTTCCGGTGCAACACGGTCACCACTTGCATCGTACGGACTACCAATACGTTGATAGCCAAAGTCGAGTGCATAGTCAAAAGCGTTAAAGCTGCCTGTGAAATATTGATGAATATCGCCACTTAGAGCATTAGAACGGAAATTTGTTAAAGGTGTTTGAAGTCCAACGACTGTTTTTGCTGTAGGTTCGCCACCAGCAGCTTTCGTGGTAATTGAAATAATACCGCCAGAAGCACCACCACCATAAATTGCATTACTGCCTCGAATGACTTCAATGTTCGCAATACTTTCAGGGTCAATTGAGGAAAGTCCTCTTGATGTGTCGCGTGTGAGGTTCATTGGAACGCCATCGACCAAGATCAGAGCATTACGACCACGTAAAGTTTGACCGTAATCTGTAATAGTACGGCTTGAGTCAGACAGGCCCGGTACAGCTTTGGCTAAAACGGTTGCAATACTTCCAGAGGAACCATTTCTTAAAAGTTCAATTTGTTTTTCATCTAGCTTGGTGACTTGCTTAGCAGAAGTAGAGAGCTCATCTGCACGTGAAGCAGTAATTGTAATTGTAGGGAGTGCTTCAGGCTTTTTTTCTGTTTCTGTGGTTTCAGAAGGTGAAGCTGCAAATGCTGAATTTGAAAGAAAAATGGCCCCACCAAGTGAAAGGAGTGGAATGATATTTTTAACTTCTGACTTTCTCGTAAAAAGTTTATTACTTTTTATCTTATTTCCCATTTTCTCGCCCTGAGAGTGATTTTAAATTGAGCGGATTATAAATGAGAATCATTGTAATTAACAATATTATTAATTGCTTAAAAAATAATATATCTGAAATTTATTCAATGCATTAGGGAAATAAGTGTTTATTCCCCCAAAAAAATTGAACAGTAATCAGATTTCTTTAAAAGCATTTAGGTGATTTTGATGAGCACGGCGAATAATGCTTCGGTCATCTCCGAGCACAAAAAGCTGAACAGACTGTTGTTTCCACGCCGCGATATCTTCAGGTTGTCGGGGAATGGCGCAGAAATGCTTTCGGCTATTTCTAGTCTTTATATACATCTCTTGAACTTTTTCTTTGACCTTCGGATGGCTAGTTTCCCACGGCATTCCCATAGACTGAGAAAGGTCAGCTGCACCTTCAAGAATAATATCGATGCCGTCAACTTTTAAAATCTCATCAAGATGTTCTAGTCCTTCTAAGCTTTCAATCATAGCAATGACAACAGTCTCGTTTGCAGCCTGTTGAACAAAACTGGCTAAATCATCAATGCCGTATCGATTTAATCTTGTCGAATTCATTCCTCTTTGACCAAGCGGCATATAGTGGCAATAATTCACAGCTTCTCGTGCCTGCTGGGCATTTTCAATACGCGGGAAAACAATGCCAGTTACCCCTGCATCAAGCAAAGGTAAAACTAGGTGATTAGCATTTAAAGGCACTCTTACAAACACATCAATAGACGTGGCTCTAGCTACTAAAATCATGGTCTCGACTTGGGACGTGGTAAATAAAGTATGTTCCAAGTCGATAATAATAAAGTCATAGCCCGCAAGTGCCAGTTGTTCGACATTAATGGGAGATGCTACGGAACAAAATATTCCGTAGAGCATCTCACCATTTGCTATTCGTTTCTTAAAAGAAATCGAATGCTTATTCATACTCGATTTCCTTAATGAGGCTGAGCGGGTTCGGCGTGGTTTGTACTCTTAGACGAATTTCAGGAAGGAAACGGCGGCTTGCGAGCTGTTCAATATCGATGGTGTCATCTGTAAAGTTAAACAATTCATATCGCTCAGCAAACTCTGGATGTGCTTCTTTGTGTTGATTGATGATGGTTCTTAACATGGTCCAGAATTTGATTTCATCGAAGTCATAATGTTCATTTAGGAAAATTGCTAACTCTGCAAGGTTTACAAACCAAAGTGCATCTTGAGTAAAGTCTCTTAACTCATTTGGAGAGTGGGTTTCCAAGAACGAGTTCGGGTTAATTTTGGCATGTTCTTTTGGCGCATCTTGCAAGTTAGGTAAAAGTTCGGGCTCACGTAAAAGATGACGGCTAAAACGAATACCGTCATGGAAATCTTTCAAAGCAGCTTTGACTGGTAAGCCATTTTTATGAATCAGAACCATGTTTTGTGCATGTGACTCTAACGCTAAGCCGTGGCACCATAAAATATGCATGATAGGTAAATAAGCATTGGTGAGTAATTTCTCTAACCAGAACTCGATACCGTATTCTTGAATCCACTCATTAATTAGAGGCTTTTGGTCAATGTCGACTTGCATGAGGCCAGTTACCGGAGTTGCCGATTCACCTTCTTTTAAGTAACTATAAATACTTTCGCGCCAAATGCAGGCGAGTGCGCCGTATTGAACAGGTAAAGCAATTTGTTGGTTAACTGAAAGGCCTGCAATTTCTCTTAGAATGACAGGCTTGCGATGCTTTTCTAGAATATGGTCTTGCTCGACAATTTTATAAAGCCAGTCACTCATTTTTGCAGCATTTTGAACGGTATGTGGTGCCAATACGCGAGATGTAGAGGTATTAACCAAATTCATTGCCAACTTGAGAGAAAGTGCAGAGATATCACTAATGTTCGATAAGGTTCGAATCGACTGTTGTGGTAAATAAGTTGGACCTTCAATGTCTAACGGGATGATCAATTGGTTGCTAATCGCATCTTGATAATATAATTCAATAATTTTATCCCACTGCCACGGATGAATTGGGGTGAGGATATAATCTTTAAAATCTACATTTTGCTCTTTCAATTGATCGTTAATGGCTTGTAGATCTTTCTCTGAAAAATGCTGTTTATAAAGCTGCTCTAAGTTAATCGTTTCACTTAAAACCAGTTTGCATAAACTGTTATGAGTCGCGGTCCATTTAACCGTAAAACCTTCAGAAAGCTCAGGTGCATATTTTTGATTTTCTTTTAAATCGAAGCCGATACGAGACTTAAAGCTTGGATGATATAAATGCGCATTGGTAATCCTTGCTTCTTGTTCTAAATAAGGCAAAGTTCTTAAAGGTTGGGTAGGTGCTTGGCTCAAAGTCTGCGCATGTTTAACATAAGTTAAATTGAGCTCATCATTAAAGTTTTGCCATTTAACAGGATCTGCTTCAATAATATTTTTTAGGTCGGCAAGTAGTGTTTTTAAGTTAGGACTAGTTTCAGCGCCTAAACTAATATCAGAACGGACTAAGCTTGAAGGATCTAACTTAATTCGTTTAAAGCTGAAATGTCGTTTAGCGGCGCATGTATAGAAAACTGTATCGGAAATATAAAACTTGATCTGACCTTTAGAAAGTTCATATTTAAAGGTATTTTCAAAAATAAGCGCTTCTAATAATTGGCCCATCACTCGATTTTCTGCGAGGGTTCTATAATTGGTTTGTTGTGTTGGTTGAAGAGGGCAAAGGGCTTCTGCGCCGCGATATTTATAAATAGGATTTTCAACTTCAATCCAGATTGGATTGCCACCACTGTGGTAGAGCGTATTTAACATATTTGCCTTGATTGGTAATGTGAGTGAGTTAATTAATAAATCGCGGTAGTGCTGACCTTTGGTGGTAAATTTTTCTTGAATGAGCGTAAGACGGGTGGTTTGCCAAAGCACAGATTCTTCAATTACGGTAACTCGTGCAATTGCGCTGATGAGATGCGCAATGTGGTTGATTACGAGGTAATACTTTAAAAAGGTCCATGCATCTTTTTGAGAGAACCAAACGGTACTATCTTCAGAAATAGATGAATCATCCTCTATCATTTCTGGAACAATGCTAATGCCTTCCATATCTCGAAGAATGAGGCGGTGTGGATAGCCGTTTTTAAATTCCATTAAACTGTTTTGCATATGTGCTTCTACGCTAATGCCTTTATTTGCAAACAGTTCGACTAATGGGATGAGTGAAACTTTAACGTACTGTTTCCACCAAAAAGTAATGAAGTCTTTTGCATCAGGCACTTGCAAATTTTGGTTCGGTGCAGCTTGTTGAATAAAGCTGAATAAAGGAATTTCATGGTTCTCATTTTCTTCGACCAAGCCACCGAGCATTCTTGTATTTTCTAATACCTCAGGTGTGAGTCCAGCTCTATAAATAATGCCAAATGAACTTTCAAGCTCTGGAATTTTGACTGTTTTCGCCTCTAACTCCGGCAGAATCACAAGGTCAGGATATTGTTCATTAATCTTGTGATTGATAATAATTTTGCTTGCATCAATGGCGCGCTCCATTTCATCCATTGGGTTATTACGAATGAAACTGGTAATTCGCACATCAATTGAGAGCTTTAAGAATAGGTTTGATTGAGGTAACCACACAGTACGAACAGATGAAGTTGGCCATACAGTTTGACCTAATGCACCCAGATGTATGATTTCTTGACTGTCTAAATATTTCTTTAAAGATGGGTGTTGAAGTAAGAAGTTGGCTTGCCACGGGTGGGTCGGCATGAGCTCATAGTTTGCTAAGTTCTCTTGTAAACGCTCTTTCGCAGTTTCTAAAACTTCATCTTCAATACGGTGAGAAGGTTCGGTCTCGCTGACTAGCTTTTCGATTAAAGAAGAATGAACCGCGAAGTAGTGTAGCTGGAAACTTGCGCCTAACTCAGGGCTATACTTCTTCATGTCTTCTTTCGAAAAACCTAAGTTGGCTTTAGAGGTGACATGAAAAGGATGCCCATATAGCATGCCTTGTTCGGTAGCTTGAAAACCACTCAAAGCTTTAGATGTGGTTTGGGATGGTCTATTTTCTAAAAAGAATTTTGTGTTCTCGATACTATTGGCAATATCGGAATAAAGGTTCTTGTTCTGGTTTTTGTCTTTAAATAAGCTATTTAACTCATCGGTAATGAGTTTCACCAAATTTTTAGGATCAGTTAGAGAGTCAAAAGTATTGTCGCTTAAGTTTTGCAGAGCAAAGCCACGCTGATATCGATGATAGCCAGTGGTTGAGAAGTGTTGAACTGCACCATAAACAATCGTATTAGACGCATTAAACGTGTAAGAAAAATAGATCGAGTTCGGCTGTTCCGCATATATTGTGAATAAAGGAGAATCTTGAGCTGAGATAATGTGCTCTTCAAGATCTACTTTAAGTTCGCGAAAGAAAGTATTCAGGTACTGTTCGAAAAGTTTATAAGACCATGCATCGGTTGTAATAATTGAGTTCATTCTTGTGCCTCTTCTAAAATTGTATCCATTAAGAATCTGTTCAAAATCACCACTAAGCCCGCACCGATAAAAAATAAAGAGGTGCAGATTAATGCGGCTGTAATATTGAAAAATGAGTAGGTAAGCGTGATGGTGATCGGACCAAAAAGTTGGCCTAAGACAAAAGCACTGTTAGAAATGCCGATCACTTTTCCTTGGCTTTGAGTGCCAGCTTTTAGAGAAATCGTGTGTAAGATCGAAGGAATAAGCGCTGCGAAGCAAAAACCTTGTATGAGTCGTAATACGAGAATGAGCCAGAGATTGGAAACCCAGATCAATGCGAAAATCGTGATGCCACAAATTAAAGAGGCATAAACGAAGTTGTTAAAAGAATCTCCTTTATCATCATTTCTTTTTCCCCAATAGGTTGCCGCAATAAAAGCAGCTCCCCATGAAAGCGCATGGATTGTGCCCGTTAAGCTTGCAGCAGATAACGACGAATGAATGTTTTGGCTTATTTCACTAATATATAAAACGAAGCAAGACACTAAACCAAAACCACCGGCTTGCACCAAGATGCCGGCACTCAACCAAGAAAAAATTGTTCTATCAAAAAAGTCTGGAATTTTAGATTTTTCTTTGGTTTTTACAGCCTCAGTTTTAACTGGATTGGCTAATAAAAAGGATGCGATCACAATTAATGTAACTACAATAAATGCAGTTGCATTAAGTAATATTTCAACCCGCCAGTGGTCCATAAATATACCGCCGAGTACTGGACCACACAGGCAAGCTAGCGCAACACTACTTTGTAGTTGCCCAAAAGCCGCACCTCTTTGTTGTTCATTAGAAAGATATGAAACATAGGCATTCAGAATGACGGAAAGGCCGCAAAAACCAAGTAAAATCCGCGCAAAAATAAATAGGTATAAATGCTGGGCGCTAGCCATGAGCAGTATTGAAATACAGAAACCAGCCAGTGAAAGTAGCAGTGCTTTCTTATGGCCAAAAGTGTCGGATAGGTGACCAACAATTGGTGCGGTAAATAAACTGCCAATTGCGGGTGCAGCGAGTGCCAAACCTGCCCAGATAGTGGGAGCACTCATATGCGCCGTCAGTTTTTCCATATAAAGCGGCATGATCGGAATAAGCACCATGAGCCCGAAAGTGGAAAAAAACTGGCAGAGCAAAATAATGAAATGATCTAGGCGAGATGAGCGCATGATTTAGATATCCATGGTCTCATAGCTAGAAACAGATAAGCTTTGATAAGGGTTTGACGTGGTTCCGATTTTGCTTGGCATTCCCGTCGAATCACTTTCTTGGGCTAACAGCGGCGTAAGTAGCTGTTTGAACGGCCAAGTCTTATTGTCAAAAAGATAGGTTTGAATCTGAGACTTTGTCTGTTCTGAAATTGGTTGGGTTTCTACAAAATCATGAATAATGTCTTGAATCATTTCCCAGAAATCGCTTTCTGAACGATCTGTATATTTCAACGCAGCTAAAGCAATCGGATAGAGGTTAATTTGAATCCCTAAAGTAATGAAGTAATTAAATAAGTCTTCATTTTTAGTAAAGATAAGATTGTTTGGCGTACTGGTATCAATGGTATACGTTGGAGGTGTAAAGCCACTTTCTTCAATAGCTGGTGTACATATTCTTAAGGTATCGTGGTCACGTAAAATAAAGCATTTGAACTTATTATTTTCATAACACACCATGGTGTTTTGCCCATGGCATTCAGGCATGATTCCTTTCGACCAAAGCGTTAAGAATGTTTGAATAAAATGGACACTGAGGTCTTTTAATAATGACCATTTATCACCTTCAACGCCTAAAGTTTCCCAAGGGTCAACATAGATACAGCTTAAAGCCGACATGGTAATTGGGGTGACGTTTTTATCTTGGCAAAAATCCGGTAAATGTCTGACTTGGCAACCGATTACACCTAAATTTTTTACTATTGGCTCTTGTTTACCCAGTACCCACCAGTGAGTTTCATTACTCAGAAAGAGACGATTTTTTAATAAAGAAGTTTCATTAATAACTTCATTTAAAAAATCATATGCTCTATGCCCATTCATTAAATAACGTCCCGGCATAGAGCGGATTGCACCTAATGTTTTGGCATTTGTTGATAGTTTTAAATGCAGAATATGGTTTGAGTTGTGAATAAGAGTTCTTAAAGATGAAGTCGGTAAACCAATTGTCGTGACATGGTTCAGGTCAATACCACCGTACTTATTTTCATCAAACTTTAAATAGCGATGTTGAGTCTCTAACAAAGGCAGGGCTAAGTAGTCTTCTGAAAGCTCGGCCATTTTTTCAGTAAAATGATTGTCCTCAGCTTCTGATAACAGAAGCTCTTTATGAGGAATCGATTCCATATTATTGATCACGTCATCTTTCTTAAAAGCCCACCAATACACCTCAATTTCTTTTTGAGTCGTAAGTGGTGCAAGTTCACCTTTTGAGTGGGCGAACGGATGAAATGGACGATCAGCAACAAGAGAGAGCAATTCACTTGTAATTAAAGGTGAGGAAAATGAAAGTGCTGACTGTAAAATCTGAGGGATTTTTTCAGCCGTTACTAAGTTGTCGAGCCAATAGTCAATTGCCTTTTGATGATGCGGTGAAGGCCACCAAGATGCTTTTGTTAAATAGGTAAAAACTTCAGAAATAGAAATTTTAGAAGTCGTATTACTCAAGATGTTATGAAGCAAAACTTCGGGTTGAGTAACATAGAAAGGATTTACACCATCTACTTTTAAACAGCTGAAATAGAGTTCCAACTCATCATTTAGAGTGATTGCCAGATAAGGCTTTTTATAGGAAATATGATCTCTAAAATCTCCATAATTCTCCATGTAGAGGGCATCTATTGTTTTTTGTAGTTGTGCTGTGTAAATCCGATCTAGCATTTTAGTTATTCCTATTCTTATAAAAGTGGTAGAACCGTGCCAACGTTTTGTTCTTGTGCGGCATTGAAGAACCATTTAGCGCAAACGATGTCGTCAATCGCCATGCCCATTGGGTTAAGCAAAATGATTTCATCTTCATGTTCGCGGCCGTTTTTATGACCAATAATGATGTCGCCCAGTTCAGCATGCAGTTTTTCACGACTGAATAAGCCATCTTCAACCAGTACGTTGATGACTTTCTTTTCTCGATTTGATTGGTCCCAGTCGTCCACAATAACTTTGTCAACTTTTAAGAAGACTTCAGGCTCAATATCCATAATTGAAATATTGGAAACAAAGCAGCCTTTTTTAAGCCATTCAAATGGGATGTAAGGCTTATCTGAAACTGTGCAGGTAATAAGCACATCTGCTTGCTGAATTGCAGATTTGGCACCGTCATGAATTTCAATTTCTAGATGTGGATATTCTGAAAGGAACAATGCTTTGAGTTTTTCCGCCGCTTCAGGGTTCACATCAAATAAATGTATTTTTTTCACTTGAGCGTATTGTTCAAGTACCGTTTTAATCTGCATTTGAGCAATTGGTCCGCAGCCAATCACGGTAATGTCTGAAAAGTCTTTTTTGGCTAGATACTTAATCGAAACACCCGTAATTGCAGCAGTTCGCATTGCGCTAATTAAGCTGCCTTCCATTACTGCAACTGGGTAATTTGTTTCTGAGTCATTTAGAACAATCAGTGCGCTGGCACGTGGAATATTGAATTTTTTAGGGTTATGTTGTCTTGAACCAATCCATTTGATTCCGGCAATCGGGTCATTGCCACCTAAATAACAAGGCATTGCAATAATACGGTCAGCAATGTGGTCTGCACCTTGCCAGCGGAGGTAAGGTTTTAAGGGTTGTACAAACTGTTTATTTGCATGCAGGGTTAAACCTTCAGTAATCGCTTCAATAAATGAATTGCTATGATTTGCGCCAAGATTTAATAAATCTGATTGACTAAGATAACGAAGGGTAGCCAGATTGCTCATGAATATGTCCTAAGGAGAAGGTTAAACAACATTTTGTAAAGTAAGGTTTTCTTGACGTCGTAAGTTTCGATTGAAGTGACGTTTCTTGATCATTTCGAACCATTCATCTGCATAAACGAGATCTAGATAACGATCGCCTCGATCAGGTAGCAGCGTTAAGACGCATGAACCTTCGGGAATGGTTGGAATGAGTTTTTTTATCGCTGAAATAGATGAGCCGCTTGAGCCGCCTGCAAAGATTCCTTCATGTTCAAGAAGTTCTCTGCAACCGACTGCCGATTCATAGTCATCCACATAAATGACATCATCAATTTCATCGGGGGAGAGCAGAGGTGGAACAGTACTTGCTCCAATACCAGGAATTTCACGTGGACCAGATGTACCACCAAACAAGACAGAGCCGACAATATCGACTGCAATCACTTTTAATTCTGGGAACTTTTCTTTAAGGCGACGTGACACACCCATAATCGTGCCGGAGGTGCTTGCTCCGATCACGAGGTAATCAATCTTGCGATCAATTTGATTTAGGATTTCTTCTGCTTCACCAAAATAGTGGCTTTTCCAGTTGTTTGGATTTGCATATTGATTAATCCAGACAGCATTCGGCAGTTGTTGGCATAGCCGCTTTACAGTATCAATTCTGGTTTTTAAGTAACCGCCGTTTTGGTCTTTTTCAGAGACCATTTCGATATTGGCTTTGTAAAGCTTCAACATTTGTAAGTTTGCTGAAGCAATTTTCGGGTCAATAACGGCAGTAAATTTTAATCCATATATTTTGCATGCCATTGCAAGAGCAATAGCCAAGTTTCCTGAAGAACTTTCAACAATATGACTATCTTTATTAATTACGCCAGATTTTAGGCCTTCCTGTAGCATGAATAATGCTGGACGGTCTTTAATACTTCCTCCTGGATTTAACAATTCCATTTTCGCAATCACTGAGATCGATTGATGCGTGAATAGCCTTGATAATTGTAATAGTGGCGTTTTACCTATGCAGTCGAGAATATTTTCATGGATCATGGTAGATCTTCTCAGGTTTTTATGTGATGTGAATGATAATGATTATTAATTTAATTATTATTACCAATTGTGACATGATTGTTGCGGTTTGTAACGCAAAACAGGGGTGACTTATAGGAATTTTCACTAAATTTTTTTGTGTAATTATTTGAATGTTAATATTTATATTTTATAAAGTGACTAATTAATAAATGTTTTAAATATAACTAGATAGGCAATAAATTACTTTTCACCTATAAAAAATAATTTAATGAGCATAGGGTTTTGGAAATAAAAACTCGTGACTGAAATTACTTTAAAATTAAATCGGAATATTTGTGCTGATTAACATATTTTATGCAGCCTACATTTTGTAGAGTTTATGACCATATTTAATGCTTATAAAAAGAGCAATATTTAAGGGGACTTATTAAAATGTTAAAGCTGATTAAGTGAAATTGATGATGTGTCAGTTATTGATATGAAAATGTCTGAAAATGATACGTTTAGATGGATATGATCATGTCCATAAGCGCTATATTTTGAATGGATCAATTGAGTCCAAAAAGTATAGTAATGCGTGTTTCGCATTTTGTCTTATGGATCTTTCAAGCTGTCTTTTATATAAAAGACAGCTTTTTTTTGTAGATTGATAGGGTGTGTTAAACGAAATTAAGCTGCTTAGCTTGTTCATAAGCCGCAAGATTGATGCATTTATGACCCAGTGCATTGATTTGCGTTTGGTCTAGCTGAAGGTCATCCCACTTCTGCATTTGCTGAAAGAGCCAATAAAAGTCTTCTACTTTCGGAAGAGCGCTTTCTTTTACCAAATGACGGACAATATTCTGAATCATATAGTATTTGTCGACATGCACTTCTTCTGAGCAATGAAAACGAACAATTCCAAACTCGACCAATAATTTTAAAATTGGAGCAAAGTCTTCTAGTTCGCTAAGTTCTTGCTGAGCTTTCATAATTGCAGCGGTGAGTGCAACCAGCGTTTGTGGATGCTGTTCAGCCCATTCCTGTGTTACGGCTAAAACCTTGTCAGCCACAGGTGGGATAACGTTCTGGCTTGAGCAAATCATTTTACTTAAACCAAGAAGCTCGCCCTGAGTATTCCAAGGTTCTCCGACACAGAAACCATCAATCACATGCTTATCTAGTGCTTCGACCATATAAGGTGGTGGTAAGGTTTTAAGCTGAATCGATTGAGCGAGTTCAGGGTTTGCTAAAGCTAACCATTCTCTTAAACAATAATGATGAATGGAGTGCTTAAACACATGTGCTAAAGAAAGGGAATGACCTTGTTCAATGTAATGCACCACTTTTTGTGCCGTTACTTGAGCTGTATCATTTTCTTGAAGTTTAAGTTGATGTGTTAATTTTTGGCTTAAGCTGATAAATGCACGATTTTCACTTAAAACTAGCGAGGTTTGCAGTGGAGTACCAATTTGATCTGATCCTACTGCGGCCGCAGGTAACATTGCAGATAAGCAGTGAGCTGCATCTAATAAACCAAAAGCAAGGCGGTCGCGAAGACTTGCCCATGAAGCTTCTTTAACTAAAGTAACATCGAGCCCTACTTCGTCAAAGAAACCTCTTTGTTTTGCCCAAAGCAATGCAAGACAATCAAGCAAAGGAATATAGCCGAGTTGTAACTGAGTCTTTTCTAATGTGCTCATTTATTCATCCTTTAGTTGATTGCCAAGTAATTTTTGGGCGTCAAGTAAACGCCGCGCCATTTCCCCAATCGTAATGCGGTGGCTCATGGCATTTTTTCTGAGCAACTGGAATGCTGTATCTTCAGGAAGGCCATGGAGTTGCATAAGTAAAACTTTGGCTTTTTCAACATCTTTACGATCAGCGAGTTTAGTTTGAGCATCTTTTAAATCTCCTTCGAGCTTTTTGTGTTTTTTATATTGCTCAATGGAGATTTCTAAAATGGTATGTAAGCGGGCAGGATCTATGCCATCAACAATATAAGCAGTCACTCCCGCATCTATGGCTTGTTTGATTGTGTCTTTATCTGAATTTTTGGTGAACAGAACGGTAGGAAGGTCATAGCTACTGACACAGCTTTCAATAATGTCACGGTGCGGATGGTCCATATCAAGCAAGATCACATCAGCTTGTAAATGTTCGAGGCGAAAGATATTCAAGTGGTCCAAAGTAAGGCAAGCGACCACTTCAAAATCATTTTCAAGCAGACTTTTTCTTATATAGTCGGCTCGCGCATGATCATCATCAATAAGGGCTATTTTGAGTTTTGGCATAAGTTCAGAAAATCAGGCTAAGAAAATGCGCCAATTCGACGCGTTTTTTGTTATCAGTTTTTTAAGCAAGATTAATGCCATCGAAAACTAAAGAAAAAATCAAGCTTTAATGGCACTTTAGCATGCCAAAGTATGGGTCTGATCAATCTTGGTGCAAAAATACGATTCATTTTGTAGCAACACGTATTTTTATTTAAACCATATAAGTGTGCAGTGATAGAGCAGGCAAAATAAGACTTAATTCTTTATGCACACATTAAAAATCATTATCTATATGAAATTAAATATAAAAAATATTATCTTATTAAGTTTTTTAAATATTGGCATGCAAAGTGCTTACTTAATTACAGGTCGAAGACGACCATGAGTTTTAAAGACGGCCAACGATGTCCGTTCTGATCGAGTTTGTGAGTGCAACCGTACACACAAAGAAGTTACGTTCAGTCGGAGTGAAGGTCATGTCTTTATTTTTATTGCATAAAAAAGTTACATCTGAATTATTTAAATTTTCAGTTCCAGCGATGCGAGCCTTCTCTATGAGGGGGCTCGCTTTTTTTATTTCTTTTTATGACTTTGCTGTGCATTGGGCGTCGTCAACGAGTGAAAAATATTGGTTTCAAGCAGCTACATGCTTCGTGATGTTGATTCGCTTCTCGGTAGAGCACAAAGCAAAAGAACAACGTCTATTTGAGAACGCAATAACGCAGCTTAAAAGCAACGTGATTTGAGGAGAAACACTATGAAATTGGTAATGATTGGTCATGGTATGGTGGGCCACAAATTCATCGAAGCCATTTTAGAAAAAGCAGATGATGAACTGGAAATCACTATCCTCGCGGAAGAACCTCGTATCGCGTATGACCGCGTACATTTGACTGAATATTTTTCGGGGAAATCGGCAAAAGATTTATCTTTAGCTCGTTTTGACTTTGCTGATGCTCATGGCATAGACCTGCGTTTAAATACCAAAGCAACTGCAATTGATACTGCTGCACAAACAGTAACAACCAATCATGGCGATGTGATTAGCTATGACAAATTGGTGTTGGCAACAGGTTCGTATGCATTCGTTCCACCAATTTCGGGTAATGACCGTGAAAACTGCTTTGTTTACCGTACCATTGAAGACTTAGATGCGATTCGTGCAGCGAGCTTGAACGCTAAAACTGGTGTAGTCATTGGTGGTGGTTTGCTTGGTCTTGAAGCAGCTAAAGCGTTACGTGACCTAGATTTAGAGACACATGTTGTTGAGTTTGCTCCACGTTTGATGGCAGTTCAAATTGATGACTTGGGTGGTAAAGTTCTACGCCGTAAAATTGAAGATTTGGGTGTAAAAGTTCACACGCAAAAAGCGACTCAATGCATTGAATGCGGTGATAGCACAACACATGTCATGAAGTTTGCTGATGGTAGTGAACTTGAAGCAGATATCATTTTATTCTCGGCAGGCATTCGTCCACGTGATGAGTTAGCACGTAATAGTGGTCTGGCGATTGGCGAACGTGGCGGTATCGTGATTAATGATTACTGCCAAACCTCAGATAGCAACATTTACGCAATTGGTGAATGTGCGCTTTGGCAAAACAAAATCTACGGTTTAGTTGCACCGGGCTATGACATGGCACGTATTGCAGCAAAACATGTGCTAGCTGAAGAGTGTAATTCTTTTGCTGGTGCGGACATGAGCACCAAATTGAAATTGATGGGTGTTGATGTTGCATCTGTAGGTGACGCGCATGCAATGACTCCGGGTGCATTAAGCTACTTCTATACAGATGAGCATGCACTGGTTTATAAAAAGATTGTTGTAAATGCAGACAAAACTAAATTGCTTGGTGCGGTTTTAGTGGGCGATGCCAAAGAATATAACGACCTTTTACAAATGATGTTAAACGGTCTGGATTTACCGGAAGTGCCTGAAAGTTTAATCATGCCGGGCTTTGAGCAATCAGCAGGTAAATCAGGTGGTAGCGGTGTAGATTTACTTCCAGATAGCGCAACGATCTGTTCATGTAACAACGTATCAAAAGCGGACATTTGCCAAGCGATTAGCGATGGCTCGACTTCTTTAGGTGCATTGAAGAAATGCACCAAAGCAGCAACTGCATGTGGTGGTTGTGCACCATTAGTGACTCAAGTATTGAAATCTGAGTTACAACGTCAAGGTGTAACCGTTAACAACCACATTTGCGAACATTTCCCGTACTCACGTCAAGAGTTGTATCACTTGGTTCGTGTCAATGAAATCAAAACTTTTGACGACTTGATTGATCAACATGGTCATGGTTTAGGGTGTGATATCTGTAAACCTGCTGCTGCAAATATTTTGGCATCTTGCTGGAATGACTTCGTACTTGAACCAAGTCATGCCGGTCTGCAAGACAGTAACGACTACTACTTGGGTAACATCCAAAAAGATGGTTCTTACTCGGTCGTACCGCGTATGGCTGGCGGTGAAGTGACTCCGGATGGTTTGATTGCCATTGGTCAAATTGCCAAGAAATATAATCTGTATACCAAAATCACTGGTGGTCAACGTGTCGATATGTTCGGTGCACAAGTTCATGAGCTTCCATTCATTTGGGAAGAATTGAATGCTGCTGGTTTTGAATCGGGTCATGCATACGGTAAGTCATTACGTACCGTGAAATCTTGTGTCGGTAGCACTTGGTGTCGTTATGGTGTAGACAACTCAGTTGGTTTAGCGATTGAGCTTGAAAACCGCTACAAAGGTTTACGTTCACCACATAAATTAAAAATGGCAGTGTCTGGTTGTACGCGTGAGTGTGCGGAAGCACAAGGTAAAGACGTGGGTATTATCGCGACTGAAAAAGGTTGGAACCTTTATGTGTGTGGTAATGGTGGTATGAAACCGCGTCATGCAGAATTGCTCGCATCTGACCTCGATAAAGAGACATTAATTCGTTATATCGACCGTTTCTATATGTTCTACATCCAAACCGCAGACCGTTTACAACGTACTAGCGTATGGCGCGACAACATGGAAGGTGGTTTGGACTACCTTAAATCTGTGGTGGTTGATGATTCTCTTGGGTTGGCTGCTGAGCTTGAACGCCGTATGGAACATGTGATTGGCACATATCAAGATGAATGGCGTACTGCAGTAGAAAATCCTGAAGTTCGTAAACGTTTCCAAACTTATATCAATGCAAGTGCGAGTGAACAGGCCGATCCACACATTCAATTTACGACTGAACGCGGTCAAATCCGCCCATTATCAGATGTCGAGCGTTCAGAAGACCGTATTCCAATGGTTGAAGCATAAACAGGAGAATTTCTATGAATATTGTACAAGACAAAAATATGCTTCCTGATGATCAATGGATTGATGTGTGTGCACTAGATGATTTAACCCCAAACACTGGCGCTGGTGCGCTAGTAGGTGATCAAGCGGTAGCAATCTTCCGAGTTGGACATGAAAAACGCGTTTATGTGTTAAGCAATAAAGATCCGTTTAGCCAAGCAAATGTGATGAGCCGCGGCATTATTGGTGATTTACAAGGTGAGCGTGTAATTGCGTCACCAATTTATAAACAACATTTTAGTTTAGCAACAGGTCGTTGTTTAGAAGATAAAGATCAAAAACTTTCAGTTTATCCAAGCAAAATTGTTGATGGTCGTGTTTTGATCAATCCTGCGCCACAAAAAACTTATATTACCAATACAGGTGTGTCTCAAGACAAACTCAAACTGGTCCTGATTGGTAATGGTTTAGCAGGTATGCGTTGCCTAGAAGATTTACTTGATATGGCACCAGATCGTTATGAAGTCACGGTGATTGGTGAAGAACCTTGGGGTAACTACAACCGTATTATGTTATCTCCGGTTTTATCTGGTGAAAAAACCATTGAAGACATTATGCTGCACCCACCAAAATGGTATAGCGATAAAGGCATCAAATTTATTGCAGGCGACAAAGCTGTAAAAATTGATCGCCCACGTAAAGTGGTTTACACCGAAAAGGAACAAACAGTTGATTATGACCGTTTGATCTTGGCAACAGGTTCGGCGCCATTTATTCCACCAGTCCAAGGAGTGGATTTAAAGGGTGTTTTAACCTTCCGTGATATTTATGACGTTAACACCATGATTGAGTACTGCGGTTCAAAAACCAATGCAGTAGTGATTGGTGGTGGTTTACTTGGTTTGGAAGCAGCTTATGGTTTAAAGCAACGTGGTATGAACGTGACAGTATTGCATTTGATGGACCGTATTATGGAGCGTCAACTCGACGGCCGTGCGAGTCAGTTACTGCGTCATAGCATTGAACAAAAAGGTATTAACATTATTACCGAAGCCAATACAGAAGCATTGGTAGGTGATGAAAATGGTCATGTAAAACAGATTCGACTAAAAGACGGTACTGTTTTAGATGCTGACCTTGTGGTCTTTGCAGTTGGTATCCGACCAAATATTAGCTTGGCACAAAGTGCGGGTTTACGCTGTAACCGCGGCGTATTGGTGAATGACACTATGCAAACCTTTGACCCAAGTATTTATGCTGTGGGTGAGTGTATTGAACACCGTGGACAAACATTTGGTTTGGTTGAGCCATTATGGGGCCAAGCCTTTATTTGTGCGACGCACTTGGCTGAGCATGGTAGTTTGACCTTTAAGGCACCGACTGTACCGACCCAGTTAAAAGTCAGTGGTGTCGATGTATTCTCTGCGGGCAATTTTGAACCTAAAGATGATTATGAGGACATTATCCTGAACGATGAAAAACGCCAGATTTACAAACGCATTATCATTCAAAGCGATCGGGTAATTGGTGCAGTATTGTTTGGTGATACTGAAGATGGTATGTGGTATGCAGAGTTAATCGCAGATCAAACCCCTGTTTCTTCATTCAGAAATAAACTGTTATTTGGTCGAGATTTTGCATTAAAAAATGCAGGCTAAATAGGGAAAGGAGCAGTTATGAACAGTATTCCAAGCGTTGAAATCGATAGCTCCGATCATGTGGCAAAAACAATTAAAACAACATGTCCATATTGTGGTGTTGGTTGCGGTGTCAGTGTACACGTTCAACAAAAACCTCAAGGGCCTGTGGTTCAAGTTGAGGGGGATGCCGAGCATCCTTCCAACTTTGGACGCTTATGCATTAAAGGTAGCCGTCTTGCGGATACTTTGGGGTTAGAAACACGTGTTTTACAGCCAATGATGGGACGTAAGTCTCATCGGACTGTAACTACATGGGACGATGCAATCGATAAGATTGCCGATAAATTTCAGTCGTGTATCGATAAATATGGTCGTGACAGCATCGCTTTTTATGTTTCAGGACAATTGCTTACTGAAGACTATTATGTTGTTAATAAATTTGTAAAAGGCTATTTAGGTACAGCCAACATCGACACCAACTCGCGTCTTTGTATGTCATCAGCGGTGGCTGGACATAAACGTAGCTTTGGTGAAGATCTTGTACCAGCAAGCTATGAAGATTTTGAACACGCAGACATGGTGGTATTGGTAGGTTCCAATACTGCATGGTGTCATCCGGTACTTTATCAACGGATTATGCAGGCAAAGAGCCAAAATCCAGATATGTTTGTGGTGGTGATTGACCCCCGCTTTACCAGTACATGTGAACAAGCCGATTTACATTTGCCGATTTTACCGGGTCAAGATGTCGCCTTGTTTAATGGCTTATTTCAATACTTATATCAAAATGGTCATGCCGATCAGGCGTTTGTAGATACCTATACCGAAGGCCTACAAGAAGTTTTGGCGAGCAGTCAGCCAGAAATTGATATGGAGTATGTGGCAAAGCGGACAGGAATTGCGCTAGATAAGTTACAGCAGTTCTTTGAGAAATTTGCTCAGACAGAAAAAGTGGTAACCCTATTTTCAATGGGTGTGAATCAATCTACTCAGGGTGTAAATAAAGCCAATAGCATTATTAACTGTCATTTATTGACCGGAAAAATTGGCAAACTGGGTGCAGCACCGTTTTCAATGACAGGGCAACCTAATGCGATGGGTGGACGAGAAGTGGGTGGCTTGGCAAATATGCTAGCAGCTCACATGGATTTAGATAACCCACTGCATCAAAAAGTCGTGCAAACCTTTTGGGATAGCCCATTTATTGCTAATCAAGCGGGTTTAAAAGCAGTTGATTTGTTCCGTGCTGTTGAATCAGGAAAAATTAAAGCCATCTGGATTATGGCAACTAATCCAGTTGTGAGTTTGCCAGATGCAGACCAAGTCAAACGTGCATTAGAAAAATGCGAGCTGGTCGTGGTGTCAGATATTTGTGCAGATACAGATACGACAGCATATGCTGATATTTTACTTCCTGCTTTAGGTTGGGGAGAAAAAGACGGTACTGTAACTAACTCTGAACGCCGTATCTCTCGTCAGCGTGCTTTCCTACCTGCTCCAGGTGAAGCAAAAGCAGACTGGTGGTCAGTGAGCCAAGTTGCGAAAAAATTAGGCTTTAATGGTTTTGACTTTGCGGGGCCTAGTGACATCTTTAATGAGCATGCGGCACTATCGGCACAAGATAATGTAGATATAGATGCGCGTGAAGAAAGTAGTATTTTTCGTTATTTTAATCTTAAAGGTCTGATGAACTTAAATGCTGCTGAGTACGATGCTCTGCAACCTCTACAATGGCCAGTGTGGGATAAAACCCAAGATGCTAAAGCCGTTCAGCAACTATTTGGCAAGGGCCAATTTAGTTATAAAAATGCGAAGGCAAAACTGATTCCAACGGTCGCAATTGATCCGGTTCATGCAGTTTCAGAAGACTATCCACTCATTTTGAACACTGGCCGTATTCGTGATCAGTGGCATACCATGACCCGTACTGGTTTGTCGTCAAACTTAACCAGTCACCGTGCAGAACCATTCTGTGAGATTCATCCGAGCGATGCGCTAAAGTTTGGTGTGCGTGATCAAGGTTTGGTTGAAGTTCGTTCAAAGTGGGGCAGTTGTGTATTACGTGTGACATTCTCATCAGGTGTACGTCGTGGGCAAATTTTTGCACCGATTCACTGGACTGAACAAGTTGCTTCCGATGCCCGCATTGGTAAAGTCGTTAACCCAGAAGTTGATGCAATTTCAGGTGAGCCTGAGTTTAAACATACACCTGTCACCATTCAGCCGTTCTATACCACTTGGCAAGGGGTGCTCTATGTTCGTGAAGGATATGATTCGCATATCCAACAATCGCTACATCACTGTGCATGGTGGACTAAGGTCAAAATGGTTAAAACCAACCGTTATGAACTTGCAGACCGCCAAACTTTTCATGATACTCAAAAGAACCTGAAAAATTTCTTACCATTTGCCGATGAAACTTTTGAATGGTTAAGTATTGAAGATATCTCTTCACAACTGAGTCATAGCGTTATTTTGAAAGATGGCATTGTAATTGCAAGCTTATATATTGCACCGCCAGATTTATTGCCAGACCGTGATTGGGTGGCTAGTCTGTTTAAACGCGAACGTTTAAGTGCCTTGCACCGCAAAGCTTTGCTAGCAGGTATGCCGATGTCGGCTACTAATAATGATGGGCCTTTAGTGTGTAGTTGTTTTAAAGTAGGTAAGAATAAAATTATTGAAGCGATAAAAACACAAAACATTACCCATGAAAAACAGGTCACTGCTTGTTTAAAAGCAGGTGGAAACTGTGGTTCATGTTTACCTGAAATCCGTGGCCTGATTAAAGCTTGCCAACAGGAGGTGGAAGTGTGAATAAGGGATATCCCGTAACTGATCTGGTCATTCTGGCGGGTGGACAAGCCCGCCGTATGAACGGTTTAAATAAGCTGTTGCAGCAATTTGATGGTGAACCCCAACTTCTTAAAATTCATCAGAAATTAAAATCATCGGTATCTGAACTTTGGGTCAATAGTCATCGCGACTACTCCATCTATCAAAGTATTGTGCCAGATATTAAATATTTTCAAGATGATGCTTCAGGTTTTCTCGGCCCACTGATGGGTATGAAAAGCGCATGGTCAAATGTAGAAGCAGACTATGTTTTATTTATTCCTTGTGATGTGACCTATATACCAACGCAAGTCGTTGCGAAATTGCATAGTGCGCTTCGGAAAAACAAACAAGCTCAAGCAGCTTATGTGTCAATTAATGGAGATGCCTTGTACCCATTTTGCTTGTTAAAGCGTGAAAGCCTAATCACGATAACAGAGCAAATTGAAAAACAACGATTAAGTTTGAAAGAGTGCTTTAAGCTTTTGCATGCACAAGTCGCCATATTTCAAAAACAAAATTTATTTTTTCATAGTATCAATTCTCTAGATGAGCTTCAGCAATACAAACAAATCACCGCATTTAAAGAAATTTTTACAGCAAATTAACGATGTATTTGAATAGCTTTTAAACTTACATTGGTCGTGCGAAAAACGTTTTTAATCTTTGTGCCGTTGACTATTTATTATATAAGTTCTATTTTGGAACTTGTTGTTTTAGTTCTATCCATATGCATAAAAATAAAGGGAGTCAATCGAAATGGTAGAAGCGCTAAAGGAAAACAAAACGGATGTTACCGCATGTATTTTGTGTTCAAGAAATTGCGGGTTAAGTGTCGAAATTAAAGATAATCAATTTGTCAAAATTAAAGGTAATCCTGAACATCCATTTTCACAAGGCTACATTTGTCAAAAAGCCGCAAGATTACAGCATTATCAGCAGCATGCAGACCGATTAACCACACCTTTGAAGCGTCAACTAGATGGTTCATTTCAAGAAATTAGTTGGGATAATGCCATACACGAAATTGCCGAGCGTTTAGTTCAGATTAGAGATAATTTTGGCGGTACCGCTTTTGCTTCTGTAGGAGGAGGCGGTCAAGGTAATCATCTTGGTGCAGCTTACGGGCGTCAACTTTTGCTAGCCATGAAAAGTTATTATGCTTACAACTCTCTTGCCCAAGAAAAAACGGGTGATTTTTGGCTTAATGGACGTTTATTTGGAAGTCAGGCCTGTCATACCACCGAAGATGTTGAATACGCTGATTATGTACTTTTTATTGGTACAAATCCGTTTCAGGCACATGGAATTCCAAATGCACGAGACACGCTAAAGCATATTAAAAAAGACCCCAATCGTACCATGGTGGTATTTGATCCGCGCGTTACCGAAACGGCCAAACAAGCAGATATTCATGTGCAGTTAAAACCAGGAACAGATGCTTTTTTAATGTCGGCCATGATTGCCATTATTATTAAAGAAAAGCTTTATGATGTAGCGTTTATTGAACAGCATACACAAGGGTTTGAAGAGGTAAAAACAGCTTTTAGCCATGTCCCGATTGAAGAATATACTGCAAAAGCTGATGTACCAGTCAATTTGATTTATCAAGTGGCTAGAGATTTTGCCAAGGCTAAAAGAGGCTGTGTGCGTATTGATTTAGGTATTCAGCATACTTTAAATACGACATTAAACGGATATTTAGAAAAACTACTGTATTTATTGACCGGAAACTTTGGAAAGCAAGGCACCAATAATTTACACACTATGTTCATTCCAATTTTAAGCGATACCGATGAAAGAAAATCGAAATATCGACGTAGTGTTTACCATAAAATGTTTCCGATCTCAGGTTTTTTCCCACCCAATATTTTACCTGACGAAATATTAAAAGCAGGCGAAAAACGAATTCGCGCAGTTTTTGTAGATAGCTGTAATCCCTTATTAACCTATCCAGATACACCTGCCTACGAAAAAGCATTTAAAGCATTAGATTTGTTGGTTGTGGTCGATGTTGCCATGACGGAAACAGCTAGATTTGCAGATTATATTTTGCCGGCCCATACTCAGTTTGAAAAATGGGAATTTACTGGGTTTAACTTGGAATTCCCTAAGAATGGTTTTCACCTAAGACATCCAGTATTCACTGCCCAAGGCAATACGTTACCCGAAGCAGAAATTTATACACGATTACTTGAAGCCATGCAGGCCATTCCTAAAAGCTTTCCAGTGTTAGAAAAAATAGCCGCGCTCGACTCGAAAAAAACAGCATATTTACCTTATCTGTCTGCTTTAGGTTTAACTTTTGCTCGACATAAAAAATACATTCCTTTTGCAGCTTCAATTCTCTATCGCACTTTAGGTAAACATTTAGAAAACTCAGCTGCTTCAGTTGCTTTTTTATTACCACTGTCTATTCAATATTCTGTTTTACATACTAAAGCTGTGCGCCGTGCAGGTTATAAAGGTAACCTTTTAACGTTAGGTGTTCGTTTGTTTGAGCAAATTTTAAATCAGCGTTCAGGTGTAGTGTTATCACAACATGAATATGACGAAGTCTGGAAACTGATCGCATATAAAGACAAAAAAATACGTCTGGCTATTCCCGAAATGTTGAGTGAGTTGGAAAATTTAAAAAATCATCAATTTAGTATAGAAGAGTTTCCTTTCATACTTTTGTCAGGGGAGCGCCGTAGCTATAACGCTAATCAGATTTACCGTGACCCTGCATGGCGAAAAGTAGATGCAGAAGGGGCTTTACGAATTCACCCTGAAGATGCAACAAACCTGAATGTAGCAGTAGGAGATCAACTCAAATGTATCTCACAACACGGAGAAATTCAGGTAACCGTAGATTTTGATGAGGGTATGCGAAAAGGTGTTGTGTCTCTTCCACATGGTTATGGCATGCGCTTTCAAGGTGGAGAGCCAATAGGGCCACAATTAAATCTTCTGGTGTCTGGTGAACATTGTGATCCTTTATCGAAAACACCGTACCATAAATATGTACCCATCCGTCTAGAAAAATGCTAGAAATAATGTAGGGCATACAAGAGATTGAAGTCGCACTAAATTTATACAGTTATAAAATTACAGTTGAAGTGGTGCGGCAAAAGATCTATTAAAAAGCTAAGAAGTTATGGATGATAAATAGAATTGGAACAAATTTTGCTTAACCAGCAGAGCACTATTGAAGAGCAAATTTCTATTTTAATTGCTCAGAAAAAGTGCCAGCAATATTTGAACTGTTCTCGATATGAGTGCAAATGATGAAACAATATCACTCTGAAAATACGCCTTTGGTTCTTCAAGACCAATATGGCCGTATAAAGCGAAAGTTACGTATTTCCGTAACTGACCGCTGTAATTTTAAGTGTGTATATTGCATGCCTGAACATCCTGAATGGTTAAATAAGCAAGATCTGCTTGGTTTTGAGGCACTCTTTCAATTTTGTCATTTTATGGTGCAACATGGTGTTGAGAGTATCCGCATTACAGGCGGCGAACCATTAATGCGTCAAGGCATTGTGCATTTTGTTCGTGAGTTACAAGCTTTGAAAGCGTTAGGCTTAAAACGTATTTCAATGACTACAAATGGGCATTACCTTGCAAAATACGCTAGGCAGTTAAAAGATGCGGGATTAGATGACCTAAATATTAGTTTAGACAGTCTTGATGCTATTCAGTTTAAAGAGCTAACCAAGAAAAAATTAGAACCTGTTCTCGAGGGTATTCAAGCTGCTAAAGATGTCGGATTACCATTCAAAATTAACTGCGTACTGATGAAAAATAAAAACGACGATCAGATCTTACCGATGGTTCAATGGTCAATCGCCAATCATATTCCTTTACGCTTTATTGAGTTTATGCCACTTGATGGCGATGCGCTTTGGTCAAGTAAAGATGTAGTGAGTGAGGCTGAAATTTTACAGGCTTTGCAACCCCATTATTCAGTACAGGTCGTCGAACAACAGCATGAGCCAGCACGCCAATATCTAATCAATAATAGCTACTCTCTTGGAATTATTTCCACAATCACTCATTCATTTTGCCATCAATGCGACCGTATACGGTTAACTGCACAAGGCGAACTCTACAACTGTTTATTTGCACCGCAAGGTCTAAATATTAAACCGCAGCTTCAATCATTATTACGTGCACGTACGACAGCTGATCATGCAATGTATATTCAACAGTTAACAGATATAGTTATGCCGTATATTTGGCACAAAGCTAAAGGCTTTCATGCCTTACAACATCAACAAACCCGTAAAATCAGTATGCATATGCTTGGGGGATAAATGCAGCAATCTATCCAAATTAAAATCGAAGCGTTTGGCGCAATTGAAAAATTGCTTCCTCAAAACCTTTCGTTGGTTTGTCCCAATCATATTTTGGTTAAAGATGTATTAGATGAAATTGTTTCATTACATCCAGAATCTACACAAGCCATGGAAAAATGTGCATGTGCGATTGGCGATAATGTCATAACGAGACAATCTGCTTTAAGTGAGCCATGTACATTGGTCTTATTGTCACCAGTTGCAGGAGGGTGAGTCATGCGAGATTTTGCACGTATACAAGAGCAGGCTTTAAGTTTAGATACTTTTGATCCTATCCAATCATTTCCTGAATGTGGTGGAATCGATATTTTTATAGGTACGGTTCGTAATCACCATGAGGGTAAAGCTGTTAAAGCGTTGAAATATACGTCATATAAGCCACTTTCTGAAAAAATGATACGTGAAATTGAACTGGAAATTGAGAAAAAGTATCAGGTATCTTATGTGCGGGTCGTTCATCGAATTGGTCATCTGGATGTAGGTGAGACAGCCATTATTGCGATTGCTTATGCAGCCCATCGCCGTGAAGCTTTTCAAGCATGTGAGGAAGCGGTTGAGCGAGTGAAGCATGAAGTGCCAGTTTTTAAAGAAGAGTTCTTTACAGACGGTACAAGTCATTATGTAGAAGGTTGTTGTATTCGCAAAGATGCGCCACAAGAACACAAGCATCACCACCATCATGCCGGCCATGAACACTCACACTGAAATATGCACCACTAGGATAAATAATGAAAAACGTAGGAATGAAGCCGGAAAGTTATCGTGTTGCTGAAGCACAAGCGATTTTATATGCGCCTCCACATTGTATTGAGCTATTAAGACAAGGGAACACCGAAAAAGGTGATGCATTAAAAACCGCACGTGTTGCAGGAATCTTGGCAGCCAAACGCACCGATGAGCTGATTCCTTTGTGTCATCCACTGCCAATTTATCGTGCAGATGTTGAATATGAACTAGAACATGATTTTGTAAAGATTATTACCGTGGTCGAAACCATTGGCCCTACTGGGGTAGAAATGGAAGCCCTCACGGCTGCAAGTCTTGCAGGTTTAACCATTTACGACATGTTGAAACCACATTGTGAGCCAGAAGAACTCTGGATGGATCAATGTAAACTGCTTAAGAAAAAGGGCGGGAAATCGCACTTTAAACGTGTTCTTCGTCAGCCCGTATCGGCAGCAGTCATTGTGTTATCCGACACCGTTGCAGCCGGTAGAAAACCCGATACCGCCGGAAAATCTGTGGTTGAAACTTTAACTGAAGCAGGGTTTGATCCGATTCATTATCAAATTTTGCCTGATGAAGCAGATGTTCTAAAAGATTTAGTGCTTGAGCTGAGTAAGTCATACGCATGCATTATGACGGTCGGTGGAACGGGAATTGGTAAGCGTGACATTACGGTTGATACGCTAGAGCCACTTCTTGAGCGTAAGCTAGATGGCTTAATGGAAGCTGCACGATCTTTTGGACAAAAACGCACGCCATATGCGGCAATGTCTCGCGGAGTAGCAGGTTTTATCGACCGTTCTCTAGTGGTGACTTTACCGGGAAGCCGTGGTGGAGCAAGCGAATCAATGGCTGCCATTTTACCAGCATTGGTCCATATTTTTGATGTGTGCCGTGATTTACCGCATCCGGGAGGATATGAGTAATGTCAGGTTGTGGTACAGAGCGTGGATTAATTAGTGTAGATGAAGCACTTGAGCTGATTGTTAAGCAGCCAAAAAAGTTGGGTTCGATAAACCAAGTTCTTCAAAACAGTCTAAGTAGATATCTCGCTAAAGAAATTTATTCAGAAATTAATCTGCCAAGCTTTTCTCAAAGTGCGGTAGATGGTTACGCACTTTGTAGCCATGCAGAAGATTTAAATAATCAAAAATTTCAGGTTACTGGTGAGATTCGTGCAGGAAGTGAGAGCCATGACAACCTTCATGAAGGTCAGGCTATTCGTATATTCACAGGCGGTAAAATTCCAGAAGGAACAACACATGTTGCTCGGCAGGAAATTGTATCGGTTCTTTCGGGCCAAGAAATTTGTTTAACTGAGCATATACGTCCTCAAGCTGATATTCGATTTACAGGTGAAGAAGTCCAGAAAGAACAATTGCTGGCACAAACAGGCCAATTTCTTAATATTGGAAGCTTGGCTGCTTTAAGTATGGCAGGTGTGCAAACTGTTGAAGTTTATCGTGCACCGAAAGTCGCTGTTTTGGTGACTGGTGATGAAGTTGCAGAAACGGCAGAAGATCTTGTCGACGGCAAAATCTTTGATGCAAATGGGCCATTATTAAAAGCTTGGTTTGAAGATTATGGCTTAAATATTAAACTGATTCATGTGGCAGATGAGGCAGAGCAAGTCACGCATTACTTTAATCAGTTAAAAGACAGCCATGATGTCATTATAACGACAGGTGGAGTCTCTGTAGGTGATTATGACTTTGTACGACCATGTGCTTTTGAGGTTGGTTTTGAACAAATCTTTTGGAAAGTAAAACAGAAACCTGGCAAGCCATTGTTCTTTGCTGAATATTCAAACCCAGAAACAGATCATTGTTGTTATTTGCTCGGTTTGCCGGGTAATCCCGCTGCGGTCTATGTGTCTATGCAGGTGTATGGTAAGGCATTGCTTGACACTTTGCAGGGAAATCAAGCAGGGCCGGAGTGGTTTAGTGCGATTTTAGATCATGATTTAAAAGAAGATGCGCGTGAACGTTTTTTACGAATGTATGCTTATTTTGAAAATGGACAGCTTAAAATAAAAAGTCTGGCAAAACAGCAATCGCACATGCTGAGTAATTTAATGCAGGCCAATTGTTTGGTTCGTATTCCGGCAGGTGCAAAACTAGAAGCAGGCAATATATTAAAGGGCGTATTTATTTCAAATTAATTATAAAAGATGGTAAATATGACTCATTATGAAAAATGAGTGGGTTATATTTATTTAGCAATTTTTAATAATAACTTTCTCTTTTTTCATAATGAAATTTTTTTATAAAGTTGATAAGAAGTTATTTTTATAATGAATCTTGCATAAATCGTAGTAAGTGGTTTAGGGTATAAGCAATAGGGCCGTTAGGCTAGGAAATATCGAGGAACGCATAAAGATGAAATGGGATGACATCGGTGATCAGCCTTGTTCGGTTGCTCGTATGCTATCAGTGATTGGCGATCGATGGACGATGCTAATATTACGTAATGCTTTTATGGGAATACGACGTTTTGACGATTTTCAAAAATCATTAGGCGTAACTCGTCATGTCCTTTCAGATCGTTTAAAGCGTTTGGTTGAATATGAAATATTAGCCAAAGCTCCTTATTTTGATCGTCAAGAACGCTTTGAATACAAACTCACTGATAAGGGCTTTGAACTTTATCCAATTATTTTGTCTATGGCGAATTGGGCAGATAAATGGATGGACCAAGGCTTAGGCAAGCCACTAGAATATCGTCATAAAACTTGTGGACATAAGTTTGAACCAGTCATGGTATGTTCGGTTTGCCATGAACCTTTACATGCAAAACAAGTGCAAGTTTCAGCTGGGCCAGGTTATTTTGCATATATTGAACAAAAACAGAAACAAGCTTAATTTTTCTCTCTATAAATTATGAAGACTCTTGTTGAATAGCATCAGCTAGAGTCTTATAAATGTGGTCATGATTTGACTGTGTTACATTAAAACGTATGAATTGACCAGCATTAGGAGCTTGGCTAAAAGCATTGCCTGGCGCAAGAATAACATTATGATTAATGCAATATTTCGCAATTTTTGAAGCTTCAATACCCTCTGGCAAATGGCACCAAACAAAAATTCCCGCTTGAGGCTTAATCCATGGCTTTATACCCAGAGGTTCAAGTTTTCTAATGGTATCGTGCATCGCTTTTGCTAAACGAACTTTTAGTAATTCTATATGTTTACGGTAAGAGCCATCTGTTAAAGCGGTAAGCAAAACTTCAGCAGAAACACCATTGTGAGAAAAACTTGTGGCAATTTTTAGGTCGGTGAGCTGATCCATCCATTCAGGTTTGGCAATAATATAGCCACAACGAATAGAAGCAGATAACGTTTTAGAAAAGCTTCCAATAAAAATTACGCGTGAAAGATTATCTAAAGCCGCGAGTCTAGGTGCTGGTGTATATTCAAAATCTGAGAAAATATCGTCTTCAACTACTATTAAGTTAGATTGCTCAATCAATTTTAAGAGTTGGTGCGCCGTGGAAAGAGAAAGCGTTGCTCCAGTTGGATTGTGAATTCCTGAGTTGGTGATATAAAGACGTGGGTTATAAGTATCAATTGCTTCTTTAAATGCGTCTAAGTCGGGACCTGTTGGTGTGTAGGGAATACCAATAACCTTGACTTGATGAACTTTAAGCAATGCATGAAAGTTAAAATAACAAGGATCATCAATCAGAACGACGTCATCGGGCTTTAGTAAAAACCGGAAAACTAAATCGATCGATTGAGTACCAGAATCTGTTAAAAGTACTTGATTCAGATTTGCATCTATTCCTTTTGATTGTGCACGCCTTGCTAACAAATCCCGCAAAGCTGGTAATCCTAACGGGGTTGAATAACCCATTAAACAAGCGTCTGAACTCCTTGCAGCCATCCTTAAAGCTTTACGAATACTGTCTAGTGGCATCCAGTCATCTGGTAGCCAACCACAACCAGGCTTAAAAACATCTGCTTTCGCTTCCAAAGATTGACGTGAAATCCATAATGGATCAACTGAACGATCTAATTTAGGGCCTAATTCACTTAAAGCTAATGGTGCGAGCGGACCAACAATATAAAAACCAGATCCAGTTCTTGATTCGATTTTGCCTAAAGCAATTAATCTTTCATACGCTTCTACAACAGTTGATACTGAAAAGCCAAGATCATTTGCTAACTTGCGAACAGAGGGTAAGCGTGCTCCGGGCATTAAAGATCGATTTTTTATTTGTTGCTCAATCTCTGAAATGACAATTTCAATTTTTGTTTTGCTCTGGTTCACGGGCTTACAATCTCAACTGTACTGGTTGTGAGTACATAACAGTTCTTTTAAATTGTACTGCTTTGTATCTGGTTTAATCACCTTAGCACAGCTTAAATTCTTCGTATAGTGACGGAGAAAATTATGAATAGGTTTATGAATGGCTGGGTAAATGGTTTTATTGGCGTGGCTATTTTTGCAGGCTCGCTACCAGCAACACGTGTAGCAGTAATGGGGTTTGAACCTGGGTTTTTAACCGCAGCACGTGCAGCGATTGCTGGTATTTTGGGTCTTATCCTTATTTTAGTTTTAAAAGAAAAAAAGCCAGCTAAGAAAGATTGGTGGCCACTTGCTATAGTCGCTTTGGGGGTGGTGATTGGTTTTCCGTTATTTACCGCCCTCGCTTTGCAATATATGAATGCAGCTCACTCAATTGTCTTTGTTAGTCTTTTGCCACTTGCAACTGCAATATTTGCTGTACTGAGAGGTGGAGAAAAGCCGAATCAATTTTTCTGGATATTTGCAGTCTTGGGGAGTGCGGTTGTTTTCGCTTATATGTTTTTTATTTCTGGTGATACATCACTTGGAATAGGGGACTTTTATATGTTGATGGCGATTATTTTCTGTGGCTTTGGTTATGCAGAAGGCGGTGTACTTTCAAGAAAAATAGGCGGGTGGCAGGTCATTTGTTGGGCACTCATTTTGTCATTACCTTTCATGCTATTTTTTACTATTTTTTATATGCCAGCTTCATTTCAGAGTGTGTCTACATCAGCTCTAGTCGGTCTCGTTTATGTGTCTTTGTTTAGCATGCTTATTGGTTTCTTTTTTTGGTATAAAGGACTCGCACAAGGTGGAATTGCTGCGATTAGTCAACTACAACTCTTACAACCTTTAATGGGTCTAGCCATTGCGGCAGCCTTATTGCATGAACATGTGAGCTGGTCGATGTTGGTGGTTACAGCAGCGACCCTTTTATGCGTCGCTGCTGCTAAAAAGTTTGCTTAGCTTTATAAACAATTTGCTGGTTTAGGAACACCTGCCAAACGACTTAAATGGCGAGCAACTAAACCAGTATTAAATTGTTGCTGTAAAACGGCATTGTTAATATCTGGACTTACTGTTTTCATTAAAAATTTAATCAGTGGGCGAGTTGCTGGAGAGTGCCCAAACTGCTGATAAAACTGACGCACAGCAGCTAAAACTTCGAAATGCCAATCGGTTAGTTCAAGATCAAGTGACTTGGCAAGCTCTTGTGCAACTTCAGGATTCCAAATTGTATAATCAACCAAATGACCATCTTGGTCTAATTCTAAATTCATGAAACTAGCCTAAATCTATTATTTAAGAGAAATACAGCGATTAAATGTTAAAACCAGATCTGCAAATTGATCATAGTCCAATACATTTATCTGAGCTAAAGTATCTGCATCGAGTAAATCTTTTTCGATACTTAAGCATGAAACAGATTTAAACTGTTGAATAATTTGAGCTGAAAGCCGCGCAACAGAATCACCCATAAAAATAATTTGGTCACCTACCTGATAAAGATGACCTAATTCATCAATAATATTCGGTGTATTGTGATAAGTAGATTGCACGAGATAAAGTGTTGATGGATTCATTAAATTTACACCTTCATCTACCAATATAAGACATGGTCAAAAGATTGAATGAACTCATTATTTAACTGAATGAATTCGAGCTCTTGTTCTGTTTGCTGAACAAAAGGATTTTGTTGATTTTTGCTTTCGATAAGAATGGGGCTTAAATCATAAAATTCAAAGCTTTCGACCATATTTGATGCTACTTTGAAGGTATGATGAAACTGGTTAAAGCTCAGGTCATTTTGCAAGAGACTAAGAGCAGCATCTTTCAATAATACTTTGACTGGCGAGCCAAAGGTTGCTAAAACCATAGTAGCGGAAAGGCTTTCATTGATTTGAAGACTAGTTAAGTTGGCTTGGCTTAAAATGACGAGTACAGATTTCACACAATATACCTTTTAAAAGCAACAATCTAAGCAAACAAAGTAACTTAAAATTGAATAAGACGAGATGCTGACTGTACCGCATCAGCAAGTTCACCTAACCCGACGAGTTGAAAGTCTTTGGCAAGGTTGTAATGAGTAAGGTGATGGCGACTGGCATTTTCTGCATCGGTAATACCACGAGCGAGGGCAGCACTCACACATACAGGAAGTCGAATCGAAAGCTTTTGCCATTCATGCGTTAAATTACGCTGGTCGTCAGGAACCCATTGAAAATCATTAGCAACCTGCACGCCATCTTGGTAAAAGAATACACGAAAGTCTTCATTTTTACTTTTGAGTGCCTGGGCAAGTCCTAACGCATGCCAAGCATGAATGGAAGTAGGAGCAGAGGTAATTAGTAGTAATGTACTCATTAAGAATTCACTATGGTCATACGTCTAAATGGGCGTAGATGCATTAAGAGAAAGGTAAGTATACAATGATTTTAGTGACAGGTGGTTTAGGCTTTATCGGTTCACACATTGCTTTGAGTCTAATGGCCCAAGGGCAAGAAGTGGTAATTGTCGATAATTTGGCTAATTCGACCTTGCAAACGCTGGAACGGCTAGAGTTTATTTCTGGTATGTACGTTCCATTTGTTAAACTTGATGTACGTAATACACCCGCATTGAATAAGGTCTTCGAGCAATATTCAATTGATGCAGTTATTCATACTGCTGGGTTTAAATCAATTGAAGAATCTAATCTTAAACCTCTTGAATATTATAATGATAATGTAAGTTGCATCATGAGTTTACTGCGTGCCATGCAACGCACAGGTGTTCGTCACTTTATTCAGCTGTCAAGCCTTGCAGCTTATGGAAAATCTGGTTTGCAATTAAGCGAAACAGAAGAATTTAATTACACTTATCCTAATCCTTATATTAAGTCTCAACAGATGATTGAAGAAATTATCCGTGATACTTATAAAATTGATCATGAGTGGAAAATTGCGATCTTGCGCTTATCTAATATTGTAGGTGCATTTGAACATGGGGTACTCGGAGAGTATGTCGCACAGCTCCCTAAAAATATTGTACCGCTTGCGATGCAAGTTGCAGCAATGCAACGCGATTTGATTGAATTACAAGATCAAGCTGAAACATCAGACCATACGACTGAACGCAGTTTTCTACACGTTTTAGATGTGTGTGAAGCTGTAACTGCAAGCTTACATTGGCTGCGTGATCAAACACATTGTTGTGAGGCATTCAATATTGCCCATGACCAAGTTCACTCTATTCGTCAATTACTAGATGAAATTTCACAGGTAACTCAAGCTGAAATTGCGACTCAACCTGCGATTTATAAACATGTTGAGTTAGGGCAGGTTGGGGCAGACATAACGAAAGCAAAAACATTATTGCAATGGACACCTAAACGCTCTTTAAAACAAATGATTGAAGATGAATGGCGTTTTTATCAAAATACATTAAATGGAAGATAAGATAATGATTCTTATTTACAATAATGGAATGCTTGAGTACGATATTAAAAATTAACTAGCCAGAGCAAATACTTGCTTCAGCCCGTAAGTTCTTTAACCAGACAACTGAGGTTTCTATGCAAACACGAATTGAACATGACACTATGGGTGAGATTGAAGTTCCGAATGAAGCATTGTGGGGGGCACAGACTCAACGCAGCTTACAGAACTTTAAAATCGGGCAAGAACGATTACCACGTGCCATGATTCGAGCAATGGGGCTAGTAAAAAAGGCTGCTGCGATAACCAATGCTGAACTTGAACAGTTACCGCAAGATTTGAGCCAATATATTGTGGGCGCGGCTGAAGAAGTAATTGATGGTAAATGGGATTCACAGTTTCCTTTAGTTGTATGGCAGACTGGTTCTGGTACGCAAAGTAACATGAACTGCAATGAAGTGATTGCAAATATTGCAAACCAAAAATTAGGTCAAGCATTAGGTGCCCAAAAGCCTGTACATCCAAATGACCATGTCAATCGTGCTCAATCAACGAACGACTCATTTCCAACGGCAATCCATGTTGCTGCAAGTCTGCAAATTAATGAATTACTCATTCCGGCAGTAGAACAACTTAAAGCGACTTTGCAAAAGAAATCTGATGAGTTTCAATCTATTGTTAAAATTGGTCGTACCCATTTACAAGATGCAACGCCATTAACATTGGGTCAAGAATTCAGTGGCTATGTCTCTCAGCTTGAGCATGGTGTAGTGCGTTTACAGCAAGCTTTAAGTGGTTTATATGAATTGCCACTAGGTGGTACAGCAGTAGGTACAGGGTTAAATGCACATCCTGACTATGCAGTGAAAGCAGCGGATCAGCTTGCTTTACTTACGGGCTTACCATTTGTGACTGCTCCAAACAAATTTGAAGCACTTGCAGGGCGTGATGCTGCTGTTTTTGCTTCTGGCGCATTAAAAACGCTTGCAGTCAGTTTAAATAAAATTGCGAACGATATTCGCTGGTTGGCCAGTGGTCCACGTTGTGGTTTCGGTGAAATCCGTATTCCTGAAAATGAACCTGGTTCAAGTATTATGCCAGGCAAAGTAAACCCGACACAAAGTGAAGCAATGACCATGGTTGTTGCTCAAGTGCTTGGAAATGATACGACCATTAATGTGGCAGGCGCTTCAGGTAACTTTGAATTAAACGTATTTATGCCAGTGATTGCTTACAACTTATTGCAGTCTATTCAGTTGCTTGGCGATGCTTGTAATAGTTTTAATGATCACTGTGCGGTGGGAATTGAGCCTAATCAGGATAAAATTGATCACTTCTTACATAACTCTCTCATGTTGGTCACTGCTTTGAACCCAGTGATTGGTTATGAAAATTCTGCAAAAGTTGCCAAGACCGCTTATAAAGAAAATAAAACTTTAAAGCAGGTTGCTGTTGAGCTTGGTTTAGTTACGGCAGAGCAATTTGATGAAGTGGTTAAACCTGAAAAAATGGTTTCACCAAATAGTAAATAATCTCTTCTAATGGGCTTTTTTATTGTCAAATACTTCTGTAATATCCGCGAGTTGCTAAGTACAACAAAAGTCCTGAATGATCAGCGCAAAAAATCATAAGGGGAAGGCCTGCTTGAAAAAGTGGGCTTTTTTTTATACCTTGAAATGTTAGTGTCATAACTAAACCTTATTTTTGCTACGTTATTTTATTCTAAGCTCCAATAAATGAAAAAGACTAAATCAATAGTTGTTTTAACAATAACAGCTTGTACCTTGTCCGGTTGTCTACAAATGTTTCCACCTACTGTAGCTGAGGTGAATCCTGGTGTTTACCAACTTCATGCTCAAAGTAATGCATTTGGTTCAAGAGAAGCTTTGAGGTCAAAGTTAATCGGGAAAGCAGAGGAAATATGTAAAGATAAAGGTTTTGATGAGTTGGATAGCAATAACAAAATCGTAAATCATCATACTGTCTATAATTCAGGACTGCTTATTCCAGTGAATACCAAAGCAGCCGTTTTGAAAGTTAAGTGTAAAGATTAATTTAAATAGCAGTAAGCCCATGTGAGAGTTAGTTCTCTCAGACATATGACGGTACAAGAAACCCGACTCAGTATCGACTAATGGCGGGGTTTTTTATTGTTAAGTATTTCTGTAATATTTATATATTAGTTTGGCGCTGAACGATTAGTGCTAGAAATCAAAAGAAGGGCGGATCTTTTTTTCGCTAGCTTCATTTCTGCTTGAGAAGAGGAAGCGAGCTTTTTTTATTATTTAAGAAAAAACATAATTTTTTAGATGGAATTTAAATAGTGATGTACACAATTAGATATGTTCATCGGAACAATACTTACTATATTGCTTCGAATATCGAAGGGAATTTTATTATTCTTGAGTCAATTGATTCAGAATTCCGTATGGGCCATCAAATTTCTTATGATGGTGAGAAGGTATTTAACTTTACTTTAAATGATGAAACTGATGCAGTCATTAAACTACAGAGTGATGAAAAAACAGCATATGAATACTTACTTTCAGTTAAATAAATTAGCTTTCTATTATGAAGTATTTCTGTAAGAACTAATTAAGAGTACAAGGTACTCCACAAAATAAAAAAGTTAAAAAGCTTTGTTTCTTTTGAAAAAGCTATGGTATGGTTAATCACGCTTTAATTATGGCAGTTAAAACAAATGAACTGTTTATTGAATAAAATCACTACCACCACCACGACCTTTAAGGAAGGCTGTGTGTGATTTTTTATTAAAGTGACTTAATAAGATAACCAAACCCAGCCAATAATGGCTGGGTTAATTTTTCTCTGTTCATTATTGGTTTTACAGAGAAATATTATGAAAAAACTCAGTAGTAACTCAAAATCGGCTTTACTCGTTATTGATATGCAAAATGGCTTATTTAACGGCGAGCCTAAGCCACATAATGCCAAATTCGTACTTTCA
Organism: Acinetobacter sp. M5A5_2a; assembly: GCF_053345265.1. Classification (NCBI taxonomy): domain Bacteria; kingdom Pseudomonadati; phylum Pseudomonadota; class Gammaproteobacteria; order Moraxellales; family Moraxellaceae; genus Acinetobacter; species Acinetobacter sp. M5A5_2a. The sequence continues at coordinate 207,910 of NZ_JBKEZV010000008.1, read as the reverse complement.
AACATTCTTAGCCTTATTGAATATTGCCGGTTGAATGATAGACCAATTATCTTTATTCGGCATGTCGGTGAGAAAGGTACACCATTAGATCCAAACGGCCCGAACACTCAACTAATTAAAGATTTACCTTTTAATCCACATAAAGATACAGTCATTGAAAAAATGTACCCTAGCAGCTTTAAAAATACTGTTTTAAAAGAAGTATTAGAGAAACTTGATATTGATGAAATCATAATGACTGGGATGAAAACTGAATATTGTATTGATACTACTGTTAGGGCTACTTCAGAGTATGGATATAAAGTGACACTAATTTCAGATGCACATACAACAACTGATTCAGCAGCTTTAAATGCTTCGCAAATCATTGATCATCATAACCAAGTTTTAAGCAATGCTTTTGCTCAGTTAAAAACTACAGCAGAGTTCATTTCTTCAGTTTAGTTTAGAACTAGGGCGAACAACTTTATTAAAAAGTTTTATTAGCTGTATATCTATTACGGCATAAGAAGCCCTGCTAAAGACAAGTTATTGGTGGGGTTTATAGCGATGGCAAGAATTGAACCTGCATTAACAAAGAGCTCTTTTCGGAGGGCTTTTTGTCAAGAGGGTGTAAGTTTCATTAATTAATGGCGAATTAGCGTTGAATAAGCTGTCATAATTGTTAAAATGCGCACCTTGTCCTGTTTTTATATTGTTTTTGTTTTGCATCTAATTTGCAGAATTGAGGATAAAGTAATTGAAAACAGAAGCTTAGCTAAGGATTTTTGAATGCTCTCTATTTATTTGACAGATACCCAACAACATGTGCAATTTAATGATTATCCCGGTGATCAGCCTGTTAAGTTTCTGTTAAATCTTAAAAAGATTTTCCCAAGTACAGGTGATCTGTTATTGCCAGTTTTACCTGATGATAACGATCTAGAAAATGTAACATGGGAATCAACTTCAGAAGATTTTGATGTGTTTAAAAAACTATTAGCTGGATGGGGTGTTATTGAACTTCGTTTAAATGCAATTACGGCTTATAAAGATAAAAACTTTGCGAATGAGTTAGTGAAACAAGCTCAAGCGAAACGTAAAAAAACTGCCCAAAAAAATCATGAACTTTCTTTGGTTGCACTTGATTATATTTTTATGCACGAAGTTCATGCATTGATTGATGCAGAACTGGTCACTATTGGTGAGAAATTTTATTTACCAACCTTGCGTGAGCAATGGAAGGGTACAGTTTCAGACCCAGTGCTCAATGGAAAACTCTAATTAAACACAAAAGGTGAATTCATAAAGATTCACCTTTTTTATTTTTATAATTAAATTAAAGATTTATAACTTGATAATTCTCGGTACAAAAGTTTACAAGAAAAGAATGCGTTTTTTTTAAAGTGGCAGATACATTGCTTATATAAATACAAAATTATTGCGGGAGAGAGGTTCGAAAGAACCCGCCGAAGGAGCAACAAGCCCGGAAACTCTCAGGCAGAAGGACTGTAATAATTAAAAAATCTGGAGAGAAGCTTAGATTTATAAGAATTGAAAATAATAACTTATAAATTATAAACTCACCGAAGGGGAAGATCTAAACGTTAAAAGGTAACGTTGGGGTCGAAACTCTCAGGTACCAATGACAGATGGGCTGTACTGATGAAATGTTTTGCATTTCTGAGGAGTCTGTTATGCCACATGTTATTGTGATAGGTGCGGGAATCACAGGGGTTACCTCTGCCTATGAATTATCGCAACTGGGTTATCAAGTCACAGTGATTGATCGACATCTATATCCTGCAATGGAAACATCATTTGCCAATGGAGGGCAATTATCGGCTTGTAATGCCGAAGTATGGAACCAAAAAGCCACTGTAGTTAAGGGCTTTAAGTGGATGAGACAAAAAGATGCGCCGCTATTACTGAATCCTTCATTTAGTTTGCATAAGTATAGTTGGCTGGTTGAGTTCTTATCCCATATTAAAAACTATGAAGCGAATACGATCGAGACGGTCCGATTGGCATTACTCGCCCGTAAGCGCTTGTTTGAAGTTGCAGAAAAAGAGCAACTTCAGTTTGATTTGGAGAAACGTGGCATTCTTCATATGTATCATAGTAAGGCCGATTATGAGACCGCTAAACAAGTCAATGATGTCTTGAATAAAGGTAAATTGGAACGCTATTCAGTTTCACCTGATGAAATGAAAACGATAGAGCCATCGTTAACGGGTGAATATTTTGGTGGTTATTACACACCAAGTGATGCAACGGGGGATATCCATAAATATTCAACCTCTTTGGCTGAAAAGACTAAACAATATGGTGTTGAGTATAAATTTGGTTTGGAAGTCACAGATATTAAGTGTCATCCAGACAAAGTGATCGTAAGTTGTCAGCCAAGCGCAGAGCATCCTTATCTTGTTGAATCTGAGAGCATCCAGATCGAAGGTGATGTGCTTGTGGTTTGTGGTGGTGTAGGGAGTTATCAACTCGCCGATATGATTGGTGAGCGAGTAAATGTTTATCCCGTAAAAGGTTATTCAATTACCGTGCAATTAAAAGATGAGCAAAGTGTAAAGAATGCACCGTGGGTAAGTTTACTAGATGAAAGTGCTAAAATCGTGACTTCTCGTTTAGGTAAAGATCGGTTGCGCGTGGCGGGAACCGCTGAATTTAATGGTTACAACCGCGATATACGGGCTGATCGTATTCAACCTTTAGTAAATTGGGTAAACCGTAATTTCGATATTTCAACTGAGCATGTCGTACCTTGGGCTGGGCTAAGGCCGATGATGCCTAATATGCTGCCTGTGGTGAAGCAGTCTAAACAACCTCGTATTTTCTATAATACCGGACATGGGCACTTAGGTTGGACTTTGTCTGCGGCGACAGCAGTCTTAGTTGGTCAGGATATTGCTCAAAAATATCCGGTCTAGAAAGTAAAAAGCCAGTGTTCAAACACTGGCTTTTATCTAAAGTATTAAATTAATCATATAATCGATAGATTCCGCTAAAACGCTCACAGCCTTTTTGTTGGGTTTTCACATTAAGTAAAGCTTTTTGAAAATTAAACTGATATTTACAGTTGTGCTCATTGTCCAAAATTTCACTTTTTTGTTCAGGTGAACTATAGGCCATTAAGGAAATCGTTTGAGTTTCTTTACGGTTATTTGGATTGCGGTATGTGATTCCTTCAATCTTGATTTTATCCTTTGCAAGCTGATGGACTTGAATGTGAACAGGTTGTGCAGCTATACGTCCATTTTCAAACTTAAGATAATGTTGGGTAAGCGTTTGCTTAAGTGATGCATAAAAATTTAAGTCATCAGTACGTAAATCAAACTGTTGCTGAATGCATGTATTACTCTTGCATTGCTGAGTATGTTTAGACCATAACTTTTGTGTATCCTGTAAAAGCTGTAAGGGGGCATCAGTAACTAAATATGCGGAAAGATATTTATTATCGAGTTGTTTCTTCGATTCACTAAATGTTTTTGAGCAGATTTTAAGCTCAGTTCCAGAGTTGGAGCAGTCTATTGATTCTGCAAAGACAAGAGATGAACATAAACAACTCAGTGTCACGGCAAAACTTAATCTTTTCAATTGATTCATATCAGTATTAGACAGCATGATCGCTTATACTTTCAGTCTACTTTGCTAGGTGTACTATAGCGAAACAGAAAGGCTGAATACAAGATTTCTTAAGTTTTTATGGAAGGTAATAGTTATATGGTTGCTCAAATTCGAATTGGACAAGGAATGGATGTACATGCCTTTGAAGCGGGGGACTTCGTTACATTGGCTGGCATTCAAATTCCACATACGCATGGCTTGAAAGCACACTCTGATGGCGATGTGGTTCTTCATGCTCTGTGTGATGCTTTGTTGGGTGCTCTGGCACTCGGAGATATTGGACAACACTTTCCTGACACTGACCCAGAATACAAAGGCGCAGATAGTCGAGTATTGTTAAAGCATGTTTACCAACTCATATTGGATCGCGGTTATCAGTTAAATAATGCTGATATTACGGTGGCTTGTGAGCGTCCCAAATTAGCTAAGCATAATTTAGAAATGCGTCAAAGTATTGCTGATGTTTTAAATGTAGATGTTAATCAAATCAGTATTAAAGCGACGACAACCGAAAAACTTGGGTTTACCGGTCGTCAAGAGGGTATTTTAGCTACAGCAACTGTTCTAGTCTCTCATCACACTAAGTGATCGACCTGTTGCAAAGACTGTTGAAGCTCTAGAGTTGCCTTACGGCCTTGTAGCTGTAAGGTAATGCTATGAATAAGACCTGTCCAAGTTTCATTAGGTTCCCAAATTTCATGGAGTAAATCTTGAGAAGTAGGCATGTCCATATTCATATAAAATTGTCTATATACATACATGAGGCAACTAGAGCGATCGTTTTTAGTACAGTGAATCCAGACAATTTCATTCTGGACTAAATGATCAATGAGATCGAGTACCAATAAACATTGCTCGGCAGATGGAGTCTCCCAATCAATTGGAATATGGATATAATTTAAACCGAGGTCTAAACAAATGCGATCTTCATTTTCAATATGATTTGGTGCGTTACTTAAAGCGAGATTAATGACTGTACTGCAACCATATTCTTTAATCAGTTTCAGTTGTTCGATTGAGGGTTGAGCTGAACTAAATAAGTGCTCATGAATAACAGAAAAAGTAGGGATTTGAGCTAATGATTGTTCAAGAGTGGTCATGATCGTACTCAGCAAGAGTGAGTTTGGCTTATTGTGTTCAATGTTATACACGATTATATATGATAGATAAAATACGGCTTGCTTATATATTCATCAGCCTAAACAAGAATATTAAAAAAATTATACTAAACAAAAGAAGTAATTTAGAAAATAAAAAAACAGCACGATAAAAGTGCTGTTTTTAAAGAAAGGAATTAAGCTTATTTCAGATGTTCATTTAATAAAAATTCCATCAAGGCTTTTTGTGCATGTAGGCGGTTTTCGGCTTCATCCCACACCACTGCATTTTTATGGTCTAGCATTGTTTCAGAAATTTCTTCACCACGATGGGCAGGTAAACAGTGCATGAACAAACAGTCAGGATGAGCAAGTCCCATTAATTTTTCATTGACCTGAAAAGCAGCAAAGGCTCTTTCACGAAGCTTCTGTTCTTCTTCTTGTCCCATGCTTGCCCATACATCTGTCACAATGAGGTCAGCATTTACAGCAGCGTCTTCTGCATTGTCAAAAACTTCAACACAATGGCCAAACTCTGCTAGAAATTCAGGTTTAGGCTCATATCCTTTCGGCGATGCAATTTTGAGTTTAAAGCCCATCATGTGTGCAGCTTCAATATATGAGTTACACATATTATTGCCATCACCAATCCAAGCAACAGTTTTGCCTTTAATGCTACCGCGGTGTTCATTATAAGTCTGTAAATCTGCAAGTAACTGGCAAGGATGATGGTCATCTGTCAAACCGTTAATAACAGGAACTTTTGAATACGATGCAAAACGTTCAACAATGTCATGACCGAAAGTACGAATCATCACAATATCAAGCATACTTGAAATTACACGTGCTGAGTCTTCAATCGGTTCACCACGACCTAATTGTGTGTCGCGAGGCGATAGAAAAATCGCACTACCACCAAATTGATTAATGCCTGCTTCAAAAGAGATACGTGTACGCGTGCTTGATTTCTCAAAAATCATTCCCAATACTTTACCAACAAAAGGTTGAAATACCTTATTGTCATGCTGCATTTTTTTAAGCTCGCTTGCGCGTTCTAAAATGCGATTAAGTTCTAGAGTGGATAGATCACGTAAAGTCAGGAAATGTCTTAGAGCCATGTAGCTACTCCATAATAATTGTTAGGAAATACAACAATTATCTGTTGTTGGCTGGGTGGATGTGGAAAAAAGAAGTCTACTATACTATAAGCATTTTAAAATGCAAAAGAATTAGACTTTATGGTGGCCCTTGAGGAAAATATCTACGCAATATTCAATATAATCAATAGCTTCTTTCTCATCTGGTAGAGCAGGCATACCCATAATCATACGCCATTCAATATCGCGTAAAATCCCAAAATACATGAGTGAAGAATAATAGGGAGAATTGCATGTAATTTCCCCTGATTTATCTGCAGACTCTAGTGCTTGGGTAAGCGTGTTTTGTAAATTGTGTACCCATTTGTCATATAGATATTGTATGAGCACAGTATTACACTCGGTCTGTTCGATAATAAGTCTTAAAAAAGCAACATGTTCGGGTTGAATAATGTGAACATAAACACGATTGAGTGTTTGAATAAGATATTCTCTTAAAGTACTTTTTTCTGGTTGGAATGGAATACATACATCTTTAAAAAACATTTCACGTTTATGATCACAAATAGCGGCAAAGAGCCCCTCTTTATTGCCAAAATATTTATAAATAGAAGCCTTAGAGCCACCGGCATGATTAACAATGTCATCAAGTGAAACAGCATCATATCCTTTTTCCAAGAACAGCTCGGTCGCGCTTAACAGAAGAGCTAAACGACGTTCAATACCGCGGCGTGTTTGAGGTTTTTCACATACTGAATGATGTGACTCAAGGACTGAATCATGCATAAAATTTAATAACAACGACTAACTTTGCTTATTTAGTATAGCAAAACTATCTTTAAGGATGGTCATCACTATTTTTTTAGATCAACTGCTGAACACTAAATAAAATAACTTTAAAATTAACTTATATAAAATAGTTGGTTAGATCTATTTTTAGGGTGCTCTAATGATGTAACCTGATGTTCATTTTTAAATTTAATAAAAAAATAAAGCGGCTAAGACAACCTTAGCCGCTTTTAATTTAGGTAATAAGCTTTTTAGGCTTCAGTTTGGGTAACCTTATGTTCATCTTCTTCATCATCGTCAGCAGAATCCATTCCAAGTTCTTTTAACTTGCGAGTTAGAGTGTTGCGGCCCCAACCCAGTAATTCTGCAGCATGGCGTTTGCGTCCACGTGTTTGTTGTAAAGCAGCGTTAATTAAGGTGCGTTCAAACATTGGTGTAGCGATATCCAAAATCTTCATTTCACCATTCTTAAGCTTTTGAATTGCCCACTGGTTTAACAGTTCATCCCAATGGTGTAAAGAAATGCGTTCAAATGAAGGGGCAGGTTGTCCAGCATCAGTATTCTTTTGCAATGGAACCTGTTTGAGTTCAGAAGGTAAATCTTCTGGATACACTTCACGCCCGGTGATCATTACAGTTAACCAGCGGCATGTGTTTTCAAGTTGTCGAACATTGCCGGGCCATGGCAACTGTTGCATATAGTCTGTTGTCTCGGTACGTAAGATTTTTGGACTTACGCCAAGCTCTTTACCTGCACGCGCAAGAAAGTGCTGAGCCAGCATTGGGATATCTTCGCTACGGTGAGCAAGTTTAGGAATGTGAATGCGAATCACATTTAAGCGGTGATATAAGTCTTCACGGAAGCGGCCTTCATTTACCAGCTTTTCTAAATCCTGATGCGTTGCTGCAACGATTCGAACATCAACTTTAACTGGGATATGTCCACCTACACGATAAAATTCACCGTCGGCAAGGACACGAAGTAGTCGAGTCTGTGTTTCAAATGGCATGTCACCAATTTCATCAAGGAATAGTGTTCCGCCATTTGCTTGTTCAAAGCGGCCTTGATGCTGAGTGTTTGCTCCTGTAAAAGCGCCTTTTTCATGACCAAACAACTCGGTTTCAATCAAGTCTTTTGGAATTGCAGCCATATTTAAAGCAATAAAAGGCTTAGCACGGCGTGGGGAGTGCTTGTGTAAAGCATGCGCAACTAGTTCTTTACCTGTACCTGATTCACCATTAATTAAAACGGTAATATGAGATTGAGATAAACGGCCAATGGCGCGGAAAACCTCCTGCATTGCTGGAGATTCACCAATAATTTCTGTTGATTGAAGAGGTAAAGCTGTTTTTGTAGCTTCTTGCTGTTGTAGCTTGTTGATATGCAAGATTGCACGATTTACTAAAGCTAAAGCTTCATCAATATCAAATGGCTTTGGTAAATATTCAAATGCACCTGTTTGATAGCTTGAAACAGCAGATTCTAAATCGGAGTGTGCAGTCATAATAATGACAGGTAAGTCTGGATGAGTGTTTTTGACTTTAGATAAGAAAGTTAATCCATCAATCCCAGGCATGCGTATGTCAGTTAAAATGACATCGGGAGCGTCATGATGCAAGCGTTCAAGCGCAGTTTGAGCTTCTTCAAAATTGGTAACATCAAAACCCTCTTCTTTAAAGGTCTTTTCCAATACCCATCGCATGGCGCGATCATCATCAATAACCCATATTTTATTTCGCGACACGGTCTGACTCCCAAGGTAAATATAAGCTAAAAATAGTTTTTCCAGGAACAGATTGGCATTCAATCATTCCGTTATGTTGATGCATAATATTCTGTGCAATACTCAGGCCAAGCCCAGTACCTTTTGCTCGTCCAGTAACCAATGGATAGAACACGGACTCCAAAATACTTTCAGGAATGCCTGGTCCATTATCTTCAATGTCGACCCGAACGGTAGATCGATTCAGTACACCATTAATCGTGACAAGACGCTGTATTCGCGTACGTAGAATTAACTCTGGTTCCTGATCTATAAAAAATGCTTTGTTTTCTGTAATGGCTTGAATTGCATTTACACTAATATTAAGCATGACCTGTATTAACTGATCTCGATCGGCATTAACATCAGGTAATGACAAATCATAGTCACGTATAATTTTAATTTTCTTTTTTGTCTGGTTTGCAATAAGAGAGCGTACTCGTTCTAAGGGTTCGTGTACGTTAACATTTTCATAGCTTGGTAGTTGTCTAGAACCTAACATGGTATCAGCCAAGTTAGTTAAACGATCTACTTCATTAATGATGACATCGGTGAATTCTGCATAAGTCTTATCATTTAAACTACGAGCGAGTAACTGGGTTGCTCCCCGAATACCTGCAAGTGGGTTTTTAATTTCATGTGCAACACCACGCACGAGTTGTCTAGCTACCTGATGCTGTTGAACCAGATTTTCTTCTTTTGAAATCTTTAACATGCGATCAATTGGGTTAAGTTCGATCAACAGTAATGGATGGTAGCTTTTACCTGCATTTAATTGAGAAACTGTGTAATCCACATGGAGGTCTTTAAAGTTGACATTAATGACAGCTTCTCGACGCGTATAGGGTTGTCCGGTTTTTATGGTGTTCAATAAAGCTTCATGCGTATTAAAAGTATCGTCAGGGGCATGAAGCAAGTTTAAAACGGGCTGTCCTGAAGCACGGAGCAAACTAATGTCAAATAGTGCTTCACAGGCTGAATTTAAATAAAAAATGTTCAAGTTACTATCGATTAATAAAATCGCAGTAGTTAAATTGTCTACCAATAGGCGATAGTCGATAGGGTTGTGTTGATCCATTAGCGAATCGTTCCTGTCTTAAAATAGCGCAATGGCATCTTCTTGGTTATCGGATTTTCACCGTTATAGAACATGGACGATGCAAAATATACGCCAACTTTGTTTATGGGTTATTTTAAAGTTTTAAGGTACTTAAAAACGCGCTGAAATCGTTCTTTATATCTTTTGATCAAAGCGGATGGCTTAAGTTTAGATAATAACATGATCTAAATTGGTGCAAAGATGAGTTTTGGTGCAAATGTTGGTTGTATTTTGGTGCATTACACAAAGAGTAGGCTTTCCACCTATGCTTGAGACAAGAAAAGACATACAATACGCGCATTCAAGTGGAGCGCAGATTCATGAAGACCCCCAAAGTCGGTTTTGTTTCTTTAGGTTGTCCTAAGGCATTGGTAGATTCTGAACGAATTTTAACTCAGTTAAAGACTGAAGGTTATCAAGTTGCATCAGATTATGATGGTGCTGATTTAGTAGTTGTTAATACCTGTGGTTTTATTGAATCTGCGGTACAAGAGTCGCTAGATGCAATTGGCGAGGCCATGAGTGAAAATGGTCGAGTGATCGTTACTGGATGCTTAGGTAAAGACGAAGATAAAATTCGTCAAATGCATCCAAACGTTTTAAAGGTTACTGGTGCAGCAGCTTATCAAGATGTGATGGAAGCTGTGCATGAATATGTACCAGCACCACCTAAACATAACCCGTTTGTTGACTTAGTTCCTGAACAGGGAATTCGCTTAACACCAAAGCACTATGCTTACTTAAAAATATCTGAAGGATGTAACCATCGTTGTACCTTCTGTATTATCCCAAGTATGCGTGGTGACTTGGTTTCTCGTCCAGTCGGTAGTGTATTAGAAGAAGCTGCTGCACTTAAAAGAGCGGGTGTTAAAGAAATCTTGGTTATTTCTCAAGATACATCAGCTTATGGCGTAGACACCAAGTACAAACTTGACTTCTGGAATGGTCAGCCTGTTAAGACAAAATTCTTCGACATGTGTGAAGCACTAGGCCAACTGGGCATCTGGGTGCGTTTACACTATGTATACCCATATCCACATGTGGATGCGGTAATTGATTTAATGGCACAAGGTAAAATCCTGCCATATCTAGATATTCCATTCCAACATGCAAGCCCACGTATTCTTAAGTTAATGAAGCGTCCGGCTCATAGTGAAAATACACTAGAAAAAATTAAGTTGTGGCGTGAAAAATGTCCTGATCTTGTGATCCGTTCTACTTTTGTGGTGGGTTTCCCAGGTGAAACTGAAGAAGACTTCCAGCTGTTACTTGATTGGCTCGTAGAAGCTCAACTTGATCGTGTGGGTTGTTTTACCTATTCACCAGTAGAAGGTGCAACGGCAAATGATTTGCCAGATCATGTGCCAGAAGAAATTAAACAAGAGCGTTACGAGCGCTTTATGCAAGTCCAGCAAGAAATTTCTGCTGCCAGATTGCAAAAACGTATTGGTCAAACGATGACTGTTTTGGTCGATAGTTTAGAAGATGAATATCCTGTTGCCGTTGCACGTTCTTATGCTGATGCTCCGGAAATTGACGGTAATGTGTTTGTCGAAGATATCGATAAGAACACTATTCAACCGGGCGATATGTTGGAAGTCGAAATCACCGATGCGGATGAATACGATTTATTTGCAAAGTTAATTAAAATTAAATCGGTTTAATCGAAATATATTAAAGAGCATTCAGTTTAAGAGGTTTTGGAGCAAAGTCATGGCGGAAACAATTAGCCCTCGTTATTCACGTATTCTATTAAAATTATCTGGTGAGGCATTGTCAGGTAATAAAGACATGGGTATTGATGCCCAAGTTTTAGATCATATGTCCCTTTCAATTGCACACTTGGTTGGTTTAGGTGTGCAAGTGGGCATCGTTGTGGGCGGCGGTAATTTGTACCGTGGTAGTCAGTTGCAAAAAGATGGCCTGGTTGGTCGTGTAACAGGCGATCAAATGGGTATGCTTGCAACTGTAATGAATGGCTTAGCTATGCGTGATGCTCTAGTTCGTCGTAATATCAGAACTCGTCTTATGTCTGCATTGCCAATTGGTACAGTGGTAGAGTCTTACTCAAGTCGTGATGCGATTCGTCATTTGAGTCAAGGTGAAGTTTGTGTTTTCGTTGCAGGTACAGGAAATCCATTTTTCACAACGGATACAGCAGCATGTTTACGCGGTATTGAAATCGAAGCCAATTTGATTTTAAAAGCGACTAAAGTAGATGGCGTTTATAATAAAGATCCAAGTAAATTTGAAGATGCTGTTAAATACGATCATTTAACCTTTGATCAGGTGTTAGATGAAAAACTTGGTGTTATGGATTTGACCGCTATTTGTTTATGTCGAGACCATAATGTGCCATTGCAAGTTTTTGATATGAATAAATCAGGTGCGTTATTGTCAGTAGTAATGGGTGAAAAAGAAGGGACGCGCGTTACTAAATAATGTACGTGTTACCTAAAGCTCTTTATACTAGCGCTAAATTAAATTTGTTAAATATATCTTTGAATAAATAAGTAAGGTAGATCATATGATTAACGATCTGAAAAAAGACAGCGAACAGCGTATGTTAAAAACTCTAGAGTCTTTGGAACTAGGGTTTGCTAAAGTTCGTACCGGCCGTGCACACCCATCAATCTTAAATGGTGTAATGGTTCCTTACTACGGTTCTGATGTGCCTTTAAATCAAGTAGCAAACGTGGGTATCGAAGACTCTCGTACGCTTGTTGTTCAGCCATTTGAGCGTACAATGGTTTCAGCTATTGATAAGGCAATCCGTGAAAGTGATCTTGGTTTAAACCCGATTACAGCAGATGCAATTCGTGTACCTTTACCAGCATTAACAGAAGAAACACGTCGTGATATGCAAAAAGTTGCGCGTAATGAAGCTGAAAATGCAAAAGTTGCGATTCGTAATATTCGCCGTGATGTATTGGGTGATATCAAAGCATTGCTAAAAGAAAAAGAAATTTCTGAAGATGATGAACGCCGTGCAGGTGATGATATCCAGAAAATTACTGACAAATATGTTGCAGAAGTAGACAAGCGTCTTGCAGCGAAAGAAGCAGAATTGATGAAGGTCTAATTTTTATGACCGATTCTGAAGAGTATCATCTTCCCAAGCATGTTGCCATCATTATGGATGGCAACAACCGCTTTGCAAAAAAAAATCAAATGCAAAAAGGTGATGGCCATCGGGAGGGTAAAAATGTTCTCGATCCTATCGTTGAACATTGTAAAAAAACTGGTATTCGTGCTTTAACTGTTTTTGCATTTTCAAGTGAAAATTGGAATCGACCGCAGTATGAAGTCGATCTGCTTATGAAGCTTCTGGAAGAAAGTATTCATGAGCAAATACCTCGCATGAAGAAATTTAATATTGCTTTGCGTTTTATCGGTGATCGTTCTCGATTATCCTCACACTTAGTTGCCTTAATGGAAGATGCAGAGCAACAGACAGCACACCATGACACTATGACTCTAACTATTGCAATCAGCTATGGTGGGATGTGGGACATTGCAAATGCAGCAAAACAGGTTGCTCAAGCAGTTTCCCGTGGTGAATTTGGTGCTGATCAAATAAATGTTGATTTGTTCGAAAAATATGTCAGTCTAAACGATCTGCCGGCTGTGGACCTATTAATCCGTACAGGCGGAGATTATCGCATATCTAATTTCTTGTTATGGCAAGCAGCTTATGCGGAACTGTATTTTACGGATACTTTATGGCCAGAATTTACAGTAAAAGAGTTCGATCATGCATTGAATGTTTTTTCAGGGCGTGAACGTCGTTTTGGCAAAACATCTGAACAAATTCAGCAAGAGAAAATAGAGAATTTATAATGTTAGAGCGGATTGTTACCGCATTGGTACTTGTTGCAGTTGTTTTAGGCTGTATGTTTGCTACGCAATCACATTATCCAATGTTGGTTCTTATGATTGTTGCAGCAGGGGTTGCGGGGTATGAATGGTATAAATTAATGCCTCGCGAAACTGCAAATGCTGTTAAACCCAAAGCTTGGTGCTACGGTCTGCTTGTTGCATTTGTTTCAGGTGTTGCCCTATTTTTCCATGATATTGCATTACTTTTGTGGTCTGCTTCAATTTTGACTTGGATTGTAAGTGTATATTGGGTTAAGTCATTTCCTGAATTTGATGGCTGGTATAACGCTACCTTGTATGTGATTGGCATAATTTTAGTCTGTGCTGCGGTAACCTCAATTTTTGTAGTATGGCAGAGCTCACCATGGTGGTTAATGTATCTGTTCTTGCTCGTATGGGGCGCAGATAGTGGTGCTTACTTTGTTGGTCGCAAGTTTGGGAAAAGAAAACTAGCTCCGACTGTAAGCCCTAACAAATCAGTGGAAGGTTTGTACGGTGGTATTATTACGACCGTAGTAATAATGTTAGTTGTTCAATATCATTATCTAAATTTAACTTTAATTCAGCAAATTCTGTTTCTTATATTGTCATTAATTACAGTATTTGGTTCAGTTTTGGGTGACTTATTTGAATCAATGATTAAACGTCGTGCCGGTATTAAAGATTCTGGCCGTGTTCTACCTGGTCATGGTGGTGTTTTAGATCGTATTGATTCTTTACTTGCTGCAGCCCCGATCTTTGCAACGGGAATGTATATATTAAAACTTATTGGTGTAGATTTATAGATGACACAATCTGTTTGCATATTAGGTGTAACCGGTTCCATTGGTCAAAGTACCTTAAAAATTTTAAATCAACATCCTGATAAGTATTCAGTGTTTGCAGTTTCAGCTCATAGCCGAATTTCTGAGTTGGTTGAAATTTGTAAGCAGTTCCAGCCAAAAGTTGTGGTTGTTCCAGAGCAAAAAGTTGTCGAATTAACAGCATTATTTGCAGATAATAAATTACAAAATATTGAAATTCTGGTTGGTCAAGATGGGCTGGTAAGTATTGCTTCACATCCAGATGTTGATGTGGTTATGGCTGCAATTGTTGGTGCTGCAGGTTTATTGCCCACTCTGGCTGCTGTAAAAGCTGGTAAGCGGGTATTATTAGCGAATAAAGAAGCTTTGGTTATGTCTGGTGAAATCATGATGCAAGCAGCACGTGATCATCAGGCGTTGTTATTGCCAGTAGATTCAGAACACAACGCTATTTTTCAGTCATTACCTCATAATTATTTAGAAGCCGAAAGAAATGGGCAGCCACAGCAGGGTGTATCTAGAATATTATTAACAGCCTCTGGTGGCCCTTTTTTAAACCATTCTTTAGAGCAATTAAAAGAAGTTACTCCTCAGCAAGCCTGTAAGCATCCTAATTGGTCTATGGGGCAGAAAATCTCAGTTGACTCGGCTACTCTTATGAATAAAGGGTTAGAGTTGATTGAGGCGTGCCATTTGTTTTCAATATCTGAACATTTTGTTACAGTTGTTGTTCACCCACAAAGTATTATTCATTCTATGGTGCAATATGTTGATGGTTCAACATTAGCACAAATGGGTAATCCAGATATGTGTACGCCAATTGCGCATGCTCTAGCATGGCCTGAGCGTTTACAGACTAATGTTCCTGCTTTAAATTTATTTGAGTATTCTCAGCTTAATTTTCAAGCGCCAGATATTCAAAAATTCCCAGCACTTGATTTGGCACGTCAAGCAATGCGTGAGGGAGGTTTGGCACCTACTATTTTGAATGCCGCAAATGAAGTTGCTGTTGCTGCATTTTTAAAGGAACAAATTGGATTTACAAATATTCCACAAGTGGTAGAACATACTTTGCAAAAATTGGAAAATTCAGTTGCTGAAAATATTGAGTGCATTTTAGATAAAGATGAAATAGCACGACACGTAGCACAGCAATATATATCAAGTATAGGAGGCTGAAATGAGCGCATTATTTATGATTGCAGCAGCAGCTCTTTTACTTGGTCCTTTAATTGCAATCCATGAGTTCGGCCATTACTGGGTGGCACGAAAACTAGGTGTTAAGGTTTTAGTATATTCGATTGGTTTTGGACCAACCTTACTCAAATGGACATCAAAAAAATCTGGAATCAAATACCAGCTTTCAGCTTTACCATTAGGCGGCTATGTCAAAATGCTCGATGAGCGTGAAGGTAATGTTGCAGAGCAGGATTTACCTTATGCATTTAACCGTCAAAAACCATGGAAACGTATAGCAATTGTTGCAGCGGGTCCCTTAATTAACTTGATTTTTGCTGTCTTACTTTTCTGGATCTTATTTTTACCAGCACAAGAACAACTAAACACTAGAGTTGGTAAAGTCATACCAAACTCACCAGCAGCCACTGCACAAATGCAAGTAGGTGACAAGATTATTGCGGTTGATGGAAAAGAAACGCAAACTTGGGAAAAACTTAACTTTGCTTTGATTGATCGTGTAGGTGAAACGGGTAGTGTAAATGTTGATGTAGACCGTGCTGGTACTGAGAAAAATATTGTTTTACCGATTAAAGACTTCTTAAAAAATCAGAATGAATCAGCTTTAGATGTGTTAGGTTTTTTACCATATCGTCCTGTTATTCCAGCTGTTGTCACTGAATTGACTCAAGATGGAGCTGCAATTCGTCAAGGAATGAAAGTAGGTGACCGTATTGCTTCAATTAATGGTCAAGCAATGAAAGACTGGTTTGATGTTGTAGAGGTAGTACAACATTCTCCAGAAAAATTACTCAATATTGATGTGTTGCGTAATGGTCAATTAGTTCATTTGCAAGTCATGCCTCAAGGGAAACGGGATAACATGGGGCAAGTGAGCGGTGTTTTGGGCGTGAAAAGTGATGCAGGAAAAATTACAATTCCTGACGAATATAAGCAAACAATTCAATATACTCCAATACAAGCTTTCGAGATGTCACTAGATAAAACTGGTCAAATCTCTAGCATGATATTGAGTTCAATAGTAAAAATGGTTAAGGGTTTAATTGGTTTAGAGAATCTTTCTGGACCAATTACAATCGCGAAAGTAGCGGGACAAAGTGCAGAAATGGGATGGCAGACTTTTATTTCATTTATGGCTTTAATGAGCGTAAGTCTTGGAATTTTAAATTTATTACCAATTCCAATGCTAGATGGTGGACATCTGGTTTATTACATTATTGAAGCTATTCGAGGGAAGCCTGTTTCTGAACAAATACAAATGTTTGGTCTAAAAATTGGTATGGTACTGCTCGGTAGTATGATGCTTTTGGCTTTATTTAATGATTTTATGCGTTTGTAAACGTATATGGACTTATAACTTACTGGAAAAAACTGGCATGCGGCACACACATTTTTTAATGCCTTTGGCACTTGTTAGCGCTATGGCGGCGGTACAACAAGCATATGCAGCTGATGATTTCGTTGTTCGAGATATTCGCGTAGATGGGTTGGTCCGTCTTACTCCTGCAAATGTTTATACCATGTTGCCAATCAACAGTGGCGATCGCGTTAATGAACCGATGATCGCAGAAGCAATTCGAACATTGTATGCCACTGGACTTTTTGACGATATTAAAGCATCAAGAGATAACGATACTTTAGTTTTTAATGTCGTAGAACGCCCAATTATTTCAAAACTTGAATTTAAGGGTAATAAACTTATTCCTAAAGAGGCATTGGAACAGGGCCTCAAAAAAATGGGAATCGCTGAAGGCGAAGTTTTCAAAAAATCAGCTTTGCAAACAATTGAAACTGAATTAGAGCAGCAATATACCCAGCAGGGTCGTTACGATGCTGATGTAACCGTTGATACGATCGCTCGTCCAAATAATCGTGTTGAACTTAAATTAAATTTTAATGAAGGTACAGCCGCTAAAGTTTTTAATATCAATATTATTGGTAATACTGTTTTTAAAGACAGCGAAATTAAACAAGCCTTTGCAGTTAAAGAAAGTGGTTGGGCTTCTGTTGTAACGCGTAATGACCGTTATGCGAGAGAGAAAATGGCAGCGAGCCTTGAAGCTTTGCGTGCGATGTATCTCAATAAAGGTTATATCAATTTCCATATCAATAACTCACAGCTTAATATTAGTGAAGATAAAAAGAACATCTTTATTGAAGTTGCTGTAGAGGAAGGCAGTCAGTTTAAATTTGGTCAAACCAAGTTTTTAGGTGATGCACTTTACAAGCCTGAAGAATTGCAGGCTCTAAAAATCTATAAAGACGGTGATACTTATTCACAAGAAAAAGTGAATGCCGTTAAGCAATTATTGTTGCGTAAATATGGTAATGCTGGTTATTACTTTGCAGATGTGAATATTGTTCCGCAAATTAATAACGACACAGGTGTTGTTGACTTAAATTACTATGTAAACCCAGGTCAGCAAGTTACTGTACGTCGTATTAACTTTACAGGTAATAGTAAAACTGCCGATGAAGTATTACGTCGTGAAATGCGTCAAATGGAAGGTGCTTTAGCGAGTAATGAAAAAATTGATCTGTCTAAAGTTCGTTTAGAACGTACAGGATTCTTTAAGACGGTTGATGTTAAACCAGCGCGTATTCCAAACTCACCAGATCAGGTGGATTTAAACGTAAATGTTGAAGAACAACATTCGGGAACTACAACATTAGCTGTAGGTTACTCACAAAGTGGTGGTATCACATTCCAAGCAGGTTTGAGTCAAACTAACTTTATGGGAACAGGTAACCGTGTTGCGATCGATTTATCTCGTTCAGAAACTCAAGATTACTATAACTTAAGCGTTACCGATCCTTACTTTACAATTGATGGGGTAAGCCGCGGTTATAACGTTTACTATCGTAAAACAAAACTAAATGATGACTATAACGTTAACAACTACGTTACCGATAGTTTTGGTGGTAGTTTAAGTTTTGGTTATCCGATTGATGAAAACCAAAGTTTAAGTGCCTCTGTTGGTATTGATAATACTAAGGTAACTACTGGTGCATTTGTATCAACTTATGTACGTGATTATTTGTTAAAAAATGGCGGGAAGGCAACTGGTAAAGGAGAGTACTGTTCAGGAAGTTATAAGTCTCAAGCTGATATTGATAAAGCAAATGGAACTACACCTCCAACTACTAAGCCAGAAGGTTATGATCTTGCAACTAAGTGTGTAAATTCGAATAATGATGCGTTAGATCTTACTAAGTATGACAATGCTTTTGAAGGTGAGTTCTTTACCTATAACTTGAATTTAGGTTGGTCATACAATACATTAAACCGCCCAATTTTCCCGACATCAGGAATGTCACATCGTGTAGGTTTGGAAATCGGTTTGCCGGGTAGTGATGTTGAATACCAAAAAGCAACTTATGATGCTCAAGCATTCTTCCCTATCGGTAGTACAGGTTTTGTACTTCGTGGCTATGGTAAGCTTGGCTATGGTAATGATTTACCATTCTATAAAAACTTCTATGCCGGCGGTTATGGCTCTGTTCGTGGTTATGATAATAGTACCTTGGGTCCAAAATATTCGAGTGTAAATTTACAAGAAGAGCAAAAAGATGACACTTCTCCAGAGGAAGTGGGTGGTAACGCTCTTGTACAATTTGGTACAGAGTTAGCTTTACCATTACCTTTTAAAGGAGATTGGACTCGCCAAGTGAGACCAGTTATTTTTGCTGAAGGCGGTCAGGTATTCGATACCAAGTGCGACGTTGGTTCTTATTCTATGATTATGAATGGCCAGCAAATTGCAGACGCTAAAAAATACTGTGAAGATAACTATGGTTTCGACTTAGGTAATATGCGTTATAGCGTAGGTGTTGGTTTCACATGGATTACCATGATTGGACCATTATCTCTTAGCTATGCATTCCCTCTAAATGATAAGCCTGGTGATGAAACCAAAGAGATCCAGTTTGAAATCGGTCGTACTTTCTAAGTACGACTTGACTAAACATGAAATAAGGACACAAATTTAAATGAAAAAATTAAATATATTAATGTTAGGACTAGGTCTGACAGTTTCTGCTATGACCAATGCTGCGGGTTATGGTGTTATTGATCTTGCTAAAGTTGTTGAAAGCAGTGCTTATTTGAAACAACAAAACGCAAGTTTAAATCAATCAGTTAAGCCAACTACAACTCGTCTTGAGCAGTTAGGCAAAGAATTAGAAGGTCTTCAACGTCAAGCCCAAACTCAAGGGCAAAAAATGAAAGAAGATGATATTAAAAAGCTCCAAGCGCAATATCAGACAAAACTCAATGAATTTAATTCTACTCAACAAGGTTTGCAGTCTAAAGTTCAAACTAGTTTGCAAGGAATGAACTCAACTTTTGAGAGTCGTGTGAAGCAAGCAGCTGAACAATTACGAAAAGAAAATAATCTTGACTTCATTTTGAATAAAAATTCAACCGTTGCCTATGACGCTAAATATGATTTAACTGATAAAATGATACAAAAGGTTAATTCAATGAAATAAATTAATGAAAGTGCAACATTATCGTTTAGATGAACTAGCTCACCTCGTAAATGGTGAGCTAGTAGGTACGGGTAGTCTTCAGTTTATAAACTTAGCAAGTTTAGAAAATGCTGAAACTCATCAAATTGCTTTCGTGAATGGCGAAAAGTATATTGACCAAGCAAAGGCTAGCCGTGCGGGTGCGTACATTGTTACAAGTCTTATTAAAGAACAGCTTCCTGACAAACAAAATTTTATTATTGTTGATAATCCTTACTTAGCTTTTGCCATACTTACTCATGTTTTTGAGAAAAAAATCACATCGGTAGGTATAGAAAGTACAGCTCAAATTCATCCTTCGGCGATCATTTCTGAAACAGCATATATTGGTCATTACGTCGTAATTGGCGAAAATTGTGTGGTAGGCGATAATACGATTATTCAGTCTCATACTCGACTGGATGATAATGTGGAAATTGGAAAAGATTGTTTTATTGATGCTCATGTCACCATTACTGGTGAATCTAAATTATCTGATCGTGTGCGAGTTCACGCAAGTACTGTAATTGGTAGTGAAGGCTTTGGCTTTGCACCATATCAAGGAAAGTGGCATCGCATTGCTCAATTGGGTTCAGTTATTATTGGTAATGATGTTCGCATTGGTTCAAATTGTAGTATTGATCGAGGCGCACTCGACAACACAATTTTGGAAGATGGGGTAATTATTGATAACCTTGTGCAAATCGCTCATAACGTTCATATTGGTTCAAATACAGCTATCGCTGCTAAATGCGGAATTGCTGGTAGTGTTAAAATTGGCAAAAACTGTATTCTAGCAGGGGCTTGCGGTGTATCAGGGCACCTTTCTATTACCGATAATGTGACTTTGACAGGAATGTCAATGGTCACAAAAAATATTTCTGAAGCTGGTACTTACTCTTCAGGAATTGGATTGTTTGAAAATAGTCATTGGAAAAAGACAATTGTACGCTTACGACAATTAGCAGATGTGCCATTGACCCAAATCACTAAACGACTTGATCATATACAAGCTCAAATAGAGTCTCTTGAATCAACCTTTAATTTGCGTAAATAGAATATTATGACCGAGTCAACTACACCTAAATTTGCCATCCCTGAATTACCAATGCAGATTCAAACGATTCGTCAATATTTGCCGCATCGTTACCCATTCTTATTGGTTGATCGTGTGACTGAAGTTACTGACAATAGTATTGTTGGTTATAAAAATGTTTCTATCAATGAAGAGTTCCTACAGGGACATTTCCCAGAATATCCAATTATGCCTGGTGTTCTAATTGTAGAAGCATTAGCTCAAGTTTCAGGCGTTCTAGGGTTTATTATGAACAATGAAACGCCAAAACCTGGTTCTTTATTCCTCTTTGCTGGTGCGGAAAGGGTTAGATTTAAAAAACAAGTAGTTGCCGGTGACCAACTTGTATTAAAATCTGAATTAGTAATGCAAAAACGCGGTATCTACAAATATAACTGTACGGCTACCGTTGACGGTATTGTAGCAACAACCGCTGAAATTATGATTTCACACCAAAAAACAGAGCAGGCATGAGCAATCACGACTTAATTCATTCTACGGCCATTATTGATCCATCTGCAGTGATTGCTCCAGATGTCCAGATAGGACCTTATTGCGTTATCGGTCCAAATGTGACGATTGGTGCGGGTACTAAGCTACATTCACATGTAGTAGTGGGTGGTTTTACCAAAATTGGTCAAAATAATGAGATTTTCCAGTTCGCAAGTGTTGGTGAAGTTTGCCAAGACTTGAAATATCAAGGTGAAGAAACCTGGTTAGAGATTGGTGATCATAATTTAATTCGTGAGCATTGCAGTTTACATAGAGGAACTGTGCAAGATAATGCTTTAACTAAAATAGGAAGTCATAACCTATTGATGGTTAACACACATATTGCGCATGATTGTATCGTTGGTGATCATAATATTTTCGCGAATAATGTTGGTGTTGCCGGACACGTACATATAGGTGATCATATCATTATTGGTGGTAATTCTGGCATTCATCAATTCTGTAAAATCGATTCTTACAGTATGGTGGGTGGAGCATCACTAATTTTAAAGGATGTACCAGCTTACGTTATGGCTTCTGGTAACCCAGCCCATGCATTTGGTATTAATATCGAAGGAATGCGTAGAAAGGGTTGGTCTAAAAATACAATTCAAGGTCTCAGAGAGGCTTATAAGTTAATTTTTAAATCAGGGCTTACCTCTGTTCAAGCTGTTGAGCAGATTAAAAATGATATTCTTCCGAATGTTCCTGAAGCTCAATTATTAATTGACTCTGTTGAACAGTCAGAACGTGGTATTGTGCGCTAAGACAATATATTAAAAAAAGACACTGCAATATGCAGTGTCTTTTTTTTGCTTAAAATTATTATTTATTAAAAAATTTGGCTTCTTCAGATTTTGGATACTGATTTAGGATTTTAGTTTTATATTGGTTTGCTGAGGCTGGATTTTTATCGACATCTTTAACAATGCTATAGAGTTGATACAGGGCACGAGGAGCTTTACTTGAATTTGGATATCGAGTTGCTACTACATTGTAGTTCTTTTTTGCCTCATTGTAGTTTACTGGATCAGTTGCTAAATTAAATTCAGCTAACCAAAAGTAAGCATTTCCCGTATAAACACTATTTGGATGATTTTTAATAAAGTTTTGCATTGGAGCGATGGCTTTTTTTGCGCCGCCTTGCTTATAGGCGTCTAAAGCTACAGTATAAGCAGCCTTTTCAAGCTCTACTGGGTTTTGATTTTGTGCTGGTGGTTGAGACGCTTCTGGTTGTGGTGAAGGAGTGGTAGAAGGGCTGCTTGTTGGAGTGGCATTTACTACTTTATTATCTACTGTGGAGGTTTCTGTGCTTGCTGAAGCTGGAGTATCACTGTTTGCAGGATTATCTGAGGGCGCACTTTCCGGATCAACTTTCTGATTAAGTAGCTCTAAGCGTTGATCTAGGTCAGTATAACGATTAGATAAATCTTTTTTCAATTGTTCAATATCGTTTGATTGCTCTTCTAATTGCCCACGTAAGGTACGTATATCATTCTCTAATTGTTGGGTTTTTTGCATTAATTCCCAGTTTAAATTACTAGGTACCGAAACATTATTAGAAGACGTGTTAGTTGGACTGCCACCGCTTTGGCTTAAACCGCGAGACTCAATTGGAATGTTGGCATAGAGAGAGGTAGTGCTCATTAAGGCAATAAATAATAAAGAATGCTTCATCAATCGCATGAGTATAGGTCCATAATTTTATGTAAAAGCCAACTTGAGAAAGGAATATATAAACTATTCACTTAACTATCTAAGGTTTTAATTGGTTAATGCAATTAAAACAGCTAACAATATAAATGCAAGAATAGTTTACAATCTTCAAGCATATTTTATCCAAAATAAGATACAAGAAAGAATAAAGGAGAGAGAAGTATAGAAAGTTATGTATTTTTGCTGATGAATTAATCAATCGAAACATAAACTTGCTTAAAACTGGGAAGAAGGCTTGCAACTCTTTTAAAAATCTCTATACTTTGTCTGGCAATGGTAGCCCTGCTGGTGGCTTCGCAATTGTACTCTGTGAACCCCGCCAGGACCGGAAGGTAGCAACGGTAGCAGATCTATGATGTGCCGAAGTTTTGCTAGTGGGGCTGCCACCATTTCTATTAGTCCACTCTCCGTTGGACTGCTTTAATAATTACATCTAAATCAAATCCTCTATATTGTAAAAATCTAATCTGTTTTGCTTTAAGCTTTGGATCTTTTTCCACTTCTTCACCAAATTTTTTCACTTTGAGCTCATACGCTTGCTCTACCCAATCAATATCATGAATTTCATCTGCAATTAAATCATTTTCAAGCTGTTTAGTTTTTAAAGCTTGTTGAATGCGTTTTGGTCCTCTACCTTTACGAATTTGGCTAGCAAGCATTTGTTCAGCAACACGTTGATCACTTTGATAATTTTGTTCAGATAGCTCTTCAACGAGTTGCTTAACCTCTTCTGGGTTCTGGGCATAACGAGTCAATTTTTCAGTAAGTTCTGCTTTTGAATAGTCTCGGCGAGTTAGTAAAGCAAATGCATACGAGCGTAAACGCTGGCCAGTAAGCGGAGTTCGTTGTTGAGACTGTTCTTCTGTTCTTTTGAACATATTAGGATTCCCTTGTAAAAAAACGCCCCGAAGGGCGTTCTATGAAGAATGAGCAATTAAGATTCTAATAAAAGATCAGCTTCTTCTTCATCTTCAACTTGAGCCGTATTAGTACCTGTTGTTAAAAGTTGTTCACGGATATTACGTTCAATCTCTCCAGCCATTTGAGGGTTCTCTTCAAAGTGGCGAATAACATTGTTCTTACCTTGACCAATTTTATTACCTTGATATGAATACCAAGCACCTGCTTTTTGTACGATATCTTGCTGTACAGCTAAATCTACAAGTTCGCCTAGCTGGTTTGTACCTTTACCATAGAGAATTTGGAAAAGAGCCTCTCTGAAAGGAGGAGCCATTTTGTTTTTAACAACTTTAACTCGAGTTTCAGAGCCGACGATTTCATCGCCTTCTTTTACTTGACCAATACGGCGGATATCTAAGCGTACAGAAGCGTAGAACTTTAACGCGTTACCACCAGTCGTGGTTTCAGGGCTACCAAACATTACCCCAATCTTCATACGAATCTGGTTAATAAAAATAACCATACAGTTTGAGCGTTTAGCATTACCAGTAATTTTACGAAGTGCCTGACTCATTAAGCGAGCTTGTAAGCCCATATGAGAGTCACCCATCTCACCTTCAATTTCTGCTTTAGGGGTAAGTGCAGCGACTGAGTCGACAACAATCATATCAATTGCGCCAGAACGAACTAGCATATCCGCAATTTCGAGAGCTTGTTCACCGTTATCAGGCTGCGATACAAGCAAGTTATCAATGTCTACACCGAGTTTACGCGCATATTGTGGATCTAATGCATGCTCTGCATCGATAAATGCACAAGTACCGCCAGCTTTTTGACATTGTGCAATCGCTTGTAGAGTCATTGTGGTTTTACCAGAAGATTCTGGACCATAAATCTCAACAATACGGCCTTTTGGTAAACCTCCAATCCCCAATGCAATATCTAAAGTCAAAGAGCCTGTAGATACAGCTTCAACAGCTTGAACAGTGTTGTCACCGAGACGCATCACCGTATTTTTGCCAAATTGTTTCTCAATTTGACTTAGCGCGGCTTGTAATGCTTTGCTTTTATTCTCATCCATCTCAAAAACCTCAATACTCTATGTTCATCACGTTTAACCCAAGTGGATGCATTGAATCTCAACTTGTTTCACTAGGTTAATAGTGACAGATTTTTTCTATAGCTTCTATGTGTTGTATGTGTGTGTGCGACACAACTCGACGTTTTTATTCATCATCGTATGACCAATTTTGATCATTCTCCTGTTTAAACCGAATAATTTGTCGACGATCCTTTTTACCCGGTCTATGGTCAGGTCGAGCTAGATTATGCAATTTTCGTTGGGATGCAATCAACTCCCGTCTAGCAATACTCACTTCGGTTTCTTCATAAAGTTGCTGTGCAACTGGCGCTGGGCCACGTGTATTAGAAAGCGCTTTTATCACAACAGTTTTTTTATCAAACCCTTGCTGAATAATAAGCTCCATTCCCACTCGAATTTCTTTGGAAACTTTTACACGTTCATTGTTGTGATGTACTTTACCTCCTTCGATTGCTGCTTTAGCAATTGAACGAGTTTTAAAAAAACGAGCAACCCATAACCATTTGTCAACACGCATGGTCTCTACAGCATCGTCTTCACGCAATTTTGACATCGTTATCCTTTCTATCAATTTGATTCAATATAGACAGCAACTCTGTAAGTCGATCTAGTGCTTTATATTCTAGTTCCTGATGCTGTCTTATAACATTTAGACTTGAGGGCTGTGAGATAGTAAACAAGTGTTTAATACCAAATTTTTCTGCTGTTTTTAATACGGGAGTCGTATCGTCAATAAAAATTGTTTCATCTGGATTGAAGGAGTGTAATCGTTGGAGTTCTTTCCAAAAATTAATATCTTCTTTTGCATAACCAACTTGTTCGCTTGATATGATTACGTCAAAAAAATGTTCGATTGCAATATTATCGAGTTTTAAGCGTAAGCTAGGGCGGTCAGCATTAGTCACTAGCCAACAGGTGTATCCTAGTTCTTTAAGTTGCTGTAGAAGCTCAAGACAGCCCGAGCGAGCTTGGATTTTAGATTGAAATTCTTGTTGTAATTTGAGTACATCAACGCCTACTGTTTTAGTCCAATAGGTTGATGAATACCAAACAAGAGTGTGCCGATGTGATTGATAAAACTGATATAGCTTTTTTTTGCTCTCGGCGAGGGGAATTTGATGTATTTGCGCATGTCTCATCGGGAGACATTCATTCCAAATGAAGTCATCAAAAGCTAAGTCTAATAGCGTACCATCCATGTCAAACATTATGATTTTAGACATATTTTTAAATATCTCCAAAATCATTCAAAGCAAACTTTTTAAGACACATCTACCATATATCCTTTTAAAATCATAAATTAATTCAAAGCTCCATCCATTAATTTTTCTAAAAATTGTATAGATTAATGGTATGGATAGGGAAGATAAATGGTTTGAAATTATAACGCGGAAGTTTGCAAAAACAAAAAATAATAATGAAACAGTTTAGTAGAAAATTCTTCCTTTATTTGGAGTAAAACAATAGTCAGCATCTTCTAAATTAGAAATCCAAATGATTATCTAATAGTTTTCTCTAATTATAGTTACATACGATACTTTTTGATAAACAATATATAAATTGAAGAGTACTCAATTAGCGCTATATTGAAAATTATCCTAATAAGAATTTAGAGAAAGCAATGAAAATTGGATTTATTGGTGGAACCAATGACGGTATCGTAATCAATGCTGCCGATGGCCTCGATACTTATAAGCTTGAATGGCACTACAAAGCAGAAAAACACTGTGAATCGCAACCTACACTAGGGCTTAGTGGACCCGAGTATGATTATTACAACTTATTAATTCTAAGAAAAAATAAAGAGGCTAAACTCTTTTACGTACTGACTACAATGGAAAAAGAAGAAATAGCAAATAAAATCCATGAATATTGGGAACAGTCTACTTCTGTTGGGTATGATTTCGATGAGTAAGCATTTTTAAATTTTTAGTTGTCTAAAGGCGTAAGTTTTAACTTTAATCATAAATTGAATGAATAGTTAGTGATCTCATATAGCACATGCGCTCTTAATTCATGATGGAGGGGCACTTTGGGATGATCAAAGTTTTTAACTTTTTGCATTCCTATCCGCTCCATTACAGCTTGAGAAGGTGTATTAAGAGTAGCTGTGAATGAAACGATCTTATCTAAATTAAGTATATTAAAACCATAGTCTAAAACTGCTTTTGCTCCTTCGGTAGCGTAACCTTGTTTCCAGAATTCTTTTGCAAGTCTCCAACCGATTTCGACACATGGAGAAAAATCAAATTGCTCAGGTTGGTTGTGTAAACCAATAAACCCGATAAATTGATGGCTTTCTTTTAATTCTACTGCCCAAAAGCCCCAACCATTTTCATCAATGAGACGTGAAATTTTCTGGATTAAGTTAAGACTTTCTTGAGGTGTTAGGAGGCTTGGGAAGAATTGCATGACGTCTTGATCTAGGCCCATTTTGATAAAAGGTCCAAAGTCACTTTCTTTCCATTGTCTTAGGATTAGACGTTCAGTTTCAATCATAGAATAACTCTTTAATAAACGATAATTTTTTCATAAGAAGGTTAAAGCGGTTTCTGCACAATCTTCTGTAAAATGATTTTGGAATTAATACTGACGACACCTTTAATTTTGTTTAAGGTATTAATGACAAAATGGGAAAACGAATTTAAATCTTTAGTTGCAACGTGCAAAACATAATTAGATTCGCCTGTAATAATATAAGCATTAATGACTTCATCAAAATTTTTGATCTGACTTAAAAAAAAGTTGTGATCGTTTTCGGTTAATTGTGCAAGTTTAATTTCGACAATTGCCTCAATTTTTATGCCTAATTTTTCATAATTAACTTTTGCCTGATATTTTTCAATTACTCCATTTGCCTCTAAAATTTTAACGCGTCGATGACAAGCCGATGCTGAAAGATTAACGAGATCGGCAAGTTCTTGGTTACTTAACCGCGCGTTATCTTGCAAATGCTTTAAGATTTTTAGATCGATTGCATCTACATTCATTTTAGAATTTCATCCGTATTTTTTAATTATATTTAGAATTTTATACGAAAATTAAAGATTTTAATCAAATATTATCGAATAAATCATAAGAATTGCCATGATAAAATTCAAAAACAAAGGAAATGTTGAAATAGGTGAAATAACAATGATTACTCATGAGCAGTGTCTCTATTGGGATCAGGAAGATGAACTCAAAAAATTTAAAGAGGAATTTGCGCTTCCAAAAGAAGTGATTTATTTAGATGGTAATTCTTTAGGTGCGAGACCGAAGAAATCATTAGATGTCGCTCAGCATATTATTTCCCAAGAATGGGGAGAGGACTTAATTAATAGCTGGAACAAAGCAGATTGGTGGGGTTTACCTACTCGACTTGGCAATAAAGTAGCTAAACTTGTTGGTGCAGAGCAGGGTGAAGTTGTTATTTCTGACTCTACCACTCTGAACTTATTTAAAGTTCTATCAGCTGCGGTAAAAATTCAAGCCGCAAAATTTCCAGAACGTAAAATTATTGTGGCGGAAAAAGATGCTTTCCCAACAGATATTTATATTATTGAGGGTTTCATTGATTTAATTCACCAAGGTTATCAAGTTGAATTGATTGATGGCGTAGATGATTTATCACGGGTATTAGAAAAACACGTAGCAGTAGTTGTACTTTCTCATGTGAATTATCGGACCGGATATTTCTATGATATGGAATCTATTAATCAACAAATTCACTCTAAAGATGCTTTGATTATTTGGGATTTATGTCACTCAGTTGGTGCAGTTCCTATGGATCTAAACCAGAGTAATAGTGATTTTGCGATTGGATGTACTTATAAATATTTAAATGGTGGCCCTGGTTCTCCAGCTTTGTTATGGGTAAATCGAAAGCATCGTGACCAGTTTTGGCAACCTTTATCAGGTTGGTGGAGTCACAAGAAGCCATTCGATATGGCACAGCATTATGAGCCAGCCAATAGTATCCGTCGTTACCTATGTGGAACTCAGCCCATCATTTCTATGAGTTTGATTGAATGTGGTGTCGATATTTTCTTGCAAGTGGATATGCAAAAAATACGCGAGAAATCTCTTAAATTGACCGATTTATTTATCCAACTTGTCGAACAAGAATGTGGTCAGTTTGGTTTTGAACTCATTACACCTTTGACTCATCAATATCGTGGTAGCCATGTGAGTTATCGCCACGAATATGGCTATGAAATTATTCAGGCACTCATTGCCCGAGGCGTAATCGGCGATTATCGAGAGCCAGAAGTATTACGTTTTGGAATTACTCCCCTATACCTAGGTTTTGAAGATGTCTGGAATGCTGTACAGCATCTTAAGCAGATTATGCTGAATAACGAATGGAAAAATGAGCGTTATCTGGTTAGAGGCGAAGTGACCTGATATTCAGGAATTAAAATCAGCAAAAGGCTAGGAGGGCCTATGGGTAGCTTTGACGAAATACAAAATAGAGAAGCGGGCTTACATAAGAAATTATCCGCAAAACAAATGGGAATGATTGCAATTGGTGGAGCGATTGGTACAGGACTGTTTATGGGAAGCAAGTTTGCAATCAGCTTTGCTGGCCCAGCAGTCATTGTAAGCTATGCCATTGGTGGTTTAATTGCATTTGCTATCATGGCTTGTTTAGCTGAAATGACAGTTCAGCATCCCACTTCAGGTTCCTTCGGAGCCTATGCAGAACATTATATTAGTCCACTTGCCGGGTTTTTAGTCCGTTATTGCTATTGGGCATGCATTGTATTAGCCGTGGGCACAGAAATCACAGCAGTTGCTGACTATATGAAATTATGGTTCCCACATGTCGGTTCTTGGATCTGGATTGCTTTTTTTTCAATGACCTTGCTGGTGGTGAATGCATATAGTGTTAAAGCTTTTGGATTGGTTGAATATTGGTTTTCGATCATTAAAGTTTTTGCCATTATTGTATTTATTCTTTTGTCTATTGGTATCTTGACTCAAAGTCATGAAGGAACTGGGCAAGTCATTTCCAATTTAACAGAACATGGTGGCTTTTTTCCCCACGGCTTTAGTGGGGTCTGGATTGGGGTCATTATTTCAATATTTAGCTATTTAAGTATCGAAATGATTGCTGTTGCAGCAGGCGAGGCTAAAGATCCAGAACAAGCTGTTAAAACAGCCTTTAAGAGTACGGCTATTCGGTTAATCCTGTTTTACTTATTATCTTTATTTTTAATTGTAGCACTCGTTCCTTGGACGGATTTAATTGGTTCTGAGGCGACTAGTCCTTTTGTAATGGTAATGAAGATTGTAGGCATTCCATATGCAGACAGTATTTTAAACTTCATTGTAATTGTCGCAGCTCTATCGGCGATGAACAGTATGCTCTATATCTCAACACGTATGTTGTTTAGCTTGTCACGAGCTGGTGATGCACCAAAACTCTTTGGGCGTATTAGTAGTAATGGGGTGCCAGTTAACGCACTACTCTTGTCTGCAGTTGGTATTGGTATTGCGAGCATTGTTTATACGATTAATCCTGCTTCGGCTTTCCCGATCATGATTGCGCTATCCATGTTTGGAGCATTGTTTACGTGGGGCAGCATTTTTGTTACCCACATGTTTTTTAGAAGAAATATGGCGCAACAAGGCTTGCAGTTAAAGTTTAAAGTTCCTGCTAGTCGGTTAATTTCTTTGTTGGGATTAATTGCAATTTTAAGTATCACGGTTACGACTTGGTTTACTAACGAATTTAAGTCAACTTTACAATTTGGTGTTCCTCTAATTATCGTTCTTACTTTTTTCTATTATTTAAAACGCTCATCAGCCAAGCTCTCTTTAAGTGCCCATGAAGAATCATTAAAGTGAGAAAAGCATGAGAGAATATGATAATGCGACGACAGTGCCTAATGAGGATGAGATACTGACTGACTTTCAGCTAAGAAGCTTGGTGAACTATCAAAAATATAGACATATCCGAGATATTCAATATGGTGTTCATCCTAGATCAACGTTGGATTTATTTCCTGTAGAACAGGCGAATAAAACCATTATTTTTATCCATGGTGGATATTGGCAGTGGTGTGAGAAATCAGATTTTGCATTTGTCGTACCACATGTTTTAGCGCAAGGTATTCAATGTATTCTGTTGGAATACGATCTGGCGCCACAGAGTAAAATAGCAGCTATTGTGACTCAAGTTCATCAAGCTCTCGATTTCATTGGAGAGCAAGAGTGGATAACTGATGAGGTTATGTTGGTTGGTCACTCAGCTGGAGCACATCTCGGCGCATTAGTTGTAGGCCATCCGCTCATATCTGAGATGGTCTTATTAAGTGGAATTTATGATTTAGAGCCAATACAAAAGACACATTTAAATCATGCACTGAATTTGACAAAAGAAGATATTTTGAAATATAGCCCTATTCATCATAAAGAGCGGATTGATATCCCGTGCAAAATTTTATGTGGAGAACTTGAACTCGAAGAATTGAAATGGCAAAGCCAAAACTATTTTGAAAGTAAAAAAGATCAAGAACAGGGGTTAGTATCTTTTACACTTATTCTTCACATTAATCATTATACGATTTTAGAGTATTATTTTAGGCATATATTAAGTTAAGTATTTGAAAAATAATATATGCAATATTGTTTTATAAAATTCTTAACCTAAGCTGATCATAAGATAAATGTGAGATAAATCACAACTTACCCTGATTTTTACAGAAAGTGTGAGTTGTTCTTGACCTGAATATAGAACTTAATTAGATTAAAAAGATAGTGCTTTCTCACTAAGCGACAAAATGTTTAGCTGTTGTTTAGATGAGTTTTTAAGTCCGTAGCTTCCCAAGATACGGACTTTTTTATTTTTTAATTAAAAGTAAAATATAATAGTTGTTTATTCTAATTTTAGAACTTATTTAGAATCTATGGGTTTTAAATGTGTGCTTATAAAATCATTTCATAATAAAATTTATGTAAAATATAATTAAAAAAATCTTCATCAATCTGTAATATCTCTTGGTTAAAGTAAAAGCAGAAAAAAAAGAGAAAACTATAAAGAATAATTAAATAATAGGTAGTGTTCTTACGTGGATAGATTTAGTCGGCTCATATGGGTTGGCTTTTTTATTTAAAAAGGAGCCTTTATGAAAGTACAATATTTTGAAGGTGGGATGTATGTACATATGTGTCCGGCTTGTGGGCATTTCCACTATATTCCGGTAGAGCACCCCTTTTCTAATGGGAATCAGTGGTTCTTTAACGGTAGCCTTGAAAAACCAACATTTAATCCAAGCATAAGTATCATTGGGCGTTGTCATTATTTTATAGAAGAAGGTTTTATTGAATACTCTCTTAATTGTAAACATTATTTAGCGGGACAAAAATTGGAATTGCCTGAACTAAAAATCAAGAATAATTTATAATTGGATAATATATTTATTTTTATTTGTCTTTTTTTAAAGTAATATTTTTTACGTATTTGATACTGAACCTTTATAGTTAAAAAATTTGTAAATCTCTTCTAGTTGCTGCTTTATTTAAAGTCTGAAATAATTTTTATAAACAATTGTTTTATTATATGTTTATGGATATCTGGAAATTTTTGCGAAGTTTTAATACAGTTGGTACCTATCTTGCAATTTCTATTTTTATATTATTGGTAATGATTATATATTTTTATATTGTAGATCCTTCTTGAAGTTTTATAGGTAAGAATAATAATTAATCTTTAAACGCAAACCTATAATTCTCTAATTTTTAGAATTGGTTCACGTTTTTGATCGAAAAAAGATACTAGCGTTGTATAAAACAAAGTTTTATGAAAATATGATTTAGTTTTGATACATGGGAGTTCAAGCAAAATTTCTTTCCAAAAAAATAATTCTTAAATATAACGACAGTACAGATCATAACAACGATGTATGAATAAAAGATATGGAGATTTTTCATGAAGTTTTGCCAAGTATCGGCTGCTTTCTTAACAATGGCCGCCATCAGTCTAGTCCATGCAGCACCAAACACAACCAATTCTTTACTAGATTCTTCTCAAGCAAAGGGAATTATTAAAAACCAATACATTGTTATTCTTAATAAAGATGCTGGACCATCTATAGATTTTGCCCAAAATATTGCTAAGCAACATGGTGCTAAGGTCTTACAGTCGTATGACACTGTACTTAAGGGTTTCGCAATTTATTTACCCGATACAGCGGCTACTGCTTTTGTCGAAGCAATGAAAAAAAATCCGAAAGTACTATCTGTAGAAAACGATATAGTCATGAAAATTGATGCCACTACTCAGAGTAATCCGGATTGGGGACTAGATCGTATTGACCAAAAAGCTTTACCTTTAAATTCTGCTTATTCATATTTACAGACGGGTTCTGGCACGACAGCTTATATTGTTGATACAGGTATATTGTCTAGCAATCAACAATTTTCTGGGCGGGTATTAAGCGGGTATACCGCAATATCGGATGGGAATGGTACAACTGACTGTAATGGGCATGGTACACATGTCGCAGGAACGGTTGGCGGAAGTACTTATGGTGTTGCTAAGAATGTAAATTTGGTTCCAATCCGGATTTTAGGATGTGATGGCTCTGGTGCATCTAGTAATGTGATTGCTGGTTTAGATTGGATATTAAAAAATGGTAAAAAACCGGCTGTTGTGAATATGTCATTAGGTGGGGATGCGAGTACCTCTTTAGATAGTGCAGTTGAAAATTTATTTGATAATGGTTATGTCATGGTGGTGGCTGCTGGAAACTCAAATACTGATGCTTGCAGTGCATCACCTGCAAGAGTAAGTAAAGCACTTACAGTTGCTGCTACAGATAATACTGATACGCGAGCCAGCTATTCTAATTATGGAAGCTGTGTTGACATCTTTGCACCCGGAAGCCAAATCAATTCTTCTTGGATAGGCAGTAATACGGCTACTAAAGTTCTAAATGGAACATCGATGGCTACGCCACATGTTGCAGGTGTCGTTGCTGAAATGCTGCAAAGCATACCCACTGCGACACCACAAACCATCTCTACTAATCTTTTAAATCAAGCAAGTAGTAATGTGGTAAAAAATCCATCTGGTAGTCCAAATCGTTTGTTGTATAAATCTCCTTAATAAAAAATGTAATCTGTAGATCGTAAAAAGGTCCCGAAGGACCTTTTTTAAATTTTAGCGTGAGTACCATATTTATCAATCATGATGGAACTGGCTTCATTTAAGCCGCGTACAGTAACTTTTATGCCATTTTTTTGAAATTTATTGATAGCCGAATCAAGCATTGCTACTGAAGTTACATCCCAAATATGTGAGTGTGTAAGATCTATAATGACTTCTTTTATATCTTCCTTAAAGTTAAATCCTTGCATAAACTTTTCAGAAGAACTAAAAAATATTTGTCCTCTTAAATCATACACACGCATTTCACCTTCAAAGGACGTATTTACATGAATATCATTTTCAAGTTTATTGGCTAAGAATAACGCGGAAAGTAAAACACCGATTAATACGCCTAGTGCTAGGTTATGGGTAGCCACAACAACAATGACAGTTGCAATCATAACAACATTGCTACTTTTAGGATTCGATTTAAAGTGAATCAGCGACTTCCATTCAAAAGTACTGATTGACACCATAATCATGACAGCAACAAGAGCTGCCATAGGAATCACCTTTAACCAATCACTTAAAAATACAACTAAAATCAGTAAAAATATTCCTGCACAAAAAGTAGATAAACGTGTGCGACCACCAGATTTTACATTAATCATGGATTGACCAATCATGGCACAACCAGCCATTCCTCCCATAAAGCCTGAGGCAATATTGGCAATGCCTTGACCTTTACACTCTTGGAACTTATCGCTTGGAGTATCTGTCATTTCATCAACAATTGTTGCTGTCATCATTGACTCAAGTAAACCAACAGCAGCAAGGGCTAATGAATAGGGAAGAATAATAAGCAGTGTTTCTAAATTAAAAGGAATATCTGGAATTAAAAATATAGGTAAGGTATCTGGTAATGATCCCATATCACCTACTGTTCGAATATCAATACCTAGAAAAATGGCGAGTAGTGTAACGACGACAATACAAATAAGAGGGGAAGGAAAAAACTTTCCAATTTTGGGTACATAAGGGAATAGGTAAATAATTGCTAAACCAATTGCTACCAATAAGTAGACATGCCACGTCACATTTACCAATTCTGGTAGTTGGGCCATAAAAATGAGTATGGCTAGGGCATTAACAAACCCAATAACGACTGATTTGGAAACAAAACGCATGAGTTTGGCGAGTTTGAAATATCCAGCTAAGATCTGTATGGCGCCAGTTAAAACAGTTGTTGCAAATAGGTATTGAAGTCCATGGTCCTTTACCAGTGTAGTCATGACTAGAGCCATGGCACCCGTAGCTGCCGAAATCATAGCGGGACGACCGCCTACAAATGAGATAATGACTGCAATACAAAAAGACGCATATAAGCCAACTTTGGGGTCTACGCCCGCAATAATTGAAAATGCAATTGCTTCAGGAATTA
Source organism: Acinetobacter sp. M5A5_2a (assembly GCF_053345265.1). Classification (NCBI taxonomy): domain Bacteria; kingdom Pseudomonadati; phylum Pseudomonadota; class Gammaproteobacteria; order Moraxellales; family Moraxellaceae; genus Acinetobacter; species Acinetobacter sp. M5A5_2a. The sequence goes on along the minus strand of NZ_JBKEZV010000008.1, from coordinate 172,257 downwards.
AAGCAAGACCAACAACGAGACCGGAAAGAATATCTGCACGGACATTAGAGAACCATTGTTCTCGGACATTCGTTAACATGAGGGGGATAGCCTATAGTTCTAAATTTTGAAAAGGCTAGTGATGTGATATATCAACACAAACGACTACACCACATCACTAAACAGTGATGAGTTATTTACAATGGGTAAGGGTAAATAAACTTAAGGTGGCGTAAGTGTCATGATGATAGAGAATTTGAGGCTTTAAAAAGTGGCCGAAGAATAGCATAAGTTTTTAAGGTTGACTAACCTGAGCTTAGGAAATTAGCATAGCAAAAACTTTATAATTGAATGTTTTTCATCATTGGGTTTATTAAATTGTTTTATGAGAGGACACTGATCTGTATTCATGGTTAATAGCTATATTGTGCTAACTTTAGAAGACCATTTCAAAAAACATTAAGATATAAAATTAATTGAGCGTGTATAAAAATAGATCAAAATTAGCTTTAAGTTACTCATCTTAAAAAGACTTTGTAAGAGTGTTTATCCATTTTTAATAGCTACTTTTATGCAACAGAGCCTTTCAGAAATTTAGATTTTAATAGATTCGTTATTCATCATAATACAAATCATATAGAGAACTCCTACAAACCCTTTATTAACGGTTTAAAAATTCTCGGAAAATTTTGACAATTTATAAGGTGGACATATGAATAAACATTTATTGGCTAAAATTACTTTATTAGGTGCTGCTCAGTTACTTACGCTCAATTCAGCATTTGCTGATGTCCCTCTTACTCCATCTCAATTTGCTAAAGCGAAAACAGAAAGCTTTGACAAGAAAGTTCTTCTATCTAATTTAAATAAGCCACATGCTTTGTTGTGGGGGCCTGATAATCAAATTTGGTTAACGGAGCGGGCAACAGGTAAGATTCTAAGAGTTAATCCAGAGTCGGGCAGTGTAAAAACAGTTTTTCAGGTTCCTGAGATTGTAAATGATGCTGATGGACAAAACGGTTTATTGGGTTTTGCCTTTCATCCTGACTTTAAAAATAATCCTTATATCTATGTTTCAGGTACATTTAAAAATCCGAAATCTACAGATAAAGAATTACCGAATCAAACGATTATCCGTCGATATACCTATAACAAAGCAAGAGATACTCTTGAGAAACCAGTAGATTTATTAGCAGGATTACCTTCATCGAAAGACCATCAGTCGGGTCGTCTTGTGATTGGTCCAGACCAAAAGATTTACTATACGATTGGTGATCAGGGGCGTAACCAGCTTGCTTATTTATTCTTGCCAAATCAAGCACAGCATACGCCGACTCAACAGGAACTGAGCGGCAAAGACTATCATACCTATATGGGTAAAGTATTACGCTTAAATCTGGATGGAAGTATTCCAAAAGATAATCCAAGCTTTAACGGTGTAATTAGCCATATTTATACGCTCGGTCATCGTAACCCACAGGGCTTGGCATTTACTCCAAATGGTAAACTGTTGCAATCTGAACAGGGTCCAAACTCTGACGATGAAATTAACCTCATTGTCAAAGGTGGTAACTATGGCTGGCCAAATGTAGCGGGTTATAAAGATGATAGTGGTTATGCTTATGCAAATTATTCAGCAGCAAGCAATAAAGCACAAACTAAAGATTTAGGACAAAATGGTTTAAAAGTGGCAGCTGGCGTTCCAGTGACTAAAGAGTCTGAATGGACTGGTAAAAACTTTGTACCGCCGTTAAAAACTTTATATACCGTCCAAGATACCTATAACTATAATGACCCAACTTGTGGGGATATGACCTACATTTGCTGGCCAACAGTTGCGCCATCATCTGCTTATGTCTATAAGGGAGGCAAAAAAGCAATTTCTGGTTGGGAAAATACATTATTGGTTCCATCTTTAAAGCGTGGTGTTATTTTCCGTATTAAGCTAGATCCAACTTACAGTGCTACTTATGATGATGCTGTGCCGATGTTTAAGAGCAATAACCGTTATCGTGACGTGATTGCAAGTCCAGATGGGAATGTTTTATATGTATTGACTGATACTTCCGGAAATGTCCAAAAAGATGATGGCTCTGTAACGAATACATTGGAAAATCCAGGTTCTCTGATTAGATTTACATATAAAGCCCAGTAAAATAGGCTATTAAAAAACCGATCTACATAAGATCGGTTTTTTTTTCAGCTTCAGAAAAACTATTCAGTTACGACTAATACCGGTAAATGAATTTCTCCTAAAAGAGCTTGAGTCACACTTCCTAAGAAGAACTTTTTAAACCCTTTTCGACCATGAGAGCCAATGACTAACAAGTCTGCTTTGAGCTCGGTCGCTGCTTTAATAATTTCTGTGTGGATTGTTTGACCCTCAACAATTTTTGTCTCAACATAAATTCCATGTTGGCTAAATTGTTCTTTTGCTTGATCTAAAATACCCTGAATTGATGCTCTAGCTTTATTAAAATAATCCTGTGCTAATTCTGTACTATCAATGAATTCTACAGAAATGAAAGGATCTATCGTAAGCGCATATACTAGAGTCACTTTACTACCAAAGGCTTTAGCAAGTGCTGCTGCATGGTTGACAGCAATGAGTGAAGTAGGAGAACCATCGACTGGAACCAAGATATGGTGATAACTCATATATTGCTCCTTATTGTCCTATGACAATGTATGGTGCCAAAACACCGATTTATTATCTTTATGCTTATATTATGAACAATTTTTAAAGATTTATTGTTTATTTTTAGTATGAATAGAAGCGAGAAAGTTTATTAAAGATTTTATCTTAAAGCATTGTAATGACTTTCTAGGTAGGGTTGATTCTGTTTGAGAATTGAAATGACTTGATTAGCGTCTATAGCGGACTCAAACAAGAATCCTTGACCTATACTATATCCAAATTGTCGAAGTAGTTCTTCTTGTTCTGGAGTTTCAATTCCTTCTGCAATGAGCCCCAGTGATAAATTTGGAGCGAGTAAACCAATTGCTTGGACAATCGCATAAATTGATGGATCATGTTGCATCTTTTGTATAAAACTACAATCTACTTTTAAACTGTCAATTGGATAATCGCGAATATGGGTGAGCGATGAGAAACCAGTACCAAAGTCGTCTAATGCAATACTTACGCCATGCTGTTTTAATTTATTAAGTGCTCGGATCACATATTCTGAACCTCGGTCACCTAGCATATGTTCGGTGACTTCTACTTCAATATAATGTGTCGGTATTTGAAATTGATTGATCTTTTTCAAAAGCTTTTCAGCATAGTTGTCTCTTAAGAACTCAACTGGTGCAGCATTGAGCGAAACAGGAAGAGGTTTAATACCAAGATCTATCCATTTGGCGATGTCACGTAAAACTTGATGTTGCATAGTTTCACCGATCTTACTCGCTAAATTATAATCTTTAAAAGCCTCTGCAATTTGTGCAGGGTAACCTCTTTGAGCTGAAGTAGTATGCCATCGTAATAGAGCTTCAAAACCTACAACACGATGAGTTCTTAAATCTACTTTGGGTTGGTAGTAGGGCTGGATGGTATGATGACGAATAAGCTGACGTGCTAAATTGAGTTGAGAAGCAACTGTTTCGGTCATTTGCATCATGCATGGATCATACATACGGATACCACCACGACCACGCGCTTTTAAGTCATGCAATGCCATATCTGCACAACTGAGTAAACCTGACTGGTCTACGGCATCTTGAGGATAAATTGCACAACCAATACTCATACCACCATTTAGCACATTACCTAAATAGGTGATAGGTTGATTTAACTGCTGAAGCAAAATGGCTGCTAGGTCACGTACATCATTTTCAGATTTGAGGTTATTAATAATAACTGCAAACTCATCTCCACCCAGTCGTGCAACAAAACATCTTTCATCATCAACACAATGACTAAACCGTTTGGATAAGACTTTTAAAAGATGATCGCCTGCGCTATGCCCTAAAGTGTCATTAATATGTTTAAAATGATCAAGATCAATTAATAGTAAACCCACACTTGTTTGACTATCTTTTGAATATGCAAGGGTTCGTTTAAGTTGAAATTTAAATGAGCGCCGATTACATAAACCGGTCAGGTCATCTCTTTCACTCATATTTCTGAGCTGATTTTCTGTCAAATGCTGTTGAGTAACGTTACGAGATACACAAAGTATTTGTCCGATTTCACCATTTTCCCGATGAATCGGGGTCAGCATATTATCCCAATATTCGGGGTCCTGATCTGGTAAACAGCTCATTCCAGCAAATCTGGCAACTTTGCCTTGAAGGGCTTTTTTTAAAGCAACGCGTCCACGTTTACGAATATGAGGTGGCAAAAGCTCAAGCCATTTCATTCCAAATTCTGTTTCATCAACAGGAACGCCTAAAGCGAGGCATCCTGATTTATTCATATGAGAAACTGTGCCATCAACATTTAATACTTTAATGCAATCAACACTGATGTCTAACATTTGATTTTGTATTTCAATATTCTTTTGCAAGTTTTGTTGTTCTTGAATATCGTGATCAATATCTAAAAAGCTGACATACCATTCACTGGCTAGAGAAGAGCCGCGATATTTGGAGGCTTGAATAGAAAGTTTGCACCATCTATATTGATTGCCACTTTGTAAAAGTCGGCATTTTAATTCTATTCTTTTTTGCAGGCGAATTGCTTCGAGCCATCTGTTTTTGACTTCATCTAAATCGACAGGAGATATAAAATCTAACCATTGCTGAGGTAATGGAGAAAAAGTATCCTGCCAATATTCTGTACACTCTACATTGCAATATAATATCAAGCCATTTTCATCACTTACCCAAGTCGGTAGTGGAATTTGCTCAACAATAAAATGCTTTTGGGTGTTGTTCGACATTGAAGTCATAACATGCCTAGAAAGATTGTATGGGGTTAATCTATTTATAAGTCATTATTGTAATCTTTCTGTAGTAATCAAAACAGCAATAAATAAATTTCACCTGTCTTTTTTTTGAACTAAAATTGAGGTGTTAAATATATTATATACTTAATATTTAATTTATGTTTTTGTTATTTATTGATTTTTATCTGTATTAAGTTAAAAAAAGATTTATGCTTATTTTTGTAAAAAACTTATTAAAACAGAAACTTATAATTGTCTTTAGAAACCTATCTTAATAAAACTAATGAAAATAAATTATAAAATGATGAGAAGTAAATTGTGATGATTAAAATTTTAATAACTCAAATTTTAACCATAATATATAAAGAGGGGCAGGTTTAAAAAATTCTAAATAAATACAATAACCACCATTAAGTTTACAAAAGTAATATAAAATAAAGGCTTATATTATCGTAAAATTCTTTTTATCAAGAAGGATATATATTTCCTTTTTGTGCATTTTATAGCCTACATTTTCCCCAAGATGTAGGTTTTTTTTATTCCTAATTTTTGATTTTATAATTTCAAACTATTAAAAATAAAAAAAGCCAAATGGCTTTTTTATACAGTTTCAGGTTTTTTCAACTCTTGTTGAATGTAAAGATTCATATAGTATTGTTCAATATAATCATCTGCATAGTTGTTTGCTAAGGTTTTGGTTGCCACTTGTTCATGTTTTAAATAGCAGTTTGATTCGAGGTCTTTTTCAAGTACCCACCATTGACGGTTAATACGGCGCACTTGAAACTTGTCACTTTTGTATTTTCTTTTAGCCATTTTCAAAAATTTGCTATTCAGTTATTGAAAGAGAATTTCTACTGGAGTTAAGAGCTCAAGTCAACAGATGTGAAGTTAATTGATTATTTTATGTAGGGTATTGTTTCTATCAATGCTTAAACGAGGCATTACAATAGAAAAAGCTCTCCTGACAGAGAGCTTAGTTATTGCTAACGAGTAAAACATCTATTCCATTTTTAACGAGAAAGATTTTTTAAAAGTAATTTTAAACTTTCCATCATTTTTTCTAATTGCAATGGAGTGATACCTTCGAATGATTGCTCGAGTACTACGCTGGTTAGATCATTAATCTTATTGATCATTTCGGTACCTTTTTCTGTAAGTACCACGCGGGTGATTCGACCATCGGTCTGACAAGAATAAGTTTCAACTAAACCTTCATCTTTTAAACGATAGACAATTTTAGTCGTCGTCGACATTTTTGAAATAATCATGTCTGAAAGTTCAGAAACACTCGCATGGGGCTTACTGCTTAAAGCCAACATAATGCGTCTACGTGAGTTATCTAAACCATATTTTTTTAAAGCATTATCAATATTTTGTACATACTGAGCATGTACTTGAGTAATCCAATAATATGGAAAATCTTCAAGAGTAAAAGATTCTGTTGTAGGTAAAAAACGCGCATACTTCTTTGTCATTGACTTTTCCCCATACCTTGGTGGATCGCATTTCTGGTGAACTATCTTTAATAGTTGAAAAATATAGTTTCATCAAGCAAGTTATATCAGGACTTTGCTTGCTGAGCAAAATTTATATAGCTAAATTTAACAATGACATGGTTTAGTTACGCTTGTCTTGATAAACATCCCTATACTTTGCACAAACTACAAATACTTTTCTTCTATAGTCAAAGTTTGTTGAAAATTAATGTGACTTGATAAGTCATAGCCATTAATTCCTTAAAATCTTTGAACAGATATACAAGATTGCATCTAGGCTTACTTGATCGTTAATTAAACGATATTGGCTTGCAAACGCATCGTAGAAAAAAAATTATGATTTGACCGTGGCATTGTACGAGATAGTTTTTGTCTCTAAAGTCATAACTATGAAAAATCAAGATATTCAAATAAAAAATATTTATAAATATCAGTACCTTAGTTTATTTTATTGTTGGTGGAATTTACCATACATTTAACATGAATCATCTATTATTTAGCAAAATAAAATGGGTTTGTTTAGTAACTTATTAATTTTTTTATATAAAATTAAAAAACTAGTTGAATGATTAGCGTTATAAATTTAGCTTTTTTGTCTATAAATTATATTTTTAACAATTTTTACTCAGGCAGTATGTCGCTCATCTACTAAATCCCCAAAAAAGAACCAACTTTAACTGTTATGTTAGCAGAAGAAGTACCTGCACAGATTATGGCGAGAGCTACTCAGATTAAGTGATATAAGCACTATTAAAACAGATTGTTGAATAGTATTTAATTAAAAAAAAGGGAGAATTAATATTCTCCCTTTTTTTTAAATTATGAAATGGTCACAATTTTTTCTTCTACTTTTTTCTTAACAATTGCATAGCTTATTCCTGTAACGATACTACCTGCAGCAATTGCAGCAAGATATAACCAAGCATGATTAATTGCATTGGGAATTAAAAGAACAAATACACCGCCGTGAGGAGTAACTAACTCGCAGTGGAATAGTGCAACAAGTGCTCCAGTCACCGCACCACCTAAAATACAAGTTGGAATAACGCGCATTGGGTCTTTGGCTGCAAAGGGAATAGCACCTTCGGAAATAAAACATAAGCCTAATACAAAAGCGGCTTTTCCGGCATCTTTCTCTCCTGTACTAAATTTATTTTTAGCCACGAAAGTCGCAATAGCCATACCAATAGCAGGGACCATACCGCCCGCCATTGTTGCTGCCATAGGCATATAGGTATTTGTTGTCAATAATCCGACAGTAAAAGCGTAGGCTGCCTTATTGATTGGGCCACCTAAATCGATACACATCATGCTTGCTAATATAATTCCCATTAACACAGCATTTGTTGTACCCATATTATTTAGGAAGTCTTTCATGAGCTCGAAAATATGTGCTACAGGCTGTCCAACCACATAGAACATAATAAGGCCAACAAATAATGTACCTAATAAAGGAATAATTAAAATCGGTTTAAGTGCTTCTAGACTAGTAGGAAGTTTGAGTTTTTTTGCAATAAAAAGTGCGATATAGCCCGCAAGGAAACCTGAAACGATGCCGCCTAAAAAGCCTGCTTGTAATTGAGAAGCGAGTAAGCCGCCAATTAAACCAGGTGCGAGGCCAGGGCGATCAGCAATGGAGTAAGCAATATAACCCGATAACATCGGGACCATGAGCATAAATGCAGCGGCCCCAATTTGTTTTAATATGGCTGGTAAACTGCCGGCTTGCTCAGCAGCATTTAAGCCAAAGCATAGGGATAGGGCAATTAGAAGGCCACCAGCCACCACCATAGGTAACATATAAGAAACACCTGTTAAGAGATGTTTATATACGCCAACTTTTTCGGTTTTATCCTTGTTCTCTGTTGATGTTTGTTGCTTACCTTGATCTAAAACTTGTGCATTACTAATCGCTTCAGCAAAAGCTTTATCTGTTTGCTTTAATGCAAAACTAGTACCGCATCGGTAAACACGCTTGCCCACAAAACGGTCTGTATTAACTTCAATATCAGTAGCAAGAATCACGATGTCTGCTTCAGCAATAGCTTGGGCTGATAAAATATTTTTTGCACCAACGGAACCTTGTGTTTCTACTTCAATATCATAACCAAGTTTTTCTGCACCTTGTTGTAATGCTTCAGCAGCCATAAAGGTATGTGCAACACCTGTAGGGCACGCAGTGATTGCAACAAATTTAGTCGATTTATTTGGCGATGGCGTATTATCACTCTGCCAATCTTGAGCTGGCTTTAAATTATCTAAGCCAGCTTGGAAAGCTGAATGAGCATCATTTTTGATTTCTTCAATGCTAATTAAAGATAAAGAGTGTGTACCAAAAATATTAAGATTTTTCGGACGTTGTCCAATAACAATGATTTGATCAAAGTTTTGATTTTCTTCGAATTCATCGAGCGAAATTATATTATTTTCGTAACCCTGTTGGGATGCTACCTGTGCAAGCTTTCGAGCTAAAATCAAAGCATTGACTTGCTGTTGCGGACTATTAATGACAAATAATAAATGTTTAGCAGTTGGCATCAGATTCACTCAATGAATTGATTGTAGTTTGGGCTTTTAATTGGTTTAGCATTTCAGCATTTGGAATACGAAAGCCAATTTGTGTTACAGCATGGCTCGCAATTGCCGTAGCTGTTTTCAATGTTTCTTCGGCAGAGAAGTTATTTATTAAGCAGTGAATCATGCCAGCTAAAAGAGAGTCGCCCGCACCAACGGTACTTTTAACGACCACTTTAGGGGCTTGGGCATGTAGTGGATGTGTTTCATGTAGCCAGTTTACACCGTCTTCACCCATCGAAATAACGACATGCTCAATTTTAGCTAAATTTTTAAAAAGCTCTTTTTGTTGGACATAGGTTGTGGCAGGAAGCTGATAGCTTTCTACTAACTCATCGGTGTTTGGTTTAATCATCCATGGTTGGCATTCAATTGCAGCGACTAACGCTTTACCACTTGTATCAAGGGCAGCTTTTTTACCATGTTTTTGAATGAGCTTAATAAGCTTTTGAAACTCATCAATACTAAAACCTTGCGGAAGGCTACCAGCAATAGCAACCACATCTACTTGCGGTAAAATCATTTCGATTTTTTGGAATAGATTCTTTTTATCCAGTTCAGATACTAAAAATCCTTTTCCATTTAAATCGGTCATACGACCGGAATGTTCAGCAATTTTTATATTCTGGCGCGTCTCACCCTCAATATAAATAAATTCAGATTGAAATTGAACTTGCTCAAAATGTGTATCAAAAATCTGTCGATTACTAGTTCCTAGAAAACCGGAAACAATAACATCATGTCCTAAATCTTTTAAAACTTGTGCAACATTAAGCCCTTTTCCAGCAGCATGAATCTCTACAGATTCTTGACGATTTACTTCACCTATCTGCAACTCATTGAGTTGTATCGTGACATCAATTGCAGGATTTAAAGTAATTGTTAAAATTTTAGCCATTACCATTCCTAATCTTTACAGTTCTTGTTCGGATAACTGACGTACAGCAGGGGCGCTATCACATTCAAGTGCACGCTGTGCAAGTATTTGAGCTTGGCTGTAGTTTAGTGTACGAATCTGTGCTTTTACCAAGGCAATACTATTCGGTGACATACTGAGTTCATCTACACCTAATCCCATAAGAATAGGTACAGCTTTTGGATCAGCTGCTAGCTCACCGCATATTCCTACCCATTTGCCATGTTTGTGTGCAGCTTTTACTGTTTGATCAATCAATTGCAAAATACTTGGATGAAGACCATCTGCTTCAGCAGAGAGGATAGGATGGCTACGGTCAATGGCTAAGGTATATTGAGTTAAGTCATTTGTTCCAATGCTGAAAAAGTCCACTTCTTGCGCAAGAATAGGGGCAAGTAATGCGGCAGAAGGAACTTCTATCATAATGCCAACTTGTAAGTTCGCACATGTATATGCAGCTTTTACTTCATCAAGAATTGCTTTAGCAGCACGCCATTCCTCTACACGGCCAATCATTGGGAACATGATTCGTAAAGGACGGTCATCTGCTGCTTTAAGCAAAGCAGTAAGCTGTTGACGTAATAGCTCAGGTCGTCTTAAGGTTAAGCGAATGCCTCTTAGTCCTAAAAACGGATTTTCTTCTTCCGCAATTGGTAGGTAAGGCAGAGGTTTATCACCTCCTACATCTAAAGTGCGTACTACGAGAGGGCGACCAGCAAGTGCATCTAAGACAACCCGATAATCTGCTTCTTGGGCTGCCTCATTTGGGGCACTACTATGAGCCATAAAAACCAGCTCTGTTCTAAGTAGGCCAATTGCTTCGGCACCACATTCTACTGCGTGGGCTGTGGCTTGAACTTTTCCTAAATTGGCTGCAATTTCGATTTGGTGTTGATCTAGAGTAATCGCAGGTTCTTGGCTATGGCGTTCAGCCTCTTCACGAATTTTTTGTTGAAGCTCACGTTCCTGTTTTGCGTTTTCGATTTGTTGAGCAGTTGGATCTAAAACGAAAGCTCCCGTGTCTCCATTAATTAGAAGAGAGCTTTTCTGCTCAATATCTAATACTTGATCCCCAGCACCAACAATGGCAGGAATACCTAAAGCACGCGCAACAATAGCACTATGGGCACTAGCACCGCCAACAGCTGTTAAAATACCAGCAACACGATCTTTATTAAGGCGAGCGACATCACTTGGCCCGACATCATACATGATTAAAATATAAGGCTCTTTGGGTTCTTCGATGATAACTTCACCACAGAGTTGAGCCAAAACTCGATCACCAATATCACGTAAGTCTGTAGCACGCTCAGCCAGTAAACGGTCTGGTAAAGCGGCTTGTTCTTTAGCTGCTGCTTCAATATGTTCATGCCAAGCAGCAGGGGCAGAAAGATTTAAGTTAATCTTTTGATAAACACCATTAATGAGATCGGGGTCATCAAGCATTTCCAAATGTGCTTGGAATATTTGCTTAATTTCAGAAGCTTCAGATTTCGCAATTACTTGGTGAATATTATTTTTAACTGCATGAAGAGCAATATCAAGTTTTTCTTTCTCAGCTTTAACACTTAAACCCATACGTTCATATTGATAAACTTTAGGTTTAATGACATGTACTGGGCCAAAAGCTAAACCACTAGAAGCTGGGATGCCGGTATTTGTACTCAATGCTTTTGGTAATGATGTTACGGTTTGAGGTGTTTGGTCTTCTTTGGTATCTGAAGAGAGTAGCGGTTCAATTTCTTCCCCTAAGCCTTGTTGTACTGCCAAAATCACTTTATCTAAGGCTTCTACTGCATCTGTTTCTGGTTCAGCAATGAAACGTAAAGTTTGACCGCGTTTACATCCTAAAGCCAATAAGCGAGTCAAACTCTTAGCTGAAACAAAACTACCTTCATCTACTGCGACTTGAATATCGCCTTGAAAAGTTTTTGTTAAGTTCACTAAATGAGTCGCGGGTCTGGCATGTAATCCATGTGCATTGGCCAATACAACTGAACGGTTTGGCCAATCGGGAATCACTTCCGCACCAATAATTTTAGCAATTTCATTTGGTGCTTGGGCTTGATCTAATTGTGCAACTTGTTCTGGATTAAATAAAATATCAATCAGCCGATTAAATCTTTGGCTATCTAACTGATCATTTGCAGCAACACAGACTAAAGTATTTAGTTTCTGCCCGTTTAAATCTAAGGGATGACGTGGTTTTACAATACTAATAGCTGATTGTTGAACAAACTGATTACTAGAAACAGACCAGATCTGGTCTTGCAACTGAATGACTTGCTCTGGATCTAGAGAACTTAAAAAACCACATTTTACGAAATTCTGTTTTTTAAGGACTTGAGTTGCTGCCCAAAACAAATCTTCAATATCATGAGCTTCAATTTCAGTTTGAATTAAATTTTCATGTAGTGTTAAAGATAATGGTTGAGCTTGTAATAGTTCAATAATTTGCTCAGGTTGTGATGCATTTTTTACTTGTTCACTTACATCCTGCATTAACGCTCTAGTTAATATTTGTAATACTTGTAAATGTTCATCGGATTTTGCTGCAATAACAACAGCTAAATAAATCGTATTTTCGCCATCCCATATTATTCCTTCTGGAAAATGGGCTAAACGAATACCAGTTTTTAAAATAAATTCTCGTGATTGAGGAGTCCCATGGGGGATTGCAATTCCCTGACCTAAATAGGTCGCACTTTGCTGTTCACGGTTGATAAGTCCTGTTATATAGTCAGGAGTAACCAGCCCATCTTTCACTAATATATCTACTAGACACTGTAATGCATGTTGTTTATCAACAGCATATTGATTCATATGAATATGTTGAGGCTCTAGTGCTAGCATAATTATCCTTGAACAATTTCTTTGGCTTTAGCTAAAACAGAAAAAAAGAAGCTGTTTGTATTAAAATAGGTTAGTTTAACCGTTTTTAAACAACAGCTTCAGATAAATTACCATAGCAGAACTTTAAAGCTATATCGACGTATTTACGTAAAAAAATGCTCGTTTTTAATACAAAGAAGTGAATGTCGAATATATTTTACTTTCTTGTGATAACTATAAATTTAATAAGATTATTTTATAAAAGAGAAGGGCGTTTTAATAATAAAAAAAACCTCTAAACCGGATTACTGGTATAGAGGCAAAAAGTAAATGATGAATTGAAAATTAGTATTGAATTTCTTGCTCTAAAAGAGGCCAGATCTTTTGATGTGATTTTTTAAACATTAACATGTGTCCGATTGATTTATATCCGAGTTTTAGAGGGTTTAGTTCTAGCATTTTAGTAGATGCATTAGGATATAAACTTAATAATTCTTCAACGTTCTGTTGAGTGGCAATTTCATCGTCACTTGCCCAAATCGAAGTAATCGGGCAAATAATCTCAGTATGAAAGTCATGAAAGACAGTTTTACCAATGGCATTTTTTACATAGCCTGGGTTACTACAAAACTCTCTCCATTGTTGAGCAACTTTTTTAGGCAAGTTTTCACCCATCCCAATAAATTGAGTAGCGCCATAACCTTTTAAAGTACTAGAAATTGGAAAGATAACCTTAAACATGACAGGTGCCAGAAACTTGGTTTTACCTTTTAGGCCTTTTACGTTGCCAGTAGAACCTGCTATCGCAACAACTTTTGCTACTTTGCGAAAATTAGGCACAATTCCTAACAGTTGCCCACCAGCACTATGGCCAAGAAGAGTTATTTGTTCTGCTTGTGTTTTTTCTAATAAAGCATCAATTGCACAAGGAATATCAAGCGTTCCCCAATCATTAATACTTGCATCGCTTTGCTTTAAAGGTCCATGCAATGAGTCTCCAATTCCACGGAAATCAAAACTTAATACTTCATAACCTTGTTGGCTTAACCATGTAGCAAAAGCATGATAAAAATTTTTGGTAATACCAGTAGCTGGGCAAATCAAAACAGGATTTGCCGATTTTTTTGATTGAGCTGGATAAAATTGTGCGGCAAGTTGATAACCATCTTCGCAGGTTATCCAAAATGATTCAAAAGTGTTATCCATAATATTAAGTAATGATTAGCTTGTTGATGACTTTAATTTACATGAGTTCTAAAATGATACTTGATTAAAATGTGACTATAAAGTCAGGATTTATGCTATACAGCTCATTAAATTTTAATAAAACGAATAATTGGGGAAAAGATGGATTTACCGAAAGCTGTACAGTTAGCGATTGTTTTTAGTGGCATATTTTTATGGATAGGAATGTTAACAGGGGTATGGAAATATTGGCAAATACGCCGTTCGGAATTAAGTCGTGCACATTATTATGTGGATATTGCTCATCGAAGTAGCTTACTTTACGCAGCTGCCAGCTTAATTCTTGCTGTGCTAAGTTATTTTACTGTTTTAAGCGAAAATATTACTTTGTGGTGTGTGTTAGCAAATCTCTTGTTTTTTAGTTTTTCAATTTTAGTTTATATCGTACATGGGTACTTACAGGACACGACAAATCAATTTAAACAACCCCATCGGTTAGGTTGCTTTAACCTACCTTCATGGTTAATGTCTTTAATGATGGTTGCATTGATTATTGCTGAATTATTAGCTACAGCTATTTTAGTTATGGGAACAATTTTTTTATTTTTAGGTATATAAAAATGGATGATCACTCATCCATTTTTTTAATCTTACAATTATTTATTGTTGACTAAGACGTCGTTTAGCTAATTTTCGCATCTTATGATCGACAAAGGCCCACAGACAAAATATGAAAGAAACAACCATCGCATACATAAAGTATTCAGGTTTTAAATTTCCTTTGATCATACCTTGAAACAGTAAAGTCAGCATAAGAGCAAGCGGCGTTACTCCATACACAACTGAATCTTTGCTGTTCAGAGTGTTAATGAAGACTTGTTTGTTGAAATGTAATGATAACATCTCCATCCCTCCTTGTGGTGGTACTAAAACCTAATGTTTTAGTCAAGAATTTGTTTTAAGTTTAATGTTGTACTTCTATTTTTCATACAATTCAATAGCGAATAGCAATTTTTTTGAGCAGTTTTATAAAAACCTCTATATTTATAAAAGCTTAAGGTATTAAAAAAGTAAATATTAAATATTTTTGTATGAAATACTTATTCTTTTAGGAAAGAGAAATTATTTAAGTGAAAAGTATATTAATTTCTCTTTCCTATCATTTTATTTTAGCTATTTTGTTTTTTAAAAAAGGTGTCAATTGCGTGTTGAGCAATTTCCGCATCTTCAAAAGATTGAACACCAGATACACCAATAGCACCTAAAATTTGACCTTCATAAAGAATAGGTTTTCCACCTTCTAGCATCCCTTGAGCGCTGGGCATACTTAAAAAACCAAGACGTCCATTTTGCAGAAGTTCTTCGTAAAACTTTGAGGGCCTACCTGATATTGAAGAGCATTTTGCTTTTTCTAAGCATAGATGTGAACTTAAAGGAGAGGCACCATCTAAACGTTTCATGAGTAATAAGGAGCTTGTTTCATCAACAATTGCAATACTGACTTTAAAGTTATGTTCAATTGCGTATTTTTGAGCTTCTTCCATTAAAAACTCTGCATCTGCTAATGTTAAGTAATATTTAGTTTTCATTGTTGCTCTTCTTTCCTGAGTAAGCTAAAAATTATTTTAGTGTAATTTTACAGTAAAAATTGATTATATCTATAGTTGATTTGTCATTAAAAATGAGTGTGGAAATAAAATGCTGGTTGGGTAAACACAGCATTTTATTCAATATATAAAATCATGTTTGGATAAAACTCGATTTCAAAAAAGCCACTAGATTAAATGTTTTTGAATTTAACTTTGTCGATAATTACGGTAATTGCAAGAACAACTAAAGATGGGATCAACCAAGCTAAGTTTTGTTCATTTAATGGTAAATGCTGAAGAAATTCAGGTAAATAATTACTGAAGCCTGCAACTTTAAGACCATCGATAATGCCGAAAATTAAAGCGATACTTGTTACTGAACCGACAATAAAAGAAGGTTTGTGCCAAAATTTCCAAAAGAAGCTCAGCATAATCACCACAATTGCAGGTGGATAGATTGCACTTAAGACAGGTACTGATATAGCAATCAGTTTAGTTAAGCCAAGATTCGAAATAATGAAAGAGAAACCAACTAAAATAAAGACTAAAAGCTTATATGGTAATTTCGTTAACTGAGCAAAGTACTCACCACACGCACAAGTTAAGCCAATTGCTGTAACCATACATGCTAAAAAGATGAGACCAGTTAAGAATAATGAACCCATATTTCCAAAAGCATGTTGTACATATGCATGTAAAATTACTGCGCCATTTGCTGCATTTGGTGCTACTTCATGGCTACCTAAACCTAATTTGAATAAGCTTAAATAAACTAAAGTAAGACCAACGCCTGAAATAAGACTGGCAATAATTGCATATTTGGTGACTAACTTTTTATCAGTTACACCGCGAGAGTAAATCGCTTGAATAATAACGATACCAAATACGAGTGCACCTAAGGTATCCATTGTGAGATAACCGTTTACAAAACCCTCTGAAACCGGAGATGTAACGTAATGGTTAATCGGAGCAGGTACGTAACCCGCAGGAATCATAACTGCTGCAATGCCTAAAATTGCTAAAGCAATAATTTTTAGCGGTGCAAGTACATGTCCTACTGTATCCAAAAGCTTGTTTGGATAGAGTGAAACTACAGTGACAAATGAAAAATAGATTGCACTATAGATTAGAAGACTGCTACTTGAGGTTCCAAAATAAGAGGAAAAACCAATTTCATAAGAAACAGTAGCTGTACGTGGGGTAGCAAATAGAGGTCCGACTGATAAATAACAAACAACAGTTAAAATCAGGCTTGCTACTCGACCTAAGGGAGAACTAATAATTTCAATGGATCCCTGCATGCGAGAGAGTGCCATAATGGTAATTACAGGTAAGCCGACAGCCGTAATCAAAAAGCCTAGAGCGGCTAACCAGACATGTTCACCAGCTTGTTGAGCGACGATGGGAGGAAAGATAATATTGCCAGCACCAATAAAAAGGGCAAAGGTCATAAAACCTAAGGCAATAATATCTCCAGTGCGAAGATGTTGCATAAATTAAAAGTGAATAAAAAAGAAGGAATTTTAGAGCAAAAGTAATCATGTTCAAGCGCTAATTTATGTGAAAAAGCTTTTTTTCGGGTGGTTAAAACGATATATGGTGTTATACGCGATTGTTTGGTTAAAGTATGTGCTTGAAAAGCCATTAAAAGGGCAAAAGAACTTCTTTTTAAGTTCTGACTTTTTATAAAAAATATGTAAGAATAAAAAGCTAAATTTTTACTGTGAATGCTGGATATTTGAGCATTTTAGGCTTTTGGTCTGACTTATATTCATCCTAAAATATTTTGAATTACCTTAGGTTTTGTAGGGACGGGCATGTTTCTTGTCTGCGAGGATAGAATTGAATGAGAGCTTCTACTGTTACCATTAAAACTGAACAAGATCTGGAAAAATTAAGAGTTTCTGGACGCTTGGCTGCGCAAGTTTTAGAAATGATAGAGGCCTATATTAAACCAGGCGTATCTACTGAATATTTAGATAACCTCTGTAATGATTATATTGTAAATAATTTAAAAGTTATTCCTGCTAATGTGGGATATCACGGTTTTACAAAAACGATATGTACTTCAGTCAATGAAGTTGTTTGTCATGGAATACCATCGCCGAATAAAATCTTAAAAGATGGCGATATTATTAATATTGATGTGGCAATAATTAAAGATGGTTATTTTGGTGATACGAGCCGCATGTATTTTGTGGGTAATGTAAACCCACAAGCAAAAAAACTTGTTGATACAACATATGAAGCGATGGTTGCTGGTATTCATACAGTTAAGCCAGGAGCTACATTAGGTGATATTGGTTATGCTATTCAATCGGTTGCTCACCGAGAGGGCTATAGTATTGTTCGAGAGTATTGTGGGCATGGGATTGGTAAGGTCTATCATGAACAACCTAATGTTTTGCACTATGGGCAGCGTGGGCAAGGTTTGGTTTTAAAGAAAGGAATGGTCTTTACCATTGAGCCTATGGTGAATGCAGGTAGGCCGCAAGTGAAAGAGTTAAATGATGGATGGACAGTCATTACTCAAGATCTTTCGTTATCTGCTCAATGGGAACATATGGTTGCAGTAACAGATACTGGCTTTGAACTATTAACACCATGGCCCGAAGGTGTGGGGAATTATCCTGCAATTTAAAAAATATAAAAAAGTTCGATAACTTATCGAACTTTTTTATTTTAACGCTCAGAAAGATGTTCGACTAAATAGTCAATGAATACTCTAACAGCGGGTAGTAATCCTCGGCGTGATGGATATACGGCATGTAATATTCCATGAGGTGCTTTCCATTCCGGTAAGATTTGTAAAAGCTGGCCAGACTTCAGAAAATCTTCTGCTGCACTCTCTGGCAGTAAGGCGATACCACAGTTCTGACTCGCCAATTGAGCCAACATATGTATGTTTGTACCCATTACAATAGGGCTAACTTTGACTTTCTTCTGTTGATTGTCAGGTCCGTGTAGGATGAATTGTTGATCGAGATGCTCTTCAGACAAACTTAAAATACGGTGTTCACTGAGCTGCTCAGGGGTTTTTATATCACCAAACTCATTTAAATATGCCTGACTTGCGAATAAACTTTGTTCTATAAGGGCAAACTGTCTAAGAACTAAACTCGGATCATCATCTAGTTTTGAGCGAACACGTAAAGCGATATCAATCCCTTCATTAATGACATCCACTCGGCGGTTACTGACCATAAGTTGCAAACGAATTTCAGGATATTTTTTTAAGAAAGCAGGTAGGATTTTAGGAAGTTGATTTTGAGCAATATCAACGGGCACACTAACCTTCACCACACCTCTAGGTTGAATACTTAAATGATCAACCAAATCATGAGCAGCTTGTGCAGCATTCATCATGACTTGAGCATGTCTATAAATATCCATTCCAATATCTGTAACGGCAAAATGACGAGAGCTACGTTGGATTAAGCGAACGCCTAAGTTTTCTTCTAAGCTGTACACACGACGACTTAATTTTGATTTTGGTATATCTGTTACACGCTCAGCAGCACTAAAGCCACCATGCTCAACAACGAGAGCAAAACAATAAAAATCATCGAGATCAGTGAGCATTAAAATATCCTATTTCTGCAACAACCATGATTTTACATCATTATTTTTGCAACGATAATTCTTAAACTAAATTTTTTGTAAGCAGGAGATAAATTCATTATCAAATTGCTGGAGATAAATTTGAAATTATACCGTAATTACGTTGTAATTTTAATGTGTGTTTTTTTATTGGGTTTATGGGTTGTCTATAGAACTATTAATCAATTTCTTCTACACTATAATTTTTCTCTACTTTTCAAATCTAATGCCTTATCAATTGATAGAACTTAACGATGCCTCTACGAATATTGAGTGCCCATTTTGCAAACAAGCGATAATTGACTGGGCACAAGAACAATACGTTCAGCCATGTGAACATACTTTATTTATTGCTATGGATTTGGGATTCGAATTTGTTGCAGATCGATTTGAAGAGTGCATGAATCAGAGTGTGGATGAGTTACACGAAGATCCAAATATGAAGATTTTTGAAGCTCTAACTACGACACCTTATGAGAATCTGATTGTTTTAAAATCTGATTTAGGTGTGGAGGGTTTATTTCGGTATGTTGGAGTGAGCGATTTTTAAAGTTGAGAGCATAAAAAAGCCAATCTATTGATTGGCTTTTTTATTATTTACGCTTCTGGCGCTGCGCTATATTGTTCAACTAATGGTTTTAATTCACCATTTTGGAACATTTCAAGCATGATATCGCTACCGCCAATAAGTTCGCCATTTACCCAAAGTTGCGGGAATGTAGGCCAATTCGCAATTGCTGGTAAGATTGCACGAATATCAGGATTTTCCAAAATATTTACATATGCAAATGGACGACCAATTTGACTGAGCGCCTCTACAGCACGTGCAGAGAAACCACATTGTGGAAACTGTGGAGTGCCTTTCATGTAAAGTAAAACGGGATGCTTCGCAATTTGATCGCGGATTAACGCTTCAGTATCACGTGCTTGTTCAGTCATAAATAGATCCTCAACTAATCTAGCAGCATTATAGGGGGTGTTTACATCGCTTTGCAAACCACCTGATTACTTAAAGTTGCATTGAATCTTCAATATTTTATTGTATAAACCGAAGTGATAGCGAAAAGCGGACGAAATTTTAGATAAATGATTGATGAGACTTTTCATCAGAGCCAGTTTTTGCTTATATAAACCCTTCTTAAAACCTCATACAGACAGAGTTCGTTATGACTGATATTACCCTAGCTCCAATACAACCTGATCAACCATCACACTTAATGGCTACTTACGGTCGCCAAGCGATCAGTTTTGTACGAGGCCGAGGGGCATATCTATATACTGAAGATGGTACAGAATATCTAGATGCCTTAACTGGTATTGCGGTATGTGGTTTAGGTCATGCGCACCCAGTTATTGCAGAAGCAATTGCTGAACAAGCTGCAACACTTGTGCACACAAGTAATTTATTTGAAATCCCTTGGCAAACTGCTGCTGCTCAGAAGCTTGCTGAGGTTTCTGGCATGGAAGAGATCTTCTTTTCAAACAGTGGTGCTGAGTCAAATGAAGGTGCAATTAAGATTGCTCGTAAATTTGGTACCCAACAAGGTGTACGTTTGCCAAAAATTATTGTGGCAGAACAATCATTTCATGGTCGTACTTTGGCAACACTTTCAGCAACTGGTAATAAAAAAGTACAAGATGGATTTGCCCCCTTGGTGAATGATTTTATTCGTGTGCCGTTTGGTGATGTGGAAGCAATTCAGGAAGCCGCTTTGCAGCATCCAGATATTGTTGCAATTTTGATTGAGCCAATTCAAGGTGAGGGTGGTATTAATACCGCTCCTCAAGGCTTTAGCTATCTTGAGGAAGTTCGCAATATTTGTAATCAGCATAACTGGCTTATGATGCTAGATGAAATTCAAACAGGTAATGGGCGTACTGGTAAATATTTTGCATATCAGCACACCAACATTGTGCCTGATGTCCTGACGACTGCGAAAGGACTTGGAAATGGCTTTCCAGTAGGTGCTGTAATGACACAAGGTAAAGCTGTTGGTTTGTTGGGACCTGGTAGTCATGGTTCTACCTATGGCGGTACTGTACTAGGTTCTCGTGTGGTTTATACAGTCATTGATACAATTCAAAAAGAGAATGCTGTAGAAAATGCGGCGGTAGTAGGACGCTATATTGTTGATCAACTTCGTGCAAAGTTAGCTGACAAGAATGTTCAAGTGCGTGGTTTTGGTATGATGATTGGTATTCAATTACCTAAAGACTGTGCTGAACTCGTTGCTATTGCTCGTGATCAACATAAGCTTATTATCAACGTTACAGCAGGTTCGGTAGTTCGTCTATTACCGCCTATTAATATGACTCAAGCGCAGGCCGATGACTTGTTAGAGCGTTTAGTTGCTTTGATTAATAGCTATCTTTAAGTTCTAGTATAAAAAATGGGCACTTAATGTGCCCATTTTTTATTTCAAAGCATTAACCAGAGATATACTGCTTTAACTGTTCAATTAAGTTTTTCTGATCTTCCATTGCTGCTTTTACCAAGTCACCGATAGAGATAAAACCAACTAATTTTTCATTGTCCAATACTGGTAAATGACGTAAGTGGCGATCTGTCATTAGCTGTAAACATTCTTCAACTGTGTTGTTTAGACTTACAGTAAGTACTTTAGATGTCATAATTTCAGCGACTGTAGTGCTATATGAAGAACGTTCCATAAGCGTCACTTTGCGCGTGTAGTCACGTTCAGATAAAATTCCGACAACTTTTTCACCATCGGCTACGACTAACGCACCAATTCCTTTGTCAGCCATGATTTTAATAGCTTCAAGGACAGTGGCTTCTGGAGAAATTGTAAAAATATCTTGCTCTGATTTGTTTTTGATTACTTGTGCAACGATTGTCATTTCTTCTATCCCGTGTTTTATCATTTTGTTTTAAATTAGCTTGATTTTATAAAAATGCAAAGACTTGATAGTCATTCAAATACAAGTTTTACATTCAAGCGTTCAAAAAGCATTCTATATAGTGGTTAAGAACTTAAAGAAAACTTTAGGCTTCTTGCCAGTGCGGATGTTTAAAAAAGAAATGATGCATTTGCTGAGTAGATAATTTCAACTTCCTGTGAGAAGAATTAAACAAAGCTGGTGTAACGTTGAGTCGGGTTAATGTTGGTAATAAAGATTCATGAAAATCTTTGGTGGTAATCCTTCTTGGTTTGTAATGTGGCCAATGTTCTTTGGCGTAGCGGTGAGCTTGCAATCCATTGAGCCAGAAAGGAAAAATAAAATCTTCATTATCCGATTTAATTGCCCAACCTTCATGAAATAATCCCCAAAGAACTCCGCAGTACATCATGGTCCTTAAAATATAAATCTTAATCATCAAGTCTTTTGAAACCGGTTGTAGATTGCTTAAACTATTCATTGTCAATTTAATGGTTCTTAACTTGTCTTGCTTATTATAGAAAAATCAGATGACATTTCAGTTTAAACAGGTATCAAATCGTAAACAAATATTCACAGCTAAAGAAAAGGCCACCTAAAAGTTAAAGCTATTATAGCTTTGGTTGGTGCAAGACAAACGAAGTGCGTAGGGAGCTACATTTATAGAAAGTTTTTTACAGGCATAAAAAACGCCACCTGAGCAAAACAAAGCGATTAAGCTTTGGTGAAGCGCAAGAAGAGATAAGGGATGAATTGGTTTATATCGAATTTTTACAGACATAAAAAAACGCCACCTAAGTGACGTTTCTTTATGCTTGCATTGTGGCTAACTTTTGCCAATATTGTGCTTTAAGTGAGTCACGTTCAACACGGAAACCCTGATAATACAATTCTGCTAAGAATAGAGCAGCTTTACCGTGCCCAGCGCGAGCAACTTCTTCTAACTGTGTAACTGCATCTTGAAAGTTCATTTGAGAATGAATTGTGTTTACTGCAGTTGCATATACATGTTCTAAATCATGATGAGAGATACGTTGAATCATAGAAAACTCCTTATTGTAATTATGATTACTTTTTTCTAAAGGCCACTGCCTTTAAATTAATTTAACTTAGAATTATTAAACTAATATTACAAATTGATGGATTTGTCAACTATTAGTGCATATCGCTTAGTTCACTATTAGGATACATGATTAAACATTATTCACAAATAATTTTGATTAAAATCAATATGAGAATAAAAGACAAGGAGAATAAAATATGACAAATACAATCGATGGCTTTGTTTTTGATACTCCGCCTAAAGAGGAACAAATCATAGAACTGGCCCATTATCACCGTAAATTATTAGATGAAGCTATCTTTCATCAGGAAATCCATTTAGGGGATTATTGTCTTGCACAGCGCAAAAGGGTATTTGATTTTGCAGGACATTTAGAACCCACCCAAAAAAATTGGTTTTATCAAGTCTATGATGGGGAGCTTCGAAAAATTGCCGATGAAGACGAGTTGCATCCAGCAGATGCAGAAGAAGGGTTAAGTATTTTTGCCATGTTTTTAGTCTTGGTTATTATTGCGGCAATTTTATACTTTTCTGTCATTCGTTCACTAATAAGTTAAGCATACTATCCAGTAAGGTACGATTATTAACCTTACTGGATGTTTGATCTTGTGCTTATGTGCATTGAACCCTACACTACACTAATTCGAGGTAGGTCATGCTCATATTCAAACAAAATTTTCTTAAATTAAAGTCTGAGTTAAAAGTTGATCAATGTTTTAACCTGTTTGTGGTTATTGTCATTGGCTGTATTTTTGTGCTGTCATATTTAGCATTACTTCGGCCTATTAGTCCGGATCAATATCAACGAATTGTACAACTTTCTCATCAGGCGACTTATCCAAGAACTCAAGACATGGCTGAGTTACTTATAGCTCAGTCAGAAATTCATCGAGCTGAGTATTTAAAGTTAATGCATGCTTACCAATTTGAGGGTGCTCATATTAAGCAATATCCGGCACTCGCTCAGGAAGATACTCAGTAATTGGGTTAATCAGGCTAAATCTTGGTTTCCAAAGCTTTTTGAGCACTATTGTGGCAGGCAAAATTTTGAATTTATGCTAAACTTTCTCTTTTTAAACGCGCTGTTTTTCAAGGAATCCGCATGGAGCAACAATCGAATATGCAAAATAAATTCTTGATAGATGCTGAGATCGGTGATGACGATGTCACATTACCTAATTTACCTGCTATCGATGTTCCCATCGTTGAATCTCCTGTTAAATCACAAGAAAACATTGAAGTAGCCAAAGTTGAATCGGCTTCAACAGAAACAGCGGTTGAACAACCAAAATCTGGTTTTTTTGGCCGGATGAAAGAAGGTTTAACCAAAACTCGTCGTAATTTCGCTGATGGAATGGTTAATATCCTGATTGGTGGAAAGGAAATTGACGATGAATTACTCGAAGAAGTTGAAGAGCAATTATTGGTTGCAGACATTGGTGTTGAGGCAACTAAAACGATCATTACCAATTTAACAGAGCGTACTGCTCGTGGTGATTTGATCTATTCCCACTCTCTATATAAAGCTTTACAAGAAGAGTTGGTTGCTTTGTTGGCTCCACGTGTTAAGCCTTTACATATTGACCCGAACAAATCACCCTATGTGATTTTAATGGTTGGGGTAAATGGTGTTGGTAAAACCACAACTATTGGTAAATTAGCGAAACGTTTGCAAGGTGAAGGTAAAAAAGTGATGTTGGCTGCTGGTGATACATTCCGTGCTGCAGCGACAGAGCAATTACAAATCTGGGGTGAACGTAACGATATCGCAGTTGTAGCCCAAGGTCATGGAGCTGATAGTGCCTCTGTTATTTTTGATGCCTTTGAGAGTGCTCGTGCTAAGGGAATTGATGTATTAATCGCAGATACAGCAGGTCGTTTACATAATAAAAGCAACCTGATGGAAGAACTTAAAAAAGTTAAGCGCGTTATGCAAAAAATTGATGCGACTGCACCTCATGAAATTATGTTAGTCGTAGATGCGGGTACAGGGCAAAACGCGATTAACCAAGTGCAAGAGTTTGACCAGACTGTGGGTTTAACTGGTATTACAATTACCAAGTTAGATGGAACCGCGAAAGGGGGCGTGCTCTTTAATATTGCAAGCCGTACCCATGTGCCAATTCGTTTCATTGGCGTCGGTGAAAAAATTGATGATTTAAGACCATTCTCGGCTAAATCATTTGTTGCTGCGCTGTTTGAAACTGATAAATAATTGGTTGTCAGCAATAAAAAGCTTCACTAAATGGTGAAGCTTTTTTATATCTATATCTTTTTTTATTGTTGCGAAAATAAAACGAACTGTCATATTTTTAATGCTGATTATAAAAAATGAGTTCAATACACTGTATTCATTCCCAAACAACGGCCCATGGTCAATCAAATAGGTAGGAAATAACAAAATGTCTACTTTCTTAGATAAAATTAAAAACCGTCGTACTATTTATGCAATTGGTAAAAATGTTGCATTAGATCGCACTAAAATTGAAGAGACAATTCGTGAGGCGGTTAAACATAGCCCTTCAGCTTTTAACTCGCAATCTTCACGTGTGGTGACATTATATGGTGAATCTCATGCTAAATTCTGGAATTTGGTTCGTGAAGCATTACGTAAAATTGTTCCTACAGACGCTTTTGCTGGTACAAACACAAAAATTGATAGCTTTGTAGCGGGTGCTGGTACGGTTTTATTTTATGAAGACCAGGCTGTTGTTAAAAATTTACAAGAGCAATTCGAATTATATGCAGATAACTTCCCAGTATGGTCTGAACATTCAAGCGCGATTGCTCAATTTGCAACTTGGACTGCGCTGTCAGAGCTTGGTTTAGGTGCATCTTTGCAGCACTATAACCCGATTGTTGATGCTGAAGCAGCTGAAGCATTTGATGTGCCTGCAACTTGGAAATTACGTGCTCAATTAGTATTTGGTTCAGTTGAAGCGCCAGCAGGCGAAAAAGCATTTATTAATGATGCTGATCGTTTCAAAACTTTCAATTAATTCAAATTTAAAAAAGAGTACCTATTTAGGTGCTCTTTTTTTACGTTTTGAGAATTAATGCAAGGACTAAATAAAACGGAAACTGATGAAATTCAAATATATATTTTAAAAATAATAAATCTGAAAATTAGCCAATAACTGCACTGTCATAAAATAGTCACAATCATATTGCATATTGCTCATGATTTAATAGCTTATCAAATACAGAGAAAGAAACAGATGACTTTAAGATTAGGTGTTGCTGCAATTGGTTTATTACTCAGTGGTTCAGTATTTTCAGCAGTTACAATTACAGCACCAGAGGAAATTGTAATCCTTGCGGTAAATGGTCAAGAAGTCAATTCTGGGTTATTTCGTTCATCTAAAAATAACTATAAAGTCGATGCGGGTGAGACTAGCTTAAGCGTGCGTTACCAAGAATATTTTGAACATTTAAATGGCGAGCATGACATTGTTAAATCTGGTGTAGTCACAATTCAAACACCTGCATTGCAAGATGGAAAAACTTACAAGCTTTCGATGGTAGATGTCCCTAAAGACTTTGAAAATGCGAAAAAATATGCAGAACAACCAACAGTTGCTTTGTACAGTGCAAATAATGAATTAATTGTGAAACAAACGGGCGCAAACAATGAAGCAAAACCATGGTTTGCAACTGGCCTATTGGGTAAAGTAACTGACTTTACGACTAAATCATCTAAACCACAGCCTGAAGCAGTGTATGCATCGGCTAAACCTACTTCCGCTCAAGTTGTTGTGCCAACTCCAACGTCTATGCCAGTAACAGGGATAGCACAAACGAATGATCAACGGTTAGTTGAAACTTGGCAGAAAGCCTCAAAAGCTGAGCGTCAAAAATTTATGGCTTGGCTAGCTGAACAATCAAATTAATCAATTGCTATTTAAAATAAAGCCGATTTAATATCGGCTTTATTTTTAGAATTTTTATAAATAGCCTAAGTATATTTTATGACTAATTTAAATTTCCGTTTAGCTCAATTCGCTGATATTCCACAGCTCGTAGATTTAATTAATAAGTCTTATCGAGAACAGCAAGGCAGAAGTTGGACAACTGAGCTTGAGTTTGTAAAAGGGCAACGTATTACAGAGCACCAATTAGAAGAACAGCTACAACTTTCGAATTCGACATTATTGGTAGGTGAAACTAACTCTTCCAAAATTGTTGCATGTATTGGACTTACATTTGAAAACAATCAGGTTGAGGTTGGGACATTCTGTACAGATCCTGATGTTCAAAATATGAGAGTGGGTCGCTCTGTTTTAAAATATGCGGAGCAATATGCATTGAAAGAAGTTCCTTGTTTGGTCAATGCCGTAATGTATGTGCTAGATGTACGTTCAGAGTTGATTGCTTATTATGAACGACGTGGATATGTGAAAACGGGTAATGAACAGCCATATCCGGTTGAAGCAAATGTAGGGGTACCAATGGTACCTATTAAATTAATTGAAATGAAAAAAGACCTCAAATGAGGTCTTTTTTGTTTAGGTTAGAAACCAGATGTAATAGCCTAAAAGCATGAGAGGCCATGCTATCCATGGACTAAATAACCATTTCCATAACCAGAAGTTTGGTACAAACCCTACTCCATAAATGAAACCACCAGAAATACCGATCATCACCAACATCAGCTGACTATGATTGTAGTGTCCGTTTGCATCTAACATGAGTGAAGGGTAAACCAGCAAAATTGCAGCAAGAGGCAATGCCAACAGAAATGAAAGGGCCATTGCGAATGCTTGAACTTTTCGATGATTTGATGCTGTCATTGCTTTTGCCATGATTTATTCCTCATCTAAGTTTTGATGGTGCTCGATATAAAGTGCACTGAGTACACCTGCAAAACATGCCATCAAAATGCCAAGGATCCATGCGAAATACCACATTTGCTTCTCCTTAATACAAGCTATGCGAGTTTGACTCGATGTGTTTGTTGGTAATGACTCCCCACATTTTGTAATAAGACCAACTGGTATAGATCAAAATGAGTGGTACAAAAATGCCAGCAGCTACAGTCATAACGCCTAAAGTAAGGTGGCTTGAGACAGCATCCCACATCGTCAAGCTAGAATTAGGATTAATGCTAGATGGCAGTAAGAACGGGAATAGTGCAAAACCTGCGGTTAAAATTGCTCCTACAATCATTAAACTTGTACCAGTGAAACTTAAACCTGCTTTTGCTTTTGAGGATGCAAAAATTGCAATGATTGCACCTAATATTGCAAGAACTGGGGCAACTTTAGTAATTGGATAGGTACTGTAGTTGTTCATCCAACCAGGGTTGCTATTGGTAACTACCTCTTTTGCTAAAGGGTTGAGTGCAGCATTTGGATCAATTGCTACTGCATAGCTATAACCGGGTATTTGACCAAAATACAACCAAGCTCCAATAACAAGAAAACAAGCTAAAAATAGCATTGCCATAATCTGGGTTGCTTTTGCAGAGCGTTGCTTTAAAGCATCGTCTGTACGCAACATGAGCCATGCACCGCCATGGGCACAGAGCATTGAAAGACTGACAATACCGCAAACTAATGCAAACGGATTTAAAAGAGCAAAAAAGCTGCCAGTATATTCAGAGCGTAAAGTGTCATCTAAACCAAAAGGTAAGCCTAGAAATAAATTGCCAAAGGCTACACCGAACACAAGCGCTGGTACAGCGCCTCCAATGCATAGGCCCCAATCCCATGAATTACGCCATTTGGTGTTTTCAAGTTTGGAACGATAATCAAAGCCAACTGGTCGTAAGAAAAGGGCGAATAAAACCAGTAGTAATGCCCAATACATACCAGAGAAAGCTACAGCATATACCATTGGCCATGCAGCAAATAATGCACCACCTGCTGTAATAAACCAAACCTGATTGCCATCCCAGTGAGGCGCGATCGTGTTAATGGCCGCACGTCGTTCGTTATCGGTTTTCCCAACGAAAGGCATCAGAGCCATGGAACCCATATCGAAACCGTCAGTGAGAGCAAAGCCGATCAGAAGTACACCAACTAAAACCCACCAAATGATTTTTAATAGTTCATATTCAATCATGATAAGGCCTCCCCATTAACAGCTGCTTTTGGTTCTTGCTTTTCAAAATGATATTTACCAGTGTGCAGAGAGCTTGGCCCTAGACGAGCAAATTTAATCATTAAGTACATTTCAATAATTAAAAGTGCGGTATAGAACGCTGCTAGCGCAAGAATCGACCCCCATACATCACCACTACTTAAACTAGAAGTAGATAGGTGAGTTGGTAAAATTTCACCAATAGACCAAGGTTGACGGCCACCCTCAGCTACATACCAACCTGTTTGCGCAGCGATCCATGGAAGTGGCAGAGCAAACAATGCATATTTAAGTAGCCAAGGTTTATTTTCAGCATTTCTTTTTGCTACAGCCCAAGTTGCTAAAATGAAAAGTAATAGCATCAAGAAACCAGAGGCAACCATTGCTCGGAAAGAGAAAAATAGTGCTGTAACATTTGGAACTGTATCTTTTACAGCAGCTTTAATATTTTGCTCATTTGCATCAACTACATTTGGTGCATATTTCTTAAGAAGTAGGCCATAACCTAAATCTTTTTGATTTTTTTCAAACGAAGCTAATAACTCTGGTGAGCGATCACCCGCACGTAGTTTTTCAAGTTCGGCATAGGCAAGCATACCGTTGCGAATACGAACTTCGTGCTGCTGCATGAGATCTTTAAGCCCAGTAACTTCTTTGGTTGTTGAACGGGTTGCAATTAAACCTAATGCATATGGAATTTTAACTGCATAATCTGTCCGCATTTCTTCATGGTTCGGTATACCAAATAAAGTAAATGGAGCTGGAGCAGGGTGAGTATCCCATTCAGCTTCAATTGCAGCCAGTTTAGTTTTTTGAACATCCCCTAATTCATAGCCAGATTCATCACCGAGTAAAATCACTGAAAGTGTAGATGCAAGACCGAAAATCGCAGCAATTGCAAATGAACGACGAGCGAAAGGAAGATCACGTTTTTTAAGCAAGTAGTAGCTTGAGATAGCTAGTACGAAAATCGCACCAGTTACATAGCCTGCTGATACAGTGTGTACAAATTTAACTTGAGCTACGGGGTTAAAGATAAGCGCGCCGAAATCGACTAATTCCATACGCATCGTTTCAAAATTGAATGCAGCACCTACAGGGTTTTGCATCCAGCCATTCGCCACTAAAATCCACAGCGCTGACATGTTAGAACCGAGCGCAACTAACCATGTTACACCTAGATGCTGAACCTTAGTTAAACGGTCCCATCCAAAGAAGAATAAACCAATAAATGTCGACTCAAGGAAGAAAGCCATCAGGCCTTCAATGGCTAATGGCGCACCAAAAATATCACCTACATAATGTGAGTAATAAGCCCAGTTCGTTCCAAACTGGAACTCCATGGTTAAGCCAGTTGTTACCCCTAAAGCAAAGTTAATACCAAATAATTTTCCCCAAAATTTAGTCATATCCTTGTAAATTTCTTTACCGGAAATGACATAGGTTGTTTCCATGATGGCAAGGATAAATGCCAAACCTAAAGTTAAAGGGACGAAAAGAAAGTGATACATTGCGGTCATTGCAAATTGAAACCGCGAAAGATCAACCACGCTTTCAGAAATCATCAACGTGTCTCCTTAATGTTGGAAATGTTATCGCCAGCAATATGCTCGGCGACCTGATTGTCAAAATTTTTGGGGATGGTGGGAGCATCAAACCAAATATGTTTAATCGTTAAAAGAAGCACTATTTTTATTATTAGAATAATAGTGATTTCTTTAATTAAACGACTATTAAGATTTTGAAAATTAAGGCTCATTAATTAAACCTCATTTGATATTAATTTTATTATTAATCAAAATATAATAAAAATAAACAATAAATATATTTTAAATGGATATTTAAATAATTAATTTATAAAAAACAAATATTTAATATTTGAAAAATAATACTATACTAAAATAGTTTGAATTGATTATTAATTCCTACTAAAACACTTGTAAATAAAATTATTAAGTTGATTAAAATGGTTTGTTTTAAATTTAATTCCGACTAAAATGGTTGTATATAATATTTGTTAATTTTATTTCTAACTGAAATAGTCGGGATAATAAATAATTAATTAAAAAAGAAAATAATAAAATAAGGCCGTAATAAAGCCTGCAAAAAAGCAATAATGGATGAGAAGAATTATTAAGGATTAATCGGGTGCGAAAAGATCGTTTGAGATAGAGATTTTTTTGGCTACATAATGGCTTTTATGCACTTTGACAAGAATGACTTGGGAATATAATTCGAGTTCACCATATTCTGGTTCTACTTGAACATAGTGAAGTTGACCAAATTCATCACGTACGCGTGCTTGAGCAGAAAAACCTGGTCTGGCATTACCACTGGAAATAGTCGCTAATCGCCCTAAAAGGTTATAGTTGGTATGTGTAAGCTTTGGCTTAATCACTTGGTCAAGGCAGTGAATCATGAACACAGTAAAAAAGATTGCGATCACAAGTGCTGGGACGATTAAATAAAATGGTGAAATAAAATAATGCTGTATTGCGAAGAAAGAGAGTTGTAAAAAGTAACCTGCATAACTGAAGTTGATGAGTAAAAAAACGAAAATTAGAGCTTTAGAAAATTTAACATTAAGTAGTGGTGAGTTAGAAAGCCAATCCGGTGCAATTTTTTTAAGTAACTGACTTGGACGGAGTCCAATATACATACCAATGGTTTCTACCACGCTGAGCAATATCAAAGCCACTACACTTAAGTGAAATGGCATAAGATAATAATTGAAAAAGAAATCAGCCATGGCAGAAACTCTAATGTTTATAGCTTCAGTCTACGATATAGATACCGCCATCTGAATGTACTTTAAGCTCAACTTTATTTAAAAAATCACCTAAACATGGTCCTGAAATACATTCGCCAGTTTCCACAGTAAATAAAGCACCATGAGTAGAGCACTGGATGTATTCTTGGTCTTGATCGAGAAATTGATTTTCTAAATATTCAAGCTCAGTTTGTAGGTGAGGGCATAAATTCTGATAAGCATAAAATGCGCCATCACGTTGCGTAACGAAAATAGTAGTTCCTTGTAAAGTGTCAAAAGCTCTAGCTTCACGCTCAGGAACTTCTTCCGTCATACAGATCCTTTCCATTTCAAGCACATTCCTTCTGAAAATTTTCAAGAAGTTTAGCATAATCATTTACAGCTAAACGTGGTCCAAATTGAGAGACTACTTCACTCGAAATTAAGATGGCTAACTGAGCCGCAGCATTCAAATCTTGGTGATGGTTTAGGGCATAAAGGAACGCGCCTGCAAATGCATCGCCTGCACCATTTGTATCCACTGCTTCAACATGACGTCCCGCAACATGGAAGTGCTGAGTTGGGTTAGAAACTAATGCACCTTTGGCACTTTGTGTAATGACTACGGTATGATTTTTAAAACGTAATTGAGCAAGAGCATCTTCTACAGACGTTGTATTGGTATACATTAAGGCTTCTTGCTCATTACAAAATAGTAAGTCTACGCCATCATCCATAAGTTCTTCCAAGCCTTCACGAGCGTATTGCACCATGGCAGGATCTGAAAGAGAGAGGGCAATTTTAACGCCATTTGCTTTTGCAATTTCTCTTGCTTGTTTTACAGCTTTACGAGCCGTTTCACTTGTAGAAAGATAACCTTCAATATAAAGCCACTTTGCTGTTTTTAATGGTGCAAAGTCGATTTGATCTTGAGAAAGTTCAGCAGTAATACCCAAATAGGTGTGCATAGTGCGTTCAGAATCAGGGCTAATTAACACCATACATGTGCCAGTTACGCCTTCACTGATCGATTTTGGTGTGGTCTGGATGCCAGCTTCATTTAGACCTTGTAGGTAGATCGCACCTAAATCGTCATGACCAACACGGCAACCATAAAAAGCGCTTCCACCTAATGCACTAAAAGCTACAGTCGTATTTGCTGCAGAACCACCACTTGCTTGACCTTTGTAGTCTTGATGCTGTTTTAACTCTGCGTATAGAGCAGACTGAGTGTCACCATCGGATAACTGCATTGTGCCTTTTTGCAGGCCTTGTTGATTAAGAAAATCATCAGACACTTTAAATTCTTGGTCGATTAATGCATTACCAATTGCAAAAAGATCTACAGTTGCCATATGTGTTGTCACAAATAAAAAAATCAGGTAGCTAAGTTTACACCATTGCTTGGATTTGCTGTAGTTTGTTGAATAAAATTCAGTTAATTCAGAAAGTGACGTTTTTATGTGCACTCTCATTATCGCCATCAGTGAGTTGGAGGGGGATTCGATGCAGCCATTACTTTATTAAGAAATAGGGTCTAGCGAAATAAATAGGCCGCATGGTAATTTTCTAAAAAAATAAGATGATTTTTAACTCAGGTCTGATTTAACAAGGCCATTGAATTCATATTTTTAATAAATATTATCAATTAATAATGATTCTTGCTAATATTTACAAATACAGTGTATTTCATTGAAACTTCGCATGAAATTTTTCTTAGCGAACTTACATGAAGCGTTCTATTTTATTTATTTCATCAGTTGGGGTGATGACAAGCCATGTATATGCCGTAGAGGCAGAGCAACAGGCTGTAACAAACCTTCCAACAATTTCAGTAAAAGCTGAAAAGGAACAAAGCTTAAAACAAGAAGTGGGACAAGCATCGAGCGCAACTAAAGGACTTATGCAATTAAAAGATGTTCCTCAAATCGTAAATGTGGTGCCTAAACAAGTTTTAAGAGAGCAAACTGTCACTTCAATGCAAGGTGCCTTGCAAAACGTTGCTGGTTTGAGCTTTAGTGTGGGGGATGGGCAACGTGATCAGGTCATGATTCGTGGTTTTTCTGCAATTACAGATAACTATGTAGATGGTATTCGTGATGATGCCTTGTATTTTCGCGACATGTCGAATGTTGAGCGTATTGAAGTATTAAAAGGGCCAGCTTCTGTATTATATGGACGTGGTTCTGCTGGTGGGTTAGTCAATAAAATTAATAAAAAACCAATGGACGAATCTTTGCGTGAGGTGAGTCTCATTGGGGGCACAACAGGGCAACGCCGTGCAGAAGTCGATGTGAATGAAAAAGTAGCGGAGAATGTTAAGTTTCGTTTAACTGGCGCAGTTGAAGATTCAGATGGTTATCGTGATCAGGCCTTTTTAAAACGCCAAGCGGTTGCTCCGTCTTTACAATGGGATATTTCAGATAAGACGAAGCTTTTAATTCAGGCTGATTATTTGCATGATAATCGTTTAGCAGATCAAGGTTTTCCGACAGATCCAATTACAGGTAAACCTGTTAAAACAAATCCTAAAACTTTTTATGGTGCATTAAACGGTAAAGAAGTCGGTGATGTTGATACTGAAATCTCAAGCCAAACCATAAGTTTAGATCATGAGTTTAATGATAATTTAAAATATCATGGAGCAGTTCGTCACTATAACTACTCATTAGACCGCCAATACAGTGTTGATTCACATCCCGCTGATAAGTCACAAATTACTTTGACTCAAAATAAACGTTTGCGTAATGAAGATGGCGTGTATGTTCAACAAGAATTAAGTAGCTTATTTAGTACAGGGTTTTTAAAGCACAATACCTTGATTGGTGCCGAGTATAGTAAGCAGCATAAAGATGAAATACTTTGGCAAGGGGCTAAAACAACTACTGATTTGTATAACCCTGAATTAGAGTATTGGGCACCCATTAATACGGGCACAACAGCTGCACGTAATAACAATAGTAACACCTTTGAAAACTATGGCATCTATCTGCAAGACTTAATGACAGTTACAGATCAGCTTAAAGTTTTAGTTGGCTTGCGTTACGATAATTTGTCACAAGATCGCGATGATAAAACGAGTGCGAATTTGGATCTAAGCCGTACTGATAACACTTATTCTCCGCGAATTGGTGTGGTTTATCAGCCTTTAAGTAATATTTCCTTCTATACTTCTTATAACCGATCTTTCCAGCCTTTAGCTGATTCATTTGTTTTATATAAAAATAGTGATGATTTAAGCCCAACAAAAACTGAAAATGTTGAAGTTGGTGCAAAGTGGGATGTAAATGATCAATTGAATGTGACATTGGCTTTATTTGAAATGAGCCAAACGAATATTCAAAACCAAGATCCAGCAAACCCAAATCAAGCATTGTTAGCAGGTGAGCAAAAAACCAAGGGTGTTGAGCTCTCATTAACAGGTCAATTGACTGATCAATTGTCAGTATTAGCTGGTTATTCTTATATGGATGGTAAGATTGAAAAATCGGCTATTGGATTTACAGGCAATCATTCTGCGCTTACCCCAAATAACACTGCAAACTTATGGTTGAAATATCAACTTAATGATCATTGGTATGCGGCTGTTGGTGGACGTGGTGAATCTTCACGTTTTAGTGCTCCAGATAACAAGAATGTTTTACCAGGTTATGCTGTTGTAAATGCAGCAGTAGGTTATCAAAGTGAACGTTATGATGTGAACCTGAACTTAAATAATCTATTTGATCGCGATTACTTTGTTTCAGGACATAGTGGAGCCAATGATTCAAACATGATGGGCGATCCATTAAATGCTCAAATTGCGCTTCGTTATCGTTTTTAAGTAAAAGTTTTTCTAAAAGCTCATCGACTTGATGGGCTTTTTTATTTATTGGGTAATATATAAATAGAATTAAAAGCTTTTGTTCTGGTAGGATAAAACGTTCATGGCTATGTGCTTGATATCAAAGCCCTGCCAATGAAAACTAATACTCAACAAAAACATAGTATTTTACTTGGCTTTTGTTCGCCAATCTCAAGCTGACTCAGGCTATAATGAGACTTATTCACTTATCCGATATGTTAGGAGATCACATGACTGTAGATGTCACTGAAACCATTTCTCAAACTGTTCACCCTGCGTTTCAGTTGCTACGTCAGCACCATGTAGAAGCATTAGATATTTTAGTGTCTGAATATAAGCATAAAGTTACAGGTGCTGTGCATTATCACTTGGCAACTGACTATGATGAAAATGTATTTCTTGTTGCTTTTAGAACACAACCTATGGACTCTAAAGGCACGGCACATATTTTAGAACATACCGCTTTGTGTGGATCTGAAAAGTTTCCGGTACGTGATCCGTTCTTTTTAATGATTCGCCGTTCTTTAAATACGTTCATGAACGCATTTACAGCAGCAGATTGGACAGCATATCCATTTGCTACTCAAAATAAAAAAGATTTCCAAAACTTACTTTCTGTTTATCTTGATGCGGCATTTGCTGCTAATTTGAATCCACTTGATTTTGCTCAAGAAGGTATTCGTATTGAACTGGAAAATGGACAACCTGTTTATAAAGGTGTGGTTTTTAATGAAATGAAAGGTGCCATGAGTGCGCCATCTGACCAACTTTATCACCAGTTGGCTCATCATTTATTTCCTGAAACGACCTACCATTACAATTCAGGTGGCGACCCGAAAGATATTCCTGATTTAACGTATGAGCAGTTAGTCGAGTTTTATAAGACTCATTACCATCCAAGTAATGCGGTGTTTATGACTTTTGGGAATCAAACAGCTTATGAGTTACAAGAGCAATTTGAAAAACTAGCTCTAAATAAGTTTTCTGCGGGTACAACTTTATATTCTAAGCCTGAAAAACGTTTAGCTGCGCCAATTGAAGTAACAGAAAATTATGGCGTTGATAGTGATGATTTAAAAGATAAAACTTATCATGTCTTATCTTGGTTATTACCTGAAGCAAACGATGTTAAATTGCGTTTGGGAATGCGTTTAGTTGAAGGAATTTTATTAGAAAATTCAGCTTCACCTCTGCGCCATTATTTAGAAACGTGTGGATATGCTCAATCAACCGGTCCATTAATGGGTGTAGACGACAGTAACTTTGAAATGACTTTCTATTGTGGTGTTCAAGGTTCAAATCCTGAACATGCTGAAAGCTTTAGAGATGGCGTTTTAAATATTTTACGTGATGTCGCTGCAAAACCAATTGATAGCGATTTAGTCGATGCAATTTTACATCAAATTGAATTACATCAACGTGAAATTAATGGTGATGGTACACCATATGGTTTAAGTCTAATTTTAAATGGCTTAAGCGGTGCGATTCACCACAATGACCCAATTCAAATTTGGGATGTTGACAGCGCAATTGCACAAGTTAAAGAAGAGTTGAAAGACCCAATGTGGTTATCAAATCTGATTCAAACGCATTTGCTAGACAACCCACATCGCGTACAGATGACTTTAGTTCCAGACCCAACTAAGTCTGTAAAAGAGCAAGAGGCAGAAAAAGCACGTTTAGCTGCTATTGGTGAAAAATTAACAGATGCTGATAAGGCTGAAATTATCGCTAATACCAAGGCTTTAGAGGAGCGTCAGGATACTCCAGATAACCTTGAACTATTACCCAAAGTAGGCTTGGAAGATGTACCTGCTGACTTACATATTGTGCAGGGTCAATTGCGCGAGATTCTTTGCAATCGCATGGATACGCCGTTGAATTTGTATCATGCTGGTACGAATGGTATTTACTATCAACAAGTACTCATTCAAATTCCTGAAGATATTGTAATGTCACCTTATTTCAATTTGCTTTCTATCTTGATGGGCGAAGTGGGTGCAGGTGAGTATGACTATCTTGAGCTGCAAAACTTACAAACAGCTGTAAGTGGTGGTTTGGGAATGGGGGCTTCTTTACGTAGTAAAGTCGATGATAAAGATAAAATCAGTGCTTGGTTAACGTTAACAACTAAATCTTTAACTCAAAAAAATGATGCAATTCATTTATTAAAGTTAGCATTTGAACAGCTTCGTTTTGACGAGAAAGAGCGCATTATTGAGTTATTGCAACAGCGTAAAACACGTTGGCAATCTCGTTTGTCTGGAGCAGGTCATAGTTATGCAATGCAAATTGCATCACGTAATATGAGTGCCTTGGCTCAACGTGATTATCAAAACACTGGTTTAGGTGCATTAAACTGGTTGGGTGAGCTTGTTGCTAAAATTACCCAAAATGATGCAGCTTATGATGAGCTGATTGCAGAATTAAAGCGTATTCATCGTAAATTATTGCAAGCGCCTAAACAGTTCTTGCTTGTATGTGAAGAACATCAGTCTGAACGTTTGGTTGAAGAAATCCAAAATGTTTGGGATAAACTAAACGTTGATGCAACTGCAACAGAGTTAACTCACGTAGAACAAGCAAATGATAATAATCATGAAGCATGGTTAATTCAGGCAAATGTTCAGTTCTGTGCTTCTGCTTATCAGGCTGTCGATGTATCGCATCCAGATGCGGCTCCCTTAATGGTATTGGCAGCTTATTTACGTAATGGGTTCTTACACAGTGCCATTCGTGAAAAAGGCGGTGCTTATGGTGGCGGAGCAAGTTATGATGGGAATGCATGTTCATTCCGTTTTTATAGTTACCGTGACCCACGTTTAGCAGAAACTTTCAAAGACTTCGAAGCAAGTGTGCAATGGTTATTAAATGCGGAACAACAGCCTCATCAGCTTGAAGAAGCGATTCTTGGACTCGTTGCAAGTATGGATAAACCAGGTTCACCAGCGGGTGAGGCGATTACTGCATGTTATGCATTGTTGCATGCAAGAACACCAACTTTCCGCCGTACCTTACGTGAACGCTTACTGCATGTAACATTAGATGATTTACAACGTGTTGCTCGTCAATATTTGGTTGAGCAAACTCCTGTAAAAGCTGTAGTTGCGCCATTTGCAAAACGCGATGAATTGCAGCAATTAGGTTTTACCATTCAACAAGTTAATTAAAATAAAAATTGGAGATGAACATGGCGTTCAGACAATTTGAACGCACATCTTTACAGCTAAGCATGGGAATCGTGCTTAGCTGTTTGTGTGCGTCTGTGACATATGCTGACACCTTGGCACCTGTAACCCCTGCGACAGTAGATGCATGTGTTTCTCTTGCTTCGAATGCCGATCGTCTGGCTTGTTATGACTCTGTATTTAAACCAGCAGCTTTACCAGTTATTCAAGCTGCTGCTGTACCAGAGCCTGTTAAAAAAATTGATGCACCTGCTGTTCCACCTGAAACCTTTAAAGAGAAGGTGGTAGATACAGTGAGTAATATCAAAATAATTGGTAAAGCACCAAAACTTGAACCTACTACTTCTTTACTAGATCAACGTTGGGAGTTGTCTGAAAAAAGTAAACTAGGGGTTTGGAATATCCGTGCTTATCAACCAGTCTATTTGCTACCTGTATTCTGGACCAGTGACAAAAATGAATTGCCACATAGTCCAAACCCAAACAATACGGTGACAGAAGATCAAAATCTGAAATCGACAGAAAGTAAATTTCAGATTTCTTTAAAGACCAAAGCTTGGGAAAATATTTTTGGCAACAATGGTGATTTGTGGTTAGGTTATACACAATCTTCACGTTGGCAGACATTTAATGCTGAAGAATCTCGCCCTTTCCGTGAAACGAATTATGAGCCTGAAGCAAGTTTAATGTTTAGAACCAACTATGAACTGCTTGGTCTAGATGGTCGTTTGCTTGGAGTCACTTTAAACCACCAATCAAATGGTCGTTCAGATCCATTATCTCGTAGCTGGAATCGCGTAATCTTCAATGTGGGATTAGAGCGCGGTAACTTTGCTTTAATGCTTCGTCCGTGGGTGCGCATTGAAGAAGACAGCAAAGACGATAATAACCCTGATATGGAAAATTACATCGGTCGTGGTGATTTAACAGCATTTTATAAGTGGAAGGAAAATGACTTCTCTTTAATGCTGCGTCATTCTTTAAAAGGTGGTGATGATTCTCATGGTGCTGTTCAATTTGATTGGGCTTTTCCAATCAGTGGCAAACTGCGTGGACACTTCCAGTTGTTTAATGGTTACGGTGAAAGCTTAATTGACTATAACCATCGAGCAACTTACGCGGGCTTGGGTGTTTCACTCATGAACTGGTATTAAGTCTTTACTTGTAAAAATGCCGCTTTTATAGCGGCATTTTTATTATCCAATTTGAATATTGGCTTGAGGGTGCTTGAGTCGACTTTTTTTCGGAGTGGCAATTAAATAAGCCAGTGTTAATGGTCCGAGTCGCCCAGCAAACATCAGCAAACTTAAAATGAACAAACTACCATTATGTAGCTCCGGCGTGATTCCGCGAGAAAGCCCCACAGTACACGCTGCGGAAACAACCTCAAACAACAAGTTCATAAAGTCTGCTTTAGGCTCTAAAAGCAAAATAATAAAGAACCCCATGAAAATGAGTATGCTCGTAATTGCAGTTACAGCTAAAGCCTTATAGGTCGTTTCGTGTGAGACTGAATGATTAAATATTCGAATTTCATCTGTGCGCCGTAAAAATGAAATAACACTGAGCACTAAAATTACAAAGGTTCCAACTTTGATTCCACCTGCGGTACTAAGCGAGCCACCACCAATAAACATAAGTAACATCATGAGTAAGGAGCTACTGTTGGTCATTGCTCCTGTATCAATGGTATTAAATCCTGACGAGCGTGGAACAGTGGCTTGAAACCAAGCATTTAATGCTTGATCACCGATACTGAGCATTCCTAGGGTATGAGGGTTTTGAGCTTCTAAAGCCCAAATTAAAATAAAGGCAATAATATTAATCACTGTAATAGTGGTAAGAATTAGCTTGCTATTCGGCGTGAGTTTTTTCCATTTTTTATTTTGCTTAATGTCCATGAGAACCAAAAAGCCCAGCCCGCCTAATGTATAAAGTATGCTAACAGTTATACAAATAAGGTAGTTACTTTGAAAGCTTATTAAACTATTGGAAAATAATGAAAAACCAGCATTGTTAAATGAGGAGATACTGTAAAAAATCGCATAGTACAATCCACGTGCAAAGCCGAAAGTCGGTGTAAAAGCAATAGTGAGAATAATTGTACCAATAAGCTCAAAAATAAGGGTATAAGTGACAACTCCCTTAGCAACAAAAGTAACCTTTGACAGGCTCGTTTGTCCGAGACTATCTTGCGCCATCATTTGTTGTTTAAGGCCAACTTTAGGTGACAAACTTAGTGCCGCCAATATGGCAAAAGTCATGAAACCTAAACCACCAGATTGAATGAGCAACAAAATGATAGTTTGCCCGAACAGGGTAAAAGACTCATGAATATTTAAAACAGATAAACCGGTGATTGTGACTGCTGAGGTTGCTGTAAAGAGCGCATCCATCCAGCTCACATGACCTGTATTGGCAAACGGTAGCTTTAGTAATAACGTGCCAAAAATAATAAAGCCCAGAAACCCCAGTGCCAAGAGTGAAGGAGGGCTTAAATTTAATGTTTTATGGGGCTTGGGATATATAGACATATTCTAGATTTCGTTTCTTATATGAAGCAATTAGAAAGTTTCTTTAACTGCGGTAAATGACCTTCTAAAATAAGAATATCATGCGTTTGCAAGGTGAAATTTTCTTCGGTCTCAAACAAAATTTGCTGCTGTCT
Organism: Acinetobacter sp. M5A5_2a; assembly: GCF_053345265.1. Lineage (NCBI taxonomy): Bacteria > Pseudomonadati > Pseudomonadota > Gammaproteobacteria > Moraxellales > Moraxellaceae > Acinetobacter > Acinetobacter sp. M5A5_2a. The sequence continues at coordinate 130,700 of NZ_JBKEZV010000008.1, read as the reverse complement.
TTTTACGAGCAATGTTTTGACCTGTGGTGCTTGCTGCATAATGCCATATAAGTTAATGCCATTAAGTTTCTCTGGAATTTCAATTTTAATAATGTAGTGGTCATCGTCTAAGGACATATAACGACTCACCATTGGATAGTTTAGGGCTTGAGCGACTCGTACCCCCATATCTTCTTCAGGATGAATGATTTTATTGATATTGAGGTGCGACAAAATGGTGTGATGTGCTTTAGTTTTTGCTTTTACCCAAACTTTGTCCATACCTAAATTTTTTAAATTCAGGACACATAGGATACTTGCTTCAATATCTTCACCAATTGCGACCACAACTGCATCACAATTTTGAATATTAAGTTCATCAAGTACATGTTCGTCGGTCGCATCGGCAATGACGGCATGAGTTAAAACGTTGGCAAGATTTTCAACATTCTTTTTTACCGTATCAATGCCAATAACATCATGATTTAATTTTGTGAGCTCTTGAGCAACAGTTGCTCCGAAACTCCCTAAGCCAATGACTGCAAACTGTGCCATGTTGGTCCTTGTTTCCTGATTAGACGTTTATTTTTAAGGATATTTTCTTTGAGATAAAGAGAGGCAATGTAAATATGATGGGAATATTAAAATAATTATAAGAATAAGCCGACAAATTTGTCGGCTTATTTATCAAAATCAAAGATTATTTCAAGAAACGTTTGTAGCCAACATTATTCGTAATTTCTGCATACGGATAGCTAATCTGCTCAAGAGTTTCAATTAACCCATCAGGATTTTGTTTCGCATCGGTCGCTTGTAAACCGACTAATACACGTCCTTCTGCTGCACCATGATTACGATAATGGAATAGCGTAATATTATGGGTTGGGCCTAAACGAGTTAAGAAGGTTAAGAGGGCGCCTGGACGTTCAGGGAACTCAACGCGAAACAATCTTTCATCATCCAGATTTGCATGACCGCCAATTAAATAACGAATATGTAGTTTGGCAACTTCATCATCAGATAGATCATCTACCACATAATTTTGTTGTTTTAATTGTTCTAAAATTTCATGGCGCTCAGCGTCACCACCTTTTAAGCTAATACCAACAAAGACTTGCGCTTCTTCTGTATTGTTTGCTCGGTAGTTAAACTCGGTAATATTACGGCCTTGTAAAGCGCGACAGAAGCCTAGGAATGCACCTTTTTCTTCTGGTAGTGTCACCGCATAAATGGCTTCACGCTGTTCGCCTAACTCGGTACGTTCAGCAATATAACGTAGACGGTCAAAGTTCATGTTGGCGCCACATACAATCGACACAATGTTTTTATTGCTGATTTTATGTTCGGTAATATATTTTTTGATACCAGCGAGGGCCATTGCGCCAGATGGTTCAACAATGCTGCGGTTTTCATCAAAGGTATCTTTTATTGCTGCGCAAATTTCATCTGTGTTTACAGTTACAATATCAGGGTCAACAATTGGACCAGAATTATCAGACTTACGCAGACGAATAATATCAAATGGTAAAGCACCAATTTGTGCAACAGCAGTACCATCTGCAAACAAGCCTACATGTGGCAAGATTACGCGCTCATTTGCTTCTAAGGCTGCTTTTAAGCACGCAGATTCTTCATATTCAACGCCAATAATTTTCACGTGAGGTGCAACTTCACCAAGGTAAGCCGCTACGCCTGAAATAAGGCCACCACCACCTACAGCAACAAACACATATTCTACATCACGCCATTGACGTAAGATTTCATTTGCAATAGTACCTTGACCAGCAATGACAAGTTCATCGTCATAAGGTGGAATAAATACAAGGCCTTCAACTTCGGCACGTTGTTGAGCATATTTATTTGCTATATCAAAACTATCGCCATGTAACACAACTTGACCACCCAAGCGTTTAACTGCTTGAACTTTAATGTCCGGAGTCGTGCTTGGCATGACAATAATCGCTGGAATTCCTAAACGTTGACCTGATAATGCTACGCCTTGAGCATGGTTACCAGCAGATGCACAAATTACCCCACGTTCGAGTTGTTCTTTAGGTAATTGGCTAATACGGTTATAGGCACCGCGTAATTTAAAAGAAAAAACAGGTTGTAAATCTTCACGTTTAAAACGAATAATATTATTTAATTTTTGACTAATTCGTGGAGCTGCTTCGAGAGGTGTTTCAATTGCAACATCATAAACCGTTGCTTGTAAAATTTGTCGTACCACACGAGACAGCATGTTCATCTTCCCTATAACAGTTTAAAATAGGAAGTTATTGTAGCAAACCCCTGTGCATTTGCGCCGATTATTGGTGCATAAATGTCAAAAAATAGTTGAGTGATGTCATGAGTCTATACGCAACCCAAGATGAAAAGAAACAAGCTGCTGCGAAAGCTGCTTTAAAACACTTACCCAAAGGTGGCATTTTGGGGGTGGGGACTGGAAGTACAGTAAACTTTCTAATTGATTTATTGCCTGAATTACAGTTAGAAGCTGCTGTGGCAAGTTCTCAGGCAACTGCTGATCGCCTTAAAAAATTAGGCATTGAAGTTGTAGATATGAACCATGTAGGTGGTTTAGATGCCTATGTTGATGGTGCAGATGAGATTGACCGTCATATGCATATGATTAAAGGCGGTGGTGCTGCATTAACACGTGAAAAAATTGTAGCTTCAATTGCTAAGAAATTTGTTTGTATTGTTGATGATTCAAAGTGGGTTGATCAACTTGGCCGTGATTTTCCACTCCCAGTAGAAGTTATTCCAATGGCCCGTTCGGCAGTTGCTCGTAAACTAGTGGCTTTAGGTGGTGATCCGGTTTATCGCGAAGGCGTCGTAACAGATAACGGTAATGTGATTTTGGATGTATTTAATCTTAATATTTTAAATGCGATTGATGTAGAAAAAACCATTAATAACATTCCAGGTGTTGTGACTAATGGTATTTTCGCTTTAAACCCAGCAACGATTGCAATTGTTGCAACAAATAATGGTATTGAAGAGCGTACAGCACAGTAATGTCTGCAAAAATGCCAGAAATTAAAATCGTTCGACACGTAAGAGCAAGAAAATTGCGCTTACGTGTTGAGCCAGCTTCAATATGCCTGACAGTTCCTTTGTTTTGTAGTAAGAATCAAATTCAACTTTTTTTAGCACAATCTGAGCAATGGTTGATCGAAACGTGGAATAAGCAACAACACGTTCAATCTAATTCGCTTGAGATTCCTTCAGAAATTTATTTTTTTAATAAAGAGCAACCATTTCAAGTTATTGTTCAAAAGCAACATCGTGTTTTCCAATTTGATTGGGAAAATAACTGTCTATTTATTAAAGATACGCAGCCATATTTGGCGTTGCAAAGTGCAGTTATTGCTTTTGCAAAACAAGAATTACCAAAGCTTTTAAACGATTTAAGTGAGCAAACTCGTCTAAATTACAGCGAATGTTCAATTCGCCGTCCCAAAACTCGTTGGGGAAGCTGTAGTAGTCAGCATAATATTATGCTGCATGCAGGTTTGGTGCTCATGCCATATGAGATTGCTCGATATGTCGCTATTCATGAGTTAGCTCATACTAAACATTTTGATCATAGCCCTGCATTTTGGGCAGAAGTTGAAAAATACGATCCATATTTTCAAAGACACCGCAGACAACTTAAATCAAATCCATTGCCTGCATGGTGGTATGTTTCAAATTAACTAAAACTACATTCTAATTGTGGTGTTTGTAAGTTATCTGGTGCTTTTCGGCTATCTAGACCCGCTTTGGCACTCACGATTTTATTTGCTTTAATCGATAATTGTATAAAGTTGTATTGCTGCGTTGAGTTATTTGGTTCGGCTGAACTTGAGTTGAGTAAATAACTTGAGCTTGCAGCATCTGTTTGCAATAAATTATCTGTACTATCCGCACTTAAAGCAGAGCGATAAGTCTGTGATCCTTTAATAAGTTCGATTTGACCATTCGCACGGAAATTAAGCTGACAACCTGTTGAGGTGTCTTCATAGTGACCTACTAAATAGTCTGTAGCTGGTAGTTTGGGGTCGGAAAGATTAATGCTAGTCAAACCTTGTTTACAAGGATATATAGAACCGTTACAGGTTGCTGTAATACCGCTAAAACCTACAGCACGACGATAATCACCAGCCCCCTCTATACGGAAAAAGTCAGTCGTATTTCCGGAAGGTACGACCCCTGAATATAGTTTCTTTTTCAGTAAGTCATAGCCTATTTGATCTAAACTTTGGGTATCTGCCAATTTTAAAGTAGCGGTTCTTAAATTGGTTGCAAAAGAATCGCGTGTTGTTTTTTGATTGGCTGCGATATCTAACAGTGTATTTTTAACCGGATCAATATTATCTGGAGCAGGCGTGAAAATAGGGGTGAATGTCGTTTGATCGCCGTGAAGTTTTTTCCCATCTAAAAAGCCATCTTTTAAATCTGTTGCCAAACTTTTAATGAGTTCTTGGTATGTAGTTAATCCGCTATGAAAAGTTGACCAATATTGTAAGTAGCCAAAGCTAAGATAGCTATCTACATACGTACTAGGCTGTTTAGTGGAGTATTGCAACAAAGTTAGAACTGTGAGGGTATTGACTGGACTTAAACTTGGAATGTCGGCATCTTTGAACGCATTAAGAAGAGATCTATAAACGTCTTGAGAAGCTAAATCCACATGCAATTGCTCAATGCGTGTTGGGTCAATCGTCTCTTGAGGAAGTTGTCCTGAACGTATAACAGCGCGTTGGTAAATCGCTTCACTACTTGGGCTGATGAATAGGGTTCTGCCACTTACACTGTTTGGTGTAATAAACGCATGATAAACGCCAGAGAAATTTTGGTATGTTGAAGTAATTGGATCAAATACTTGAGATGAATTTTGAGTCGTAATTTCTACACGATATAAACGACTTAATTTAGCGGTAGGAATTTTGACATTAAAGCTGTTTAAACTTGCAATTGAAGTATCTACCAAAACAGAGTTAGTGGTGTTGTCATATACTTTTAGTTGGATATTACGCATTTCTACAGGAGATTTAAGAGTAACATCAGTCGTTGCCTCCGGAGTAGGATCAACGGGTGTTGGAGTGCTTGGTGAGTTGCCACTACTACTGCCTCCACCTCCGCAACCTACAAGTAGTGCACTTAAAATTAATGTGCTCAAGCCAAGGTAAGTGTGTAATTTTGTTTCTTTTGATTGATGAAGCATCCTAGCTCTCCAATTAAATCTGGTATTTATTTGCTGATATTTGTTTAGTTATGACAGTTCAATAAGTTCTATCTAATTGTCGCTAAAATTAAAAAAATTAAAATTACCAAGCATGAAATGGTTTTGTAAGCTTGGACATCCTGTCATACTACTGCGCAAGTATAGATTCAAAAATTGAGGTAATGCACGTGATTTCTGTCGGAATTGTTGGTGGGACGGGTTATACAGGCGTTGAACTATTACGTATTTTATTACGACATCCTAAAGCGCAGGTTCGAGTTCTTACTTCACGTACAGAAGCGGGCAAACCAGTTACAAATATGTTCCCTAATTTACGTGGACATACTGATCTTCAATTTTCAGATTTAAATATTGATGATTTAAAAAAGTGTGATGTTGTATTTTTTGCGACTCCTCATGGTGTTGCTATGCAGCATGCAAAAGAATTGATTGCAGCTGGTACTAAAGTTATTGATTTGGCTGCTGATTTTCGTTTACAAAATCTTGAGCAGTTTAAGAAATGGTATGGCATGGAACATGCTTGCCCAGACATTCTGGAAAACTCAGTATATGGTTTGGCTGAATTAAACCGCGAAAAAATTAAACAGGCGCAAGTGATTGGTAACCCTGGTTGCTACCCGACTACCGTTCAATTGGGTTTGGCTCCACTTTTGAAATCAGCACAAGCATTGATTGAAACAAAAAATATTATTATTGATGCGAAGTCTGGCGTTTCAGGAGCAGGCCGTAAAGCAAGCTTAGGCATGATCTATAGCGAAAATGCTGATAACTTCAAGGCTTATGGGGTTGCAGGGCACCGTCACCATCCAGAAATTGTTGAAGCATTAGAAAATATTTCTGGGCAAAAAGGTGGTTTTGATGGGCTCTTGTTTGTTCCTCATTTAGTTCCAATGATTCGCGGTATGCTCAGCACAATTTATGTCGATTTGACAGAAACTGGAAAACAAACTGATATTCAGGCATTGTATGAGCAATTTTACGCAAATGAAAAATTTGTTGATGTGATGCCTGCTAACAGTTCGCCTGAAACACGTAGTGTGCGCGGTGCGAATGAGCTTCGTATTGCTTTATATAAGCCGCAGCCGAATAAACTTATTATTCTTGCGGTACAAGATAACCTTGTGAAGGGTGCATCTGGTCAAGCTGTACAAAATATGAACCTTATGTTCGGCTTTGATGAAGATGAAGGCTTACAAGGGATTGGTTTATTACCATAAAAAACTCTTTTTTGCTTCACACACATTTAAATTTCGATTTAAATGTGTGTCTTGACTCTGATCTTAAACACTGAGATGACGATGCAAAACTCTGGACAGACGACTTCGGCAGAAAGTTCGTTGCAAAAGAAAAAATTTTTAAATACCAATAAACCTTTGTTTATTGGTGCGGCTATTTTAATGAGTGGCTGTCTTGCGCTCGGCTATACAATTGGGCACCGTCAAGGTCTAACTGTTGTAGGTTACGATGCAGATGCAGAGCAATTGGTTGAAGTGGTGCAAAAGCAAAAAACAGCTTTAGATGCAGTTAATAAAAGCCTCAACGCTGCAGTACAAGAGCGTGATGTTGCTGTAACAAATGCAAATGATCTGTTTGAAGCCCTTAACCAGGCCAATGCTGATAAAACGCAGCAAGAAGGTATGAGTAATATCTACCGTGATATCTTGAGGCAGCGCGGTGGTCTAAGCTTGACCATTCAAAATTTGGCGATCAAACCTCTGCCTGAAAATGCTTATGAATATCAGTTAGATTTAGTGCAGGTGAGCCCAAGCAAGCGCCGTGCTTCAGGATCGATTGAGATAAGACTCATTAAAGATACAGAAGTTTTGGTTGTGCCACTTGAAGCTAAAAACTTTAACTTTACTGACTTTGAGCGTTTAACAGGTCGTTGGACTATGCCTAAAGGTTTTACGCCTCAATTTATTGAGGTACGTTTAACAGGCGTTTCTGATACACCAGTTATTAAACGTTTTAGTTGGCAGCGCGGTAAACCTGTCGAAACATCTTCTGCTTTCGTGGCAGAAATTCCTCAAGCTGAAGCAAATTCACAATAGTAACATCCTATGCGAACAAATAAGCGTCAAACAAACTTAAAAGATATCAAGGCTTCTTTTCAGCAGTCTGGTTATGTCGATTGGCACTTCCATCCACGCTTAAGTGATTCGCAAAACGAAGATCATGACGGAGAGGTTGTTGTACAAACAGCACCTCCTGAACTCAAGCGTCCGCCGTTATATGCAGTCGTCTTAATGAATGACGATTACACGCCAATGGACTTTGTAATTGAAATTTTACAACAATACTTTGCAATGAATCTTGACCAAGCAACTCAAGTAATGCTAACAGTACACTATGAAGGTAAAGGTATTGCTGGGGTATATCCAAGAGACATCGCGGAAACCAAAGCAAACCTTGTTAATAATTACGCTCGATCGCAAGGTCATCCATTACTTTGCCAGATTGAGCCTAAAGCATAAGGGGGTTACATGCTCAGTCGTCAATTAGAAGTATCATTACGTTTGGCTGTTAGCATGGCTCGTCAAAAGAGACATGAGTTTCTTACAGTTGAACACTTATTATTAGCACTACTCGACAACGATTCGGCCGTGAATGCATTAAAAGCATGTGGGGCTGATATAGTTTCTTTACGTAAAGAATTAGAAGAATATGTAGAACAACATACTCCTAAGCTTGGCGAAAATAGCGAGCAGGCGCCTCATCCAACAGAAAGTTTTGACCGCATTTTGCAACGTGCTATTTTCCATGTGCAATCAAGTGGCGGCGATCGTACTGTTGAAGGTGCGGATGTTTTGGTCGCAATGTATTCAGAGCGTGATTCTTTTGCTGTGTATTTGCTTAAACGTCATCAAATCAATCGATTGACATTGACTCAATACTTGTCTCATGGGACACGTAAAGATGAAGTGCAAGTTGAAGAAGAAGTTGAAGATATTGAGGGTGAAACGAGTACGGGCAATGCAGGGCCATTAGAGCTTTATACGCTGAACTTAAATGTTGAAGCGCAAAAAGGCAAAACTGATCCACTTATTGGTCGTGAAAAAGAAATTGAGCGTACAGCACAAATTCTGTGCCGCCGTCGCAAAAATAATCCATTACTGGTAGGTGATCCGGGCGTTGGTAAAACCTCGATTGCTGAAGGTTTGGCATGGTTAATTGTGAATGGTAAGGCGCCTAAACCTTTGAGTCAGGCTGAAGTCTATAGCTTAGATATTGGTGCATTAGTTGCTGGGACCAAATATCGGGGTGACTTTGAAAAACGTTTAAAACAATTGCTTAATGCTTTGAAGAAAAATCCAAATGCGATTTTATTCATTGATGAAATTCACATGATCATTGGCGCGGGCTCGAGTATGGGCAGCACAATGGATGCTTCGAATCTCATCAAACCAGCTTTGGCAAATGGTACTTTACGTTGTATCGGTTCAACGACGTTCCAAGAATATCGTCAGGTTTTTGAAAAAGACCATGCGTTATCACGTCGTTTCCAAAAAATTGATGTCAATGAGCCAAGTATTTCTGAAACAATTGATATTTTGCGTGGCTTAAAATCTAAATTTGAAGATTTTCACCACGTACAATATGACGATAAAGCATTGGTATCAGCTGTAGAGCTTTCTGCTAAATTCATTAATGATCGTTTCTTGCCAGATAAGGCAATTGATGTGATTGACGAAGCTGGTGCTCAGCGTCGTTTGAAGGCTGAAAGTGATGATAGTTTGATTACGGTAGAGAATATCGAAGATATCGTTTCCAAGATCGCTCGTATTCCACCAAAAACTGTTTCTAAAGATGATAAGTCAGTGCTTGAAAATCTTGAGCGTGATTTAAAACGTGTTGTGTTTGGTCAGGATGAGGCGATTACCGCTTTAGGCTCAGCGATCAAGTTATCTCGTGCTGGATTGAAATCACCAGATAAGCCAGTAGGTAGTTTTGTTTTTGCTGGCCCAACAGGTGTGGGTAAAACTGAAGTCACTAAACAACTGGCGAAGTTGTTAGGTGTGGAGCTGGTGCGTTTCGATATGTCTGAATATATGGAACGTCATGCAGTTTCACGTTTGATTGGTGCACCTCCGGGTTATGTGGGTTATGACCAAGGTGGGCTGTTAACTGATGCGATCCATAAGAACCCGCACTGTGTTTTATTGCTAGATGAAATTGAGAAAGCACATCCAGATGTGTTTAATCTATTGCTACAAATCATGGATCATGGTGCTTTAACGGATAACAACGGACGTAAGTCAGACTTTAGAAACGTTATTATTGTCCTGACTACGAATGTGGGAGCAGAGAGTATTTCTCGCGCGAGTATTGGTTTTACTGAACAAGATCATAGTTCTGATAACCAAGAAGCAATGAAACGTGCTTTCTCACCAGAGTTCCGTAACCGTCTAGATAGTGTTATTCAATTCAAGTCATTACCAACAACTGTTATTGAGTCTGTGGTTGATAAATTCTTGACAGAGTTACAAGCTCAACTGGATGACAAACAAGTTGTACTTGATGTCGATCAAAGTGCTCGTGATTGGTTGGCAACAAATGGTTATGACCGCTTGATGGGTGCACGTCCAATGCAACGCCTCATTCAAGAACACTTGAAGAAACCATTAGCTGAAATGATTTTGTTTGGTGAACTGGCAGATCATGGTGGTAATGTGGCTGTATCAGTGAAAAATGAAGATGGCAAAGCTGTTGGCTTAAAACTTGAAGTGTTTGAAGATCATCATACGGCAGAACCAGCATAACTCATGTTAATTGATAGTCTTGCTATAACCCGAATACTGAGTGTATTCGGGTTATTTATTATTTCAGCAATTGCTGAAATTCTGGGTTGCTATTTCCCTTATCTGATTTTAAGAGAAGGCAAGTCGGCTTGGCTGTGGTTACCTACAGTTTTAAGTTTGGCTGTCTTTGTATGGCTATTGACCTTACATCCAGCGGCTTCAGGGCGCATTTATGCTGCATATGGCGGTATTTATATTTTTACTGCGTTAATGTGGCTGCGCTTTGTTGATCAAGTCGGATTAACAAGATGGGATATATTAGGTGGTCTAATCGTGCTTTGTGGAGCTGGCTTAATTATTTTGCAACCTCAAGGGCTGATTCGTTAAGACAATGAGTGAATCAAATCTTAAGCGTGAAAATAAGAGGTTTTTTTCAAAAAAAAGACTTGTCAAAGCCCTCAACAATGCGTATTTTAGATCTAAGGAACATATTTTTATATTTGAGATAAAGATGTTAAATCTATCTGTGAACACTAACGCATATTATTATTTTTGGCAATTTAGATAGTTGCCTGAGCGTATTCGGGCATGAGAAAGTTGCCCATCACAGTTAATACCTGATCGGCAACCCCGATCAGGTTTTTTTATGCTTTATCTTTTTAAATCGAGGAACTTAAAATGAACAACATGACTTATTCATACTTTAGCAACTTTTATTGGTTTTACTTTTGCTTACCGTTACCAACGAATAGATCCAAAACGCTCAAATAAATGATCGGACTGAATAGATTGCAGTCCCAAGGAAAAACCAATGAATGCCCTAAATACTTTATTAACACAAAGCAATACAAAAGAAACTCCAGTTAGTTTACCTGTCCAGTTAAAAGCAAAATATCCGCTTGCACACGGTTTCGTGCGTCAAATTGCCGAACACCGTCAAACTATTCAAAATATTCTTATCGGCAAAGATCATCGGTTAATGGTAATTACAGGGCCTTGTTCCATTCATGATCCGGTTGCAGTACTTGAATACGCTGAAAAATTGCAAAAACTACAAGAAAAAGTAAAAGATCAGATTTTTATCGTGATGCGTGCATACATTGAAAAACCACGTACAACTGTGGGTTGGAAGGGTTTCATGTATGATCCAAATTTAGATGGTTCATCAAATTTACAACTTGGCTTAGAAAAGTCTCGCGAACTTTACCTGCAAATTATTGAAAAGGGTTTGCCAATTGCGAGTGAAATTTTAAGTCCAATGGCAACTGGTTATTTTGATGATTTATTGGCTTGGGGTGCAATTGGTGCTCGCACAAGTGAATCTCAGATTCACCGCGAAATCTCAAGCCACATGCCATACAGTATTGGTTTCAAGAATGGTACTGATGGCTCAATTCAGATTGCATTAGATGCAATTCAGTCAGCACAAAATGAACATCAATTTCTAGGGATGAATCAGCAAGGTTTACCTTCAGTGATTCAAAGTGCTGGCAATCCATTGCCACACTTGATTTTGCGTGGAGCGAATCATGGACCAAATTATGATTTAGCTTCAATTCAGGCAATACGAGAAAAACACAAACAAAATCTTCCTGCATTAGTGATTGACTGTAGTCATGGTAATAGCAGTAAAGATCCGTTACGTCAGCCAGAAGTTTTACAGCAAATCGTTGCTGAACGTTTAAAAACACAAGTAAAAGGTGTCATGATTGAAAGTCATTTGGTTGATGGTAGCCAAAAGATTTCTTGTGATATGACTTATGGGCAGTCAGTAACTGATGGTTGCTTGGGATGGGAAAAAACCGAGCAACTTTTGTTAAGTGTTTCTGAGCAATTAAAAGTGAAAGAGTTAGCTCATTCTGCTTAATGATTTACACATTTAAAAAGGGATCTACGAATAGATCCCTTTATTTTTTAAGAAGCATGTTTTAATTCCGATAAGAATGTTGTGATTTCATGCCCAAATTTTTTCGGCTCGGTCAATAAAGGTGTATGGCCTGAGCGCTCAAAATATATTGCTTTTGCATGCTCGACACTCTGTGCAATAAGTGTCTGCCCAGTTTCTGGATAAAGCGTCGAATTACGACCAATAAAGAAAGTGGTTGGGCACTCTAATTGCTGGATAGCTTCACGATAATCTTCATTGTGATAAAGATAATTTTCCACATACCAAAATAAATAATCTAAACGCTGAATAGGTAATAAATATTTTTGTAGAAACGGTTGTTTTAGCGCTGTTTTAAAAACTAAAGGGCTAAATGGATTACTACTTTGTAAATCAATAAAATCTACCCAAAGGCGAACCAATTCCTGTCGATCTGGAAGTGATAATTCATAAAGATATTTGGCATTTTTGTGCTTTGATAACAATTGATAGATATCATTTAGTAATTGTTTGAACTGAGTATGGTGAGAACCAAATAAACCATATTCCCATGTTGAATCGACAGATATTTTGGGTGTTTGGTCGATATGTAAATATGCTTTTAGTTGCTGTGCGAGATGAGCATGTTTCATACCATGCATGGCCGTCGTGGCGCCCATTGAATAACCCATCAAGATAAAATTATCGAGTTTTAATTGTTCTATTAAATGAGCAACGTCTTGCCAATGACTTGATATTGCATCTTGCTCAGGGATTGCACAATTTTTTGAACCACCAAACCCACGCCAATCTGGAATAATAAACTCATAATCTTTACGGTTTGCATAGATAAAAGGTAGCCATTGCCAACTTTGCATACCAAGACCAGATAAAACCAAAACTGGTTCACCACGACCAACACGACGTACAAATAAATTTTCCCGATCGGGCATGGTGTAATATGGCATGGCTATTCTCCGGATACGCTATCTTGGGCGAAGCGTTTTAATTGAGGGATGACTTGTTCCAACCATTTGATCCATTCACTTTCCATCGTAATTCCAAGTTCTAAGATCATTTTATGGATGTATAACACACGGTCATTTAGATCATTGCTGTCTTTAAAATCTTTATCATAAATACTTTGATAAAGTTTAAGCTTTTCCTGATGTAGACCAAGGTGTCGTAACAGTTCAGGTAATATCTGATTATTGCTCAATTGTGCTTCAGCACGCAATCTAACCATCAAGTCATCACGAAGCTGCGCAGGTTCACTTTGTTGTGTCATCCATGAAGCTAGCTCAATACGTCCCAGTTGTTCAACTTGATAAGTCTTTTTTCGACTATTTTCCATTTCATTTTCTAACGTTGAAACCCAACCTTTTTTGAGCATGTGGTTGAGTTCACGATAAATTTGCTGATGGGTGGCATTCCAGAAAAAACCGATTGAACGATCAAAGCGGCGGGCAAGTTCGAACCCTGTGCTTGGTCGTTCAAGCAAGCTGGTCAATAAAACATGAGGAAGTGACATAGCAATCCGGTTTGTAAGCAAAAGTAAAGTGTGACTGATGAGATTATGCAACATGTTGCATAAAAGTCAAAATTTGATTATAAATTAATGCAACAAGTTGCATTAGCAAGCTAATTGCTAGCCAAAGGAGAAAATATGTCAGCTTATCCACATTTATTAAAGCCACTTGATTTAGGCTTTACTACTTTAAAAAACCGTGTGCTTATGGGGTCTATGCATATTGGGTTAGAAGAAGCACCGCAGGGATATGAGCGCATGGCAGCATTTTATGCTGAGCGCGCAAAAGGTGATGTTGGATTGATCGTAACTGGCGGTGTTTCTCCAAATGATGATGGTGTTGTATTTAGCCACGGTACCAAGCTCGATACAGTTGAAGAAGCTGAGAAACATAAAGTGATTACCCAAGCTGTGCATGAAGCTGGCGGTAAAATCGCTATGCAGATTTTACATACTGGGCGTTATTCTTATCAGGCAAATAACGTTGCACCTTCAGCAATTCAAGCACCAATTAACCCGATTAAGCCTAAAGCTTTAAGTTCTGCCGAAGTACAACAGACCATTGATGATTTTGCAAACTGCGCCAAACTTGCTCAGTATGCAGGTTATGATGGTGTAGAAATCATGGGCTCTGAAGGTTATTTAATTAATGAGTTTATTGCTGCACGTACTAACCATCGTGATGATGAGTGGGGTGGTAGTTACGAAAATCGTATTCGTTTCCCCATTGAAATTGTAAAACGTACGCGTGCTTTGGTTGGTGAAAATTTTATTATTATTTATCGTCTATCGATGCTTGATTTAGTGGAAGGTGGTTCAAGTTTTGATGAAGTGATTCAGCTTGCAAAAGAAATTGAAAAAGCAGGCGCAACAATTATTAATACAGGGATTGGTTGGCATGAAGCACGTATTCCAACCATTGCAACCAAAGTACCTCGTGCTGCGTTTACGTGGGTCACTGAAAAACTCAAAGGTGAAGTCTCTATTCCTTTGATTACGTCCAACCGAATTAATACCCCAGAAATGGCTGAGCACGTGTTGGCTTCGGGTCATGCTGATATGGTGTCAATGGCACGTCCAATGCTAGCCGATGCTGAGTTTGTTTTAAAAGCAAGCCAAGGTCGTAGCGATGAAATTAATACATGTATTGGGTGTAACCAAGCGTGTTTAGATCATATTTTTTCAATGAAAATCGCAACGTGTTTAGTGAATCCTCGCGCATGTTATGAAACTGAACTTATCTTTAAAGAAGCACAGATTCAAAAGAATATTGCTGTTATTGGTGCGGGTCCGGCAGGTTTAAGTTTTGCAGTATATGCAGCTGATCGCGGGCATAAAGTCAAAGTTTTTGAGGCAAGTCATCAAATTGGTGGTCAGTTTAATATTGCAAAGACTGTTCCTGGAAAAGAAGAGTTTTATGAAACCTTACGCTACTTTGGCCGTCAAATTGAATTGCGACCAAATATTGAGCTTGTATTAAATCATAAAGCAACTTATGAAGAGTTGAGCCAAGCAAATTTTGATGAAATTGTAGTTGCAACAGGTGTAACTCCTCGTCAATTACAATTTGAAGGCATTGATCATCCTAAAGTACTGAGCTACTTACAAGTTCTAAGAGAACGTGTGCCTGTGGGGCAGCGTGTAGCGATTATTGGGGCGGGTGGTATTGGTTTTGATACGGCGGAATATCTTACTCACGAAGGTGAAAGTGGCAGCTTAAACCCAGAAAAGTTCTATGCTGAATGGGGAATTGATACTCAATATGAGCATGTTGGCGGGTTAAAACAGCCAAAAGTTGAAGATTCGGAACGAGAAATTTATTTACTGCAACGTAAAGCTGCTGCTGTAGGGGCTGGTTTAGGTAAAACTACTGGCTGGATTCACCGTACAGGCCTGAAAAATCGTCAAGTCAAAATGCTTGGTGGGGTTCAATACGACAAAGTTGATGATCAAGGTCTTCATATAACAGTAGATGGAAAACCGAGTGTACTTGAAGTTGATCATGTGGTGATTTGTGCTGGTCAAGAATCCTTTACAGCAATGTATGAACAATTAAAAGAAGACGGAAAAAATGTTCATTTAATTGGTGGAGCTAAAGAAGCCGGTGAATTAGATGCAAAACGAGCTATACGACAAGGTGCTGAATTAGCAGCGACACTATAAATCTATATGGGCATTTCTTTGAAAAGGAAATGCCCATAATTTCATTAAGTAAGCTAAAGGAAAAAATAATAATGGCACTTGAAACAACAAAACATTCTTTAGAAAAATGGCATCACATGATTCAGGCAGGTAACTTGTCCGATCTAAATGATTTACTGGCAGATGAAGTCGTTTTCCGTTCTCCTGTTGCTCATAAACCTTATGAAGGAAGGCAAGTCGTTTTCTTCATTCTGAGCAATGTTATTCAGGTATTCCAAGACTTTACTTATCATCGTGAGTTTTATACGGAAGATGGCGAAAATGTGGTACTTGAGTTCAGTGCAAATGTAAGTGGGAAGTCATTAAAAGGTATTGATATGATACGTTTTAATGAGCAAGGCAAAATTATTGATTTTGAGGTAATGATTCGTCCAATGAGTGGATTAGCTGCGCTGGCTGAACAAATGGGTATAAGAATTGCCAAGTTTCAACCTCAATGATTTTTAGCAAATAGCCTAAGTAATATTATTGAGGTCATTAGAATGTGGTTAAAACTTTCAACATTAGTCTTATTGCCTGTATTATTTATACAAGGCGCAAAGGTTCGTAAGAATACACCACGTCTATTAGAGGCCATTGGCGAGCGTGAAGGTCTATGCGGAGATGGAAGACCTTTGTCATTGCTTATTTTAGGTGATTCTGCAGCGGCAGGCGTTGGAGTTGAAACACAAAAAGATGCTTTATCTGGTGCAATTATTTCTGAGTTGCAAGATGAGTATTCTTTATGCTGGAAACTTCATGCAAAAACAGGCGATACAACCAAGCAGGTTTTTCAAGCTCTACAGCATTTAGAGCAACAAAATTATGATGTTGTAGTCACATCTATTGGTGTTAATGATGTGACAAAACTAACCTCAGCAAATCTATGGTTAAAACAACAAAAGCAATTGTTTCAACAAATACAGACGCGTTTTCAACCTAAACTCATTATCGTATCTGGCGTGCCGCCAATGCAACATTTTCCAGCTTTGCCGAATCCATTGGCTTGGTTATTTGGAAAATATGCGGAGCAAATGAATCAGGCATTATATAAATGGTTAGAATCACAAAACCAATTTAGATTCATTCAATATGATATTGAAAGTTTTCAAGCGATGAATTTGCCTATGGCAAGTGATGGTTTTCATCCAAGCAAAGAAATTTATGCAATTTGGGGGCAGCAGGTTGCAGCATTAGTGCGGCAATCATTTAACTCATAATCAGAGGTCGTGATTGGATATGGGCATATCTACTTTAAATAAAATTAAAGCTTTCGGTTCAGAATTGTTTGATTCGGTACTAGGTGCTGAACAGCCAAAAGTCTATTATGACCCGCAAGGGAAAATTAAAGATGTTTTGGATAAATTGCCCCAACTTAAGCAAAAATATCGTCCTACGCCATGGTTAAGTAATAATCATGTTCATCTTTTATATTTCGATATTATTAGAAAAAAAACCATCAAGCTTGAATATGACCGTATTGATCAGCTCACCATGAAAGATGGCGGTGTAACTGCAATCGCATGGTATGGCTATAATCTTCCAAAATCTACTCCTACAGTTGTCATTATGCATACCATTACAGGAACACCTGAAAGTATGCGTGAACTGGTGAAAGATTTACATCAATATACTGGGTGGAGAATAGCGCTTTGCTTACGCCGTGGGCATGCTGGTTTACCTATGCCTGTACCACAGATTTCTCTTTTTGGATCAACAAGTGATCTTAAAGAGCAGCTTACGCATATTCAAAATTTGTTTCCTGAATCAGATTTGTATGCAGTGGGTTCTTCGGCAGGCACTGGCTTACTCGTTCGTTATTTGGGAGAGCAAGGCACTGACACACCATTTAAAGCTGCTTTTGCAATGTGTCCAGGCTATAACACTGAGATTGGTTTTAAAAATGTTCATCCGTTCTATAGCAAAATGATGACCAAAAAGTTATTCAAATATTTTATTCACCCTTATCAAAGTACTTGGAACAAGATTCCTTCTTTAGAAAAAGTTCTAGCGACGACTAGTCTGGAAGAGTTTGAAAAAGAATACTTTGAAATGGCTGGCTTTCAGGATTATCAAAGTTATTGTCAGGCAATTAATCCAATTTATGTATTTGAAAATGTCAAAATTCCATTAATGATTCTTAATGCTGAAGATGATCCGGTATGTTCTATTAAAAATTTAGAGCCTTATAAAGAAACTATTCAGCAAATGAGTAATATTGCAGTTGTAACCACTAAAAAGGGAAGTCATTGTGGCTTTTATGAGGGTTGGAAAAGTACCTCTTGGGCTGCCAAATTAATGTCGAATTATTTTATGGTTAATCATAAACAATGACGGTGTTGCTGTAATAAATTAAATAAAGCCCATCTATTGAATGGGCTTTATGATTTTATCAGCTCAAGATAAAAGCAATTTTGGATCTTTCAGTCCAATTTTGATTTTGGTACTAGCAACGAGGTCTTTTTCATCTGTTTGGTTAGGGTGGAAATCAAAGCGATAATAGTCAAAAAATTTAGGGATCAATGCTCTATATTGTTTATTAGCAAAACTAAAGAAATTACGCCAAGAGTTAAAGTTTAGAAGTTGGCGATCTCGTTTCATAAGAACGAATTGATAAATTGTTGAGAAGCCTGTAATTAAAAATAGACTTAAAGTAAAGACAGTAATGCGAGGGAGATAGGCGCTCAGCCCACTTCCATATAAGTGTTTATAAAGATCAAAGGCGACAGCTTTATGTTCGGTTTCTTCAATGCTGTGCCATAACCATAAATTACGGATCGTTGAGTCTGTCATCAGTTCATTAACAGATTGCATCATGCTAACTACAAGTACCGCTGTATAGTGCTCTAAGCCAACTGTTACGAGCAAATTCCATTTTTTACTAAAAACTTTTTCAATACTTTTTAAAACGATACCAGTTGCTTTTTCCAAAGACTCGGGATCAAGGCCATGTTGCTGGGCGCTGATATGAAAGGCATGATGCTCTTTTGAATGCATTGCTTCTTGACCAATAAATGCGCTGATTTCGCGATCTAGAATTTCATTTGATTTTGCTTTGGCACGTAAGGCTCGAACTGAACGAACAAAATATGATTCACCCTCAGGGAACAATGTAGATAAGCCCGTAAAATAGTGGGTAAGAGAGGGTTCGTTATTGCACCAGTAACGAGGTGTATTTTCAAAATTGTAGTCCATACGACGGACTGGAAATGAGGCAGGTGCACGGTTTGATACAGTAGTCATTTTAAGCTCCAATCTTCTTTTAATTGAGGTTCCAAAAAGGAACTTGTTAAAAAACTACATCTCAGTGTGAGTAACGTCAATGCTTTTTCAAGGGGAATAAGTAGATTGTCCTAAATTGATATCTAGGAAAACTTTAAAGACAAATTAGAAAGAGAAAGGTAGAACTGATTATTGAATTGATAATTTTAATAATATTTTAAAAGCCCAAATCAACTGTTCAATTTGGGCATATTCATAGGGGAACTTAGTTTTTAAGCGCTGGTGTAGCAGCAGCAATTGCAGCGGCAACAGCATCATCTTCAGTTTGAGATGGTTCTGCTGGCTTAGCTGGTTTTGACTGAGCTTTTTCAGGCTTCGGTTCTGCTTTTGGCTCAGGTTTAGGTTCTGGCTTAGGCTTCGGCTCTGCTTTAGGTTGTTCAGAAACAGTTGTTTGTGAATTTTGCTCAGAATGGGCAGGGCGAGTTTCACGGCGAATTTCAGTTGTGGTATTCGCTGTTTCTTCGTGATGAACTTCAACTTGCGTTGGTTCCTGCGTTTGAGCTTCTTCAGTTTTAACGCTTTCTAAAGACTCAAATTTTGCAGGTTCAGCAGGCTTAGGTTCTGAAACAGCAGTTTCAACCTTTTCTTGCTCTTCTTCTGGTGTTTCTTTTTTGACACATGCGGTTAACAATAGTCCAGCTGCAATTGCAGCACAGATTAAAAGTTTTTTATTTGCCATTGTCCTAAACAACATTTAATTGAGGAGCTGGCATTATAACAGTAAAAGAGAATGAAAAAATCATGTGAGATGGACCTAATTTTTTATTAAAAATGCTGATAGAATAACCAGTTGTTTAATGATCTTTGAATTGATGCGGTTTGACTTTGCTTTATAGGGGCAGAGTAAAGTAAAATTGCCCAACATTGTAGGCCGATTTCGGCTTGATTGTACGAGAAACTTAATGACCCATTTTATTTTTGTTACTGGTGGTGTGGTTTCATCGCTAGGTAAAGGTATTTCTGCTGCTTCAGTTGCTGCACTTTTGGAAGCCCGTGGCTTAAAAGTCACAATGGTTAAAATGGATCCTTACATTAATGTCGATCCGGGGACAATGAGTCCTTTCCAACATGGTGAAGTTTTTGTCACAGAGGATGGTGCCGAAACTGATCTAGACTTGGGTTATTACGAACGTTTCTTACGTCGTGCGAAAATGACCAAACTGAATAATTTTACCAGTGGCCGTGTATATCAAGATGTTCTAAATAAAGAACGTCGTGGTGACTACTTAGGTGGTACGGTTCAAGTTATTCCACATATTACTGACAACATTAAAGAACGCGTACTTCGCGCAGGTGAAGGTTACGACGTTGCAATCGTTGAGATTGGTGGTACGGTTGGTGATATCGAATCACTTCCATTTATGGAATCAGTCCGTCAGTTAATGGTTGAGCTTGGTCATAAACGTACCATGCTGATGCATTTAACTTTGTTGCCATATATCAAATCTGCGGCTGAGTTAAAAACCAAACCAACTCAACATTCAGTGAAAGAGTTACTTTCAATTGGTATTCAGCCAGATATCTTAATCTGCCGTACTGAATATGATGTAGATGTTGATACTAAACGTAAAATTGCATTGTTCACTAACGTGGAAGCGCGTGCCGTTGTGGTATGTAAAGATGCGAAAACGATTTATCAAATTCCACGTACATTCTATGAACAAAACGTTGATGACCTCATTTGTGAACGTTTTGGGTTTAATGATCTTCCAGAAGCAAATCTAGAAGATTGGGACAATGTAGTCGAAGCATTACTTAACCCAGAATACACTTTACGTGTAGCTATGGTTGGTAAATATGTTGAATTACCAGATGCTTATAAATCTGTGAATGAAGCATTGTTACATGCAGGCATCAAAAACCGTGTGAAAGTACAGATTGATTATGTCAATGCTGAAGAACTTGAAAGCCAAGACGTTTCTATTTTGCAAACAGCTGACGCAATTTTAGTCCCAGGCGGCTTTGGTGAGCGTGGTACTGAAGGCAAAATGAAAGCTATTCAATATGCACGTGAAAACAAAATTCCATTCTTGGGCATTTGTTTGGGTATGCAATTGGCTGTAATTGAATATGCACGTCATGTTGCAGCTATGCCAGAAGCATCTTCTACAGAGTTTAACCGTTCTACAAAGTATCCATTGATTGGTTTAATTACCGAATGGTTAGATGAGCGCGGCGAGTTACAACAACGCAGCGTAGAGTCTGACTTAGGTGGAACTATGCGTTTAGGTGCACAAAAATCTGAATTGGTTGAAGGCACAAAAACACGTGAAGTCTACGGTAAAGCAGAAATCACTGAGCGTCATCGTCACCGTTATGAAATGAATAACCGTTTCATTGAGTCGATTGAACAAGCTGGTATGAAGATTTCAGGCTATTCTTCGGCACAACATTTGGTTGAAACAGTAGAAATTCCTGAACATCCTTGGTTTATTGCTGTACAATTCCACCCGGAATTTACAAGTTCACCACGTGATGGACATCCATTATTTGCTAGTTTTATTGACGCTGCGAAAACACAGCATCAAAAAAGTAAATAATGCGATTTTAAATAAACTGGGAAAGTTTAAATGTCACAATTAAAACCACAAGAAGTTGTACGTTTAGGCGATATACAAATGGCAAATCATTTGCCATTTGTATTATTTGGCGGAATGAACGTACTTGAATCAAAAGATTTAGCTTTCGAAATTGCAGAAACTTATGTTGATATTTGCAAACGCTTAGATATTCCTTATGTATTTAAAGCGAGTTTCGATAAAGCAAATCGTTCTAGTCTGCATTCGTTCCGCGGTCCTGGACTTGAAAAAGGTATTGAATGGTTAGGCGATATTAAAAAACATTTTAATGTGCCTATCATTACTGATGTTCATGAACCACACCAAGCTGAAGCAGTTGCAGAAGTAGCTGATATTATTCAGTTACCGGCTTTCTTAAGTCGCCAAACTGATCTTGTTGAAGCGATGGCAAAAACACAAGCTATTATTAATATTAAGAAAGCTCAGTTTTTGGCACCTCATGAAATGCGTCATATCCTAAATAAATGTTTAGAAGCAGGAAACGATAAACTTATTCTTTGTGAACGTGGTTCAGCATTTGGTTATAACAACCTTGTTGTAGACATGCTTGGCTTTGACATAATGAAAGAAATGAATGTTCCTGTTTTCTTCGATGTAACACATGCGTTGCAAACTCCTGGTGGTCGTGCTGACTCGGCAGGTGGTCGTCGTGCTCAAATTACAACTTTAGCACGCGCTGGAATGGCAACAGGCTTGGCTGGATTGTTCTTGGAAGGTCATCCAGACCCAGAACATGCAAAATGCGATGGACCTTGTGCGTTACGTATGTCACAGCTTGAGCCATTCTTGGCACAAATAAAAGAATTGGATACTTTGGTTAAAGGATTCAAAAAGTTAGACACCCATTGAGTTTTTACTCATTTACGCTGCTTTAATCGCAGCTCATATTCATTCAACAGAGGAATTGTTCATGAGCCAAATCGTTGACATCCGTGCACGTGAAATTTTGGACTCTCGTGGTAACCCAACCATCGAAGCAGACGTAATTTTAGAATCTGGGGTTGTTGGTCGTGCATGTGCACCATCTGGTGCTTCAACTGGTTCTCGTGAAGCTCTAGAACTACGTGACGGTGATAAATCGCGTTACTTAGGTAAAGGTGTTAAAACTGCGGTTAACAACGTAAACACGATTATCCGTGACGCTTTAGTGGGCAAATCAGTATTTGAACAAAAAGACATCGATAATACGATGATCGAACTTGATGGTACTGAAAACAAAGAAAAGTTGGGTGCAAATGCAACTTTGGCTGTGTCATTAGCTGCTGCACGTGCTGCTGCTGATGAAAAGAAAATTCCTCTTTTCCAATACATCGCTGACTTACGTGGTCAAAAGATTTTGACTATGCCTGTACCAATGATGAACATCATCAATGGTGGTTCACATGCAGACAACAACGTTGATATTCAAGAGTTTATGATTGAGCCAGTAGGCTTCACTTCATTTGCTGAAGCATTACGTGCAGGTGCTGAAATCTTCCATTCACTAAAATCAGTTTTAAACAAAAAAGGTTTAAACACTGCTGTTGGTGATGAAGGTGGTTTTGCACCAAACTTGCGTTCAAACGAAGAAGCAATCACTGTTATTCTTGAAGCTATTGGTCAAACTGGTTACAAAGCTGGTTCTGACATTATGTTGGCGCTTGACTGTGCATCTTCAGAATTCTACAAAAATGGTCAATATGTTCTTGCGGGTGAAGGTAATAAAGCATTCACAAGCAACCAGTTCTCTGACTATTTAGCAGGCCTTGTAAACCAATATCCAATTATCTCAATTGAAGATGGTTTAGATGAATCAGATTGGGAAGGTTGGTCTTACTTGACATCTATCCTTGGTGACAAAATCCAATTGGTTGGTGATGACCTGTTCGTTACAAACCCTAAGATTTTACAACGTGGTATTAATGAGAAAGTAGGTAACTCTATCTTAATCAAATACAACCAAATTGGTACCTTGACTGAAACTCTAGATGCAATTTACCTTGCTAAAGAAAATGGTTATACAACTGTAATTTCTCACCGTTCTGGTGAAACTGAAGATTCAACTATTGCTGACTTAGCAGTAGGTACAGCGGCTGGTCAAATTAAGACTGGTTCACTTTGCCGTTCTGACCGTGTTTCTAAGTACAACCAATTACTTCGTATTGAAGAGTTGACTAAAGCTGCTTACCGCGGTAAAGCTGAGTTTAAAGGTTTAAACTAATCTTTAAATAAAAAGTTAAAATTAGTTTTTTAACATTTTAAGGCGCTATTTCTCTCTTTTAATAGGAAATAGCGCCTTTTTAATTTATAAAAATAAATTAATTTTTCATTTTCTATTACTTCTTTTATTGCATCTCGAAAATACAAAATTCTATCTATTAGATCCTTTTTAGAAAAACCTAATATCTGACACTTATAATACTCAATTCTTTTATTATCCTAGACGACGGGTTTTTAAAGACTTAGCCCAACTATGGTGTTTGCAACGAGAACACTCTTGATCGAGTGTATTTAGAATTTTAGTTTCACCGCATTTCATACATGAATAAAAGCTATCGATTTTAAGTATGTTAGCTTTGCAATAAGCATCAGGGAATAGTGGTAATCCCCATTTTACTTCTTCATCTTCATAGTACAGTAAGCTAAGGATACCGTCAGACTCCAATAAAGCTGTTCTCACTTGGCCTAAATGCTCAACATTTTGTTGGCGCATCTCTGAGAAAAACTCATCATGTGAATATGATTGTTTCTGGAAATCTTTGTAGACTAAAAGTCCATCTTTGACCACGCAAAGTGCTTTTCCTTCTAATAGATCTTCAATTTTCTTATGCTTCACCATGGCCCAAGTTACTAGGCGATAGAGAAAAAGAATAACGATAAATACGATAAAAGCATGGGCAATAGGTAAGTCCTTGGTAAACATTGGATCACCAGCAGCCGAGCCTAAACATAAAATAATTGCGAGTTCAAAAAGGGAAAGTTGGCGAACACCACGCTTACCTGATAGTCTTAAAAAACTAATAATAATGATAAACATGAGGAAGCATCGAACCAAAATTTCCAAAATAAAGGTCCATGTGGTGTCACCTATGAAAATATTAAAAAAATCCATTTTTTCTCCTTTTAATAGGTGGATGAAGTCTTTATAAAATTTTTAGCAAATTAAAAATAGAAAAAATATACTTTTTAAGTAGTTATTGGTTAAAAATTCGAACTCTCTGTGATTCTGTATAAATTTCATTTTCAAACTATGCATTAGAATAAACATATAGCGTGGGTTTTAATTGTAGATAAATAGCAAGACAGAATGATTGTTGAAGTTGTCGAATAGGATGAAAGTAGTATTTATTTTAATTTTAAATATCTTTTTCTATATTGGCTAGGAATTACGGCACTTCGTTTTTACAATATCTAATATTAATAGATATATTTTAATATTTTTGGATTTTATGAGGAATTTTATATCATGAGAAAACAATATCATTTTAGAAAAATTGAAAATGATACTTATATTTGGGATGTAGATAATTTAGTAGAATTAACTAGAGATTTTAAAGTAAAAGAAATTTTACTTTCCGAAATAAAAGAATTAAATGAACCATATTGGTATCCAGATTCTCATCCTACTACTCAAGATATTATTAATCATATGCTACTAATTCAAGAAGCAGATTTGTCTTATCCAATAATAATATGTTCACAGGGTAGAATAATGGATGGTATGCATAGGGTGGGAAAAGCAAAAATTTTAGGTAAGGATAAAATATGTGCTGTACAATTTGATAAGGATCCCCAGCCAGATTATATCAATGTGGATGAAAATGATCTTATCTATGATGATTAATTATGGAAAATTTATTTAGCTACGGATGATACAGAGGATTTTGCTTATACTGTTTTATTTTTAATCTCAATTATTTTAGGTTCTATTAAAAGCAAGCTAAAATTTTGAGGAGGATGGTGGCTTATAACATCCATTAATATACTTTACTGACAATTCGGGCTATACGGAATAGCATCTAAACGTTTTTGAAAAGCACTGGCATTCAGTATATTTTCATACATTTGTTGATATGTTTTTTTGTGATCTTCAATGTTGTGATAATCAATAATTTCTTGAAGTTTATCTCTATATTCGATATGGCCGGCATGGAACATTGCTGCATAATGTCCCCACAATACATATTGATATCGTACAGCTGCCTTTGGAATTAAATTTATTTCGTTTAAATAGCTATGGGCCGTTTTTTCATAACATTCTTTTATTTCATGAGCATCTTTTTTCATTTTTCTTAAGAAAATGCATTGCATCTCTTGTAGTTGTGAACTATCTGTTTTATTTAGAATTTTTTCGGTAACTATATATGCTCCTTTAAGGCAACCTAAGTGAATAAGTACCTTGCGTTTGGTTTTTAAAATATCTAAATTATTATCGCTAGAGGGAATTTTTTTTAATAAGTTTTTAAATTTTAAATGGACAGTATCTGGATCTTGTCCAGCTTTTAGTGTGTACACAATATCATTATATTCAAATATATAAGGGGTGGCTGATGTATGTTGTGTCTGATTACTCTCCATATTAAGTATTTTTGAAGGGCTATCATCAGTAGGGTTATTACAAGCACTTAAACCTAAGCTTGCTAAAGAAAATGCTAAAATTTTATGCACTACAGTTTATACCTTTATTCTCTTTTATGAGATTTATGAAGAATAATAAAATATAAAAGAAAATACTGTGTAGTTTTTTATTTCTCATGTTCTTGAGCAGTTCCATAGTCAATTTGAATTTGAAAATTGGTTTATATATTTTTGAATCAATAATATAAAGCCCATGGCTGCAGCACCATGACTCAACAAGATGAGTATTCAATCCGTTAGACATCCAAATTTTGATGTGTGGATAGCGATTCTGTGATTTATGCAATATTGATTAGTAAATCATATTAAGCAAATAAGAATAATTATTAACTTAAAGTTGATAACAATTATCATTCGTGTTAATTTTTGTGCCGAACTTTTACTACTGTGTAACAAGGAACAAGGTAGTGGAAGGCTAAAAATATGGTTCAGCACATTAGTTATTATGGAATTTTCTTATGTACAATCCGCCCTTTAGAAAAGCATTTAAAGTTCACCCTTTAGTACTTTCTATGGCTTTAACGGTACCTTCATTTGTTTATGCAGAACAACCAATCGAAACAGCCACTTTAGCAACGATAAAAGTACAAGCAGAACAAGAAAATCCGGCTGTTACTGAAGGCTCGGGCAGCTATACAGCAAAAAGTTCAAATACTTCTACAAAATTAAATTTATCTCTTCGTGAAACTCCTCAATCGGTCAAAGTTTTAACCCGTGAATATTTAGATGATCGAAAAATCGATTCCTTTCAAGATTTAATGAATAATATTACGGGTGTTTCAACCTCACGTACTGATGAGCGTCAAAGAGTTTATGCACGTGGTTTTGAGGTGGATTATTACTTAATTGATGGAATACCTAGTACTACAAACTTAGGCACTGGTGATTTAGATTTAGATATTTATGATCGTATCGAAGTAGTAAAGGGTGCCAATGGCCTAACCACAGGTGCTGGAAACCCAGCGATGGCGCTGAACATGATTCGGAAACATGCAAACTCAAAAGAACTCACTGGTAATGTCAGCACATCTTTAGGCTCATGGAATTCTTGGAGTAGCTCAGCGGATGTTTCCACACCGCTTAATGCAGATGGATCATTACGTGGTCGTATGTTTGTAAAGCATTCTGATGAAAAATCATTTATGGATTTTTATGAGAAAGAACGGAATGTGTTTTATGGTGCAGTTGATTATGACTTGAGTGACAAAACAAGCATGTCACTTGGTGCTACTTATCAAGAGTTACATCGTGATGGTATTCGCTGGGGTGGGACACCGGCTTTTTATACTGATGGGACTCGTACCAATTTTTCTAGAAGCTTAACAGTAAGTGCACCTTGGACTTATTGGGATGTAAATACAACGGCAGTATTTGCGAACTTAAAGCAGAATTTATTTAATGACGTTAATTTAAATATTGCTTATACCTTCCGTAAAGAAGATACAGCCTCCATGTTGCTATATACAGCTGGAAAAGTAGACAAGGCAACCAATACCAGTCCATTAGAAAATCCAAATGATAATCAGAAGAATAAACCTGATTATGTTTCTGTATATGGCGCAAAAGCTGCAAATGAAGAAAACAATATTGATGTTTTTATCAATGCTCCATTTACGCTTTTTGATCGTCCACAAGAAATCATTATTGGTGGATCTTGGAATAAGAATGAGAAAACAAAGGATATTTTTGGTGGATCTAACACAGACCAAGACATTGAAAAATATTTAGGTGGACCACTTAACTATAATGATATGGCTCAAGAGTTGCTTCAACCAGTAGTATTAAATGGTAAAAATGCACTAAATGAAACTACACAAACTGCCGCATATATTGCCGGAAAATTTCAAATTTTTTATCCTTTAAAAATTATTGCTGGGGCACGCTTATCAAATTGGAAATATAAATCTGAAAATGATAAAGGTAACCGTGAATTTAACAATGAATTAGCACCATATGTTGGAGCTATTTATGATTTTGCCCAAGATCATTCTATATATGCGAGTTATACAGAAATTTTCAAACCTCAAGAACGTAAAGATATAAATGATCAATATATAGATCCGATTACAGGTAAGAGTTATGAGGCTGGCTTAAAGAGCGAATGGTTTGGAGGGCGTTTAAATACAGCATTATCAGTATTCCGGATCGAGCAGTCTAATTTTGCTGAACTCATACCTGACAGATTCATTATTCGCAATGGTACACAAACTACAGAGCAGGCCTATCGAGCTGTAGATGGGGTTGAAAGTAAAGGTTTTGAGTTTGAAGCTGATGGCGAGATTAACGACAATTGGGGTATTAACTTTGGTATTGCTAATTTTGAAGCAAAAGATGCAAAAGGCACAAAGGTTAATACGACAAACTCTCGAACAACCTCGAATCTATTTGTTAAGTACAAACTTGATCAATGGAGTGCAGGACTTGGTTTAAATTATAAGAGTAAATACTATACAGGTAGTGGAAGCTCCCGTATTGAGCAGGATGCTTATGTTTTAGCAAGTGCAATGCTAGGCTATCAAGTAGATAAAAATATCAAACTTCAATTTAATATCGATAATATTTTTGATGAGAAGTATTATGAAGGTATTGGTGCTAACTCAATGAATTGGGGAACACCACGAAATGCAACGTTGAGTGTTCGTTATAATTTCTGATTTAGACTCTCATAAGCAGTCGATTTATAAGAGCCCTTTAATGAGGGCTTTTCTATATTTACTCAGCATAATTTCATCATAGTTAGACTGGTGTTTAGGTGCATAGATTGATTTATAAGCAATTGTACTTATAAATATTATTTCCCTTTCAAATTCCATTCATTTTTGACAAAATGAAACATGTCACAATGGTCAATTAAAGTAATATGCCCATTAATAATTTTGCTTAAATTTTTTCAGGAATTGCGCATGTTGTTTGTTAATTACTATACAATACAAACTCTTAACGAAAGTTTTTAATTAAAAATCTTAATGATATGTTAGAAGTATTTCGATCCACTTCAAGCAAACTGATATTGCTACTTGTTATTGTTTTAGTAGCTATACTGCAATATCAATTTTGGTTAGGTGAGGGTGGCTATATCCCTCATCAAGCTCTCATGCAACAAATTCAGCAACAAGCTGAGGTAAATGAAGAGCTTAAAGAACGGAACCGTATTTTGGCAGCAGAGGTTTTTGACCTGAAAAATGGTACAGAAGCAATAGAAGAACATGCTCGCCTTGATCTTGGTTTGGTTAAACCTCACGAGACATTTGTTCAAATGAGTACAATCAGTACCCATTACAAACCTATTTATATTGACCCGAACGCTAAAGTTGATTTGGAAACGAATGAGACACCTGCATCCCCAGATATCCCAGACTAAATTATGGGCAGTTATACCAGCTGCAGGATCAGGAAGTCGATTTTCTAAAACTGAATTGAAGCAGTATCAATATATTCAGGATAGGACTGTTTTAGAACACACTATTCGGCGTATAAGTCAACTTCCGTTAAATGGTTATGTTTTGGCTATTGGTACACAAGATACCTTTGCTCAGACTCTTGCATTTCAAAATATAGATAAGGCGCATTTTTGCACTGGTGGAGCTGAGCGAGTTCATTCAGTATTAAATGCATTAAATCATCTTTTAAATTTTGCCGATGAAAATGATTGGGTCCTTGTGCATGATGCAGCTCGACCTTGTGTAACAATTGATTGTTTAAATGCACTTGTGGCAAAGGCAATTGAATCAAATGATAGTGCTATTTTAGCAATTCCTGTTCGTGATACTTTAAAGCAAGTTAAGACAGGCGATCATATTGATAAAACAGTAAGCCGAGACTCATTATGGCAAGCCCAAACCCCTCAAATTACTAAAATCGGTAAACTCAAAAAAGCAATTGAACAGGCTTTAGAAAATAACGTCACTATTACAGATGAAGCAAGTGCACTTGAATATATGGGTGAAACTGTACGGGTCGTGATGGGACGTTCTGATAATATAAAAATTACCTATCCCGATGATTTAGAACTTGCGCGTTTGATTCTCCAATCTCAATCTTAATTCTATTATTTTTTAAATTGCTTGGATGATTAAATCGTCTAAGAAAATTTTCTACATATCTATTTATAACAACTCATATTCTTTTACATTTATAAGTTTTACGATTTATTCGGATTATACAACTATCTTAGATAATGTTCGATCATCGAACAAATTTCACTTATACCGAACAAAACCATAGTGCGATAACTAGATCAAATTATAAAAATTATCAAGAATGTTTAAAAGGGAAATCTAAGGGAAACACTCGGGATTGAGTGAAATATTTATCTATTCTTCTCGCCTCAGTGTGCCTAACTCTCTTACCTATCTCTTCTTCAATGAGCACAATGGAGTTGTCTAATGATTGACAAAAGTAAGTCCTCTCTAAGCGAGGTTCTATCGCAGATTAAAGATGGTGCCACCATCCTGATTGGTGGTTTTGGTACCGCAGGACAACCCGCTGAACTCATTGACGGACTGATTGAACTCGGTGTTAAAGGCCTGACTATTGTTAGCAATAATGCCGGTAATGGCGATTACGGTCTGGCTAAACTGCTTAAGGCTGGTTCAGTTAAAAAAGTCATCTGTTCTTTCCCACGTCAGTCAGACTCTTATGTGTTTGATGAACTGTACCGTGCTGGAAAGGTCGAGCTTGAAGTAGTACCACAAGGTAATCTGGCTTGCCGTATTCAG
This sequence comes from Acinetobacter sp. M5A5_2a, assembly GCF_053345265.1. Taxonomy (NCBI): domain Bacteria; kingdom Pseudomonadati; phylum Pseudomonadota; class Gammaproteobacteria; order Moraxellales; family Moraxellaceae; genus Acinetobacter; species Acinetobacter sp. M5A5_2a. Next base: position 99,980 of record NZ_JBKEZV010000008.1, on the reverse strand, counting down.
GCAGCAGGTATGGGACTTGGGGCTGTGTTTACCCCAACAGGCTTTGGAACACTTCTAGCTGAAGGTAAAGAAACACGCGAGATTGATGGCAAAGACTACGTACTCGAATATCCAATTAAAGCTGACTTTGCCTTGATTAAAGCCTACAAGGGCGACCGCTGGGGCAATCTGGTTTACCGTAAATCTGCTCGTAACTTTGGCCCAATTATGGCCATGGCTGCTGATGTCACGATTGTTCAAGTCTCTGAAGTGGTTGAGCTAGGTGGATTAGATCCAGAGCACATCATCACCCCAGGTATTTTTGTACAGCACGTTGTCCAAGTACAGCCCGCACAGTAAGCAATAAGGAGAAATAACATGAGCTACCAGAAACTCAGCCGTGACCAGATTGCAAAACGTGTGGCACAGGACATTCCAGATGGTGCCTATGTGAACTTGGGTATTGGCTTACCAACCAAGATTGCGAGCTATTTACCTAACGATAAAGATATTTTCCTTCATTCTGAAAATGGCTTATTGGCTTTTGGGCCACCACCAGCGGCAGGTGAAGAAGACCCTGAACTGATTAATGCAGGTAAAGAGTTTGTGACCATGCTTGAAGGCGGTAGCTTTTTTCACCATGGCGACTCATTTGCCATGATGCGTGGTGGTCATCTTGATATTGCGGTACTTGGAGCCTTTCAGGTTGCTGCTAATGGTGACTTGGCGAACTGGCACACGGGTGCACCGAATGCGATTCCTGCGGTGGGTGGTGCGATGGATTTGGCGGTTGGTGCTAAAAAAGTATTTATCACCACGGACCACGTGACCAAGCAAGGTGAGCCGAAGATTGTGGCTGAACTGAGCTACCCAGTTACGGGTAAACACTGTGTTGACCGTATTTACACCGACCTTTGTGTGATTGATGTGACCAAAGATGGTTTGAAAGTGATTGAGAAAGTAGAAGGTCTTAGCTTTGATGAGTTACAGGCTTTAACAGGTGCAACTTTGATTGATGCGACTCAAGGGTAAGGAAGTAGGGAAATGACTTTAAAAAACGCTTATATCATCGATGCCATCCGTACTCCATTCGGTCGTTACGCCGGTGGCCTTGCTCCTGTCCGTACCGATGACCTTGGCGCTGTGCCGATTAAGGCTCTCATGCAGCGTAACCCAACTGTAGATTGGGAACAGGTCGATGATGTGATCTATGGCTGTGCCAACCAAGCCGGTGAAGACAACCGCAATGTCGGCCGTATGTCAGCACTTCTAGCTGGTTTACCGTATCAGGTTCCAGCGACCACTATTAACCGTTTGTGTGGTTCATCACTCGATGCGATTGCCATTGCTGCCCGTGCCATTAAGGCAGGTGAAGCAAACTTGGTGATTGCAGGTGGTGTAGAAAGCATGAGCCGTGCACCTTATGTGATGGGTAAGTCAGACAGTGCTTTTGGCCGTAGCCAGAAGATTGAAGACACCACCATGGGCTGGCGTTTCATTAACCCAAAACTTAAAGAATTGTATGGTGTAGACACCATGCCCCAGACTGCCGAGAACGTAGCTGAAAAGTTCAACGTGAATCGTGCAGATCAGGACCAGTTTGCCTTGGCGAGCCAACAACGCACCGCAAGCGCGCAAGCCAAAGGCTTTTTTTCTAAAGAAATCGTGGCAGTTGAAATCCCTCAGCGTAAGGGAGATGCTGTTGTGATTGATACCGATGAACAACCACGTGCTTCAACCCTTGAAGGTTTAAGCAAGCTTAAACCAGTTGTAAAGGCTGATGGTACAGTTACTGCGGGGAATGCTTCGGGCATTAACGATGGTGCAGCAGCATTACTGATCGCATCTGATGATGCAGTTCAAACTTATAACCTAAAACCGCGTGCCAAGATCATTGCTTCAACAGCGGTGGGTGTAGAACCACGCATTATGGGTTTTGCTCCGGCACCTGCCATTAAAAAATTACTTAAACAAGCCAACCTGACTTTAGATCAGATGGATGTGATTGAGTTGAATGAAGCTTTTGCTGCACAAGCTTTGGCAGTGACCCGTGATTTAGGCTTGCCAGATGATTCTGACAAGGTCAATCCAAATGGTGGTGCAATTGCTTTGGGTCATCCGTTAGGTGCCTCAGGTGCACGCCTAGTGACCACAGCATTAAACCAGCTTGAACAAACAGGCGGTCGTTATGCCTTATGTTCAATGTGTATTGGTGTAGGCCAAGGTATTGCACTCATTATTGAGAGAGTCTAATCATGAGCCAGTTATATGCCAGCTTGTTTTATCAAAAAGACGTCACTGACATCTTTAGTGATTCAGCTTTAATCACATATATGATTCAGGTTGAAGTTGCGCTAGCTCAAGCACAGGCACAAGTTGGCGTGATTCCTCAAAATGCTGCTCATACAATTGCCCAAGTAGCTGAGCAGGCACTAGAAAAGTTTGATTTTCCAGCGTTGGCTGTAGCAACTGGCTTAGCTGGAAATATCGCAATTCCATTTGTAAAGCAACTTACAGCAATAGTTAAAGATGTTGATGAAGATGCTTCACGTTATGTGCATTGGGGCGCAACCAGTCAAGATATCTTAGACACAGCATGTATTTTGCAATGCCGTGATGCGTTGAACATTGTGGAAGCACAACTTCAACAGTGCTACACCACTGCATTACAACAAGCTAAGCAATATCGCCATCAGGTCATGATTGGGCGTACCTGGTTACAGCAAGCTTTGCCAATTACTTTAGGACATAAGCTTGCACGTTGGGCTTCTGCATTTAAACGTGATTTGGACCGTATACAAGCAATCAAACCACGTGTACTCACTGCTCAGTTAGGTGGTGCTGTGGGTTCATTAGCTTCTTTGCAAGATCAAGGTTCACTTGTGGTAAATGCATTTGCTAAGCAGTTGAATCTGACTGTACCCACAAGCACATGGCATGGTGAGCGTGACCGTATTGTAGAAATCGCAAGTGTGCTCGGCATGATTGTTGGGAATACAGGCAAGATGGCTCGTGATTGGTCACTCATGATGCAAACAGAAATTGCTGAATTGTTTGAGCCAACTGCAAAAGGTCGTGGTGGTTCATCGACCATGCCACACAAGCGTAATCCAGTGGCAGCAGCTTCAGTACTTGCAGCAGCAAATCGTGTGCCTGCACTTATGTCTAGCATCTATCAAAGTATGGTGCAGGAACATGAGCGTAGCTTAGGTGCGTGGCATGCAGAATGGCTGGCAATCCCTGAAATTTTTCAGCTTTGTGCTGGAGCTTTAAGTCGTACTGGTGAAGTTTTACAAGGTTTTGAAGTTAATGTTGAGCATATGCAACAGAACCTTGAATGTACCAGCGGACTAATCATGGCAGAAGCTGTGATGATGGCGCTTGCTCCAAAAATTGGACGTTTAAATGCTCATCATGTGGTTGAAGCTGCGTGTAAAACAGCCGTGGTTCAAAAGCAGCATTTATCTGAGGTTGTTAGTCAGTTAGATGAAGTAAAAGAACATTTTAGTCAAACAGAAATTTTGGAAATATTTAAAGCAGAAAACTATTTGGGCAACATTCAGGCTCAAATTGATGCTGTTCTGCAAGAAGCACAAGGAGGAGATATAAAGTGAAACAGCTTATAACCAATCGACAAGGTAAACAGCTCGCTGTATATACCGATGGATTAAAAGATGCTCCAGCGCTTGTGTTATCTAACTCGTTAGGAACAGATCATGGAATGTGGCAACCGCAAGTAGATAAGCTTAAAAGTCATTTTAATGTCATTACATACGACACACGTGGTCATGGCCAAAGTGATGTAATCGCTGAATCATCTTTACAAAATTTAGGTGAAGATGTTGCTGATATTTTAGATGCCTTAAATGTTGAAAAAGCTCATTTTTGTGGAATTTCAATGGGTGGAATTACAGGGCTTTGGTTAGGTATTCATTATCCAGAACGCTTTCATAGCATTACTGTTGCAAATTCAGCAGCCAAAATTGGGCAGGCTGATGCTTGGTTAAGCCGCGCTGAATCAGTAGAACAAAATGGACTAGCTGAATTGGTTAAGACCACGCACACACGTTGGTTTAGCGAAAAATTCGACTATCAACATAATGTGGTTGCACAAACGACGATTCAAAGTCTCGCAAACACACCAGCACAAGGTTATGCCAATGCATGTCGTGCTTTAGCACATGCTGATTTAAGAGATGAAATTGCACAAATCCAAATTCCAGTACTGCTGGTTGCAGGGACATATGATCCGGTGACTACAGTAGCAGACGCTGAGTTTATGCAGCGTGCTATCAACAATAGCCAACTTGCAAAATTGGAAGCATCTCATCTTTCTAATATTGAACAACCACAAAGATTTACTCAGGAATTGACTAGGTTTATTCAGCAAATCTAATAGCTTAGTGATTTAAAAGGAATTGGCCTTAAGGAGGCAAATATGGCGTCTCAGGATTACGCTGCACCAAACAAAAGTATCGATGCTCAAGCACTGATTAATGATGCTCCACTCAGTAAGTATCAATGGATGATCGCAATCATCTGTTTCTTAATTATTTTTACTGATGGGATCGATACTGCTGCAATGGGTTTTATCGCTCCAGCTTTGGCTCAGGACTGGGGCGTTGATCGTTCTCAGTTAGGCCCAGTAATGAGTGCTGCACTTGGTGGAATGATTATTGGAGCTTTGGTTTCTGGCCCGACAGCTGACCGTTTCGGTCGCAAAATTGTTTTGGCCGTTTCAATGCTGATTTTTGGTGGTTTTACCTTGGCATCTGCCTATGCAACAAATTTGGATAGCCTTGTTGTATTGCGCTTTTTGACAGGTATTGGGCTGGGTGCAGCTATGCCAAATGCCACAACATTATTCTCTGAATATTGTCCAACACGCATTCGTTCACTACTGGTGACATGCATGTTCTGTGGCTACAACTTAGGTATGGCAACCGGTGGCTTTATTAGTAGCTGGCTTATTCCGACTTACGGTTGGCACAGTCTATTTTTGCTGGGTGGCTGGTCACCTCTGATCTTAATGATTTTAGTGATTTTCGTTTTACCTGAGTCTTACCGTTTTTTAATTGTTAAAGGTAAAGATCCTGAAAAAGTACGCAAAATTTTAAATCATATTGCGCCAACTCAAGTTAAAGACGTTAGCACTTTTTATGTTCCAGAAGAAAAAACTGAAACAGCTCAAAAGAAAAATGTTTTTGGAATTATGTTTTCTAAACCATATGCGAAAGGAACACTTTTGCTTTGGTTGACCTATTTCATGGGATTGGTTGTTGTTTACTTGCTTACAAGCTGGTTACCAACGCTTATGCGTGAAACAGGTGCTTCAATGGAGCGTGCTGCATTTATTGGTGGGTTGTTCCAGTTCGGTGGTGTGGTAAGTGCATTATTCATTGGTTGGGCGATGGACAAATTCAACCCGAACCGAGTGATTGCTATTTTCTACTTCACTGCGGGTCTATTTGCGATTGCTGTGGGTCAAAGCTTAGGAAATTCAACTTTACTTGCTGTATTGGTGCTTTGTGCAGGTATCGCAATTAATGGTGCGCAATCCTCAATGCCAGCTTTAAGTGCACGTTTCTATCCAACCCAATGCCGTGCAACGGGTGTGTCTTGGATGACGGGTATTGGACGTTTCGGTGCAGTATTTGGTGCTTGGATTGGTGCAGTACTACTCGGTAATGATTGGTCGTTTACTGCCATTCTCAGTTTATTACTGATTCCAGCGACTGCTGCGGCTGTTGCTGTATTTGTTAAATCACTTGTTGCGCATACCGATGCAACTTAATGGAGGTCTATCACAATGAATGATGAAGAACGCTATAAACAAGGCATTGAAGTGCGGACTGAAGTTTTAGGTGAAAAGCACGTTGGTCGGTCTTTGCAGAACTTGAATGACTTTAACCAAGATTTTCAAAATTTTATTAGCCGTTACGCATGGGGTGAGGTGTGGTCTCGTCCAGGCTTACCACGTCACACACGTAGTTTAGTGACTATCGCAATTTTATTGGCGCTTGGTCGTGAAGATGAACTACGCATGCATTTACGTGCTTGCTTCAACAATGGTGTAACCAAAGAAGATTTAAAAGAGTTGATCTTACATAGCTCACTCTATGCAGGTTTACCTGCTGCAAACGCTGCAATGCATATGGCTGAAGAAGTTTTTAAAGAATTGGGAATAGAAGTAAGCCCAGTTGCAGCGAAAGAACAGGATTAAGGAGATAAAGATGTCACAACATAGCTGGGGTGCTTACGCCCAACGTAATACAGATGATCATCCACCAGCGTATACGCCAGGTTATAAAACAAGTGTATTACGTTCGCCAAAAAATGCGTTGATCTCTATTAACGAGACTTTAACTGAAGTCACTGCACCGCATTTTTCTTCAAATCTGTTTGGTCCAAAAGATAACGATTTGATTTTGAACTATGCCAAAGATGGTTTGCCAATTGGTGAGCGTGTCATTGTTCATGGCTATGTTCGTGATCAATTTGGTCGTCCTGTAAAAAATGCGCTTTTAGAAGTATGGCAAGCCAATGCTTCAGGTCGTTACCGTCATCCAAACGATAAATTTATTGGCGCCATGGACCCTAACTTCGGTGGTTGTGGCCGTACATTAACGGATGAAAACGGTTTTTATATTTTCCGTACCATTAAACCGGGTCCATATCCGTGGCGTAACCGTATTAATGAATGGCGTCCGGCACATATTCATTTCTCTTTAATTGCTGATGGTTGGGCTCAGCGCCTGATTTCACAGTTTTATTTTGAAGGTGATACTTTAATCGACTCTTGTCCGATTTTAAAAACCATTCCTTCTGAAGATCAACGTCGTGCACTAATTGCACTAGAAGATAAAAACAACTTTATCGAAGCTGATAGCCGTTGTTACCGTTTTGACATCACTTTACGTGGACGTCGAGCGACTTACTTCGAAAACGAATTGACTTAATCAGGAGCCTTAGCATGAATAACTGGAATTTTCAGGAATTAAAAGAAACAGCATCTCAAACGGGTGGTCCTTACGTTCACATTGGTTTGTTACCACAACAAGCAAATATCGAAGTTTTTGAAAACAACTTTAATAACCAGCTTGTACAAGACCAGACCCAAGGCCAGCGTATCCGTCTTGAAGGGCAAGTATTTGACGGGTTAGGTTTACCTCTACGCGATGTGCTTATCGAAATTTGGCAGGCCGATGCAAATGGTATTTACCCAAGTCAGGCTGATACACGTGAGCAAAAAGCTGACCCAGCTTTTCAAGGTTGGGGCCGTACTGGTGCAGACTTTGAAACAGGTATTTGGAGTTTCAATACCATTAAACCGGGCGCTACAGCAGGCCGTAAAGGTTCAACTCAGGCACCTCATATTGCTTTAGTGATTTTCGCTCGTGGTATTAATTTAGGTCTTAATACGCGTGTTTATTTTGAAGATGAAGCAGAAGCAAATGCCAATGACCCGATTTTAAATAGCATTGAATGGGCACCACGTCGTCAAACTCTTATTGCAAAGCGTTTTGAAGAAAATGGTGAAGTTGTTTACCGCTTTGATATTCGTATTCAAGGCGATGACGAAACCGTATTTTTTGATATTTAAGAAACACCCAAGGCTACACATGCTCGTCTATGGATGCGTGTAGCCTTTTTAAGGATGAATGATATGAACATGAAAACATTATTAAGCTTAAGTTTGCTTGCACTCCCATTTTTTACAGCTCAGGTGAATGCTGAACCTGTTGCTTTAGCCGCTCAAACACAACCTGCGAGTACAGCCGTTAAAACGATTGTTCCGATTACAGCAAAAACTAAAGAACAAGCTTTAGCGCAAGCTCAAGTTATTGCAAATACGGCAGATGCTGATTTGGCAGAGTTTCGTATTGATTTACTCAGTTTTGCTAGTGATACAAAACAAGTCATTGCGTTAGGTCACGAATTAAAAAAGATTTTAGGCAATAAGCCAATGATTGCCACAATTCGTACTAAAAACGAAGGTGGTCAACTTGAAATTAGTGATGTGGATTATGGTAAGACCTATCAGGCTTATTTAAAAAATCCGTTCATGGACTGGTTAGATGTTGAAATGTTCCGTGATCAAAAAGTAGTTTCAGAAATCGTTCAAAAAGCGCATCAAAAGAAAGTGTTGGTTGTGATGTCTAATCACGACTTCCAGAAAACACCAAGCCAAGATGAAATTGAAAAACGCTTGTTAAAACAAGATCAGATGGGCGCAGATGTTCTCAAAATTGCAGTGATGCCAAAATCTAAACAAGACGTTTTCACTCTAATGAACGCGACTTTAAAAGTAAGTCAGCAAACCACTAAACCTTTATTGACCATGTCAATGGGCCAACTAGGTACGATTTCTCGTGTTGCAACAGCCAATATGGGCGGAAGTTATAGCTTTGGCATGATTGGTGAAGCATCCGCACCGGGGCAAATTGATGTGACCAAGCTCAAACAGATTTTAAAAACCGTTCAACCAACAAACCCATAAATCATAAGGACATGATGAAATGAATACATTACGTTTAACTACTCTTGCATTAGGTTTGATGGTTTCAGGTGTAGCTGCTGCGCAAACTTATGTTGTTGACCGTTATCAGGACGACAGCAACAAAGGTTCTTTACGTTGGGCAATTGAGCAAGCCAATGCTAACTCAGCCGATGCGAGCGAAATCTTGATTCAGGCAGTGGGCAAAGCACCCTATGCAATCAAATTAAACAGCGCGCTTCCTGAGATTAAAGCACCGGTCAAAATCATTGGTACCCAGTGGGATAAAACTGGTGAATATATCGCTATCGATGGTTCAAACTATATTAAAGGCGAAGGTGCGAAAGCTTGCCCAGGCGCAAACCCTGAACAGTATGGGACCAATGTGCGTACGATGACTTTACCGGGCTTAGTACTACGCGATGTAAATAACGTCACGTTAAAAGGTCTAGATATTCATCGTTTCTGTATTGGTGTATTGGTTAACCGTTCAAGCAATAATCTCATTCAGCACAACCGTATTAGCAATAACTACGGTGGTGCTGGTGTCATGCTTACTGGTGATGATGGACAAGGTAACCCAACGGCAACCACGACCAATAACAACAAAGTTTTAGACAACATCTTCCAAGACAATGGCGATGGTTTAGAACTAACCCGTGGTGCAGCTTTTAACCTGATTGCAAATAACCATTTTGTTTCAACTAAAGCAAACCCAGAGCCATCACAAGGTATTGAAATTTTGTGGGGTAATGATAATGCCGTAGTCGGTAATAAATTCGAAAACTATTCGGATGGTTTACAGATTAACTGGGGTAAGCGTAATTATATTGCCTACAACGAAATGACCAATAACTCGATTGGTTTTAACATGACTGGCGATGGCAACATTCTCGATAGCAACAAAGTTCATGGTAACCGTATTGGTGTCGCGATTCGCTCTGAAAAAGATGCAACTGCAAAAATTACATTGACTAAAAACCTGATTTGGGACAATGGTAAAGATATTAAGCGCTGTGAAGCGGGTGGTTCATGTGTACCGAATCAGCGTTTAGGTGCAATTGTATTTGCTGTACCTGCACTTGAGCACGAAGGATTTGTAGGTTCTCGTGGTGGTGGTGTGGTTGTTGATCCATCTAAACAACAAAAAACATGTACTCAACCAAATCAACAAGGCTGTAATGCTCAACCTAATCAGGGTATTAAAGCTCCTAAATTAACTGCGAATAAAGGTTCAGTTGCAGTAGAAGTTAATGGTTTACCAAATCAACGTTACCAAGTTGAATTTTTTGGTAATCAAAATGCGGCATCAAAAGAAGCTGAGCAATATTTAGGGGCAATAACAGTTGCTACAGATGCACAAGGAATCGCAAAAGCGAATTGGAAGCCAACTGTAAAAGTTGCCTCAATTACAGCGAATATCACTGATCGTTTTGGTGCAACTTCTGAGCTTGGTTTTACAAGTGTTAAATAACAATAAGGAAAGCGCCTCAAACTGAGGCGCAGCATAGAAATATAGAAATGATAAAAGGGACTTAAAATGCCGAATTTAATGAAACTGAGTGTATTAACAATCGCTGTATTAGGTAGCCAATTTGCGCTTGCGAATGAGCCGTGGTCGCAAGATCGTCAATGGTTGCTTGGCGACTGGAATGGTGAGCGTCAGCAACTAGAGCAACAGGGTTATAAATTTACAGCTTCTATTATGAGCCAAGCTGCCACAAATTTAGATGGTGGTTACAACGACAGCAATACTTTTGAAAATGCTGCACAACTTTCTTTAGGTGCAAACTTCGATTTAGAAAAAATTGCTGGATGGAAAGATACAACAGCGAGCCTAGTCGTGACTAAACGTGACGGGAATGCACTCACTTTAGAGCGGATTAAAGACCCACGTTCTAGTCAATTAGGCAATGCTCAAGAGATTTATGGCCGCGGTAAAATCTGGCGTTTATCTCAAGCATGGGTCAAAAAAGGCTTCGCTGATAACACAGTACAGGTCAAAGTGGGCCGTATGGGTATGTCAGAGGACTTTAATAGTTCTCAATGTGAGTTTCAGAACTTATTGCTTTGCGGTGGGCAGTTAGGAAAATCAATCGGTTCAATTTGGTACAACTCACCAGTCGGTGTTTGGGCTACAAACGTTAAATATCAGTTTGCGCCTGAGTGGACATTGGGTGTCGGTGTTTATGAGGTAAATCCAGACAACATTAAAACCGAATCAAACAGTGATGGTTTTAATCTGGATATGAACAACGTGAAGGGTGCAACCATACCTGTTGAGCTTGCATGGAAACCAAAACTTGCTGCTTTTAATGGCTTACCGGGTGAATATAAAGTAGGGGCGTTGTACTCAACCGCAGAAGCGAATGACATTAAAACTGCGGGCAAAGTTCATGATGGAAAACAAAGTTTCTGGATTAATGCTCAGCAACAACTTACCCATAAAGGTGAAGACCCTAAACGTGGTTTATACGTAAGCTTGAACGGTGTTGTAAATGATAAAGCAACCACTTTTGTTCAAAGTACACAACAACTTGCACTTTGGTATAAAGGGCCGTTTGATAGTCGTCCAAATGATTCGATTGGTTTTGGTATTGCCAATTATGTGGTCAATGATCGTGCTAAAGATAAGCAGATCGCAACGAACGAAAGTCGTGGATACTATAGCTATGATGCGATTGCATCTGACTATATTCCAATTCAAGACGACGAACTAAATGTCGAGTTGAACTATACCTATCAATGGTCTCCGGCCGTTATGTTACGTCCAAACATTCAATATATCCATCAACCTGCCGGTGTAAAAGCGGTCGATGATGCTTGGGTGGCTGGTCTTAGCGTAAAAGTCAATTTTTAACAATGTTGATGGCTGGTTAGACATAGTTTAACTGGCCCAAATGCTTGAACTATTGTGTTCAGTATATGTGGAGTAGGATCTATGTCTGAGTCAGATTCTAAGTTTCATATCTTATTCAAAATATGGTGTTTTCTATTAGGCCTAGTTTTATTGGCTACTGGTGTTTTTTACATCGTAGGCGGTGGAAAGCTAGTGTCGTTAGGTGGATCTTGGTATTTCCTAGTCGCTGGGCTGTTTATTACCATTTCTGCATTTAGTATTTTTCGTAAAAAGGCGCTTGGTGTCTGGATTTTTGCGGCTGTTTTCGTTGGCACCGTAATTTGGTCGCTGATTGATGCAGGTTGGGAATTCTGGCCGTTATTCTCACGGTTAATGTTTCCTGCTGGTCTATTTGCTGCATTGTTATTTACCTTACCTTCAATTCGACGTTACCAATTCCAAAGCGGTTTGGCATCTTCATCCTATGCGGTAGGTGGATTAGTTGTTGTTGGTATGTTGATTGCGTTCTATCAAATGTTCCAACCACATCCAACAGTAGCAAGTTCAGGTGAAAAACTACCTTTAGTGCCAGTTGACCCTGCTAAAAAACAGGTGAATTGGGAAAACTATGGTAATGATGCTGGTGGTAGTCGTTTCGTTGCTCTCGATCAAATTAACCGAGATAACGTTCATAAACTAAAAGAAGCTTGGCGTTTTAGAACAGGTGATTTTACAACGGGTAGTGGTAATGGTGCTGAAGACCAAATGACCCCACTACAAGTTGGGAATAAAGTCTTTTTATGTACACCGCATAATAATATTTTTGCGATCGATGCTGATTCAGGCAAACAGCTCTGGAAAGCTGAAGTGAACTCTAAAGCGGATGCTTGGGAGCGCTGCCGTGGTGTTGCATACTTTGATTCGACTAAGCCACTTGTACAACCAACTTCGGCTGGTGCGAATGCAGTAACCACAGTTGCAACCAATACGGCATGTCCACGCCGTTTATATACCAATACACCTGATGGTCGTTTAATTGCAGTCAATGCAGATAACGGTCAGCGCTGTGCTGATTTTGGTGTAAATGGAACGGTTGATCTGTTAGAAGGTCTAGGAGCTGGAACTAAAGCTCCACGTTTTGAAGTGACTTCTGCACCGACTATTGCGGGTACAACCATTGTAGTGGGTAGCCGTATTGCCGATAACGTTGCTGCAGATATGCCGGGTGGTGTTATCCGTGGTTATGACGTGATTACCGGTAAACTTCGCTGGGCATTTGACGCACGTAACCCAGATCCTAACTATGTTCTTAAACCAGGTGAAACTTATAAACGTAGTTCGGCAAACTCATGGGCTGCAATGTCTTATGATCCGCAAATGAATACGGTGTTCTTACCTATGGGTAGTTCATCTGTCGACATTTGGGGTGGTAACCGTAACCCATTAGATCATAAGTACAACACTTCTGTTTTGGCACTTGATGCAACAACAGGTAAAGAAAAATGGGTATATCAAACTGTTCATAATGATTTATGGGACTTCGATTTACCAATGCAACCAAGTCTAGTTGATTTCCCATTGAAAGATGGTACGACTAAACCTGCTGTTGTGATTGGAACCAAATCAGGTCAATTCTTTGTGCTTGACCGTGTAACAGGTAAACCACTGACTAAAGTGATTGAACAGCCAGTTAAGCCTGCCAATATCCCGGGTGAGCAATACAGTGCAACTCAACCACGTTCAGTTGAAATGCCTCAAATTGGTAATCAGACTTTAACCGAATCAGATATGTGGGGTGCAACGCCGTTTGACCAACTCATGTGTCGTATTAACTTTAAGTCAATGCGTTACGAAGGTTTATTTACTGCACCAGGCACTGATGTTTCACTAAGCTTCCCAGGTTCTTTGGGTGGCATGAACTGGGGTAGCATCGCATTTGATCCGACACATCGCTATATGTTCGTCAACGATATGCGTCTTGGGTTATGGATTCAGTTAATGGAACAGACCCCTGAAGATATTAAGATTCAGGCGAGTGGTGGAGAGAAAGTAAATACGGGTATGGGCGCTGTGCCAATGAAAGGTACACCATATAAAGTGAATAAAAACCGCTTTATGTCGGCTCTTAGCATTCCGTGTCAAAAACCTCCATTTGGTACCATGACTGCGATTGACTTAAAAACACGTCAAGTTGCATGGCAAGTACCGCTAGGCACGGTTGAAGATACAGGGCCTATGGGTATCAAAATGGGCTTAAAAGCACCAATTGGTATGCCAACTATTGGTGGACCAATGGCAACACAAGGTGGATTGGTCTTCTTTGCTGCAACGCAAGATTACTACTTACGTGCTTTTGATTCATCTACAGGTAAAGAACTGTGGAAATCACGTATGCCAGTAGGTAGCCAAGGAACCCCAATAAGCTATGTTTCACCGAAAACAGGGAAACAATATGTGGTTGTTACGGCAGGCGGTGCTCGTCAGTCTCCTGATCATGGTGATTATGTAGTCGCTTATAGCTTAGAACAGTAATTAAATAAGGCAAAAGAGTGCATTTCTCTTTTGCCTTTAACTTTAATATATTTTTTGTATTAAAGCTTGAGAGTAAGTTCTATTGTTTTATATAGATAGGTTTACCAACTAGTAAAAAAGTGCTTTAACTTATTGCAAAACCTAAAATATTCCTAAGATTGATAACGCTTGAACACTAGATGTAGTCGAACTGTTAGATATTTTTTCACAATGTTTTACCTATAAATAAATCTTATTTGTTTATTAAGTTTTGTTTAACTTAAAGTTGTGAATTTTAATTAGAAATAAACATTATTAACTTTTTAGTCTTGAAAAGTAGGAACTTTTTGCTGAAAAAACAATCGTAAATATATATTTATATTATATTTATATAATTTATAGCATTACGTTAGAATGGTCGTCGCAGGTTATTACTACCCAGTAATAATTTGTATTTCAGGAATTTAAGCTTTTATTGGCTTAAGGCTCATCGCAAGATGGGCCTTTTTTTATGCGATTTTGATCATAATATTTTATTATTATAAAAATAGCCTAAGCAGTGGTGTGTATTAATTAATGAAAACAATCACAAAAAATAGTCTTTAATGACAAGAAGTGTGTGATTTGATAAATTAAAGACACTTGATAATAATAGGTGATACGATGAGATTTTTGGTTCTTGCAACTTTATCTGGTTTAGCTTTGATGGGTTGTGCATCTGTTCAACAAGCACCGAATACACAAGAAACTATTCGTTATGCTTCTAGTCCATGCTTTGGCGCATGCCCAATTTATTCTGTAGAAGTAGCACCTACGGGTTTAATTCGTTTTGAAGGCAAGCAATATACTAAAGCTATAGGTGTTAAAGAAATTCAAGGCAGTGTAAAAGACTATCAAAAACTTGCAGATGATTTAAAAACTTATCGCCCAGAAACAGGCACACAAGCGAAAACTGGTGGATGCCAGCAAACTGCAACTGATATGTCTAGCTATTACATTTCATGGATTCAACCAAATGGCACGGAAACAAAATTAAGCCATTACACAGGTTGTATCTCTCCTGCGAATAATAGACTGAATAAAGTCATGGAAAAGCTGCCTGAACAATTAGGCATTAAAGATCTAATTTAATGATGAAAGCCCCAAAATATTGGGGCTTTTTCTTGTTAAGAAGAATTATATACTTGAGAGTTTTGTTTTAAGTATTTCTAAAAGAATCAGCGTATAATACAGATTATAAAAACATATATTATTAAGAGTGGTTATATGTCAAATATTGTCTATGCCTTTTTGGGTGGTTTGTTACTCGGCATCGCAACAGTTGGATATTTATATATAAATGGTCGTATAGCTGGAATTAGTGGATTGCTTGCTCAAATCATAAATCCCACTAAAGACACCTTTAAAAGTTCTGCATTTTGGTTTATTGCGGGATTGGTGATTACACCTTTCATATATGGCTATTTTTATCAGCCTGAAATTGAAATCAAAGCCAACACATATGCACTTATTTTAGCAGGTCTAATTGTGGGCTTTGGAACACGACTAGGATCTGGTTGTACAAGTGGCCATGGTATTTGTGGCATGAGCAGGTTATCAAAACGCTCGATGATAGCGACAGCAGTTTTTATGTTTGCTGGTATGTTAACTGTTTATATCATTCGTCATGTGTTGGGGTAATCCTATGAAAAATATCTTTGCTTTTATATTTGGTAGCTTGTTTTCATTGGGTTTAATGATCTCTGGCATGTCTAATCCTGAAAAAGTTTTAAGTTTTCTAGATATATTTGGACAGTGGGATATCAGCTTAATGTTTGTAATGTTAGGTGCTATTGCTGTAGCATTTATTCCGTTTCAAAAGGCTATAAAAAGTCCAAAAACACTTTTTAATGAACAAATTCAATTACCAATGAATACACAGATTGACCAAAGGCTAATTGTTGGTGCTTTTATTTTCGGTATAGGCTGGGGAATAGCAGGCATATGTCCAGCGCCCGCTTTAACGCTTATTGGGTTAGGACATTTTGAAGCGCTTTATTTTATTGTCGCAATGTTATTAGGAATGTTTATTTACCGAGTTTTAAATAAAGGAAATTAAACCTATGCAACAACCTTTAGTAAAAGATTTTTTTGATGAAAATACTAATACTTTTAGCTATGTTGTTGCGGATTTGGTTACGCATCAATGCGCTATTATTGACAGTGTACTTGACTACGACGCAGCTTCAGCAACTACAAAAACAACCAATGCTAATCTGATAGTCGATTATATCTTGGCTCAAAACTTTAAAGTGCAATGGATTTTAGAAACTCACGTCCACGCCGACCATATGACTGCTGCTCAATATTTAAAATCTAAATTGGGTGGCACAATTGCCATTAGTCAAAAAATCTCAGTAGTACAAGAAACTTTTTCTGCTATTTATAATTTTGATTTTAAAAAATTTAATGAAAATCAGCCTTTTGATTATTTATTTGAAGACCATGAGCATTTTAAAATAGGGGATATAGCCGCCTATAACATTCCTACGCCAGGGCATACACCTGCTTGCTTAAGCTATGTAATTGCTGATGCTGTTTTTGTGGGTGATACTTTATTTATGCCCGATTATGGTTCGGCCAGATGTGACTTTCCTAAAGGGAGTGCTGCTGAGCTCTATGACTCGGTACAAAAGCTTTATACACTTCCTGATAACATGCGTGTGTTCTTGTGCCATGACTATAAGCCAGAAGGTCGTGATGAATATATATGCCAGACAGACATTAAAACTCAAAAACAAAGCAATATTCATTTAAACCGACAAGTTTCTAAAGAGTCATTCATAAAAATGCGTCAAGAAAGAGATGCAACTTTAGC
This sequence comes from Acinetobacter sp. M5A5_2a, assembly GCF_053345265.1. NCBI lineage: Bacteria > Pseudomonadati > Pseudomonadota > Gammaproteobacteria > Moraxellales > Moraxellaceae > Acinetobacter > Acinetobacter sp. M5A5_2a. The sequence goes on along the minus strand of NZ_JBKEZV010000008.1, from coordinate 83,297 downwards.
AATGCCAAAATTAATTCTCCCTTCAATTCAAATTAATATGAACGGTGGAAATTTTCCGGAACCTGAAGCGAATGGTATCCGTTATTTAAAAATTCCATTTAATTACTTTTAGAAATAGCCTAAGCAAATTCATCCGATCATTACCACTTAACAAAATAGCCTAAGCAAATAATAAAATTTATCCCATAAAAATAGCCTAAGTAAGACTTAAAGAACTTGTCTCAAATCCCGCGAAGTCTCTTGCAATAAAGGCAAAATGTGTTGAATTAAATATTCTTCAGTTGTTTTCATGGTTGGAGAAACAATGTTTAAAGCTGCAACGACTTTAAAGTCTTGCCCATAAATAGGTACGGCGAGTGCATGAACACCTAATTCATGTTCTTCACGTGAATAACACCAATCTTGTTCTCGAATCTCTTGTAGTAACTCTAAAAATTTATCGTTTTCAATATGCGTATATTTGGTTAAACGCTGTAGTGGGTATTTTTGAAGCCAGTCCAATTGTTCTTCTTGGCTTAAATGTGCCAGTAAAATTTTACCAGCTGAGGTCGCATGAGCAGGTAAGCGGTTACCCAAGTGTAGGCCGTATGGATTTACGCGGTCGGTTTGTTGGTGTGCGGCACTACGTGCAATGGTAATGGCTTCATAACCGTCAAGTACCATCACTGAATAAATAAGAGAGGTTTGGTTAGTTAATAGGTTTAATAAAGGCTGCGATACTTTGGGAAGTTGAGCAGCACCTAAATAAGCTCCTGAAAATTTCAGGACTTTGGGGGTTAAATAGTAATAGTGGCCATCTGACTCAAGGTAACCTAGATATTCTAAGGTTAATAAATGGCGTCTTGCTGCCGCTCGGGTAAGCCCGGTTTTTTCAGCAGCCATAGAAATGTTTAGGCGATGTTGATTGCTACTAAAGCTATCTAAAATTGCCATGCCTTTACCAATGCCAGCAATGTAATCTTCATGACGAATAGTTTTCTTGTTGTCCTGATTCTGGATTATTCGTTCATCTTTACTCATGACTGGTCCTTGTACGATGTAGACGTTAGTAGATCAATTTGCTTTACTGAAAAAGTTTAATAATTTCATGTCGCAAAAATTGATGCCTTAAATTATCCCTTAAATCTTCATGCCAAAACATCCCCATTTTGATATTGGTTATCTCAAATGGGAGTGAATGCAAACGAATTTCTGAACTATAGGATAAATGCTGCAAAATCATTCGGGGCATAGTCAATATTGCATTAGCTTGAGCTCCCAAAACTTGTAACGCCGTTGAATAGTTTTGACAGCGCATAAATACATTTCTTGAAATTTTTTGATGTTGGTTTAAATAAATATCTTCAAGTAAAGCACCCGTACGGCGTGACGAAACACCGATGTGTCGACCATTGATATAATTAGATAAATCGACTTCTTTAAGTTGACTGCAAATGACAAACTCATCTGTTACCAGATGGTCAAAGGTAATTTTTGGAGATAAGTGTTGTTCCAAATCAATCACGAAATCGAGCTGCTGCGTCGCCAAGTCCGTCATAATATGTTTTCGATCTAGCTTCATACTTACAAACTGCAAATCTAAATTAAGATTTTGAAAATGTTGAGCAAGTCTTGGAAGAATAATAGGCTCAATTTCATCGTGCACGGCGATTTTTAAGTTTTTTAAACTGGTTGGGTCAAAGACATGTTTCTGCTGGCTAATATTTTGAATGGTTAAAAGCGCTTGCTTCACAGTGGGGTAAATCTGTTCTGCAAAGGGCGTTGCAGACATTTTATTACCTACACGTATAAATACATCATCTTCAAGTTGTTGACGTAACCTTTGCAAGGCATGGCTTGCTGCCGATTGCGTAATATTAAGGCTGCTTGCAGCATTGGAAATACTTTTTTGCTCATAAATCGCGATAAAAAGCGGATATAAGTTGATATCTATTCGATGGAAAAAGCTTAAGTCGAGCCCATATAAGTTATGAATATTATTCATGATGAGTTATTTAATAAAATCATTTCATTCATATTAAGTTTCAAGTTATGTTGATGTAAAGGCAAGATAATGATGTAAAGGAAAAAAATAATGTTTGAACTCTCAAAAATAGCTCAAGATTTTGTCGAGCGGACAAGAAAATTTATTCAAGAAGAAATAGAACCTGTTGAAGCCCAATTTTGGGAAGAAGTTCATGAGCTAAATCCGGATGGAAACTGGAAAAAATGGCAGTGGCCCGAACTTCTAGAAACACTGAAATCTAAAGCAAAGCAAGCTGGCCTTTGGAATATGTTTTTACCAGATGACAAACTCGGTGCAGGGTTATCAGTTCAAGAATATGCACACATAGCCGAATTGACTGGTCGTAGTTTATTGGCACCCACCGTTTTTAACTGTAACGCACCTGACACAGGGAATATGGAATTGTTATGGCGCTATGGCAGTGAACAGCAAAAACAACAATGGTTACAGCCTTTACTGGACGGAAAAATTCGCTCTGTTTTTTGTATGACTGAACCAGACGTTGCTTCAAGTGATGCAACCAATATGCAAGCTACTGCGCTCATCGACGGAAATGAAATCGTTTTAAATGGCAAAAAGTGGTGGTCGTCTGGTTTAGGTGACCCAAATGCCAAAGTCATTATTTTTATGGCTCATACCCCAGATGAAAGCAAAGACCGTCATCATCAACACTCCATGGTTTTAGTGCCTATTGATACGGCGGGAGTTGAAATTCAGCGTATGTTACCAGTGTTTGGAGACTACGATGCACCGCATGGACATGGTGAAGTCCATTTTAATAATGTTCGAGTGCCTCTTGATAACTTTATTGGTGGAGCGGGTCAAGGTTTTGAAATTGCTCAAGGCCGTTTAGGACCAGGACGTATTCACCATTGCATGCGCTGTATTGGTGCTGCTGAAAAAGCTTTAGAACTGATGATTGACCGTGGTATGTCTAGAACGGCGTTTGGCAAAGAAATTTTAAAACTCGGTGGGAACCTCGAACGGGTAGCTGATGCGCGAGTAGCGATAGACCAAGCTCGGCTTTTAACCTTGTATGCAGCCTATAAAATGGATACTTTAGGGAATATGGCCGCTTTAACAGAAATATCTGCAATTAAAGTGGTCGCTCCAAGTGTTTTAGAAAAAGTAGTCGACATGGCGATTCAGCTACATGGTGGAGCGGGCGTTTCAAGAGATACACCATTAACAGGTTTCTTTGCTCAAGCGCGTAGTTTACGTTTAGCTGATGGTCCAGATGAAGTACATAAAGGCATGATTGCCAAATTAGAGTTAGCCAAACGTGGTTACGGTCGTCATAAGAAAGTATAAGTTTAAAGGAAATTAGAATGTCGGTAATTGATATAGGCGGTGAAGTACGTGAAGGTGAAGAACTTGATATTGGAGCAGTTGAAAGTTGGTTAAAGAACCAAGGTGTTGAGTTGGTTGGCCCAGCAATCGTGACCCAATATACAGGTGGTGCTTCAAATTGGACTTATCGTTTAAAGTATGAAAATACCGATTTAATTTTACGACGTCCTCCAAAAGGAACAAAAGCGAAGTCGGCTCATGATATGGCCCGTGAATATATGGTGCAAAAAAATCTTGCGCCTTATTATCCGGTGCTTCCTAAAATGGTGGCACTTTGTCAGGATGAAACCGTTATTGGCTGTGATTTTTATGTCATGGAACGTATTGAAGGTATTATTCCCCGTGCAAAATTGCCGCCCGAGCTTGGTTTTAATGAAGAGGATGTTCACCAACTTTGTGTAAATGTGCTTGATAAGCTCATTGAATTACACCAAGTTCCTTATGAAAACACGCCTTTAGCTGAACTGGGCAAAGGTACAGGATATTGCCGTAGACAAGTCGAAGGTTGGGATAAGCGTTATGAAAAGGTTCGAACGCTCAACGTTCCTTCATTTAAATATGTTCGAAAATGGTTGAAAGATAATGTCCCTCAAGATTCCACGACTTGCATTATTCATAACGATTGGCGATTTGATAATGTGATTTTAGATCCAGAACATCCAACTGAAGTGATTGGCGTGCTGGATTGGGAAATGGCAACCTTGGGTGATCCATTAATGGATTTAGGCAGTGCTTTAGCCTATTGGGTTGAACCTACGGATAATATGATTTTCAGATCGACACGCCGTCAACCTACCCATTTAAAGGGAATGTTCTCTCGTAAAGAAGTTGTTGATTATTACCTGAAAAAAACAGGTTTGAACCCTCAAAACTGGGCTTTTTATGAGGTATTTGGCGTATTCCGTTTAGCAGTGATTGCTCAGCAAATCTATTACCGCTATTACCATAAACAAACCCGAAACCCAGCGTTTAAAGACTTCTGGATCGTCATTCATGCGTTACATATCAGAGCTTTAAAACTTATTGGGCAACAAAAAATTCAAGAATCGGAATTTGCCCAGCAATCTCTACAGAAAATACAGGGTATTTTAAGAAAATGACCACAATTTATCTGGTAAGACATGGACAGGCATCATTTGGTAAAAGTAACTATGATGAGTTGTCTGAAAATGGTGAGGCTCAAGCGACTTTATTAGGGCAATACTTTAAGCAAATATTGAAAGAACAACCTTATGTTGTGGCCGGAACCATGCAGCGCCACGAGCAAACTGCACAACTCGCATTAAATGAATGCTTTCCAGATGCTGTGATTGATCACAATAGTCTATGGAACGAGTTTAATCATCAGCAGGTTTTTGCACGCTATGAACCACGTTTTGAACAGCCTGAGTTGTTAAAAGCTGACGTAGCACAAGAACAGAACCCGCGTGCATATCTTGCCAAAATATTCGAAGGCGCAATTGGACGATGGACTGATGGCGATTTTCATCATGAATATGATGAGTCATGGCCGCATTTTAAAGACAGAGTTGAAATGGCACTACAACAACTTTGTGATGAATTGGCAAAAACCAAACCTCGTTATGCAGTGGTTTTTACCTCTGGTGGTGTGATTTCTGTAGCAATTGGCAAATTACTTGAACTGAGTCCAAATCGAACTTTTGCCTTGAACTGGGCAATTACCAATACAAGTCTCACCACTTTACGCTTAGTTGGAAATGAAGCTCAGGTTTTAAGTTTAAATGAACATCATTTTATAAAAGCTGAGCGTCCAGATTTACTGACATGGATTTAAAAATAAGGATAAAAGCATGGCAAAGACAATTTTAATTACAGGTGCAAGTTCTGGGTTGGGTGCGGGTATGGCTCATGAATTTGCAGCGAAAGGCTATAACTTGGCGATTTGTGCACGCCGTTTAGATCGATTAGAGACTTTAAAAACCGAACTTGAAAATGAATATGGCATTCAGGTGATTGCAAAAAGTCTAGATGTGACTCATTACGATCAGGTTTTCGAAGTTTTTCGTGCATTTAAGCAAGAGTTTGGTTATTTGGACCGAATTATTGTCAATGCTGGAGTCGGAAATGGTCGTCGTATTGGTAAAGGCAATTTTGAAATTAACAAAGCCACCGCTGAAACCAACTTTATTTCTGCCTTAGCGCAGTGTGAAGCGGCGGTTGAAATTTTTAGAGAGCAAAACGCAGGTCATTTGGTGGTGATGTCATCCATGAGTGCCATGCGTGGATTACCAAAACATTTGTCAACCTATGCAGCAAGTAAAGCTGCGGTTGCTCACTTGGCTGAAGGTATTCGTGCTGAATTACTGGATACGCCAATTAAAGTTTCTACAATTTTCCCAGGTTACATTCGCACTGAAATGAATGAAGGTGCTAAACATTTGCCATTTGAAGTCGATGCTAAAACAGGGTGCAAAGCACTAGTCAAAGCTATCGAAAAACAACCAGTGAAAGCTTATGTACCGCAGTGGCCATGGTTGCCAATGAGTATTGCAATGAAGGTTTTGCCTTTAAGGTTGGTCAATAAATTAGGATAGAAATTACCCCCTAAATTTTAGGGGGTAATTTTTTATATTTAGAACTTCTTGGTGTAATTGACAAATAAACGGTCTTCACCAAAGTCATTGCCATGTTTAACATTGTAATCAATGCGAATGTATTGCAGAGCAACACCTTTTAAGAACGGCTGCTGAAACGCATAGTTTAAAATCACGTTCGACTCAGTTTCTTGGTTTTTCTCGCCATTGGCTGCTTTAAAGTCATGGCCATACACATATTTCACCATCGCATTTAAGCCTGGTACATAATCTTTAAAGTCGTAGCCATACATCACATGGTAAGACTTTTCATCTTCTTTAAAGAATCCGGTTGCGTTCCAGTTAATGAAATAGGTTTCAGGTAAGAAGCCATCTGGTAGTGGATAAGCTGATTCACCAATAATTTGTTGGTAACCTAAACCAAAGGTATGGTTTTTTACTTTGACAGTTTCAAGTAAGCCGATGTTCTGCGCATCAATATCAAAAGTATTGCCATCATCTTTGGCATTGAAGTATTTAAACTTGGAAGTTAGGGCAAAAGTTGGCTGCTTCCATGTATGCTCAAGTCCTACATAATGCTTGTTATACAGATCCTCTAAATTACCAAAGTAATATTCACCCTTTAAAGACGGCGTAAATTGATAACGCAGGTCAATATAATTCAAACCATCAGATTCTTTAGTAATTCCATTTGCAGTGAAAGAAAACTTTTTAAAGTCTTCTTCATTTCGTGGCGAGACTTTTTCAACCCGACCAATTTCGGCATAGAGTTGATCTGAAAGTTGCGACTTAAGATTGGTTCCCCAATATGAAGTGAGTAACTGACGACTGGCATCGACAGCAGTTACGGGTAAATCCAACCAAAGTTCACCTACACTTAAAAGTGTTTTGTCATAGCCCAGCTTTAAGGTCCCACCGTATTTTAGATAGTCTGATGCCTGAGATTGTGTTTCTTTATTAAAAGGTAAAACGGTGTCGGCGACATGTTTGTCTGAACTTAAACGTACTGCATACTGAACAGAAGCATCTGCACCAATGGTGATTGGCTTGTCTGCTATTACTAGTGGGGTGTCATGCATTTTCGATTTATAAAATAAAGAGGCTGCCTGAGACCAGCTACCTGTGTCTTTGAGTGCATCGTTATCAAAATTACGATTAATGTAGGCATTTTTTAAAGTGAATTTCCATTCATCTTCAGCCTGCTGATTTGGATTTGCAGCGAATGAATTGCCACACATCAATACTAAAGTTGCTATAGCTAAAGGCTGCGGTTTAAAGCGGTGTAATAATTCCATAATCCATTTCCAAAATCTATGCGCCAGTCCTAGGCATTACGTATTGTGAAATATTTGTGTAGTACTCCCTAAGTTCTTAAAGGGAGCACTGTTAAATAGCGGGTGATTTCTTCAATTAATTTAATTTTTCAAGCTTCATACTTTCACTAAAGAATTTGCAGCCTTTGAAAAGTAAAATTAAAGCCAGCACACAAGAGAACCCACCGACAATAGATAAAGATGAGCCAACCATTAAAGGATTAGCAAAAACTTTATCTGTAATGATTGCGACCAATGTTGTGCCAATACCAAGCCCAATTAAGTTACTGATCAAAAGGAAGAGAGCTGAAAGGCGTGCTCTAAATTGATTTGGCGCTAACATTTGTAAGGCAGTTGCCGAAATTACCAGAGGGAAAGACGCAAAGAACATCGCAGGAATTAATAAGCTAACCGACAACCAAAGCTGATCTGTTTGGGTAAAAAACGAAATTGGAATAATAAGACCAACAATACCAATCACACCCGTAATCATCGGAGCATCTTGGCGTCCTTTTTTGATAAACCAATCATTTAACCAACCTGCACAAAACACCCCTAATGTATTTGCAATTAATAGAATGGTACCGAGCATATAGCCTGTTTCAGTCGGTGCGAGTTGAAACTTACGAATATAAAATGCAGGTGTCCAGCTAGTTAGGCTGTAGAGCGCCATAGCATAGAAGGTAAAACCTAAATAGTGACAGGCAAAGGTTTTCGAATGCTTTTTAATAAACTGAAGACATTGTGTGAATTTAACTTGGTCAACTTGTCCGTTTTGGTTCAGCTGCTGACCTTTACGTGCTGGGTCTTTAACCGTCAGAATAAATAACAAACCAATAATGATGCCGGGTAAACCCACCACTAAAAAAGCGATTTGCCATGCCTTAAGTGCGCCTAATAAAGGAACTTGAATTAAAGTCACGCCTTTAAGTAAATTAATGACATAACCGCCGACTAAAAAGGCAATACCGCCACCTAAAAACGCTCCAACAGAATAGATACCAACAGCGCGACCTAGTTTGTCCTTGCTGAACATGTCACTAAACATTGAATATGCAGCAGGAGATAAGGCAGCTTCGCCTACACCAACAGCCATACGACTTAAAAATAGTTGAATAAAGTTTTTACTTAAACCACAAGTGGCTGTTGCCAAACTCCAGACAATAATACCGATTGAAATAAGCTTTGGGCGCGAAAAACGGTCGGCAATATAGGCTAAAGGTAAACCCATTACGGCGTAAAACAGTGAAAAGGCAAGGCCATGTAATAGACTAAACTGGGTATCTGAAAGTTGAAGATCGGCTTTGATCGGCTCGATCATAAGTGCCAGAATTTGGCGATCAATGAATGAAAATATATAGGCCAACATACAAAGTATGACCACGTACCATGCATATGCATTGGTTTTCTTTTGTGTCCTTTCAACAGCAATATTACTTTGGTTCATACACTTAATCCTTATGTATAAAACTCTTTTAGAGAAGTTGAATCTCGGCTATCTATGTTTCCTAAAAGATAGTTTGGTGTCCCCCCAATAACTTTTGAAAAATAAATAACCTGTTTGATTGAAGAATTGCCTTACATACAAACTGCATATACAGACAAAGATAGTTAAAGAAGAGGGTTAGAATTCCTATATGATGGAAATATTATTTTCTTTTTATATGTAAAATTCCATTACTTATTAAGTATGTTTGGATACCTAATAGGTATTTAAACAATCGGAAAATTTAGAAATTATTATGATTTATAGGAAGAAAATGATGTTTTATGATTTTAAATTTTTGATAAATATTGATATTTTAAAAAAAGTAAGCAGAAGCTCATATCGGTTTTCTGCTTACTCTTTCATGCTTAAAACAAGATGAATAAGAGACCTAAGTTAGCTTGAAGGCATAAGATCAAATAATTTCTTCAACTGGTTATTTAGATTGTGGAGCTCATCTTCTGAAAAAGCATTCAAAATACCAGCCAAGGTCACAACACTAATCTGATTAATCTGTTCAACCAGCTCAACACCTTTAGCGGTCAATTTCACCATTGAGATCCGTTCATCCGAAGTAGAAGAGTAGACTTCAACAATTTCATCTTCAACTAACCGATATACAGCTTTGGTTGCAGTGGTTAATTTTAACGTCGAAAGATTAGCAATATCGGTAATACTTGCTTCTCCAAGGGCATTGGTACTTAAAATAATTTTACGGCGTGTATTGTCGATACCTAGTTTTTTTATTGATTTTTCAATAAGTTGAGAATACTTTCCATTAACTTGGGAAATCCAAAAAAAAGGGAAATTTTGAATACTCGACGGTTCTTTATTAGGAAGAAATTGTTCTAAATGATCAAGCATAGCTAAGCAATAACTTAGGAAAAAGGGTAATCCTATTATAAACAAAATTTTGCATATTTCCTTGAGTACAAATTATAAAAAATACTTGACAATTCCATTAAATTTTCACATATTTTAATCAATGGATAAAAATACATGGAAAAGTGAATGAATATTATTAGCCAAAGAGTGCATAAAGGAAATGGCAAGCTCAAGGTGATGGTCAAAGATACAATTGATATTCAGGGTCTAAAAACCATTGCTGGCAGTCGAGCTTTATTAGATGTTGAACCTGCTCAGGATGATGCTGAGGTCGTTAAAAACGTCTTAAAAGCAGATTGTGAAATTATTGCAAAAACAAATTTGCACGAATTGGCTTTTGGAATTACGGGCATTAACCACGCTTTTGGTACACCCATTAATCCTAAATATTCTGAACTTATCCCAGGCGGATCTTCAAGTGGTTCGGCTGCGGCAGTTGCTGCTAAACAAGCTGACTTTACTCTAGGCACAGACACGGGCGGTTCTATCCGGATGCCCGCTGCATGTTGCGGAGTTTTTGGTTTAAAACCGACTTTTGGTCGGGTAAGTCGCAAAGGCGTATATCCGCCGTCCAGTTCTTTAGATTGTGTTGGTCCTTTTGCAAATTCAGTCGAGATGATTGAAAAAGCCATGCAAATTATTGACCCAAGTTTTAAGCCTGCCGAATGTACTCAAGCACCAAAACTTGCTGTTCTCGATGTAAAAGCAGATGACGTTATTTGGAACTGTATTCATCAAGCGCTTCAAAAAGCGAATTTACAGACCACTTTAGAAAAAGTTGAACATTTTGACGCGGCTTATGACGCAGGCATGCAGATTATTAATTATGAAAATTGGCAAGCTTTTGGTGAGTTAACCAAAACAGGTTTAATTGGTTCTGATGTAAATGGTCGTTTATTAAAAGCAGCACACACCACTTTAGAGCAAGTAAAACAAGCCGAAGTTGTGAGAGCGCAACTGACTCAAGAACTCGATGCTTTATTAGAAAAATATGATGCATTGATTTTACCAACACTTCCGCAAATTCCACCCAAAGTTGCTGAAGCTGAAAATACAGTCGCTTTTTTGAATCTGACGGCTTTAGTTCGTCCATTTAACTTATCAGGACATCCCGCCATTTCAGTGCCACTTGAAACCAGTGAAGGTTTACCTGTGGGCTTACAGATTGTATCGAAGCATCAAAAAGATGAGAAATTATGCGCAATAGCTAAATTTTGTGTTGATGCAATACAATAAATTACAAGGAGTTAGATGATGAATAAGTTATCTAAAATGGAGTTTACTTCTCAAGATAAAGCAATTGACTTAGATGCTTTGTGTCAAGAAATTCGTGAGCGTGCCTGTACAGGCGAATTCGATAATCAGGCGTATGTGAGCCAAGACATTATCGAAAAACTTAAGCAGATTGGTGTTTACCGTGCATTAGTTCCTAAACGTTTTGGTGGTGAAGAACGGTCGCCACGGCAGTTTTGTGAATTGATTGAAACTTTATCTAAAGCTGATGGTTCAGTGGGTTGGGTGGCAAGTTTCGGTATGAGCCCTGCGTATTTAGGAAGTTTGCCTGAAGAAACGCTTAAAGAATTGTACCAAAACGGACCGGATGTGGTCTTTGCTGGAGGTATTTTTCCGCCGCAGCCTGCCGAAATTACCGATGAAGGTGTCGTAGTTCGTGGACGCTGGAAATTCTCAAGTGGGTGTATGGGAGCTGACATTGTTGGGGTAGGAATTTCACCGCTTAAAAACAATGAAATGCAAGGCTTACCACGCATGGCAGTGATGCCTGCCAAAAAAGCCAAAATCGAAATGACATGGGACACCGTTGGCCTAAAAGGTACGGGAAGCCACGATTTGGTAGTCGAAGATGTATTGGTCGAAAAGAAATGGACCTTTGTACGTGGTGAACCTTCAAAACTAAGTGAACCATTTTTTAAATATCCGTCACTCTCTTTAGCTACTCAAGTGTTAACGGTGGTGGGTATTGGCGTTGCAGCTGCTGCATTAGAGGAATTTGAAAAATTGGCACCTGGTAAAGCATCTATTACAGGTGGATCAGAAATTGCCAACCGCCCAGTGACTCAATATGAGTTCGCTCAAGCAGACGCAGAGTTTCAGGCTGCAAAGTCTTGGTTTTATCAAACCATGGACATTGTTTGGAATGAAATTATTGCTGGACATGAGGCAACTGCTGAACAAATTAGCGATATGCGTCTGGCATGTACCCATGCAGCTCGAGTTTGCGCCAAAGTGACCCGAAAAATGCAAATGCTTGCGGGCATGACAGCAATTTATACCAACAATCCATTTAGCCGTTTTGTAAACGACACCAATGTAGTGACCCAGCATGCCTTTATGGGTGATGCGACTTTACAAAATGCAGGCTCAATCAGTTTCGGGTTAAAGCCAACCCCAGGTTATTTATAAGTTTAATTTTTAAAAGGATATTGAGATGGAAGCTAAAAAATCATTACGCGTTTTGTTCTGCATGGGTATTAACCAAAACTTTTTTGATGCGGAACCTGCTGAAGCAAAAGCAGTTTGGGCAGCATTTGGTGAAATGTGGAATGGCATTCATGACTTACCAGGTGTGCATGTTTTTGGAAATCTTGATGATGACCAAAGCATGGTTGGTCCAAGTGCAGGTTGGCCTTGGACAACGTACTTGCTTGCAGATGTTCCAGATATTGAAACCGTACATGCCGCTTGTAACTTGTTTAGAACTACGGTGGTGGGTGAAGGTCCATACAAACTTTGGAAATATTGCAAAGTTGAAGCTCGTGTTGGACGCGAATTAATTATCCAACGTTAAGGCGACTGCAATGAATGACAAAGTGAATATTGCAGAAATCATAGAGCGGCTAGAACAGTTAGAAGCCCATAACGCCATTCGTAACTGCCTGAACCGTTATATGGAAATCTGCGACGAGCTCAATGCAAATACAGATCTTGATGAGTTAATGAATCTTTTTGATCAGGACTGCATTTGGGAAGGTATTGGTGAGAAATATGCCAAATCTTTTGGTCGATATGATTCTTGGCAATCGATTTACGACATGTTTAAAAGCTACACCCAAAAAGAGTCTCACTTTGTTATGAATGCACACTTTTTAAATTCAGAGCAAATTTATGTAAATCAAAATGATGCGAAAGCTTCATGGCTTATGTTGCAAACTTCAACTTTTAAAGATGGCCGTAGTCATCTGAATGCAGCAAAGCTCAATGTGAAGTTTCAAAAGCAAGCAGATGGAACATGGAAAATTAAACATTTCCAAACACAGAATATTTTCAGTCGTCCCGTATCGCATTGGCACAGTGAAGCCGAACTGCCAGTACCTTCCCAGGAATGACCCAGGACATATTTAAAAGGACTATTGATATGAACAGTATTATCCCAACGCATAACATTGGCACTGATTACGAAACTTTAGTTAAAAGTGACCGTGCCCATACTTCTCTTTATAAAGATGAACGCATTTTTGATGAAGAAATGGAAAAAATCTTTTATAGCACTTGGGTGTGGGTTGCTCATGCCAGCGAAATTCCAGAAGGTGGAAGCTATAAAACCATTAATATTGGTAAACAACCTGTTGTTGCGGTACGTGACCGTAAAAAGAAAGTCCATGTGCTTTTAAACCGTTGCCGTCACCGTGCCGCAACCGTATGCGAACATAAAAAAGGAAAAACCAATAGTTTTGTATGTCCGTACCACGGTTGGAGTTATGCACTTGATGGTAGCTTACGTGGTGTGCCATCTCCGGAAAGCTACGGTGATTGTTTAGATAAATCTGAATTACCGTTGGTGAGTCTACGTGTAGAAGAATATAACGGCATGATCTTCGCTTCATTTAAAGAAGACATTCAACCGCTTGAAGAATTTCTTGGGCCAGCAAAAAAATGGATTGACCTGTTTATGAAACAAGGTGCGGGTTATCCAATTAAAGTTTTGGGTGAACACCGTTTCCGTTTCCCTGGTAACTGGAAAATCCAGCTTGAAAATACCACCGATGCATATCACTTCCCGTTGGTACACAAGTCATTCTTAAGCTCTGTTGATGAAAAAACTGAAGAACTCTTTAACTTCGAAAACCAGCCGGGTTTTGTTGAAGATTTAGGAAATGGTCACAGTGTGATGGTAATGATTCCTGAACTGGTTGATTTAGACGAAGAGCTCATGGAGCGTCCAATTCAAGAGCGTTTTGAAGACTTGGCTCAAGCTTTGCGTGATGAAGGTCATGAAGAATTAGAAGTGCGCCGTATTGTGCGTGCAGTCGGTGGTTCTGGCTTTAACTTGAATTTATTCCCTAATATTGCATGTTCAATGGCATTCTTCCGTGTGTTGCAGCCAATTTCAGTTGCTGAAACAGAAATTCATCACTCGGTGATTACGATGGATGGTGGTCCGCAAATTGCCAACCAATATCGCTTACGTTTGCATGAACATTTCCAAGGCCCATTTGGTTTTGGTACGCCAGATGACTCTGAAGCTTGGGAGCGCGTACAACACGGCGCCAATGCAGGCAATGATTTATGGATCATGCTGAATCGTGGTTTACCGGGTGAAGTCAAAACTGAAGATGGCTTAAAAAGTGATGTCAGTGCTGAAACAGGTATGCGTGCTGCATATCAGCAGTGGAAAAAGATGATGACGGCTTAAGGAGAGAGCAATGAATATGAATCTGCAATTATTAAATGAAGTCACTGCTTTCATCTGGGCTGAAGCAGACATGTTAGACCACAGTGAATATCGTGAATGGCTTAATTTATGGAATGAAAAAGGCGTTTATATCATTCCGATTGACCCAAACCTAACTGACTACGAAAACAACTTAAATTATGCCTATGACGATAACCACATGCGCACATTACGGGTAGAGCGTCTTGAAAATGGTGAAGCAATTTCAACTGCACCTAAGGCAAATACCGTGCGCAGTGTGTCTCGTGTACGTGTTATTCAAGAGCAAGATAATGAAATCGTTTTACGCTGTGCTCAAAACTTACGTGAGTTTCGCAAAGAAAACCTAAAACATTATACCGCAGATATTACTTACCATTTAGTTCGTGATGCGGCTACAGGTTTTAAAATTAATCGTAAAATCATTAATTTGGTTAATTCAACTGATACCTTGGCTGGTATTAGCTACATTCTTTAGGAGCAGCAAATGAAACAAGTTGTTTTAGTGACAGGGGCTGCTTCTGGACTCGGTAATGTTATTGCTGAATATTTTGCAAGCCAAGGCCATCAAGTGATTTTGTCAGCCAGTACGCTTGAAAAGGCCGAAAAAGCCAAGGCGCAAAGCCAGCATGCACAAAATATGTTTCCTGTGAAATTAGATATTTCAGTCGAAGCAGATTTTCATGCCGTGGTGCAATGGATTGAAGAGAGGTTTTCTAAACTTGATGTGTTGATTAACAATGCAACTGTCACCAAGGCAACTCCGGTATTAGAAATTACCGCAGCCGATTTTGATTGGGTGACTCAAGTTAACCAACGTGGCACTTTTCAGGCTTGCCAAATTATTGGCCAATATATGGCTAAAAAAGGCTATGGACGCATCATTAATATGGCGTCTTTAGCGGGGCAAAACGGTGGCACTGCAACGGGTGCACACTATGCGGCAACCAAAGGTGCCATTGTCACTTTAACCAAAATTTTTGCTAAAGAATTTGCTGCAAAAGGTGTGACGGTCAATGCGGTTGCACCGGGACCAATGGAATCACCGATTGTTCATAGTGTGGTGTCAGACGAAAAAATGGAACAGTTCATCCAGAATATTCCTGTGAAAGCTTTAGGTAGCATGCATTTTATTGCTGAAACTTGTGGGTTGCTCGCGAGTCCAAATGCGGGGTTTGTGACTGGTGCAACATGGGATATTAACGGTGGTTTATTCATGCGCTAAGCACGTAGCTTACACATGAAAAGGGAGTTGAATCATGATTACACTTTATGATGTTGTCGTTAAAAATCGCCATG
Source organism: Acinetobacter sp. M5A5_2a (assembly GCF_053345265.1). Classification (NCBI taxonomy): domain Bacteria; kingdom Pseudomonadati; phylum Pseudomonadota; class Gammaproteobacteria; order Moraxellales; family Moraxellaceae; genus Acinetobacter; species Acinetobacter sp. M5A5_2a. The sequence continues at coordinate 67,735 of NZ_JBKEZV010000008.1, read as the reverse complement.
TGGAAGGCGGAAATATTGCAGTCATGGAATTTGAATCTGCAACTTCTGCAACATTGCCAAAAGTTGAAGCGGGTGCGCATATTGATGTGCACTTACCAAATGGGATGGTGCGTCAATATTCACTTTGTCAAAATCCAAATGACGAAGGTAAGTTCCGCCTCGGAATTTTACGAGATCCTGAATCACGTGGTGGCTCAGTCTCGGCTTTTGATGAAATCAAAGATGGCATGCAAATTCAGGTTAGTGAGCCAAAGAATTTATTTCCACTTTTAAAAGCCAAACACAGTGTATTGATTGGTGGTGGAATTGGAATTACGCCGTTAATCACAATGGCATATCAACTTGCCTCTGAAGGCACATCCTTTGAGCTTCACTACTGTGGTGCTAGCCCTGAAAACTGTGCTTTTGTTGATGAAATTAAAAATGGTGAGTTAGCAAAATATACAACCTTCCATTTTAAATCCGAAGGTGCAAGCTACAGAGCGTTTTTTGAATCTGCCATTAAAGATATTGATCTTGAAAGCCATATTTACACGTGTGGTCCAGTCGGTTTCATGGACTGGGTGATTAACCTTGCCACGACTCACGATTTCCCTGAGCAGCAAATCCACAAAGAATATTTCCAAGTTGAAACCGACACCTCGGGAGATTCATTTGAAGTCGTTGCTGAGCGTAGCGGAAAAATCATTATGGTCGAAGCTGGCGAAACTATTTTGCAGGCTTTGGCTAAAGAAGGCATCGAGATTGAAATGTCTTGTGAGCAAGGCGTATGCGGAACCTGTATGTGTGATGTGATTGAAGGCGAACCTGATCATCGAGATGTTTATTTTACTGATGAAGAAAAAGCCAGTAATGAACAAATATTGGTGTGCTGTTCGCGCTCTAAAACACCGAGGTTAGTTTTAGATATCTAATGCTCTCGTGATTTATATGGATGTAAGAGAAGGTTTAGGAGAAAGATGATGAATGTATTACAACAAATAGATGAGTTTACGGTCGATCCATTACAGTTCCGACGGGCATTAGGAAATTTTGCAACAGGCGTTACCATCGTTACTGCACAAAATGCACAAGGCGAGAAAGTCGGTGTAACCGCAAATAGTTTTAACTCGGTGTCACTCGATCCACCACTTATTTTGTGGAGTATTGATAAAAAATCTTCGAGTTTTTCGGTGTTTGAAGAAGCGACACATTTTGCCGTCAATATTTTATCGGGCACGCAAATTGAACTGTCTAATAAGTTTTCGAGACGTAATATTGATAAATTTGCAGATACAAACTTTCAACTTGGTGCTGGACGCGCACCAATTTTAGAAAATTGTTCTGCGGTGTTTGAGTGCGAACGTTATCAGGTTATTGAAGGTGGTGACCACTGGATTATTGTTGGTAAAGTGGTTCGATTCCATGATCAAGGCAGAAGTCCGCTGGTTTACCACCAAGGCGCATATTCTTGTGTAATGCCGCATCCAAGCCTTCAAGTTAAACAGACTGAAGAAAATGGCGTAGACCAGACTCATTATGGGCACTTATATAATAATGTATGTTACTTAATGAGCCGTGCTTTTAAAGCCTATCAAACGGACTATATTCCTAAGCAAATGGCTTCTGGTTTCCGTACTAGTGAATCACGTCTCTTACTTGTTTTGGCAAGTGGTACAGCTTCGAGTAAAGAAGATTTACCACGAGATATTGCCATGCCAATGCAAGAGGTAGAGAGATCGGCTGAAATTTTAAAATTTGAAGGATTACTGGTCGATCACGATAATTTATACGCACTGACCGAGAAAGGTAAACAAACGGCGCAGTATTTATTTGATATTGCCGATAGCCACCAAAATGAAGTGTTTAAAAAATATTCTGAGGAACAAAAGGATATTTTTATTACCATGCTGCGAGACTTTGCAGGAGTAGCATAAGCCCCATTAAGCTGATAAATTGAATTGATTTATCAGCTTCTTTACATCTAGCTGACTATAATCAAAAGAATTCCAAGGATAAGGAATTTTTGGCACACAATTTGTTTATCAATAAAACATGATTGCAAATAAGCCAAGACAGTGAACTACAGCGAAAGAAAATATTTCGCGGTGGCACGTGTATAGAGAGGTAAGGGATGAACCAATATGTAAGTGATGCATTGTTGAATTGGACACACCATATCAAGAATGTTTGCGGAAATTTTGAAACAGATTTTGACGGCACCCGTAATTTATTCATTGGAGAAGTTCAATGTTTCTTATTGGGTGATACCGAAATTGCTTTTATCAGAAATAATGCAAATAAGATTGTCCGAAAAGCCGATGAAATCGATCGAGTGAATAATCGTTTTTGTTTTTTGATTTTGCAGTATTCGGGAAAAATGCTGCTCGAGTATAAAAATGAAACGCTAAGCCTGAATGAAGGCGATATTGTGTTGGTGGACCCGGTCGAAACAATTTCGATGTACCCGCAAGGGTTGGTTAGCCAGATTTCAGTGCATTTGTCCCGTGAAAAATTACTTAAAGAAAATATTAGTACTGAATATTTTGGAAAACTGATTACTCAAAATATGAGTGGTTTTTTACTCAAGAATATTTTGAAAAATATGTCTGCTGAAAACATCAAACTTTGGTACGCAACCGAAGATGGTAATGCTTTTGAAGATGCGCTGATTGCCTTAATCAAACCCACAATCAATTATAAAAATATTAATAGCTCAAATAATCTGATGGAAAAAGCCGAGCGCTATATTATAGAAAACTTAGCAAAACCGGATTTAACACCTAAATTAATTGCAGAACATATTGGGGTGTCGTTACGTCATCTCTATCGTCTGTTTCTTCAAGAAAATTTATCTATTAACAAATATATACAGCTCAAACGTTTAGAAAAAGTAAAAGCAGATTTACTCGATAAAAGAAATAAACAAAGCTCGATTACCCAAATTGCTTTGAAATGGGGCTTTTGGGATGGCGCGCATTTTTCAAAAATATTTAAGAAGACTTATGGTATTTCTCCTAAAGAATTTAGAGAGGGTATGTCGGCTTAAATCTTTCATCTCTTGATGTCATTTTTAGACAAGTTCTGGGTCATTCCTGAACAAGCTAGCCCTATGTAACTGTGTTGAAATTAAATTCATTAGAGCAGGCTAGATAAGCTTAATAACCTTAAAACTATTAAGTTAGTCTAATGAATTTCACTCACAGGAAAGTGCATTTTTAACTGTCTGATTCAGATAGTTCAGGGATAGATGAAAAGGATGAAACCAATGCGTAAACAACGATTATTGAATGACATACAAAAAATATTGGCACTTAACTTATCAATAGCTGCTAGCTTTTGGGGATTAAATACTCAAGCTTATGCTCATGGTGGAAAGGCTGAAATGGTGTCACTTTATCAAAACATGAGTGAGCAGGGCGCTAAAGTTGTAAAAGATGATTTTACCAATACTTATATGATCACCAAAGGTTCTATGGTGGTTCGAGCTAAACCTAATTCAGATCAGGTTTTGGTGAATGGCAAACCTTTCAAGCTCAGCGTGCCTTTATTAATTAAAGATGGTAAACCTGTTATTGGAAAAGATTTTTTTAATGAAGTATTCCAGTCTGGTTTAGATCAAACTTTTAAAATTGAAAATACCTTTCATCCACTCAATAGCTTAAATTCTAACGAAATTAAAAAGACATTTGATGTGATTAACCGCTCGAAATACGCCTATAAAAATATGCGTTTTGCCGAGTTAAAGTTAAAAGAACCGGAAAAAGCCAAAGTCTGGGATTACTTTATTAATCACAAAGAATTTAAAGAAGATCGTATTGCCTCATTTATTTTGTTAAAGGGCAGTCAAGCGATTGAAGGTGAAGTTAATCTTAACACTCAACAAGTCACAAAATGGAATGTACTTAAAGACACTCATGGAATGGTGCTTCTAGATAATTTTGAAGCCGTACAGCGTGTAATTGAGACAAGTAAAGAATATCAAGACGCTTTACGGAAACGTGGCATTACCGATGTGAAGAAAGTGATTGCTACACCACTAACTGTTGGATATTTTGGCGGTAAAGATGGACTTGATAAACAACTCAATATATTAAAAGTTGTCGCTTACCTAGACACTGGAGATGGTAACTACTGGGCACATCCTATTGAGAACCTAGTTGCTGTAGTCGATTTAGATAAAGAAAAAATTATTAAGATTGAAGAAGGTGCGATCATTCCTGTGCCAATGGCAAATCGACCTTATATGTCGAATAAGCCCGTAGCAAGTAAGCTAAAACCACTCAATATTACTGAACCAGAGGGTAAGAACTTTAGCATTACAGGTCAAACCATACATTGGGGGAACTGGTGTTTACATGTGGCACTAGATTCTCGTGTGGGCTTGCAGCTTTCAACGGTGACCTATAAGGATAAAGGTGTGAAGCGGAAAGTCATGTATGAAGGGAACTTGGGTGGAATGGTAGTTCCATATGGCGACCCTGATATTGGATGGTACTTCAAATCTTATTTAGACTCTGGCGAATATGGTATGGGAACACTTACCTCATCTATTCTTCCGGGAACAGATGCGCCCGACAACGCAGTTTTACTTGATGCCGTGATTGCAGACTATAAAGGCCAGCCACAAGTAATTCCAAATGCCATTGCTGTATTTGAACGTTATGCTGGACCTGAATATAAACATCACGAAATTTTTGGTAATCAAGATGCCAGTGAGGCCCGCCGTGAACTTGTGGTGCGCTGGATTAGTACAGTTGGAAACTATGATTACATGTTTGACTGGGTATTTGCCCAAAATGGTGTAATTGGAATTAATGCGGGTGCAACGGGTATTGAAGCTGTTAAAGGCGTTAAATCACGCACCATGCATGACAGTACCGCAAAAGAAGACACTAAATATGGAACTTTAATTGACCATAATATTGTGGGTACAACGCATCAACACATCTATAACTTCCGCTTAGACATGGACGTAGATGGAGAAAACAACAGCTTTATGCATATGGACCCTGTAGTGAAAGCCAATGACAAAGGTGGTGTTCGTACAAGCTCAATGCAAATTGACAGTAAAGTCATTACGAATGAGCAAAATGCGGCTGAAAAATTTGATCCATCCACTATTCGCTTACTCACGAATTTCAATAAGGAAAATAAATTAGGTAATCCGGTTTCTTACCAATTGATTCCGTTTGCGGGTGGAACACACCCTGTTGCGAAAGGTGCTAATTTTTCTAAAGACGAATGGTTATTTAAACGTTTGAACTTTATGGATAAGCAAATTTGGGTGACTCAGTACAATCCAGACGAGCGCTATCCTGAAGGTAAATATTCAAACCGTTCGACTCATGACACAGGGTTAGGACAATTCATTGGCAACAACGAAAATATTGAAAATAAAGACCTCGTGGTTTGGATGACAACTGGGACAACGCATGTGGCACGTGCTGAAGAATGGCCAATCATGCCTACAGAGTGGGTCAATACGCTCATCAAACCTTGGAACTTCTTTGACAACACCCCGACTTTAAACTTGGGTGAAGAAGAGCAAAACACGCAGCACGACCATCACTAAAAATGTGCATGAGCCAGAATGGGTAAAGAATAAGTTACCCATTCCTGAGCGCTGGTAAGCCGTTCGCAAAAAGGAATTCTGTATGAAAACTCTACTTTCTCAAGTGATGAGAGGGACTCTCTTTGTCTCATTTTTTTCAACTGTGCATGCTGGTGAGCTTGAAATTAAACCGACTTTTGAAGCAACTTTTGGGGCTTTTAGCAGCGGTAAAAGTTACAACGGTGAAAACCTAGATGACGAAAGAATCAATTGGCAAGAAGGCCATCTTAAATATGGTGCGAAAGGACAATACACCTTTAAAAACAATCAGCTCTATGCAAGTTTGAGCGGTATAAGCTCAGCAACATTTGGCGATGGTGACGCAGGCCAAAATAGTAATGGCAAAGAGCGCAAAACAGATGTAAATGAATGGATCATTGGCTTTAAAGACGGTACCAATAAAGATGAATTAACGACCTATGATTTAAGTATTGGTCGACAAAATATCATGATTGGTGATGGTTTTTTCATTGCGGGTGATGCATTAAATCTCGGAAAACCTCCAGCAGATGGCGCCTTAGACCGAGGCGGAGCATATTATCTGGCAGCTCGGCGAAGTTTTGATTTTACCAGTCAGCTTCAATACAAACCGCAAGAGAATACAACGCTAAAACTGGCTTATTTAAAATCGAATAATAAAGCACAATTTTCATCTGAACTCTTTGTAACTGATCTGATGTATCAGCTTAAAGATAAGGGCGTTGGATTTACTTACTTAAATGTATTAGACCTTGAAGATGCTGAACACGTCTCAGGGCGCGAAGATCTTAAAAACTATGCTTTGCGTTTGAATTATCAACTTTTACCAGAGCTACAAGTTAAGTCTGAGTTTGTTATTCAAGATAAAAAAGATAGTCAAGAAAATGCAGGTTACGTAGGGCTGAACTATAACTTTTTATCTTCAAAATATACGCCCTCATTAGGTTACCGTTTTAGCCATTTTTCAGACCAATACGATCCAATGTTTTATGGGAATACGGTCGGTTTTGGCACGTGGTTTCAGGGAGAAGTTGCTGGAAATTATGCTGGCCCATTTAATAAAAATGCAGATATCCATCAAGTCTCTTACAGTATGAATCTAAAAGAAAATTTCATGTTAGGTGCTTTGGCCTATAAGTTCAAAACAGTAAATAAGTTTTTAAGTAATGTGGATGGACATGAGCTGGATGTGTTCTCGGTTTGGTCCGTCAATAAAAAATTCAACGTTATTCCGTTGGTTGGACTCTATAAGCCTAAACAGGATATCCAGAGTGGCGGCACTCAAAACTACGATGACAAAACCAATGTGTATGCACAGTTGATTCTGCAATACATCTATTAATAGATCCTTTTAAATGAATTGAGAGAAATAAAAATGAGTGAAGTTCAAATTTTAGCAAGCGTACAGCAATTTATGGCGCGTCAACATGGACATTTTATTGATGGAAAATTAGTTGCTGCTGAGCATTTAGATAAAGTAGATATTGTAAATCCATCGACTGAACAAGTGGTTGCTCAAATTAGTATTGGTAGTCAACACGATGTCGAAAGTGCCGTGAAAAGTGCTGAACATGCTTTTCAAAATGCTTGGGCCGAAACTACGCCGTATGAACGTGGCGTTAAACTGAACAAGTTGGCAGATTTAATTGAGCAATATGGTGAAGAACTTGCTCAGCTTGAGACTTTATCTACTGGAAAACTCATCAATATTTCCCGCCATCTTGAAGTGGCACAATCTGTTATTTTCTTAAGATATTTTGCTGGTTGGGCAACCAAAATTAATGGCCAAACCATGCAACCTTCTATTCCATCAATGCAAGGTGAAAAATATACGGCCTTTACTTTAAGACAACCGATTGGTGTAGTCGCAGGTATTGTGCCTTGGAATTTTTCACTGATGATTGGTGTTTGGAAAATTGGCTCAGCTTTAACAACTGGCTGTACCATTGTGCTTAAGCCAAGTGAGTTTGCCAGCTTGTCTTTATTACGGTTAGCCGAACTTGCCATCGAGGCAGGTATTCCAGCTGGTGTAATTAATGTGGTTACGGGTAAAGGGGATACAGGACAATATTTAATTGAATCGCCACTCGTTAAGAAAGTCTCGTTTACAGGTTCAGTATCAACGGGCATTGCCATTGGTAAGCTCGCGATGAGCAGTGATTTAACCCGTGTCAGTCTGGAGCTGGGTGGTAAAAATGCCATAGCTGTTTTGGCTGATGCAAATATCGATGAGATTTTACCGACTCTGTTACAAGCAACTTTTGTGCATCAAGGTCAAGTTTGCGCATCTCCAGAGCGTTTTTTTGTACACCACACAAAATATGATGAACTGGTCGAGAAACTTTCTAAAGCACTATCTCAATTCAAAATTGGGTCAGCAATGGATGAGGGAAGTATGTTTGGCCCACTCTCTAATCAGCCACACTTTCATAAAGTGAAACATTATTTAGATATGGCAAAAGCAAACAACCAGATTATTGCAGGGGGTGAGGCTTTAGATCAGACAGGATATTTTGTGCAGCCGACTTTAATTTCCTTCAAAAATACCGATGATCCTTTATTTTCAGAGGAAACCTTTGGACCAGTGGTCGGAGTAATGCCATTCGAAACTGATGAAGAGCTTATTCAGCTTATGAATCAGTCGCGCTTTGGTTTAACTGCAAGTATTTGGACAAATGATCTGTCTAAAGCCTTACGTTTAATTCCTAAAATTGAAGCAGGGACCTTGTGGGTGAATATGCATACTTTCTTAGACCCATCGGTTCCATTTGGTGGCGTGAAAGCTTCAGGAATTGGTAGAGAGTTTTCGGATGCATTTATTGAAGATTACACCGAATTAAAATCGGTCATGATTCGCTATTAAGTTTAAAGATTCTACGAGATATAAAAAATGGCCTTTATAGGCCATTTCTTTTGAGCTATTAAAATTAACCTAATAAAAAATCTTTTAAGATTTTATTAAAGGCTTCTGGCTGCTCGACATTGGAAATATGTGAGGCATCTATTTCTGCAAGTTTTGATTGCGGAATGCGTTGCTGCATAAATTCACCATCTGCAACAGTCGTTACAGGGTCTTGAGTTCCAGCAATCACTAATACAGGAATTTTGATGTCTTTTAACTGCTCACGGACATCCGCTTTAGCCAAAGCCTCACAACAATTGGCATAACCCATTGCGCTGCCAGCACTTAAGTCGTTACACAGGTTGTTGACAATTGAAGCGTGACTTTGGATAAAGGGATCTGTAAACCATCGCGAAGCTGCTGTGGCTGCGATCGGTTGTAAACCTTGCTCACGTACTAATCTTGCACGGTCAAGCCATGCTTGTTCTTGCCCAATTTTAGCGGCAGTATTTGCCACAACCACATGACTAAAACGGTCAGGGTAGTAAATTGCCAGCCATTGCCCCGTTAAACCGCCCATAGAAATACCACAAAAAGCAGCTTTGCTAATATTTAAATGGTCCAGTAATCGAACAACATCTTGACCTAACTGCTCTACAGTGTATGGGCCGTCAGGTGTAGATGATGAACCGTGACCACGTGTGTCATAGCAGATCACAAAAAAATGATCTTTTAACTCGTTAAACTGTTTTTGCCACATGCCATAGTTGGTGCCCAAAGAATTGGAAAACACCAAAGCAGGGGAAGAAGGTTCGCCAAAAGTTTGATAGTTAATTTGTGCATCGGCAGATTGGAAAGATGGCATTTGTTTCTCCTTAAAGTGCTTCAATACGTTCAATAATCAAAGCAATACCTTGGCCTACACCAATACACATTGAACATAAGGCATAACGTCCACCTGTTTGTTCAAGCTGGTTTAAAGCTGTAGTGACTAGGCGTGCACCTGAAGCACCGAGTGGATGACCTAAAGCAATTGCACCGCCGTTTGGATTGACCTTGTTGCTATCATCAGGTAAACCTAAATTACGGGTCACTGCTAATGCTTGCGCAGCAAAAGCTTCATTCAGCTCAATCACATCCATCTGCTCTAAAGTCAGGTTGGCTTGTTTAAGTAATTTTTTAATCGCAGGTGCCGGAGCGAAACCCATAATGCGTGGTTCTACACCCACCGCTGTTGAAGCAATGATCTTGGCACGCGGTTTTAAGTTATAAGCTTGAACTGCTTCATCAGAAGCAATGAGTAGAGCTGCAGCACCATCGTTAATGCCCGAAGCATTACCCGCAGTCACTGTGCCATCAGCCTTTACAACTGGTTTAAGTTTGCTTAAGCCATCAAGGGTTGAAGCACGTGGTTGTTCATCGGTATCAATCACAACAGCATCTCCCTTACGCTGAGGGATTTCAACTGCCACGATTTCTTTAGAAAAAAAGCCTTTGGCTTGCGCGCTTGCGGTGCGTTGTTGGCTCACCAAGGCAAACTGGTCCTGATCTGCACGATTCACGTTGAACTTTTCAGCCACGTTTTCGGCAGTCTGGGGCATGGTATCTACACCATACAATTCTTTAAATTGAGGGTTAATGAAACGCCAGCCCATGGTGGTGTCTTCAATCTTCTGGCTACGGCCAAAAGCACTGTCAGACTTACCCATCACATAAGGTGCACGGCTCATGCTTTCTACACCACCTGCAATCACTAGATTTGCTTCACCTGCTTTAATGGCACGGGCAGCAATGGCAATGGCATCGAGTGATGAACCACATAAACGGTTAATAGTGGTTGCTGGAACCTGATACGGTAAACCAGCTAGAAGTGCTGACATACGGCCAACGTTACGGTTGTCTTCACCGGCTTGGTTGGCGCAGCCATAGATCACATCATCGACCTGTTCCCAATCTACATTCGGGTTACGCTGCATGAGCGCTTTAATCGGCACAGCGCCAAGGTCATCGGCACGGACAGGTGCAAGGCCACCGGCGTAACGGCCGAATGGAGTACGGATGGCATCGATGATATAAGCATTTTTCATTCTTACATTTCCATTTTGAAATCTGTTGCTGTCATTGCCACAAATGATGGGTTTATCCATTCTTCCTTTGCATAGGCAATGCCTCACTTTTGACAGGGCAAAAGTGACAAAACCCTTTGTTACTCAGACACAACATCCCTGTTGTGCTGAGCAACGAGGCGACATCCATGTCGCCACCTCGTATCCACTAGCAGTTTGCTATCGTGACAGGTGACATGGATGTCACCCGTTGGACAGGGAGGCAAGGAAGCCTCCTCTGTTCAACATAGATTTTTGTTACTTTTCATCTTTGAAAAGTAAGGTATTGCCTATACAAAAGGCTTTTGAATATCAATGTAATTCAAGGCCGTGATGCTATTTATTAACTGTAGCGACTACATCATTTACAAACTTAATTCGTGGCATCAATCAAAGTTGCACCCGTTAAAGCCTGTAACTCATCAAAGCTAAGACCTTCAACTTTCTCAATCACTTTCAAACCATCTTTGGTCACATCAATCACACACAGGTCGGTGTAAATACGGTCAACACAGTGCTTACCCGTTACCGGATAGCTCAGCTCAGCCACAATCTTCGGCTCACCTTGCTTGGTCACATGGTCCGTGGTGATGAATACTTTCTTGGCACCCACAGCTAAATCCATCGCACCACCCACCGCAGGAATCGCATTCGGTGCACCCGTGTGCCAGTTCGCCAAGTCACCATTAGCAGCAACCTGAAAGGCTCCAAGTACCGCAATATCAAGGTGTCCACCACGCATCATGGCAAATGAGTCGCCATGGTGGAAAAAGCTGCCACCTTCAAGCATGGTCACAAATTCTTTGCCCGCATTAATCAGTTCAGGGTCTTCTTCACCTTCCACTGGGGGTGGGCCAAAAGCCAATAAACCATTTTCAGAATGAAGGAAAATATCTTTGTCGTTGGGTAAATAGCTCGCAATCTTGGTTGGCAAGCCAATGCCCAAGTTCACATATGCACCATCAGGAATGTCCTGTGCCACACGTTTTGCAATCTGGTCACGGCTGAGTTTCTGGTAGCTCATGTTATTTCTCCTTATTGCTTACTGTGCGGGCTGTACTTGAACAACGTGCTGTACAAAAATACCTGGGGTGATGATGTGCTCTGGATCTAATCCACCTAACTCTACTACCTCAGAAACCTGAACAATGGTGACATCAGCAGCCATAGCCATAATTGGGCCAAAGTTACGTGCAGATTTACGGTAAACCAGATTGCCCCAGCGATCGCCCTTGTAGGCTTTAATCAAGGCAAAGTCAGCTTTAATTGGATATTCAAGTACGTAGTCTTTGCCATCGATCTGGCGGGTTTCTTTGCCTTCAGCTAGAAGTGTTCCAAAGCCTGTTGGGGTAAATACAGCACCAAGCCCCATCCCAGCTGCCTGAATACGGCAAGCCAGATTACCTTGCGGTACTACTTCAAGCTCTACTTTCCCAGCACGGTACAGTTCATCAAACACATAAGAGTCTGACTGACGTGGGAAAGAACAGATGACTTTTTTAACCGAACCAGCTTTAAGCAGTTTAGCCAGACCGTAATCGCCATTACCGGCATTGTTGCTGACAATAGTCAGGTCTTTAACACCGAGTTCAATCAGTCCATCAATGAGTTCAGCGGGTTGTCCTGCGGTACCAAAACCACCAATCAGGATGGTAGCACCATCTTTAATCTGCGATAGAACCTCGCTAAGAGAGGACTTACTTTTGTCAATCATGTGAGAAACCTTAGAGCATGAGGTAACGTGATGTATTACTACCGCTAAAAATTTATTTAAATTCTTAATGGTAGTAATAAATGGAATAAATTTTGTGAGTCAAAAGCGAACTTTTAACTCACATACACTTTCAATTAAGCGCTAGCGCGACGACGTTCAACTTCAGTTGAAGGTGCAGCAGCGGCATCTTTAACAAGTTCGATGTTAAATGTGATGTGTTTGAAAGCGTGATCTAAACCACGGCGTTGAATTTCAGCAGGGTCAGTTACATCAACTGCTGTTGCAACTAAACCGTCACGAGTAGCGAAGGCAAAGTCATCCCATAAGTACTCATCACCCTCAATGTTGAATTGAGTAGTCAGCTTGCGGAAACCTGGCGCAGAAACGAAGTAGTGAACGTGAGATGGACGGTTACCATGACGGCCTAATTTGTTAAGAAGGGCTTGAGTTGTACCTTCTGGAGGGCAACCATAACCAACAGGCATAGTCGTTAGCGCAACATACTTACCATCAGCATCAGTCAAAATACTACGGCGTAAGTTGAAGTCAGATTGAGACTTATCAAAGAATGAGTAATTACCCAAGCTGTTAGCATGCCATACTTCAACTTTTGCATTTTCAATGATATTGCCATTGGCATCAGTCACAGTACCTTCAATAATTAAGGTATCGATTTTGCCTGTTTCAGTGCCATCATCCATACGCGCAAAACCAACAGATTCAGGCGCACCAGCTACGTAAAGTGGACCTTCGATGGTACGAGGTGTGCCACCAGTAAGACCAGCTTTGGCATCAGCTTCATCTGCACGTAAATCAAGATAGTGCTCTAAACCTAAGCCGGCTGCTAAAAGTCCAAGTTCGTTTGCTTGACCTGCATCTGTGAAATATTCCAAACCTTTCCATACTTCTGAAGGTTGGATGTCTAAGTCTTCGATGGCTTGAAATAAATCCCCGAGAAGGCGCACTACAATTTGCTGAACACGTTCATCGACTTGGCCTTTAGCTGTGTCGACATTCATTTGTTTTACAAGCGCATCAATTTGTTGACGGTTCATACTAAAACTCCTTAAGTATGCAATACGGTTTTGGGTGGCAGTGTTGCGGGCATTTTGTTTTGCTAGCGAATTGTTGCTGCCACGTTCCTTGTTACCTTCTGAATAAATATGCTTAGTTTTTAAATGGACTTCAGAAATCACATTTAAAAAATTCTTCTTGGTTTACGAATCATCATCACGAACAGAAGAAGGGTGACGATTAAGTGCCATCACTTCGATGTTCATGTAAGGATAGAGAGGTAATCCCTGTAAAATATTGTGCAACTCTTCATTGCTCTCTACATCAAAAATACTGATGTTTGAATACTGGCCTGTAACTCGCCAGATGTGACGCCATTTACCTTGACGTTGTAAATCTTGCGAATAAGCCTTTTCAACGGCCTTAATTTCATTTGCTTTGTCGGCTGGCATATCAAGTGGAATATGCACATCCATACGTACATGAAATAACATGGGAAACTCCTTATCCTGTTGCCTTAACGACGTAACTTCTCGACTTTATCTTCATCAATTTCAATGCCTAAGCCCGGAGCTGTTGGCAAGTGCAATTCAAAGTTTTCGTAACGTAGCGGTTCTTTCAAAATTTCTTCGGTAAGCAATAACGGACCAAATAATTCAGTACCGAATGCTAATGTTTCAAAAGTTGCAAATGCATGAGCAGAAGCAATGCTACCTACAGGGCCTTCAAGCATGGTACCGCCATAAAGATCGATTCCCGCCAAACCTGCAACCTTGGCCACTTCACATGCTTCGATCAGACCACCAGATTGTTCAATTTTTACCGCAAATACGTCAGCCCCATGGCTTTTTGCAATACGGTATGCGCTGTCTGGCCCAGTTAAAGCTTCATCCGCCATGATTGCCACATCAAAACGATGTGTTAAACGAGCAAGTGCTTCAGTATTTTGAATAGCACAGGGCTGTTCAATTAAATCAATTCCGCCATCTTGCAGCTGTTGAATACCTTGGATACATTCCAGCTCTGACCATGCACGATTTACATCGACACGTACACTAATATCTGCACCTAGTGCTTTTTTAATTGCAATCACATGATCAACATCGTGTTGCAAAGGGCGTGCACCGATTTTGAGTTTGAACGTGTTATGACGTTTCAACTCAATCATTTTCCGAGCTTCAGCAATATCTTTTTCTGTATCACCAGACGCGAGCGTCCAAAGTACAGGTAAACTATTACGCAGACGACCACCTAAAACTTCGCTTAATGGCACGCCTAAACGTTTTGCCTGAATATCAAGTAGGGCAGTTTGAATGGCGCATTTCGCAAAACGGTTACCATTAATATTTTTACGAATCAGTTTTAGTGTTTGAGCAACGTTTAAATCTTTAACTGATGCGAGTAATGGTGCAAAGTAAGTATCAATATTGGCTTTGACACTTTCAGGACTTTCTTCACCATAGTTCAGTCCACCAATGGTGGTCGCTTCACCCCAACCGACAATACCATCCATGGTCGTAATTTTAACGAGCACCAAAGTCTGAGTACGCATTGTGGTTACAGACAACTGGTGAGGACGGATAGTTGGAATATCCACAAGTATGGTTTCTATGGTTCTATACATGAAGTTTCAACTATTTCAAACTTGTTTACATACCATAGAAGAATGTAATAGCCTAAAATAGATATAGAACGGTATTTTAAGATACTAAAAAGGTATATTAATGGAATTAAGACATCTACGTTATTTTGTTACCGTTGTTGAAGAACAAAGTCTGACTAAAGCCGCAGAAAAGCTTTTTATTGCCCAGCCACCTTTAACACGTCAAATCAAAAAACTAGAGGAAGAGTTAGGCATTGATTTGTTTGTGAAGGGCTCTCGTCCATTAAAAGCGACAGAAGCAGGTCTGTTTTTTTACCAACATGCTGTGCAGATTTTAACGCATACGGCTCAAGCAGCTTCTATGGCTAAAAAAATGAAGCTGGTAGAGAACATTGTCAAAGTTGGCTATGTTAGTTCACTTCTTTACGGACGCTTACCACAGGTCATTTATCTATTTAGACAAAAAAATCCTGACATCCATGTTGAACTGATTGAATGTGGAACACGAGATCAGGTTGAAGCTTTAAAGTTAGGCAAAATCGATTTAGGTTTTGGTCGATTACCCATTAGTGATCCTGCCATTAAGAGACTTTTACTCAGAAAAGAAAAATTAAAATTAGCGATTCATAAAAAGCATCCATTAAGTGAATTTCAAGATTCAGGAATTTACTTATCTCAAATCATTAATGAGACGATTTTTTCTTATCCCACTACACCTAAGCCAAATTTTTCGACCACCATTCAAGCTTTATTTACCAAGTTGGGTTTAATTCCAGCCAAACTTACAGAAGTCCGCGAAATTCATATGGCATTGGGATTAGTGGCATCGGGTGAGGGTATTTGTATTATTCCGGAAAGTGCCTGTGACATTGGAATGAAGAATCTAACTTACTTAAATATCTTAGACTTAGAAGCTTATAGTCCTATTTCTCTATCTATGCGCAACATGGATCAAAGTTCGTATATTCCTAAAATTTTAGATTGTATTGAAGAGATCTATAGCGAAGAACAAGTGTCTAGAAATTTGAATTTATAACTTTTTAATACGATTAAAATTGAATTTTCATGTTATTTTAAAACTTTAAACCTATAGGTAATATGTAAAAGGAATTATTGAATGAGAAAAATTTTAGGACTAGCTTCTCTCATTATGTCTACTGGTGTTGTACATGCTGAACAATTAAATGAACAAGAACAAATTTCTCCATACAGTGCAAATGTAACCTTCGCGAGTCAATATATATCACGTGGTTTCCAACAAACATGGGGTAAGCCAGCTTTACAGATTGGTTTAGATTATGCAAATCCGAATGGATTATTTGTAGGTACTTGGGCATCGAATGTGAGTTCTAACTATCTTAGAGATGCTTCAGTTGAGTGGGATTTTTATGCAGGTTATATAAAAACTTTCGATAAGTTTTCGGCTGGCATGACGGTTTTTTATTACTACTATCCGGGAGCTGAAAGCACGCCTGAAACGGGCAGTACCAGTTATAACTATGGCGAAATTGTGCCTCAAATTGGTTATGGACCTTTAACGCTTAAATACTTTATTACCTACACCCCAGATTATGCTGGCTATAACTCCAAGACGATGGGCGGCCCTGAGGGTAAACGTTCAAGAGGAACTACATATCTGGATTTAACTTTTACACAGCCAATAAATGACACTTGGACTTTTGGTGCCCATTATGGCTATGAAAGAATTAAAAATTTCTCGGAAGCTAATTTCCAAGATATAAAAGTCGAGCTTATTAAGGATTTAGGCGATGGTTGGAATACGGGGGTGGCCTATACCAAAGCTTGGGATAAAAATGGGTTCTATAAAAAGTATAGTAATGGTGAGCCAGATGCACCTATTTCAAATCCGATTGACTCAACATTTACAGTGTCTGTAAAAAAAGTTTTTTAAGTTAAACTTATCAATAGTGGTCTGATTAACTACGCTTGAAAGTCATCTGTAAACTTTCAAGCGTAGTTAAAAACAATCTCCTGTTAAGACTAAGAATTTACTTTTCTCAGCCAAGAAAGATTTAATATTGCTGTTTGTTTAATTTTAAAATAAGACATAAATCATTTAATATTGTACCTTTAGTTTTTAAGCACATCTTTAATTAGATCTAATAAAATTGATAAGGGGTAAATAATGTCAGAAGTTGACAATAAACAAAAAACTAATTCTGAATATTCATTACAAGTTGATTGTGCTTCAGCTTTGAGTTTCGTTTTACAGCAAAATTCAGTGCCCCTAATCCGACAAGTTCTAATATCTTCTACTGAAACAATTTCTGACTCTCGAATTATTATTCGTTCTAATCCTGAATATTTCAAAGAACATACCATCCATATTTCAAGCTTAGAAAGTGATCAAGTCTTAGCTCTAGATAAACCAAAATTAGCTTTTGATATTCAAATGTTGCAAGAGCTACCTGAAAATATGAAAGGGAGTATTGACGTACTCTGGTTGAATGAAAAAGAAGAAGTGCTGGCAGAACAGCGGTTAGAAATAGATGTATTAACTATTGATACTTGGGGCGGAGAACGTCAGCCAATTGAGTTGTTGGCGAGTTTTTCACAACCTAATTCTTCAGCACTCAGCCCAATTTTAGTTAAAGCGAGTGAGATCTTAAAAACAAAACAACTCGGTTCATTAAGTGGATATTTAGAACGAGATCGGGATTCTGTTCTATCTCAGTTGAATGCACTATGGGAATCTTTATTACAACAAGATATTCATTATATTGTTAACCCTGCAAGCTTTGTTAAATCGGGCCAACGAATCCGTTTGGCAAAGCAGATTTTTGAAGAAAAACTGGCGTGCTGTTTAGATACTACAATGTTGTTAAGTGCCTTGGCTGAACAAATTGGTCTTGATACGTTAATTATTATTGAAGAAGGACATGCCTATCTTGGTGTTTGGTTAAATGAAACCCCAAATGTTGATTTAATTATTGATGATATTCAGGCATTAAGAAAACGTTATGATTTGGGTGAGATCGTTTTTATAGAAACGACGTTACTTACACAACAAGCAAAATTCACTTCCGCACTTGAAACTGCAAGACAGTATATTAAGGATGAATCTCGTCAGAATAAATTTTATCTTGCAATTGATGTTCGTCAGTCTCGATTGCGTGGTATTAAACCAATTTCTGCACATCTGGAAAAGCAGAATCACCTAGATGAAACAGAGATTGAATGGGCATCTGCATCTATTCCTAATTACGATGTTGACCGTTCTGTTGAAAGTAAAACTACAAGGGTTGATCGTTGGTTACGTCGATTATTAGATTTAAGTCTTCGTAATAAACTCTTAAATTTTAAAGATAACCGTTACAGTATTCCTTTACAGTGCTCTGAGTTAACACTAAGCAAACTTGAAGATGCGCTTGCAAATCAGGAGGGTTTTTTATTTAAGAGTATTGATAGTATTTCGCTAAAAGATGTCCAGCGTGAAAATGAAAGCCAACATATTTATCAGTATGTTGATGAAAGCCTTTCTAGAAAATTATTATTTAGTCCTTTAGATACACCCTTATTAGAAAAGCGCCTGATTGAAGTCTATCGTGCTTCGCGTACTGCTTTAGAGGAAGGCGGGGCTAATACATTATTTCTTGCGGTTGGTTTTCTTGAGTGGAAAGAGTCAGAACGCTCGAAACGTACTTTTAAGGCCCCATTACTACTTATTCCTGTACAGATTACGCGTGAGACGGCTAAAACAGGCTATCGTCTATTTATGTACGATGATGAACCACGTTTTAACTCCACTCTATTACAACTATTAAGACAAGACTTTGAACTTGATATTGCTGGCTTGAATCCATTACCAGCAGATGACTCCGGTGTAGATGTCAATCAGGTTTTACATATTGTACGGAAGGCGATTGTAAATATAGCAGGATGGGAAGTAAAAGCTGAGGCTGCTATTGGTCAATTCTCATTCTCTAAATATTTAATGTGGCTTGATTTGTCTTCACGGATGGATGAACTGAAAAATCAAGCAGTAGTAAATCATCTAATTGAATCCCCACGGGAACCTTTTATTAAACAAGATGAATTCCCTCAACCTGCTCAATTAGACCAACAATATAAGCCACAACAATTATTTACTCCTTTATCGTCTGACTCTTCGCAGTTAGCTGCAGTCATGTCCGCAGCATTAGGACGCACCTTTGTATTGTCAGGTCCTCCTGGTACAGGTAAGTCACAGACCATTACCAATATGATCTCTCAATGTTTGGCGGATGGTAAATCCGTGTTATTCGTATCTGAAAAAATGGCTGCTTTAGAAGTTGTTTATCGCCGTTTGACACAAATTGGCTTAAGTGAATTGTGTTTGCAGTTACACTCATCCAAATCCCAAAAAATGGAAGTACTGGATCAACTGAGAGAAAGAGCGCAGAAAAATAATGATCCTTACTTTTTAAGTGCTCAACCTAAAACAACAGAATGGCAGAAACTTTCAGACAGATTAATTCAAACACGAGATGAGCTGAATCAACATGTAAAAAATCTCCATACATCACACCCTATTGGCTGGAGTTTGTATGCCGCAATGAGTGATGAACTTCGTTATCGGGATACACCGCATTTACGTTTTCCTGATATCAATATTGCGACATTAACAGCAGAAAAACGTGAGCTACTGAGTGAGAGCGTGACACAAGCTGTAAGTTTACGTCAGCTCGTCAATGAAAATGTTAAAGATGTATTGAATGGTTTTGCGGAAGGTTTGTCTGAGCCGATTTGGAGCCTAGCATGGCAAGAACAATATCAAATATTGCAAGATCAACTTGTAGATCAGATACAGCGTTTGCAAAGTTCAGTTTCTATTTGGCAAGAAGTTTATGGATTTGGGGAAAAGAAAAATCTGAGTCAGGTTAAACATGATGTCTCTATTTTTACGGCATTATCCGATCTTGTTCAGCAAACTGATTTAAAATTATTAAGTGTTATTAAAGATTTAGATTTAAACACGATTATACAAGCGAAGCAGTTAGTCCAAGATTTAAAACAGCAACGTTCTTCGTTAGTTGGACAATACCAATCTCAAGTTTATCAAGCAGATTTAAATCAAATTGCCTTTAAATGGCGTGAAGCAGAATCAAAAAT
The DNA here is from genome assembly GCF_053345265.1 of Acinetobacter sp. M5A5_2a. NCBI lineage: Bacteria > Pseudomonadati > Pseudomonadota > Gammaproteobacteria > Moraxellales > Moraxellaceae > Acinetobacter > Acinetobacter sp. M5A5_2a. The sequence continues at coordinate 47,773 of NZ_JBKEZV010000008.1, read as the reverse complement.
TTTCCCATTTTCATGGTTCGCTAAATTCCAACTGAGAAACTTAGTCAAAACTTATCAAAACTCAACTCAACGTCCTACAGCTTTGGCAGTTGCTCATGACTTGCCAATATTGCAACATATCCAAAGTCAACAACGACAATTCACTGAATGTGAAAATCAGTTGGCAAGTAAATTGGGTTCTTACTGGCAGGGTGAAGATAGTGCATGGCAAAGTTTTGAAACTATTCACAATCAGTGGCAAGAAATTAAGCAAATCGTTGCATCAACAATTACAGATCAAGCAACTTTATTAAAAGCTGTAGAGTTTAGTAAAAATAATAGTTTGGATGAAATAAAACAAAATATAGCTCAGGTGGAAAATACATTCGGTCAATTGTTGAATGATCATGCACTGAAAGGCGATATCCAACTCACTCCATATCTAGATATTAATTTTAGTGAAATTCTTGAAAGACAAAAGCAATTACAGCAACACAGTTCATCTTGGAGACATTGGTTAAATTGGCAAGCTATAAAGAGCCAGTTGATTAAACAAGGATTAAAACCCTTCGCCTTTGAACTTTTAAATACCCGATTGGAACTGGATGCTGCTTTAAAAAGCTTGAATATTAATTTAGCAAGACACTGGATTACTCATCAATTTAGTCAACATCCAGAATTAAATCAATTCAATAGCCAGCAACATGAACAGAAAATTCAGACTTTTGCACAGCAAGATAGAGAACACCAGCTTGCTGCGAGTCATGAGATTATTCATCGTTGGAATGCTATTTTTAGTGAACAAGATAAATATAAGGCACAGTGGACTGTTCTAAATAAAGAATTGGGCAAGAAACGTCGTCATATTCCTGTACGTGAACTAATGCGCCAGATTCCTGACGTATTAGTGGGGCTAAAGCCATGCTTATTAATGAGTCCGTTATCTGTGGCTCAATATCTGGATACTGAAGCAAAATTTGATGTGGTGATTTTCGATGAAGCTTCACAGATTCCAGTATGGGATGCGATTGGTGCATTAGCGAGAGGCAAGCAGTCAATTGTGGTGGGTGATAATAAACAAATGCCGCCAACAAGCTTCTTTGGTAAGGGAGATTCTGAAGAAGAGGTTGATGAAGAAGTCACTGAAGATTTAGAAAGTATTCTGGATGAATGTCTTGCTGCTCAGTTACCTGAATTGGCTTTGAACTGGCATTATCGTAGTCGTTATGAAAGTCTTATTCAGTTTAGTAACCAGAAATACTACAAAGGTGGTTTATTTACTTTCCCTGCACCTGTTGCTAAAGATACCGCTGTAAAACTTCATATGGTTGAGGGTGTCTACGACAAAGGGGATACGCGTACCAATACGAATGAAGCTAAAGCAATTGTTGAATTTATTATTCAGCATTTACAGTCACAGTTAGGACAAGAGAACCCTTTGACCTTAGGTGTTGTGACTTTCAATATGACGCAGCAAAAGTTGATTGAAGATTTGTTGGATAATGAGCTAGCAAATCATCCTGAGTTAGAGACACTCAGTAAATCAGGCATTGAACCTTTATTCGTTAAGAATTTAGAAAATGTGCAAGGAGATGAACGCGATATTATCGTTTTCTCCATTACCTATGCAAAAGATCAGGATGGTCGCTTATCAATGAATTTTGGTGCGCTTAACCGTCAAGGCGGTCAGCGCCGTCTAAATGTAGCAATTACTCGCGCCCGTCAAGGTTTACATGTTTTCTCTGCCTTGAGTCCAGAAGAAATTAATTTGGCACGCACCAATAGTGAGGGCGTAAGAGATTTAAAAGACTTCCTAGTTTTTGCTCGCAGTGGTCAGTTGCATTTAAATTATGTTGATCAAAGTAAAAAGCAGACTAAAAAAGAGTTCGTACAGTACCTACAAACTAAGCTACAAGAACAAGGCTGGAGTGTGGATCTTGGAATAGGACAGGGTGATAGCTGTGTAGACTTAGCTATTAAGGATGATCTGAATTCGGGTAGTTATATTGCAGGTGTTATTGTAGATGGTGAAAACTATGCTAAAGCTGCTACTGCACGAGATCGAGATCAACTTAGACCAACGGTTTTAAATGGATTAGGTTGGGAAGTTTTATCGGTTTGGACGGTCGATTGGTGGTTAGATCCAAATCAAAACTTAACTGAATTGGTAAAAATATTAGAAGAGATAAAAGTGAATCAAAATGTTGCTTAAATTATCTAGGAACAGATAGGATTTGGCCTTATCTGTTCCTAGTCTTATTGAATAACGGATTACTAAATTTTAACTGGTAGATTTAATACTACCTGAGCATCTTCAACAACGTCTAAACGTAAGATAGTCGAGGCACCTAGTTCATTTAGCAACTTTGTTAAAGGTCCATCGTTTTTTTAGTTGAACTTTTTTAGAAACTATAAGGTTGAAGTTAACTTGAAATTCAAGGCTTTAATTTTGGTATGTAAAATCTTTGAAATTAAAAAGAAATAAAATAAAAACAATTAAAGATTAAAAAGATACAAAGTTAATTAGAGTCTTCATATAAATTTTATTTTTAAAATACGATTAAGATGATTGGCCTTAAAGTTAACTTTAAGCTTGATATAAATATTCAAACCTTAATAACGAACCTATAAGCAGATTTTCAGCAGGAGAATAAAGATGGGATATGTAACCACAAAAGATGGCGTAGACATTTTCTATAAAGATTGGGGACCACAAGATGCCCAAGTTTTATTTTTTCATCACGGTTGGCCTTTAAGTTCAGATGATTGGGACACACAACTACTTTTCTTTTTGGGACAAGGTTATCGTGTTGTAGCTCATGATAGACGGGGACATGGTCGTTCTAGTCAGGTGTGGGATGGTCATGATATGGACCACTATGCAGACGATGTTGCAGAGGTGGTTAAACATCTCAACATTAAAAAAGCAATTCATATTGGCCACTCAACAGGCGGCGGCGAAGTGGTTCACTATATCGCTCGTCATGGTGAAGGAAATGTTGCAAAAGCTGTGCTTGTCAGCGCAGTGCCGCCACTGATGGTTCAAACTGAAAATAATCCCGAAGGTTTACCAAAAGATGTATTTGATGACTTACAAAAACAGGTTTTGAATAACCGTGCACAATTTTATCGTGATCTTCCATCTGGGCCGTTCTATGGTTTTAACCGACCTGATGCAAAACCATCTGATGGGATAATTGCCAACTGGTGGCGTCAAGGAATGATGGGGGGAGCAAAAGCACATTACGATGGTATTGTGGCGTTCTCACAGACTGACTTTACCGAAGATTTAAAGAAAATCACCATTCCTGTTTTAGTCTTGCATGGTGATGATGACCAAGTTGTACCTTATAAAACATCTGGAGTGAAATCGGCAGAATTGCTTCAAAATAGCCAACTCAAAATCTACCCAGGTTTCTCTCATGGCATGTTAACCGTGAACCATGAAATTATTAATGCCGATTTATTAGCCTTTATCCGTGAATAATTAAAAATAAAGACAACAGATTTTGAAAAGAGGCATGCTGAATGCCTCTTTTTTTAGTTCATAACTTTACCAAGCACACACTTTCAGTAACAGGTTTCTATGCTTTGATAAATCAATGAACAGAATTATAAATATCAAAAATGAGGTGAAAAGATGTCTAAACGCATATTACATGTCGTGACCAATGTTTCACGTTATAAAGATGTAGATGAACCCACAGGCCTATGGTTAGGTGAACTTACCCACGCCTATGATGAGTTTGAAAAACAAGGATATATTCAGGATATTGTGAGTCCGAATGGCGGAAAAACACCTATTGAACCAAAATCACTAGGTGCATTGGTTGCCGATAAATCGGTAAAAGCGAGAGAAGATGATCAGGCATTTATGACCTTGCTTGCCAATACACATAAACCGTCAGATATTCATTGGGAAGATTATGACGTGATCTATTACACGGGTGGTCATGGGGTAATGTGGGATTTTCTAGATAACCCAGAACTTCAAGAAATCACCAAAAATATTTATGAAAAAGGCGGTATTGTTTCAAGTGTATGTCATGGCTACTGTGGTCTATTAAATGTAAGGCTTTCCAATGGTAAACGGCTTATAGACGGGAAGAAGTTAACTGGCTTTGCATGGAGTGAAGAAATTTTAGCAGGGGTAGCAAAAAAGGTGCCTTACAATGCCGAAGAGTTAGCAAAAGAGTATGGTGCAGACTATGAAAAGGCTTTAATTCCATTTGCACCGCATGTGGTTCAAGATGGAAATTTAATTACAGGTCAGAACCCATTTTCTGCTAAAAAAACGGCTTTAGAAATTATAGAAACTTTAGAAAAGACTTAAGTTTTATGTATTAAAAATAATCCCCAAAAGAGAAGTCAATCATGACTTACAACTTTTGGGGATTGTTCTATTTTGAAAAGCTAACTTTAAGGAACAATAACAAAATCAGGATTTGCTATGGCAAACACAGCCTCACGGTCTGCCGCAGGTGGGTAAATCCAGACAGTATTAATTTCCTGCTTAATTTTTTTGGCTTCTTCACGAATAAATTGAACCTGACGGTCCCAACCTTCGCTATAGAGAGCACCCCAAGGGCCTAAATCAACACAAGTCACATACTTCGGTTGACTATATGCATGAAGTGGTAAATCAACCAATTCTGCTGCAGCATTGTAACCTGCTACACGGCCTAGGCTCATGGCATGTTGGCAAGACATCACGTTAAAATTACCTAAATCATCGGTTGGAACTTTTACAGTATCACCAGTCACAAAAACATTTTTTGCTTCAGGTGCATGTAAATAAGCATCCCCAATCAAACGGCCTAAATTATCTTTCTCACCAGCAATTTGAGAGGTGAGCGAGTTAGCTCTCATGCCCGCTGTCCAGATCACGGTGTCTGTTTCAATTTTTTCGCCGTTTGAAAGCGTTACCCCTGATGCATCCAGTGCTGTAACTCGTAGACCAGCTTTACCTTCCACACCCAGCTCGCTAAGAGCTTCTCGAATAACTGTAGCAGCTTGGTCACCCATTGCCGCACCAATTTCTGTAGATGAATCTACTAAAACTACACGCACATCAGTTTCGCCTAAAATGCTACGCAGACGTTCAGGCATTTCTGTGACAGTTTCTAGCCCAGTAAGCCCACCACCTGCAACCACCACAGTATTACGTGCTGCATTTGCAGGTTTATTGGCTAAGTTTTTAAGATGTTGATCTAGTTTTTCAGCATCTTCTAGTGTACTTACGCTAAAGCCATATTCTGTAAGGCCCGGTATAGGAGGCATAAAAGTGGTACTTCCAGTTGCTAGAATAAAACGGTCATAGCTTAAAGTTTGTTTGCTGCCATCGGTGGTTGAAACCTCAATGGTCTGTTGGTCGCCATCAATTTGATTTACCCAACCTGCTAGATATTTAACCCCAACCACGCCTAGTAACTCTGAAATATCAGGGTTCATGTTTTCTAGTACAGCTTCATAAAGACGAGGGCGAATACCAACATTCGGGCTAGGAGAAACCATCACTACTTCAATATTTTGTTCTTGCGAAGCTAAATGAATTGCTCTTTGTGCCGCAAGTGCAGCCCATAAACCAGCAAAGCCAGAACCTGCAATAATAATACGCTTACTCATTTGATTATCCTTTTGATCGATTTTTCGGACAACAAATTCCAGCTCATCACAAAATTTAGGGTGAGCGAATCCTTTCTCTGATTGTCCGAAGAATCTGAGAAGGCGTTTAAAACGATTAGGGGAGTTTTATGTCAGGGTTTGAGGCCCTATCAGCTCGTTAGTCGGGGGTGTCCCGCGATATTTTATTTTTCCGCATTTTTGCTGTTCTTCCTTCGATGCGTTCATTGATCCAGCCATTTACATCACTAAAAAATACGTCGGGTGCATAACGGCCAAAACGGTCTGCAATATCGCCAAGTGTATGAGCACCTAGCGCATCTCGCATGGCTTTTTCGGCCTGTAACATCACGGCGTGCACTGCACACACACCACTGGTTGCCCAATCTGGCGGGGCATGATTAAAGACCGCACATTTCCCACGGACTTCTTGGCACTCAAAAAGCGGTTTTTCACCTTCGATTGCATTCACAATATCTAAAAAACTGATTTCATGAGCCGGTTTGGCCAGTAAATATCCACCGCGAACACCTTCTTGAGCAATAACGAGACCTGCCTTTTCAAGTTTAGGAAAAATCTTAGCCATAAAACTCGGAGAGACTCCTTGTAATTCAGCCAAATCCTTACTACTCAAAGGTTTATCTTCATTGTTCACAAGAAAAAGAAGACAGTGAATCGCATACTCGACGCTACTAGTGATATAAGCCATTTAATTTCATAATTGATCAATTACAAACACAGACTAACTCGGTCTGTGTTTATAGTCAACAATAAAACTAAGACAAAGTTGGTCTTAGTTTTATTTGAAGAGAATGCAAATAAGGAAAATTGACGTTATATATCTGAATTTAAATACCTTTAAAGAGAAATAAATAATTTAAAAACTATCAAAAAAACTTACGAACGCCACCAATAATTTTCGACATTTGGCTCGTTTAGATTGAGTACTTCACCCATTTGCGGTGTGCTAATCGCTAACGCATTTTCTTTAGCTAAACCGACAATACGTTCAAACGGGTCGTCCCACGCATGAAGCGCCAAGTCAAAAGTACCGTTATGCACAGGTAACAAATGACGTCCTTTTAGATCGATATGTGCTTGTAACGTTTGCTCGGGCTGCATATGTACATCTGGCCATTCTGGGTCATAAGCGCCAGTTTCTAACATGGTCAGATCGAAGGGGCCATATCGATGTCCGATTTCTTTAAAGCCATCAAAATATCCCGTGTCACCACTAAAAAATACACGTAGATCATTATCAATAATTACCCACGATGCCCACAACGTTGCATTACTGTCACTCAAGCTTCGGCCCGAAAAATGATGTGCAGGGGTGGCAACCAGTTCTAAACCATCAATATGTGTCGTATCCCACCAGTCGAGTTGTTGAACTTTTTCTGCTGGAACTCCCCATTTAATTAAGGCATCACCCACACCAAGCGGTGTTATGAAATGCTCAACTTTGTCTTTAAGTTGCATTACTGCGTGGTAGTCCAAGTGGTCATAGTGGTTATGCGACAAAATCACGCCTTTAATTGGCGGTAGTTCGGCAATGCTGATTGGTGGTTGGTGAAAACGTTTTGGCCCAATCCATTGAAAAGGTGATGCACGCTCCGAAAAAACAGGGTCAGTTAACCAAAATTCATTGCGTAATTTTAACAAAATGGTCGAGTGCCCCAGACGAAAGAGAGAGCGGTCAGGTGCACTAAGAAGTTGTTCTTTTGACAAGCTTAAAACTGGAATTTGTTTGTTTGGAACTGTGTCTTTCGGTTTGTTAAATAGAAACTTCCACATCAACTGAAGCGACTTACCAAAAGAAGGCTTGTGCTGGTTCGGACGTGTATTTCTAAATTTGCCATCGTGTTGCTGTGACGGCATTAAGGGAGAAGGCAAGTCTGTTGTGTTTGAAATAGTCATCTTGTTTTTCCTTTAGTGGAATAAACCTATATGTGCAAATAAGAACTTTAAGAGTACTTATTAATATCTATATAAATGAGTATTTACTCACTCATTAATTGGTTCAAAAATAAGGACGCCGTAGGTCCTTATTTTTTTATTTATATTGAAACTGCATGCCAAAATGCTTCAAAACCCGATTTGCGATAACGCTCGGTTTGAGAAGGGTCTTGGGCAATAAAATTCAGTGTGACTTCGGCAAGCGCCCCCAAAATTGAAGCAATAAATAACGGTGGGTAATCACGTAGTGTTCCGCCATTAATATGTTCTTGAATATTTTGGGTCAGATCGCAAAAGGTTTGCATACCAATTTGTTTGCTTTGCTCGGTAATTTGTTCAGAAGTTGAAAGCTGTGCCATTACTTTGCGTTTGAGTGGAGCTTCTAAACTCCAGTCCAAATAGCTTTGCCAAATATGAGACATTTGTGTTTGCAAATCGGAGTGATCAGGGTAATTGAGTATCATGACCTGACGCAGTTCAGCTTTTAGTGAAAGATAGAGCTGATTAAGCAACTCTTCTTTGCTACTAAAATAGGTAAATAAAGTGCCTTCTGCCACGCCAGCGACTTTGGCAATTTTTGAGGTAGACGCACGTTCGCCAAGCTCTGCCAATGTTTCAATAGCAGCACTTAAAATTGCATTACGTTTATCTTCACTACGAGGACGAGCCATACACAAATAAATTAATTGAGTGATTACTCAATCATACATAAAAATAGCTAGAGTGCAAGAAATGTTTTGTAGAGGAGGTCAAATTTACGAACACGCCAATAAGCTCAGAATTTTAAAAAGATTATAGATTTATTTTATATTGTTAAGCTTACATTTAAGGTTTTCCTTAAATATGTAATTAAATGAAAAACAATAATTAATTAAATATTTTCTAGCCAATTTCACATTGACACCTTAAATATTGCAGATTACCATTTGCGGGCTGGCCTACATTGCCAGTCGGTTTTGACGGACCGATATTTGAACCACATCAGGACTATTTCTTCTGAGGAACAGTCTTGTGTGCACACCTCGTTCCCTCCCGTAGCGGTAGGACGGGAGTGGGACACTTTCGAGTGTGCTGGAGTTCAAACCAGTCCGTCAACCTGCTTCCGTTCTGCCACCATAATTTATAATGTTTCGGCAGAACTCCATACTTAAAGGAGTTGGCTTTGCACATTCATTATTTCTTGGCAGCCTTTGCCAAAAGCTATATCGACACCACTTAACCCATCTTTAAATGGTTTGATGGCCTTTAGGCTTGTCGAACTTTAAATCATTACGTCTAAAACTTAGCAACAATAAAACTTGAGATGTGCCAAGCACAGTCTTTATGGCTTTGCTATGCCTTTTTTACCCTTAAAAGAGTCAAGGCTTTTTATATCTCATTTATATACAACAAAAATCTATTTTATAACGGTAAAACTATGCCACATTCAGATCTTCCATTTCGTGCTTTAAGCGTACTTCATTCTGCAAGATATCTTTTTAATAAACATGGCTTTCACAATGTCGGGGTAGACCGAATTATTGAAGCAGCAAAAATCCCGAAAGCCACGTTTTATAATTATTTTCACTCAAAAGAACGTCTTATCGAAATGAGTCTGACCTTTCAAAAAGATGGTTTAAAAGAAGAGTTACTTTCAATTATTTATGTTCAAAAAGACTTAACGCTAGTTGAAAAACTTAGAAAAATATACTTTTTACATGCCGATTTAGAAGGGCTATATCATTTGCCATTTAAAGCTATTTTTGAAATTGCGAAAACACATCCAAAGGCGTATCAGGTCGTAATTGACTATCGAAACTGGTTGATCAAGGAAATTTATAATCTGCTTTTAACAACCAATGTAAATGCTTCAAAACAAGATGCGCACATGTTTTTGTTTGTGATTGATGGAGCAATGGTTCAGCTTTTAGACCCCAGTAAACCAGATGAACGGGAGAGGTTGCTTGAGTATTTTTTGTTGGGGTTGGGGTTGGGGTTGGGGTGAGAGAAAAGCATTTTAATCTATGAATCTAAAATAAAATTTGTTTTATCAAGTAGTCAATGTAATTTATATTTTTAGAAAATTTAAATAAATGCATCTTTATTAGTCATATATTTTTATCTTCAATCATAAAATTTACAATGAAAGGAAATGTCACATGAAGGAGGTAGCTTTATAATGATAAGGATGTAAATTTAAAAATGAATCATATTAAAGAATGGACAATTAATATGGCTAATCAAAAAAATGATCAACACCGGCAACAAGAGATTGATCAAGATCGCCAAAATAAACAGCAAGATCAACAATTCGAGCAAAACCAACAGGATCAACAACAGCAACAAAACCACCAATACCAACACCATATACCAAATCAACAGCGGCAACAAAACGTGAAAGATCAGAAAGATATACAGCGGCAAAAAGATCAGCAAAACTGATAAAACTATCGAAAATGTATAAAAAAACCTCAATATCTCATTGAGGTTTTTTATACGTATTTAAGCCGATTTCTTGTAGCAGAAAGCATCCTATAAATATCATGATTTTTTATTTAAGGAATATCCTTTACCTATGCCAAATCACTAGAGTTGAATTTGCCTATTGCTGAATTGGTCAGTCAATTATTTCAAAATATGGTGGGAGCTAGAGACGGCGAGCTTGATCATTTTGGTTTAATTCGTGAGTTAGAGAGGATGAATCATTTACCTCTTTGATTTTATAAAGCTACTACGAATGGTCGAGTAATTAAGATCTTTAATGATTTGACCATTCGTAGTGTTTTTTATTTAAATAAATGCTCAAAGTTCAGCAATATTATTTAAAACGACTTTCCCTTTTGCTCGTCCAGTATTTACATATTGGAGCGCTTCTTTAATTTGAATAAAGTCATAGGTTTGGTCAACTACGGGTTTAATTTTTCCAGCTTCGACCAATTCGGAAATTTTTGAGAGCTGCTGACCATTTGGCTGCATAAATAGAAATGAATAGGTAGCGCCACGTTTTTTTGCTTTATGTCGGATTGACCAGCTTAGAAGTGGGATAACACATTTTAGAAAACGGTTCAGATTAAATGCGTCTGTAGTTGCTTGATCGGGTGGACCTGCAAGACTGATAAGTCGCCCACCACGTTTAAGTACATTGACTGATTTCTCTAAGGCTTTTCCACCTTGCGTATCTAAAACCACGTCATAGTCTTTAAGTTCTTGCTCAAAATCTGTCGTTTTATAGTCAACAATGATGTCGGCGCCTAGCTCTCTAACCCAACGAGCGTTTTTACCACTTGTTGTAGTTGCAACAATAGCCCCTAACGATTTGGCAAGTTGAATTGCGATTGAGCCAACACCGCCTGAACCTGCATGAATCAGTACTTTTTGTCCTGGCTGAACTTTTGCCATTTCAACCAGAGCTTGCCATGCTGTTAATGTAACTAAAGGTAAAGAGGCCGCCTGCTCCATAGAAAGATTTTGAGGTTTAAGTGCAAGTGAAGACTGTTGAACCACAGTATATTCAGCAAAAGCACCGTTTAAATCTGTCTTGGCATAGACTTCATCTCCGGCTTTAAACTGAGTAACGTTCGATCCAACTTCTACGACTGTACCTGCAAAATCATTGCCTAATATGAAAGGAAACTTCAGTGGCAGAATTGCTTTAAGTTCACCCTCTAAAACTTTTAAGTCGAGAGGGTTAATACTTGCAGCATGAACTTTAACAAGCACAGCGTCTGCTGTTAGTGGTGGTTGAGATTGTTCATTGAGCTGTACGTCATCAATGTTGCCATAACGGCTAATGTAGGCTGCTTTCATTTGAAACCTCTATTTCTCGAAATTATTTTTAAAGTTTTATAGGCTTGGGTTTGTTCTAAACTTTCAAGCTGCGGTGAATTAATTTGTCAAAGATCTTTGCAGGTGCAAATCGTCTTAACGCTTTTAAGCTTTTTGCAGTTTTTCCTGCTGTGTAGCGTGGTACGACCTGTTGGCTTTGAATGACGGTTAAAATTGTATTGGCAACCACACTCGGGTCATCTGACTTATTAATTGAATTAATCATTTGTTTATGTAGCTTTTCACGCGTTTGATCGTAAAAAGAAATTTTATTGTCTGCTTCGAGTAAGTTTACTCCCAAAGACGTATTGGTGTAAGCAGGTTCAATAAGTGACACACGAATGCCTTGAGATCTTAATTCGTGATCTAAAGATTCAGAGTAACCTTCAAGTGCATGTTTTGATGCAGAGTAAAGTGCGCCAAAAGGCAGAGGTAAAAGCCCAAGAATTGAACTGATATTTAAGATCAATCCTGATTTTTTCTGGCGCATATGTGGAATCACTGCACGAGTCATTCGAACCGCACCAAAAAAATTGGTATCAAAAATAGCCTGTGCTTGTTGCATTGAGCTTTCTTCGGCACCAGCAGGCGCTATTGCAAACCCAGCATTATTAATTAAGACATCAATTTTTCCTTCGGTTGCTATTACTTTCTCAACGGCTTGGGCAACTGAATTGTCTTGATTTACGTCTAACTCAATAAGATGGAATTTGTATTTTGATGAATCTTTTGCTTGTCGGCTTGTGCCATAAACAATAAATCCAGCCTCATGTAAAAGGTTTGCTGTTGCTAAACCAATACCAGAAGATGCGCCTGTAATTAGAACTACTTTGCTAGTCATATCATGTTCCTTACTTAAATTTTGTAGTCAATTAACGAATGAATTTCGACTTGATTTTTTAATCATAATCTAAAAATAAAATAGTTACTACTAAAAAGATAGTGACAATATTTTTTTACATGCGTATAGTGGGTATTAAATCGATACTTACTCTGTTTTTATCTTTTCTCCCTTTGAAAGATCACTCATAAAAACAGATGAATCAGATCAATGAATTAAATTTGAGGATCAGAGAAATGAATTTTTTAATAAATACAGTTGCTATGAGTTTGACGGCGATATCTATTTTTAGTGCTCCCTTAACTCAGGCAGAAGTTGTGCCATCGGTTTCTTTTAATGAACCATCAATTCAGGCACATAAAGTGTCATCAAGTGCTGTTAGCAATCCGCAAGCAGGGCAACACGCCGAGCAAGATACAAATTGGAAGAATGTACCAACTCAATTTATTAGTGCAGGTGGCGTTAACTTCGCTTACCGAGAATATGGTCAACAAAACGGTGGAACGCCTGTCATTTTCTTAAACCATTTAGCTGCTGTACTAGATAACTGGGATCCACGAATTATTGATGGAATTGCGGCAAAACATCATGTTGTTGTGTTTGATAATCGCGGCGTTGGTGCTTCGACTGGTGAACCAGCAAAGTCAATTGAACAAATGGCAGATGATGCGATTGCTTTCATTCAAGCAAAAGGCTTTAAGCAGGTTGATTTATTTGGCTTTTCGATGGGCGGCATGATTTCACAAGAGATTGCGCTAAAACAGCCGAATTTGGTTCGAAAAATGATTTTATCGGGAACTGGCCCTGCGGGCGGTACGGGAATTAGTACAGTCGGGCGAATTTCTAATTGGGATTTAGTTCGTGGAATGGTGACTGGTCAAGACCCGAAGGTTTATCTTTTCTTCACTCGTACAGAAAATGGTAAAGCTTCTGCAAAAGCCTTTATTCAACGTATTAATGAACGTACTGAAAACCGAGATAAAGAAATCACCATTTCTGCCTATCGTGCCCAGCTTAAAGCATTAAAAAAATGGGGAAGTAAAAAACCTGCTGACCTTTCTGTGATTCAACAACCTGTTCTTGTTGCCAATGGTGATCATGACCGAATGGTGCCAACAGTAAATACTTATGATTTAGCAAAGCGTTTACCGAATAGTTCACTTGTAATCTATCCAGATGCAGGTCATGGGGGAATATTTCAGTTTAATGAAGATTTTGTAAAACAATCACTTACATTCTTAGCTAAATAAGAACTTAAATTTAGGACTATGACCATGACAACAATTACACACCAAACAGCCGAGACCCAATTCATTGAAGTAGATGGAGAAAATTTTGCCTATCGTCGATGGGGTAATGCAAATACAGAGCAACCACCGCTATTTTTTCTTCAGCATTTCCGAGGTGGTTTAGACAATTGGGATCCACTGATTACTGATGGTTTAGCGCAAGGGCGTGAAGTCATTTTGTTTAACGGTCGCGGCGTTGCTTCATCTACTGGCCAGCCCCGTACTCGCATTGAAGATATGGCAGACGACGCGGCAGTAGTCATTCGTGCATTAGGCTTAAAGCAGGTTGACCTATTAGGCTTTTCACTGGGAGGGTTTCAGGCACAAGATTTAGTACGCCGACATCCTGAACTCGTCAGAAAACTCATACTTTTAGGTACTGGACCAAGAGGCGGTAAACCACGTGGAGATGATCCAGAAGTCGCTGCTTTGGTATTGAAGTATGCAACAACTGCTGTGCCTTCTGAAGAAAACTTCCTCTTTTTATTTTTTGGCCGATCTGAAGCTGCTATTCAGGCAGGTCATGAATTTTGGCAACGTCGCCATGAGCGTAAAAACCAAGATCCAGCAAGTTCAGTTGAAGTCATGCAGGCACAAATAGAAGCCAATATGCATTTTTTACCTAAACTTGATGAACAAGATCCTTTTGCACATTTACGTGAGATTAAACAACCTACTTTCATTTTAAATGGTGTCGATGATGTGATGATTCCGACCATCAATGCATATCACATGGCACTTAACATTCCAAACGCTCAGCTATTTATTTATCCCGATGCAGGACATGGTGCCCAATTTCAGTACCCTGAACGCTTCGTAAAACATGCAATCCAGTTTTTAGATGAATAATGCCCATGAGTTCGGTCCATTCAATTTGATGAATCAAGAAGATAAAAATGATGAAATTTAAATTATTGCTGTGGATGCTGACCAAGCTCATGCAGCGTGCTGTAAAAAAGAACCCGAAATGCGCAGCTTATGTGAAAGATAAAAATGTCATTTTTCAGATTCAAACAGCAAGTGGTGAAGGCCGCTATTTCGAAGTAAAAAACGGCAAGATTAACTCTTACTCAGGGCTAACCAAGTTACCAAGTTTTACCTTTACGTTTAAGACGGGTAGCAAAGGGTTTGCCGTGTTGTCAGCGAAAGACAGTGTAAACACTTTTTTAACTGCACTTAAAACACAAGACCTTGTCATTACCGGAAATTTTGTGGATGTGATGTGGTTTCAAAGTTTAGTGGACTTTATTCAACCCCATTCAAAACCCTCTTTAACTGTGTGAGATAAGCCATGACTCATCTGCAATTAAAAACGAATCTTTTGAAGCAGCCCTTAACTTTACCGAATGGTGTCATCATTCCAAACCGGTTAGCGAAGGCTGCAACCAGTGAAACTTTAGCCAGCTATTCAAATAATCCAAACGAAAAACATGTTCGGCTATATCAGCGTTGGGCCGCATTAGGGATTGGGATGATCATAACTGGCAACATTATGATTGACCGCAAAGCCTTAGGTGAGGCTGGAAATGTGGTGGTTGAGGATGAGCGTGATTTTGCAATTTTACAGAAATGGGCAAAAACCGTGACCGAACAAGGTTCTCAATTGTGGGCACAGTTAAATCATCCGGGAAAACAATCACCGAAAGGATTAAATGTACGTAACATTTCTGCATCGGCAGTGCCATTTGGTGCAGAAATGCAGTCTTTATTTGCAACACCTGATGAAGCAACACACGAAGAGATTTTAGAAATTATTCAGCGTTTTGGGCGTAGTGCTGCGATATGTAAAAAGGCTGGATTTAGTGGAGTTGAGATTCACGCTGCACATGGTTATCTGATTAACCAGTTTTTGTCACCTTTGCACAATTTAAGAAATGATGAGTGGGGTGGTACACCAGAAAAACGTCGCCGTTTTTTAATGGAAGTTTATGCAGAGATCCGAAAACAAGTCGGTAAAGAGTTTCCTATTGCGATTAAGCTTAACTCGGCAGACTTTCAAAAAGGTGGGTTTACCGAGCAAGATTCTTTAGAAACAATTCAGGCATTAGCGAATGCAGGCATTGACCTGATTGAAATATCGGGTGGTACCTACGAATCTGGAGTAGCCAAAGCTCCACAAAAAGCATCGACAATCGCACGCGAAGCTTTCTTTATTGATTTCGCAGAAAAAGTGAGAACACTCGTAAAAACGCCATTGATGGTAACAGGTGGATTCCGAACTGTAGAAGGTATGGATCAAGCTTTGCAGTCCCATGCATGTGATGTCATTGGAATTGCAAGACTTATGGCAATTGAACCTGATGTACCCAAATCTTTACTGGCAGGAAAAAATGGTTTTCAGTCAGTGCAACCCATCAAAACTGGCATCAAAAAAATTGATAGTCTGGGGATTATGGAAGTACTTTGGTATACCCAACAACTCAAACGGATTGGTAAAGGTAAAGAGCCGAAACCTAAGGAAAGTGGGTTATGGGCATTTATTAAATCAGTTTTACTTAGTGGTTGGGGAACGTATGCAACCCAACGTAGCCGAGCAAAATAACCAATTTTTTCATTAGGATAAATTGCCTGAAACGCTCGGGCAAAAGAGTTTGAGTCCCCAAAGCCTAATAGAAAAGATATTTCAGCACTAAAAATGTCAAAACTGCCAAGTAGATACTTAAATATTTACGCAATTTACTCATTCTTTTTTTAAGGATATGAAATGAAAAATTACTTATGTAAATGGATCCCACCACGTGCGGATTTTCTCGGAACGATGTCTGACGATGAGAAGAAATGGATGGGACAGCATGGCGATTTTTTAAATAAACTTCTCGATCAAGGCGTTATTGTCGCCCATGGTCCCGTTATTAATGATGGGAATGGGTACGGCCTTTCGCTTTACCAGATTGCAGATGAAGAGGATATCGCTAGCTTCACGTCACAAGACCCTATCGTAAAAAATGGTGTCGGCCATTATGAGCACTACGTCATGCTTCATTTGGCTTCACACGCCTAATTTCTTAAATTTATAGAAGATATTATTATGAATACTAAAGGTTCAGTCGCACTTGTTACAGGTGCAAATAGAGGGCTGGGTGCAGCTTTTGTACGTGCATTACTCGCTGCCGGTGCCAGCAAAGTCTATGCGGCAGCGCGCAATCCATCGAGCATAACAATTGAGTCAGGTGTAGTACCTGTTCGTTTGGATGTGACCAGTCCAGATGAGGCTGAAGAGTTAGCACGAAAACTGGGCGACGTAAATTTATTAATAAACAACGCAGGTATCGGTGGACATGGGGCTATTCTTTCCCCATCATCTATCGATTTACTTCGAGATCAGTTCGAAACAAATGCAGTTGGGCCACTGCGGGTAACTCAGGCATTTGCACCAGTTCTAGCTACTCACCATAGCAGTGCTGTAATCAATGTGATCTCAGCGTTAAGCTGGGCTACTTTACCTGGCGTTACAGGTAGTTATAGTGCTTCAAAAGCAGCTGCTTGGGCTTTGAGCAATGCTATGCGACAAGAGTTAAAAGCACAGGGAACAGAGGTTTTGTCGCTGCATGTTGCTTTCATGGACACAGACATGGTTCGTGGATTAGCTGGAAATAAAACTTCACCTGAGATTATTGCACAAATGACGATAGCTGCTGTAGAGAGAGGGGAATCTGAACTCTTGGCAGATAAGATTAACCAAAACGTGCATGCTGGACTGACAGCCGAAACGCCAGTTTATCTGGGCATGCTTGAGTAAATTAATAATGAATGAATATAACAAGCTCTAATCTGTAAAAAGCACTCTAACTGAGTGCTTTTTTATATTTATATTATTCGCTTTTTAGGCGAATAGGGCGAGTGCCAATTTCAGCTCCCGTCATTTGGTCTAACACAATAGGTTTGATTTCAGTACCTTGTTCTGCATCAAGGAAAGTCACCATTTTTTCAGGCTGTTCATAAGGTTTGTATTTTCGACCCCATGCGCCAATCACAAATAAAACTGGTAAGAAGTCTTTGCCTGCTTGAGTTAATACATACTCTTCACGCGGTGGGTGTTCAGAATATTGTCTTTTTTCAAGTAAGCCTTCATCTACCAACACAGACAAACGTTTTGTTAGCATTGTAGGTGCAATACCTAAACTTTTACGAAACTGATCAAAACGAGTAGATCCTACATGCGCATCTCGTAAAATCAACATGCTCCACGCATCACCTAGTACAGAAAGGCTTCGGGCGATTGGGCAGACTTCTAGATCGATATTTTTACTCATATAACATTAATCAACTTAATGGTGACTACTAAAAAAATAGTAACACAAAGTGGCGAATTAAGCGAGTTTGAATGCTTAATATACAATAATAACTCTATGTCCCGAGTCAATTTTCAACTATGTCTGCACTAGGCTGACTTTCTAATAATTTGGATAAATTATTTTCAAGCCAAGTAGTTAAATCAAAAAGTCGTTCGGAAGCCTCTCGTCCAAAGTCTGTTAATTGATAATCTACACGAGGCGGTATTTCTGCATAATCCTGACGTACGATAAAACCATCGTGCTCAAGCGTTTTTAGGGTTTGTGCCAACATTTTTTCACTAATGCCATCAATTAGTTTCTTTAACTCATTAAAACGCAGACGTTGATCTCGAAGTGCAACTAAAATCAAAACACTCCAACGGCTAGTGAGAGTTAATAAAATTTTTCGAGAGGGACAATCTGCTGCAAAAACGTATCCTTTCATCGTGCACCACCTTAATTACAAAAGTTTACATTTGTTTCTAAACTTACTTTTAGGTAAGTACTTACTTTTAGTAAGTTAAGGTACTACGATGATTGAAATATATCAACTACCTCAGATGGAGATCATCATGCGTATTGCAGTTACTGGTGCATCAGGTCAACTCGGCCAATTGGTTATTTCTCAATTACTCGAACGGACTGAGGCAAAAAATATTGTCGCATTAGTTCGTAGTCCAGAAAAAGCATCAGATTTAAGCTCAAAAGGAATCGAAGTGCGTGCTTTTGATTATGGCCATGACGCAGATAAACTTTCGGTTCAATTGGCTGGTATTGATAAGCTTTTATTAATCTCGTCAAATGAAATTGGTCAACGTACAGTACAACACCAAAATGTGATTAATGCGGCAAAACTTGCAGACGTAAAATTTATTGTTTACACGAGTTTATTAAATGCAGATACATCACCACTTCTATTAGCACAAGAACATGTTGAAACTGAACAATATTTAAAAAAAACGGATATTCCACATACACTATTACGTAATAACTGGTACAGCGAAAACTATGCAATGGGACTTGCACAAGCAGTTGAGCATGGCAAAATTTTTGGGGCAACGCATCATGGCAAAATTGCTTCTGCTTCACGCTTAGACTATGCGACTGCTGCCGCTGTGGTATTAACGCAAGAAGGGCATGAAAATAAAGTTTATGAACTAGCAGGTGATACGAGTTATACCCTTGATGATGTAGCAAAATGGGCAAGTGAAATTAGCAAAAAAGAAGTCATTTACCAAGACCTACCAGAAGAGGAATATAAAGCGCTGTTGGTACAATTGGGTATACCAGAAGGATTTGCTGGCATCTTGGCAGATTCAGATGAAGGCGTATCCAAAGGAGGCTTGTATAGTGATAGCAAAGATCTGCACCAGTTAATTGGTCGTGCCACTACAAGTATGCAAGAGACGATTAAAGAATTCTTGTCTTAAGTTAACGCTATAACTCTTATCTAAAAACAAAAAGGCTTAAATTTTTCCGATTTAGGCCTTTTGTATATTTTAATAAATACGGCTTTCATAAAGTCGGGGTAGACCAAATTATTGAGTCAGTAAATAACAACCAAATCAAATGCTTTGAAGCACGATGCCCACGTTTGTTTGTGATAGTTTAGTTTTTATATTTCTTTCGAAATTGGATTGGCGTCATTCCTGTCCATTTCTTAAAGGCACGTGTGAAATTTGTGGGCTGGATATAGCCCAAATAAAGCGCAATCTCTTGTATTTCCATATCACTATTAAGTAATAAGTTTTCAGCTTCTTTTTGTTGAGCTTCTTCGAGTAATTGCACATATGAAGAACCGACTTGATTTAAGTGGCGCCTTAGTGTTCGGCTAGACATATTTAAGCGATTCGCAATTTCATCAAATGAAGGATAACCCAACTGTGGTTTTAAATTTAACTCTGCTTTTACGGTCAGGCATATATCTTTAATTTGTTCGGAAAAGCGGAGTTGCTCAGCTTCACATTGGGCTAGAGCTTGTTTGAAAGCAAAGGGATCTGCCATTTTAATGGGTAAATCTAGAAGCTGTTTTTTATACCGAATTTGATTAGTCGGTTGATTAAAATGAATGGAAGGTAATAAATGTTGATAAGCTTTGTGATAGCTAGGTTCTGACCAGTCAACTGATAACTCAATATCAGCTAAATCATGTTCTCTTAAAAATTGACCAGCTTGAATCACGCCAATCATTAGACATTCATAAAAAAACCGTCTTAGCGTTTCTGCTTGTGCGGCTTGATTGCTGACAACAGGGTGAGTTTCTTTAATTTCAAGAATAGAAAATTCATGCCCGTCTAGCAGAGCAATCCGATAATCTTTTAATCGCATGTTAAAGAATTGTGTTGAAACCTCAATGGCCTGTCGTAAATTGGGGCTGCTCATTAAGGCATATCCCATTGGCCCATGGGCAGTTAAACGCAGTTTTATTCCATACTCATATCCCAAGCCAGAATCTTTTGACAATATTAAGCTTTCCCATGCCAGTTTAGACCATTGCATAGGGGTAATTCGGGCGTCTAATTGGTCTAAAAGTGTTAAGGGAATTTTACTTTTTTTCAAAATTTCAAGCGCAGAAAACCCTTTGTCCACCATAATTTCTAATAATAAATGAGCATAAGAAATAGGAATGCTGGCTTTGGATAGCCCATAGGGATCTTTCATATTCTTTTTTTTGTTGTGGCCGAAAATGATTATCAGTATGTCTGATCTACATCTCACGCTCAAGTTAAAACTTCGGAATAATCAATTTATTCTATTTTGAGCAAGAATTATGAGTCTACCTATTCCACGAGCCTCATCTCGCGTTGTGATTACAGGTGCTTCATCGGGCATTGGTGAAGAGTTAGCAAAACAGTTCGCTTTACGAGGCTATTCCTTAGTTTTAGTCGCTCGCCGTGTCGAAAAATTAGAAGTACTGGCTGAAAAATTAAAAGCTGAATATCAAATATCTGTAGATTTATATCCATGTAATTTGGGAGATAGACAAGCTAGAGCTAAGTTTCGTCAGTATTTAGAAAGTATTGAGGTTTCCATTCTTTGTAATAACGCAGGTTTTGCAACTTTTGGAAGACTTCAAGAGTTAGATGCAGATCGAGAACGTGAAGAAGTCGAAGTCAATAGTGTGGCAATTCACGACCTAACTTTAGCGGTGTTGCCACAAATGCTCAAACGAAAATCCGGAGCAATACTGATTGTAGGCTCTACTTCTGGTCATCAACCCACTCCGGCAAATGCCACATATGCGGCAACTAAAGCATTTGCAAACTCATTTGCAGAGTCTTTACATAGCGAACTAAGTGGTACAGGCGTGACCTGTACTTTACTTGCTCCGGGTCCTACTAAAACAGGTTTTAATGAAGTTGCTGGAATTACCAAAATTGATGGAGTCGGTGGAAATTTTGTTTGGGTAACGGCTGAAAGAGTAGCTAAAGAAGCGATTCAAGGCATGGATTGCAATCGCCGTATTGTGATTCCGGGGTTTGTAGCACAGGCGCAAACTTTTGGGGGACGTTATACCCCGCGCATCATCTTGCTCCCAATTCTGAAACAAGTATTTTCGAGATTAAAATCATGAGACAACTCATCAATGATTTAAGTGTTCCAGTGGGCTTAGCCAATCTTGGCAATAAGCTTTATCACAATGCTCAGTATTTGACGGCTGTTGTTGAAGTGGATGAAAAAGCGATGGCTCGTTGGTTACCATCTGGAATGACACTGGTTCAACCTGCAAGAGCTGATTTGTTCTGTGCTTATTTCCCGGAAAACGTCTATACGGGTGCTTACCATGAAGCGGGTTTATTCGTTCATATTAAAGTAGGCAATAAAACAGGAATCTTTTGCCCTTGGATGATTTTAGACGATGATCGCGCCATGATTATTGGACGTGAGTTGCTTGGCTATCCTAAAAAGATGGGTGAGATTAGTTGGGAAAATGACGGAAAATGTATTGTTAGCAATGCTTCACGCCGCGGTACAACGCTCATTGAAATGGAAGCTAAGCTTGGTGAAGTCATTGATGATGCACCTCCAATTTTAGGATTACCACATCGTAATATCACAGGTGGGTTGGGCCTTGGTCTACCACGTGAAGTTCGATTTACCCCGAAAGAACATCCACTTGAAGTCCGTCGTGTAGAAATGAACTTACGTTTTACGGGTACTGAAAATGATCCTTTACATGATATGGGACTAGGGAAAGTCATTGAAGCAAGATTGCATCGAGTTGATTTATCAGGCGGGTTAATTCCTCCAATTCAAATACCTCGTCTACGCACGCCGTTATTTTTATTGCGCCAATTTAATCCTCGCGTTTTATAACTGGAGAATAAAGATGAATGCGTTCTTTAAGTCAAAACAAACACATGATTTTTCTAAAATCTCGGCTTCAATTGATATTCCTGTAAGAACAATGGATTTTACTTTTTCAGATGAAATTCCTGAGTTCTGGTTTAATAACAATGCTTTACTCACAATGTTGTTGACTGCATTATCAAGCGCATTTCCAGATGGTGAACGTCAATTTATTCATAGTGTACGTAATTATCAGGCAAAAATTGAAGATCCTGTTCTGCTTAAACAAGTCCGTGCTTTTATTGGTCAAGAAGCACATCACGGTAAAGAACACGACGCGCTCAATGCGGTCATGCTGAAAAAAGGCTATCCGGTAGACCGAATTTATAAGCGCTTTAAAAAGATGAATCGCTTAATGCAAGAGCAATTCTCTACAGCTCATCAGCTTGCATGCACCGTATGTATGGAACACCTCACAGCAATTCTAGCTGACTATTTTATTAGTACCGCGCCCCAAGATTTAGAATTATTTAATACCCATATAAGAAAAATTTGGGCATGGCACGCGATTGAGGAAACGGAACATAAGGCTGTAGCTTTTGATGTATATCAGTCTTTGATCAATAGACCTTATTTCTTGCGATGGGTCATGATAGAAACCACGCTTTCTTTTCTTGTCATTACCACCAGAGGAACAGCAGAACTGTTACGAGCTTCTGGAAAACAACGAGATTTAAAAGAACTTTATGAAGGTCTTCGTTATTTGTTTGGAGGACAAGGTCTAGTCAGACGTATTGGTAAAAATTATCGCGATTTTTTCTCCGCAGATTTTCACCCTTGGCAGCATGACAATCGGGAGATGATGAACTTATTAAAAAAACAATATTTCAATGAAGAGCTGTTGAAATAATCAAAAGTTGATGCTTATTCAGCCCCTACAGAACAAACAATTTTAGGAATAATTACCATGGCACAGTCTACATTTACAAATTCTTCGCTACAGCAACCATTAAAATTGGCATGTGGCATAACCATACCAAACCGTATTGCAAAGTCGGCCATGAGTGAACAATTGGCAGATCGACACGGTTCACCCACCACAGACTTACAGCAACTTTATGCAGCATGGGCAAGAGGTGGAACTGGGTTGTTAGTTACGGGCAATGTGATGATTGACCATCGTGCCTTTGTTGAACCAAGAAACGTCGTTTTGCAAGATGAGCAATTTTTACAAGCAAATAAGTTATGGGCTCAGGCTGCTAAGGCCAATGGCAGTAAAATCATTATGCAGATTAACCATCCGGGTCGTGTTGCGGTTTTGCCACTTTTGAAAAAGCCGATCGCGCCCTCAGCAGTCGGGCTTGATTTACCTGCTATGAATATTATTCGTATTCCACGAGCGATGATTGAAGCAGATATTTTGGAGCAAATTAAACGTTTTGCTACAACCGCAGAGCTTGCTGTTAAAGCAGGGTTTGATGGCGTACAGGTACATGCCGCACATGGTTATTTACTCTCGCAATTTTTGTCACCACTCTCAAATGTTCGGACAGATGGGTGGGGAGGAAGTCCTGAAAATCGACGCCGTATGTTGATCGAAACAGTTCGAGCTGTACGGGCTGCAATAGGCAAAGACAAAATATTAAGCGTAAAACTCAACTCTGCCGATTTTCAAAAGGGCGGCTTAAGTCAGGAAGAGTCTCTACAAATTGCATTAGCTTTAGAAGCAGAAGGGATCGACCTATTAGAGATTTCAGGCGGGAATTATGAATCTCCTGCACAGTTAGGCTATGCACCAGATCGTTCTGCTCAACGTGATGCATATTTTATTGACTATGCCACCGCACTTCGTAAACAAAGCAAATTACCACTGATGTTAACAGGTGGACTGCGAGATGTAGATTTTATGAATCACATTGTTGCCAATGGTACGGTTGATTTGGTTGGGTTGGCTCGGCCTTTTGCAGTACAGCCAGATTTAGCAAAACAACTGTTAGCCGGAAAATCGGTATTAAAACTAGCAAAAATTCCAGCCATTGGATACAAACCCGTTGATGCCTATTTGCAACTTGCTTGGCATGCTTCGCAATTTCGCCGTAT
Organism: Acinetobacter sp. M5A5_2a; assembly: GCF_053345265.1. Taxonomy (NCBI): domain Bacteria; kingdom Pseudomonadati; phylum Pseudomonadota; class Gammaproteobacteria; order Moraxellales; family Moraxellaceae; genus Acinetobacter; species Acinetobacter sp. M5A5_2a. The sequence continues at coordinate 23,618 of NZ_JBKEZV010000008.1, read as the reverse complement.
TAGCAGTGGGCAACAACCCAAAGCGATTAAGGGCTTAGTACGAACATTGATTGCCTTTGGTCCACGCATGGGCTTTAACATTTTGACTCAGGATTAATGGTAAGCGCTTTTGATATAAGGAGTTGTTATCATGAATAGTTTAATCAGACAAAACCATGTCATTGTTCCGCGGCGTCCTGTATTTAATTTTACTGAAACGCCAACGCATTGGATTTATGACGATCCAATAGTTTCACAAATATTAAATTCAATTAACCCGATTACACCTGCACCAGAACGTTGGTTTTGTCAGACGTTTAGAGATGCATTGCCTTACATTCAAGATGAAAAACTTAAAGAGGCAGCAATTGCTTTCATTAAACAAGAGGGCGCTCATAGTTATGGGCACACTCTCGGAACTCGGCACATAGAGGCGTTAGGGATTGATTTAAGTCGTTATACCCAGATGACGAATTGGATATTTAATGACATGATTGGCCCAAAACCATTAGGCTATGAATTGAAGCATCCACGCTTAAAGTCGATGTGGCTAACGACCCGATTAGCAATGGTGGCTGCTGCCGAACATCTAACTGGAGTGTTAGGACATTGGGTTCTCAATGCAGAGGGACTACAACAAGCACCTGTCGATGTAGAAATGCTACGTCTGTTGCAATGGCACGGGGCCGAAGAGGTAGAACACCGTGAAGTAGCCGATGCAATGTTTAGATATTTTAGCAATAGCAATGTACTTCGAGTGGGGGCAGCGGTTTTCACGTTCCCCCTATTTATTGTTTTGGCTTATGTTGCTGTCGAAAATCTAGTAAAACAAGATGCGCAATTACCACATTGTTTTCGTTTCAAAGATTATTTCCGAGCAGCTCGACAAGATCGTGTGCCTAAGGTTGACGATATAATACGTGCCTGCTTGCGATACTTTAAGCCTCATCATAATCCTTTAAATGAGGGATCGACTGAGCAAGCATTGGTATTTTTAACAACTATAAAAGAACTTAATTAATTATTTCAAAGTGCCTTTAAAATAATTAATAATATAATCTGAAATTAAATCAGGTTCTTCTGAGCTAAGAGCATGACCTGTATGTGGTATTTCAACATATACGACCTGATCACCTAATTCCTGTTTTAATTTTTGACCATTTAATTCAGGAGGAGCTATGAAATCTTCACCAGCTTGAATGATTAAGAATTCTTTTCCACCCGCTTTCTTAAAGAATTCTCCATTCATCATTTGACCTGCATTAATTTGTGCTAATGCAAGATTAGGGTACCAACCTGTATACCAAACACTTGGATCATTTCCTGGGGCAAAAAAGGCACATTGAATAGCATCTAATCGTTCTTGTCTTGGTAAATTTAAATTAAAAGAATTTAACAGGCATTTTCTTTGTGCTTGATTTAAATCTTCCTCCCCACCTGATGCCATTAAAACTAATTTATCAACAGATTTAGGATATAAAGTTGCGATTGTTCTTGCTAAACGGTTTCCAAAAGCATGTCCAATAAAACTGGCTTTTTCGATCCCTAATTTTTGAAATGTTTTGATAATATCTTGAGCGAACATACTCATTGAAGCATTTGCTGGTGTCAAATCACCTGTACTATGTCCAATCCCTCTAGGTTGGATTAAAATCACTTGATAACCACTTTTAACTAATTTTGATGTAATTGTAGATTTGTATTCTTCTGTAAAATCTTCAACACCTCGACCTAATGAGGGAAGAATAGTGACATATTCTCCTTGGCCTTTTACTAAGCTATAAATTCGGACATGACTAGTGGCATCTCCATGCTCAACTAAAGTGTTAACTTGTAAATATTTATTGACTTCAAAATTATCTTTATTGGGAATTGTTGGTGATGTTTCTACGATAGGACTATCTGTCTTATCATTATTACATGCTGTTAGACATAAAGTAGACATTAAAATACTTACAACGAAAGCTCTTTTAAACATTTTTTGTATCCTTACAATGATTGTTGTTTATAGCAAAGTGGTATAGAAGTCTCACACTTTTCTTTTTAATCTAAAATCCTTACATAGAAGTGGCCTGTTGAAAGCATAATCATGATACTGCGGTCTAATGATTTTTTAGGAAGCCTCGTTAGATATTGCGCTATATCAATAACAGCATTAGGGACATTATCTTCAACACCATTTGTACCGTCAGTATGACTATTGAGGACAATAAGTTCATCACTTTTCCCGGCAATCGTTCCTACGATATTCTTCGTTGTTACATTCCTTTCTCCATATGTGGTTTTATCTTAATTTTTGAATGCTATAAGTTTTCAATTGGATTTAGACAAGACTCAATAATGATCTGCAACTTAAAGCACAAGGCTAAAATTTTTTCACAATCCCTTTGCTGATTTATACTTTTCCAAAGTACTGATATTATTCAATGAACCATCATGATAAATGTAAATAAAAAAAGAAAGAATAATGTATATGGGACATGAGATTGTGATTTTAGGGCATTATTAAAATGTTATAGATAATGGAAGATATTTACCTCGCAAGATGAAATATATAGTTATTCATTTTGGGGAGATAGATTTTTTTGATATTGCCCCGGAGTGGAAGAGGTCAATGCTCTAAACCAATTTATAAATGAGTTGCTTGTATTAAATCCTAAAGATTTAGCTATTGATTCGACAGTATTTTCTTTATTGTGAAGATGAATTTTAGCGAGTTCAAAGCGAACCTCATCCAAGATTTGACTATAGCTATTACTCTCTAGCTGTAAATTTCGACTTAAAGTTCTTTCATTCATACCTAGTTGTGAGGCTATAATTTTTCTTGATACTTTACCTTGATGAAGCATAAGGCGAATTCTGGAGCGTACTTGTTCAACCAGAGTTGTTTTTATGGTCATCTGTTTTATGAGCTTTCTAGCTAATTGTTCGACTGTGTCATATAAGACGGCATTCATAGTCCGCAATGGCATGCTAAGGGCTTTTTCGGAAAGAATTAAAGCTGATTCTGGCTGGCCAAAATATACAGGGCATTGAAAAGTTTGTTCGTAAATACGTAGTAAATCTAAATTATTATTTGCAATTTCATGGTTGAAATGTACGGCGAGTAAATTGGGATATCCATTATCTCGTACCAAGCGTACTAGCATAGACCAATAACCGAGATTGTATTCGGTTGCACACCGTATAAATATTGGATTTAAGGATCTACACGCCCATCCCCAATAAATAAGACCAGACTCTTTTTTTAATGATATCTTGCCAATCCTTCCTATTAACTGTTGATATCGTTGCATCATTTCTATGGCATCGCCTAGCGTACCACTTAAAGGAACTAGGTGACCTAAAACTCCATATGCTGCCGGATCAAGCCGCTGTAAAAGCTTTAATCCAATAAGTGGGTCATGATTAATATGATAGCAATAGGTAACTATACGTTCTAAATAGTACAGTGGAATACATGCATTGGGATCAACTAATGATTCTTCATCAATGCCACTTGCAGAGAGTAGATCTTCTCTGCTTGTTTGGAACATAGTGGCATTGTCTAGAATATGTTTAATCAGGCTAACTAAAACAGCACTGTCAATTGGTAGGTCTTCAGAAGATAAGTTCATTTCCATTGATCCCTATACTTTGTCTCTTTTTTTAGGGCACTCGTAATTATAACAAAGTAGGGGGTAAGAGTACTACACAAACCTACAGTGTGCGTTTAACTCTAAGTCATCTTATATAGTACATATCATTATATTTTTTATTTAAAATATATCTAACTCGATAAACGTTATAGAGAGGCTTTGGAATGCTGTTATAAAAGCAAATTGTTAAGCCAATATTTAAGGTTTTTCTTAATTATGTAATTAAATGAAAAACAATAATTAATTAAATAATTTCTAGCCAATTTCACATTGACACCTTAATTTTTGAAGATTACCATTTGCGGGCTGGCCTACATTGCCAGCTGGTTTTGACAGACCATGTAGTAAGACCGCATCAGACTTGTTCCTTTCTGAGGGATAGTTTTATGTGTGCACACCCGTTCCCTCCCGTAGCGGTAGGACGGGAGTGGGACACCTTCGGGTGTGCTGGAGTCTTACCCAGTCTGTCAACCTGCTTCCGTTCTGCCACCATAATTTATAATGCTTTGGCAGAACTCCCAATAGAAGGAGTTGGCTTTGCACATTCATTTTTTCTTGGCAGCCATTGCCAAAAGCTATAACGACACCACTTAATTCATCTTTAAACAGTTTGAAGGCTCATCGGCTTTTCAGACTTTAAGTCATTACGGCTAAAAACTTATTTCAACAATAAAACTTGAGATGTGCCAAGCACAGTCTTTACGGCTTTGCTATGCCTTTTTTTCTCCCAAAAAAGTATCTCTTTTAGAAACAACAAGAATTTATAACGGTAAAACTATGCCAACTTTAGAAACATCTTCCAAAAAATTACATGTTATTCATACTGCAATAGAGCTGTTCAATCTCTATGGATTTCACAATACGGGCGTGGACTTAATCGCCAAAAAATCCAAAATTCCTAAAGCCACTTTTTATAACTACTTTCACTCAAAAGAGCGACTTGTTGAAAGGTGTGTATCTTTTCAAAAAAGCCGATTGAAAGAAGAAGTGTTGGCAATTATTTACTCAAGCCGTTACCGAACCTCAAGCGATAAAATCAAAGAGATTATTGTTTTACATGTCAATTTTAATAGTCTGTACTATCTATTGCTTAAAGCCATTTTTGAAATTAAACAGATTTACTCTCAGGCCTACCAAATGGCAATTGAGTATAGAAAATGGCTGATTCGAGAGCTTTTTGATTTAGTTTTTAGTTTGGAAAACCGCCCATTAAAACCCGATGCCAACATGGTTTTAAATCTTATTGATGGCTTGATGTTCCAGATTTTAAGCTCAAATAGTTTGGAGGATAGGGAGGTGGTGGTGGAGAGGTTTTTTGAGGTATAAATTTTAAACTGAATTGTTTGAAAATATAGTTTTTGTGAATTTCAATTTAAATTTTCCGTTAAACTTAAATACCTATATATGTAAATGAAAAATACGTTAATATTTTCATAGTGTTGGAGTTGTATTGTGCAAAATATAAAAATTAAAAATGATTCATGCCATTTTTTTTATGAACAAGAAACAAATAGTAAGCAACTTATTAAAGTTTGCTTTGACATTTCTGATTTTGATGAACTTCAACAAGTTTATGATTTTTTTGGCGAGAAAATATATGGAAATAATCGAGAGCATTTGAATGACATTCATGCAAATACAAAACATTTTGGAAGTAACTTGTCTGCATTTCATGACTATTTAAGAGGATGTCTCATTGGTGTTTTTCTAGAAAAAAGAGATGAAATTTTATCAGTAATTATAACCAATAAAAACAATAAAAATATTGATGAGGATTGGTTGGCTTTTTTTAATATAATAGTGCAAACTTTTTTTGATTCGCATAGAGATATAAAATATGGGCTTTATATGACATTGGATTTTTCAAGAAGTATCATGGTTAATATGATGGATTATTTTAGTTTTTTAATTTCTGATTATCATAATAGACCAAAAGATGAACTAGATGAGAATGGTAATTATGTGTAAAAGTTTTTTAATTTGGTATTCTAAGTTTTGAATGTTTATAGAACTATTTTAAGGCTTCCCAATCTAAAAGGTACTTTATATGAGTAATTTGGTGACTATGCTTTCTTCTATTAAAGCTGAAAAAAATTATTTTATTGAAAAATTAGAAAAGGTTAATGGATATTCAGAACGAGAAATCGCTGAAATTGAGAAATTAAATAATATTTCTATACATGGGCAGTTAAAAGAGTTTTTAATAACAATGGGGAAGTGCTCTGGAGGCTTATTTTTAGGTGATGATTTTTACATATATAGATATTATAGAAATGCTGGATTTAATATACAAAGGCAAAAAAATTTAATGGCTGATGAAGAACTTGCTATCAATTATAGAGAGAATGGTGAGAAATTAGATTTAGCTGAAGAACAATATTTTGAGATTTGTGGTGAGAATGAACATGCTAATATTTTCTTCATGTATACAAAGGATGATAATGATTATGTTTATGAGTGGAATGAAAATACTAATACAGTAAAAAGATTTGGAACACTGTTTAATTACTTAATTCGATATAGGAAGAGTTTAGGTTCATATTCAACTCAAGGAACAATTCGAGGTGATGAAGATCCTACTTTATTCGATGAGTTAACAACAGGAAGATTATTGATTTCTAGCTAAATTTAAGTAGAAATAATACAAATTTATTTATAAAAATTCTTGCAACCTATATATTTAAACTATCTTATGAATTTTAAATTATTTTATCCAGAAATATTGGTTTTTAAATTTATAATCATTAAGTTAACTATTCTTAAGAAAGAATTTTTTATATTGTGAAAACTATTGGGGTTATCTGATGAAAGCAATAAGAGAATTAAATAAATTATTAAAATGTTATAAAACATATAGTATTGAAAGTTTGATTCATTCATTAAAATTTTATCAAAAAAATATAGTAAATTCCTTAGAAGGGGAAGATATACTTTTTCCCTATCATATAGTAGGTATGTCTATACCTTATGCCCAGTTGGCATTCTTAAAAATTGAAAATAATAATACAGATATAGATGCTTTAAATAGTTTAAATCTTGCCTTGATGTATGCAGAAGTGGGAAGAGAATTACAATTAAAAGATTTTAAAAGAAAACCTTTAGATAAAATGAATGTACATGAGTTAAAGAAGTATTTTTCAGAATTTTCTGCATTACTTTTTTGGGCGATTCTATTAAATAATAAAAATTTAGCAAAGAAATTAGCACGCCAAGTGGAATTTTGCTTACAACAACAATTTCTATCTGACTATCCTTTAAGTTATGACTATTTTTCATTATGGGCTTATTACAAATGGATTAATGAAGAATTTACATTAGAAGCAAAAATAGGCGGAAAATTTAAAGATTTGATAAATAATTGGTCATGTGAATCAGTATTTTTAGAACCATTACTTATAGATATAGCAAATTTACACTGTGAAGAATTAATAGATAATGATTTACGTAAGTATCCTCCAAAATTTATTAGCCCTCCGTTTACTTTATTGCCACTTGAAATTCATGTGATTAATAAATTAAGGGCATTGGATGAATTAGATGAAATATCTTTAAATCATCCTTTAATGAACACTCATTCTGCAAAAATTAAAGAATTTGAAGTGATAGGTGATGATTTGATTGAAACGATACAGATAAATTTTTTGTAGTTAAGTAAACTAACTAAAGCTCCCAAAGATGTACGCTTTTTATTACACATTGCTTGAAATATATACAGAAACCTCGCTAAAACGAGTTGGAAGGCTACAAACGCGAATGATACTTTAAGTTTCACTCTTCCCAATAAGTGAGGTGAGCAATGAAATTGTTAGCTTTGTTCAGTATGGGAGTTGCAGCGAGTTATTGGTATGAAACTATAAAAAATAGCAAGCCAGCTCTTCTGAAACCAACTTTTGATGAAATAGTAAAAAACTTTGTATTAGCAGAATTTAACGCCTAATACATACCGTTAATTTTAATTAAATAAAAAGCTCATCGGAAGGTGGGCTTTTTGTACATAGGATATATGTGACTTAGCATAAACGTATTTTCATACTTCTATTCTTTATCTTTTTTATTTAACTCCTCAAACATTTTATATTGCTCTTCAAATATTTTTTCATGGTTCTTCACTGTCTGTAAGTACTTAACACACTCAGGGCACTTTTCTAAAATTAATGATTGTTCAAGTCTTATAATTATCTCTTTGTTTAGCGAGTGGGAATTGCTCTTTGCTGCATTTGTAAGTTTTTCGCGAAGTTCTAAAGATAAGCGCAAGCTATATTGAGGCGATATAGGTTCGCTATCATTGATATTTGTCATAGTTATTCCATCCCTGTAATAGATTTTTGTTATAAAGTAAGACTTAAAAATAATTGTAGGGCAATTTGAGCTAAAAAACAGTACATAACTGTTTTTACTAAATAAGAAACTTAAAAAATGATGAATTTTTCTTAGAGATGTATATCTGAAATTGGAACTGAATCAATCAAAGTATTAAATTCAAAAATAAATCTAAAGAGTTAGGTTATGAAAAAAATTCTATAAATTATTCATAATCTGCAATAGTTGCGTCTTACACCATACTATTTGGTGTTCATGGGACTTTTGCTGATCCCAATATAAATTCATTTGGTATCCAGCTATATCAATGGGGAGTGGATGCACCTTAATTTGAGGATAATTATCTTTAAAATAAGCAATTTGGCATTGAGGAATCGTGAGTAAATGGTCCGTTTGTGTAATTAATCGGATTGCAGTTTCATATTGTTGGCAGCGGAAACTAATTGTTCTTTTGATCCCTTGTTTAGATAAGAAAAAATCTTCGAAGACACGACCTGTGGGACGAGAGGACACAGTAATGTGCTTAGCATCTAAATAAATTTCTTTGGTTAGATCAGTAGAGGATAATAAGGGATGCTGCTTGCGACTTATTACCACAAACTGATCTTCAGTACAGCATTCATAACCAATGCTCTCTTCAACAGAATGTTGAACATCAATCGCAAAATCGATTTTACCCGTAGAAAGCTCATGTCTTAAGTTTTTACGATCAATGCGTACGCTATTTAACTGCAAATTAGGATTAAATTGAGTTAAGTGTTGAATAATAGAGGGTAAAAAAATCCCTTCATATTCATCATTCATAGCGATGGTGAGATGCTTTAAATCTCGTGCTGGCACAAAGTCATAAGTGCTTTGAATTGCTTGATGCATCAGTTGCAATGACTGTTCAATTTTAGGCCATAAACGTTTGGCTAAAGGTGATGGAACAACACCATGCCCATCTCGAATAAAAAGTGGGTCATTAAAATGATCGCGTAAACGAGCCAACGCATGGCTAACAGCAGGTTGACTTAAAAAAAGTTGTTCACTCGCACGTGTTAGATTTTTTTCTTTATAAATTGTGACAAACACCCGAAATAGATTGAGATCAATACGAGCGAGAGAGGCGACATTATTATTCATTTCATTCATGGTTTGTTATTCAAACAATTCATTTTATTCATTGTAGCAAGTTAGGTATGTTCAGGAAATAGCACAACAAATAGAGTGATTAAAACCGTGAATTTTGAACTTAGCGCTCGTGGTAAACAATATTTAGAAAAAGTTAAGCAATTCATGGCAACTGAAATTGAGCCTATTGAAGATGAGTTTTGGGCTGAGGTTCGACGGACTTGCGACCATGAAGATTGGACTACATGGAAGTGGCCGACTGCTTTGGAAACATTAAAAAATAAGGCAAAGGAAGCTGGTTTGTGGAATATGTTCTTACCTGATGACACATTAGGTGCGGGTTTGAATATTCAAGAATATGCTCATATCGCAGAACAAACGGGGCGTAGTTTTTTAGCTCCTACCGTTTTTAACTGTAATGCTCCTGATACTGGCAACATGGAAGTTTTATGGCGTTATGGGAATGAAGCGCAGAAGAAACAATGGTTAGAACCATTATTAAAAGGTGAAATTCGTTCAGTTTTTTGTATGACCGAGCCTGAAGTTGCATCAAGTGATGCCACCAATATGCAAACTACCGCAGTTATTGAGGGTGATGAAATCGTTCTTAATGGTCGAAAATGGTGGTCATCAGGTTTAGGTGATCCGAACGCTAAAATATTGATTGTGATGGCACGTACACCCGATGAAAATAAAGGTCAACACCAACAGCATTCGATGGTTTTAGTACCTATCGATACGGCTGGAATCAAGATTGAAAGAATGCTTCCAGTTTTTAATGAAACTGAGGCACCCCATGGTCACGGTGAAATTAGTTTTAATAATGTACGTGTACCCGTGAGTAATTTCATTAGCGAAGCTGGACAAGGTTTTGCAATTGCACAAGGGCGTTTAGGGCCAGGGCGAATACACCATTGTATGCGCTGTGTGGGAGCATCGGAACGTGCCCTAGAGTTGGCAATTGATCGTGGCATGAGCCGTACAGCATTTGGTCAACCAATTTTAGAATTAGGCGGCAATAAAGAGCGTATTGCAGATGCCCGAATTGCGATTGATCAAGCTCGATTATTGACTTTGTATGCCGCGTGGAAAATGGATACTGTGGGAAATGTCGCAGCTATGACTGAAATTTCAGCCATTAAAGTAGTTGCCCCTAATGTAATGCAACAAGTCATGGACATGGCAATTCAAATTCATGGTGGAATGGGAATATCAAATGATACGCCGTTAGTTCGTTTTTTTGCTCTTGCGCGAACTTTACGTTTAGCGGATGGTCCAGATGAAGTTCATAAACGTGTTATTAGTAAAATCGAGTTAAAAAAGCGTGGATATAGCCACCATCGAGCAGAGGGGAAATAACCATGTCTGTGATTGATGTTGGTGGTCAGGTACGTCAGGGTGAAGAACTCAATATAACTGCTATACAAGACTGGCTGTTTCAACAAGGTATTTGTTTAAAAGGTATACCCAAAATAACTCAATATTCGGGTGGGGCCTCTAATTGGACTTATCGGATTGAATGCGATAATCACGATTTGATTTTACGGCGCCCACCATCAGGCACAAAAGCAAAGTCTGCTCATGATATGGTGCGGGAATATCGGGTGCAAAAAGCACTTAAGCCACTTTATCCTATGGTTCCAGAAATGGTGGCATTGTGTACAGATCACACCGTCATTGGTTGTGATTTTTATGTGATGGAACGTATCGAAGGCATAATTCTTCGTGCTGATCTGCCCCAAGACCTAAGTTTAAGTAGAGACCAGCTCAAAGTTCTCTGTACAAATATGCTGGATTCTCTAATTGCCTTACATCAACTTCCTTATCAAGGCACTGATTTAGAAATGCTAGGTAAAGGCGAGGGTTATTGTCGTCGCCAAGTTGAAGGGTGGGATAAGCGTTATGAAAAAGCATTAACGCCTGATGTACCAAATTTCAGTGAGATAAGACAATGGCTACATGCGCATGTCCCTCAAGATAGTATGACTTGTGTCATTCATAACGATTGGCGATTTGATAACCTTATTTTAGATCGACAACAACCTACTTCTATTATTGGGGTTTTAGATTGGGAAATGACGACTCTGGGCGATCCACTTATGGATTTAGGATGTGCTTTGGCCTATTGGGTACAAGATGCCGATAACGCAACATTGAAATCTATGCGTCGTCAGCCAACCTATTTACAAGGTATGTTTTTACGTCAGGAAGTCGTGGACTATTATCTGCAAAAAACAGGTTTACAAACCAATAATTGGACGTTTTACGAGGTATTTGGCTTATTTCGTTTAGCCGCTATTCTTCAGCAGATTTACTATCGTTATTACCATAAAGAAACTCAAAATCCTGAATTTAAAAATTTTTGGATTTTTGTCGAAAATTTATATGAGCGTTGCTTACAACTGACTTTACAAAACCCATGAACATAAGGAAATGATATGGCTACAAATTTATTCGATTTGACTGGAAAAATAGCCTTAGTTACAGGTGCAAGTCGTGGTATTGGTGAGGAAATTGCCAAACTTTTAGCTGAACAAGGCGCACATGTGATTGTATCTAGTCGCAAGGTTGAAGATTGCCAACGCGTTGCTAATGAAATTATTGCAGCAAATGGTAAAGCGGAAGCAGTTGCTTGTCATGTGGGTAAACTAGAAGATATTGCAGAAATTTTTGAATATATTCGTAAAGAACATGGTCGTTTAGATATTTTAGTCAACAATGCAGCTGCCAATCCTTATTTTGGGCATATTTTGGATACGGATATTGCGGCCTATAACAAAACGGTTGAAGTCAACATTCGTGGATATTTCTTTATGTCTGTCGAGGCCGGCAAATTAATGAAAGAACAGGGTGGCGGTGCAATTGTGAATACCGCATCTGTGAATGCCCTACAACCCGGAGACCAACAAGGTATTTATTCTATTACCAAAGCTGCGGTGGTGAATATGACCAAAGCATTTGCAAAAGAATGCGGACCATTGGGCATTCGAGTGAATGCTTTATTGCCGGGTCTTACCAAGACTAAATTTGCTTCAGCACTATTTGAAAATGAAGATATTTATACAAGCTGGATGAGTTCAATTCCATTACGCCGTCACGCAGAACCACGTGAAATGGCGGGTACCGTACTGTATCTTGTGTCCGGTGCTGCAAGTTATACCAATGGTGAATGTATTGTGGTTGATGGCGGTTTAACTATTTAGGGAAGAATAGCAATGTACGAACATTATTCAGGTCAAGTGGTCTTAATCACAGGTGCGGCGAGTGGATTTGGTGCATTGCTGGCAGAGCAACTGGCAAAGTATGGTGCAAAATTAGTGTTGGGTGACTTGAATATTGAAGGGTTAAATACGGTAGTTGAACCGCTACGCCAAGCAGGAGTGGAGGTGGTTGCGCAAGTGTGTGATGTCAGCTGTGAAGCAGATGTACAGGCTTTGGTGCAAAGTGCAGTTACTCAGTTTGGTAGAATCGATGTCGGGATCAATAATGCAGGTATGAGTCCGCCGATGAAAAGCTTTATTGATACCGATGAAGCAGATCTGGATTTGAGTTTTGCCATCAATGCCAAAGGTGTGTTCTTTGGAATAAAGCATCAAATTCGTCAGATGTTGCAACAAGGTGGTGGCATTATTCTGAATGTTGCTTCTGTTGCAGGTTTAGGCGCGGCTCCCAAATTGGCTGCCTATGCTGCGGCAAAGCATGCTGTGGTGGGATTAACCAAAACTGCAGCGATTGAATATGCAAATAAAGGCATTCGAGTTAATGCAATTTGTCCATTTTATACAACCACCCCGATGGTGGTCGACAGTGAACTCAAAGAGAAACAAGACTTTTTAGCGCAGGCCTCGCCAATGAAGCGTCTTGGCCATCCCAGCGAAGTGGTGGCAATGATGCTGATGATGTGTGCCAAAGAAAACTCATATCTCACAGGTCAAGCCATTGCAATTGATGGCGGCGTGACAGCTTATTAAAACATTTATTAAATACATCTTATTCATTTATTTAGGAAAAAATCATGACAATTAATTTAAACAATCGAGTGGCTATTGTTACAGGTGCTGGCGCTGGTCTAGGGCGAGAACATGCGCTGTTACTGGCTCGTTTGGGTGCAAAAGTGGTCGTGAATGATCTGGGTAGTGATGTAAACGGAAAGGGTGGCTCAACCATGGCGGCCCAAAAAGTCGTGGATGAAATTATTGCAGCGGGTGGCGAGGCGATGGCAAATGGCGCTTCAGTCACTGATATTGAACAAGTTCAACAGATGGTAGATGAAACAATTGCCCGCTGGGGTCGTGTAGATATTTTAATTAATAATGCTGGAATTCTTCGAGATAAAACCTTTAGTAAGATGTCACTAGATGACTTCCGTACAGTAATTGATGTGCATCTCATGGGGGCGGTAAATTGCACTAAAGCGGTATGGGATATCATGCGTGAGCAAAAATATGGTCGTATTGTCATGACCACTTCATCCTCTGGTCTATATGGCAATTTTGGGCAGTCCAACTACAGTGCTGCAAAAATGGCTTTGGTTGGTTTAATGCAGACGCTTGCTTTAGAAGGTGAAAAATCTAATGTTCGGGTGAACTGTCTAGCACCAACAGCTGCAACTCGTATGCTTGAAGGGTTGTTACCCGAAGAAGCACTTAAAGCTCTTGCGCCAAGTGCGGTCAGTCCTGCAATCGCGACTTTGGTTAGCGAAGATGCACCTACCCGTATGATTCTTTGCGCTGGCGCAGGTAGTTTTGAGGCAGCACACATCACCCTCACACAAGGAATTTATTTAGGTACAGATGAACAAGTTCCTCATGTTTTAGCACACCGTTTAGCTGATGTTTCAGACCGAACAGATGAGTTTGTGCCTGTCAGAGGAGGCGCTCAGGGTGAGCTTGAGCTGAAAAAGGCTTCATTAATGGCAGGAGAATAATTTTGACAAAAAATACATTAAGCATCGACCAGCTTTTTGAGTTACAAGACAAGGCACTCGGTAGCTCAGACTGGATTGCAATAGAGCAAACCATGATCAATACCTTTGCTGATGTAACACTGGATCGTCAATTTATTCATGTGGATGAAGAAGCTGCTCGTCAAACTCCCTTTGGTGGCACGATTGCACATGGTTTTTTAACGCTATCTTTACTTTCAGCTATGGCCGCCCAAGTCATTCCTACTGTACAAGGGCAGCAATCTGCCGTGAATTATGGCATCAATAATTTGCGTTTTATCAGCCCTGTACATAGCGGTAAGCGTGTGCGCGGACATTTTCACTTAAAGAATGTTTCCGAAAAAAATAAGGGAGTTTATCAATTGATCATGGAAGTCACGATTGAAATTGAAAACCAAGCCAAGCCAGCACTTGTTACAGAGTGGCTTACACTTGTGAACGTATAGGAATAAACCATGAGCAATGAATTAATTCTCTCTCGTCGTGATGTAGATTTTTTGCTATTCGATTGGCTAAAAGTCGAAGAACTTAGTCAACACAATTCTTTTGCAGGACAGGACCGTTTTGAATATACGTCTGTTTTAAACGTTTACGAGGCTTTGGCAACCGATTTATTTGCTCCTCATAATAAAAAAAATGACAGTAACGAACCTGTTTTTGATGGTGAGCGTGTGACTGTCAATCCTGAAGTCGGAGTCGCGCTTAAGGCCTTTGCTGATGCGGGTTTGATGAGTGCAGCTTTTCCATCAGATTGGAATGGGATGAACTTACCCAATACCATTGAGCGTGCAGGTATAGCATATCTACTCGGTGCCAATTCAGGAACAGCAGGCTATGCCTTTTTAACCATTGGTAATGCAAATTTATTAATGGCTCATGGTGAACCTGAAAAAGTGAAACCCTATGTCAACGCCATGATGGAAGGTAAATGCTTCGGAACGATGTGTTTATCTGAACCACAAGCAGGTTCAAGTCTTGCTGATATCCGTACACGTGCGATTAAAACAGAAGATGGTCGTTATCGCTTGTTTGGAAACAAAATGTGGATTTCCGGCGGCGAGCACGATATCTCTGACAATATTGTTCATTTAGTTTTGGCAAAAATTCCAGATGAAAATGGACAATTACCAGCAGGTGTGCAAGGCATTTCTCTGTTTACCGTACCGCGTAAATTACTGGATGAAAATGGGCAGCCAAGCGAACGTAACGATGTGGTATTGGCTGGAATTAACCATAAAATGGGCTATCGGGGAACAGTTAACTGTGTGCTGAATTTTGGGGAAGGTCGTTTCACACCCGAAGGAGAAGCAGGTGCAATTGGCGAGCTAGTCGGCGAAGCTGGTAAAGGGCTGGCCTATATGTTTCATATGATGAATGAAGCCCGAATTTCGGTTGGACTTGGGGCGGCAGCATTGGGATATACAGGTTATCTGCATGCTTTAGATTATGCAAAAAACCGAGTACAAGGTCGCTCTCGTAGCGAACGTAATCCAAGTTCTCCACAAATCCCGCTCATTCAACATGCAGATGTCCGCCGTATGCTGTTGGCGCAAAAAGCATATGTCTCAGGTGCATTGGCACTGTGCCTATATGCAGCCCGCTTAACCGATGATATCCACTCACTTGAAGATGCCGAGCAGCGTAATCAAGCCAATCAATTACTTGATCTATTAACTCCGGTGGTGAAAAGTTGGTCTTCTGAATGGGGACTTGTAGCAAATGATTTAGCAATTCAAGTTCATGGTGGTTACGGTTATACCCGTGAATATAATGTTGAACAGTTTTATCGGGACAATCGACTCAATCCAATCCATGAAGGAACATTTGGTATTCAGGCACTCGATTTATTAGGACGTAAAACTCGTCTTAATCAGGGGCTGTCGATGAAACTATTACATGAAAAAATCATGAATACGATCGCACAAGCCAAAGCAGAGCCTTCGTTAAAAGATCATGCAGATCACTTAGCTCAAAAGTGGCAACTCATCCAGAATGTAACAGAGAAATTACATGCTTTAACCGATGTAGAACTCCAACTGGCAAATGCCGCCAATTATCTGGAAGCCTTTGGGCATCTTGTGGTGGGGTGGTTATGGCTTGATCAAGCCGTAGTCATTCATAAACTCATGCCAAATTCAACAGACCCTGATTTTCTGCGTGGAAAGCTTGCAGCTTGTGATTATTTCTTTGGTTGGGAAATGCCAAAAATTATAAGTTGGTTAGCAGTGCTTGATCCAGTAGAGACGACTCCACTCACTATGGCAGAAGAATGGTTCTAGTAAGAACCATTCCTTAAGCGCGCCGTTGAATGGGCAGGAGAAGGACCTAAGTGTATTGAAGATGTGTTATGTCGTGGTATCAATGGGAGATGTGGAAACAGCCAGTTTATTTGAAGTTGCCGAATAAGAACCACCATGTAGAAACAAACTTCGGGCGTTCGGTATAAGAGCGCCCTAATAAGTAAAAATAAAAAATCTAGGACGGATTAAAAGATGAAAAAGAAAACTTTAGTCATGGTAATGGCTTCATTTTGTACGAGCCCACTCTATGCAGCAGCATTTGATCGAACAGGACAATCAATTTCTGCATTTCTACAACCTGATAATTATTTTGAGGCAAGTTTATCTGTTTCAGACACTTCGTTAGAAGGACAAGAAGCGGGTACAAATCCAACGCGTAATGCTATTTCTGATATTGCAAATTCTGATTATCGCCCCAGTGCAGCTTTGAAATTACAGTTAGCCCCGCAGTTTTCATTTGGCTTTCTTTATGATCAGCCATTTACATCCGACTCCGAATATTATGGAAAGAACAGCTTTGTTGCTACCCCGAACGATACGGTTTTAGTACCAGGCATTAATTCTGCAACACTTGCCCAAAAGACAGGTGGAGAAGTCGTAACAGGGAATACCAAATCGAATTTTGTTATGCAAAATTTTAGTCTGATTTTTGGTTATCAACCGAATAAAAACTGGAATTTTTATGCAGGTCCTGTTTATCAAACTTTTAAAAGTAACGTCAATTTAAGAGGTCAAGTTTTCAGTTTATATAATGGCTATGACTTTGATGCCAAAGAAGTGGGAGATTGGGGATGGACGGCAGGATTGGCTTATCAAATCCCCGAGAAAGCCATTAAAGCCTCATTGACCTATCGTTCAGAAATTATGCATGAAGTGACTGCCAATGAAAATGCACCAATGGTTGATATGTTAAGTACGCAGCAAGGCCGTGATTTTCTTGATCAGCATTTGGCGTATATGGTTTCTATAGGGCAACTCACTGAATCACGTAAAGAAGCGCTCAATCATATTGTGGCGGGCTTACCAGATGCAGGAACCTCAGGTCCAACTAAATTTAGAGCACCAGAGTCAGTGAATTTGGAATTTCAGACCGGATTACGCAAAGGCACTTTATTGTTTGGTAACGTGCGTTGGGTTCACTGGAATGATTTTGAGTTTAAACCCTATCGTTTTGGCGAAATCTCAGAAGTAGTTGGTGTTTTATCAACACCAAGTCGTCCAAATGGTTTTAATTTGGTTCGTTATTATGACGATCAATGGTCTGCCAATCTTGGCATTGGGCAACGTCTAAGTGATAAATGGTCAGGTTCAGTTTCTGTTGGTTGGGATTCGGGCGCAGGAGAACGTGTGTCCACAGGCGGGCCAGCGAAAGGTTATTACAATGTTGGTCTTGGTGCGCAATATAGTCCAACTTCAAAATACTTTATTTCAGGTGGAATGAAGTATCTATGGCTAGGTGATGCCAAAGGTCAGCTTGGCGCTCAGGCAGGCAGTGAATATTATGTCGGTGAATATAAAAATAACTATTCAATTGGTTATGGTTTGAAAATTGGTTATAAATTTTAACTTAACAATAATGACATAGATGACACAGAAGAAAATCGAAATTCCTCTCTATCATAAAGGACGATAAGATGACAAATCAGATCTGGTTAGATGAATATAAGCAATGGAAGATTGAAAGTACGATTACATTGCCTGATGAACAAACTTCACTTCTCGATTTTTGGGACAACAGTTTTAATAAGTTTCAGCAAAGAAATGCTTTTATATTTGCAGATAAATCTTTTTCTTATGCTGAAATCGATTTATATAGCCGACAAGTAGCAACATTCTTGCAAAGTTTAGGGCTAGAAAAAGGTACACGTGTTGCCGTAATGATGCCCAATATTATTCAATACCCGATTATTTCACTTGCCGTAATTCGTGCAGGTTACATTCTGGTCAATATTAATCCACTCTATACAGCACGTGAATTAAAGCATCAATTAAATGATGCAGGCGCAAAAGTCTTATTCATATTGGAACAGTTTTTACCTGTTTATGAGGCTATCAAAGAGCAAGTGTTGGTTGAGCAGATTATTACCACCACGATGACTGAAATGTTAGTCGAACAACCTGCTGAATTAGACACATCAGATTCAAAAAACTACGATTTTAAGCAAATCTTATTGAAGGTGAATGCCCAAGACTATATACGTCCTGAACTTGTTCTTGATGATACTGTGCTTTTGCAATATACGGGAGGAACAACAGGTGTATCAAAGGGTGCGGAATTAACCCATAAAAATATTGTCGCCAATTTATTACAAAATAATGTGGTTTTTAAAAGCTATTTTGGTGACCGAGATGCTTTTGAAGATGAAATAGCGATCTGTGCTTTACCGCTTTATCATATTTTTGGTTTTACTGTGTGTTTATTGCACAGTGCAATGAATAAAGGTTATGCCACTGTTTTAGTTCCAAACCCGCGTGATTTAGATGCTCTCGTGCATTGTTTTGAAAAATATCGCCCTACAGTTTTTCCTGCCGTAAATACTTTATTTAATGCACTGCTTAATCATGAAGGCTTTAATAAATTGGACCATAGCCGTTTAGAAATTACCACAGGTGGCGGTATGGCAATTTTAAAATCCACTGCCGATGGATGGGAAAAACTGACAGGACGTATTATCCGTGAAGGATATGGCTTATCAGAAACATCGCCTGTTGCTACCTTTAACCCGCCAATCTCTAATCTTTTTAGTGGCACGATTGGTATTCCTGTACCGAGTACAGATATTGCTATTTTGGATGATGAAGGTGATCAATTAGCACCCGGTGAAACTGGAGAAATTGCAATTCGTGGCCCGCAGGTCATGAAAGGTTATTGGAATTTACCTGAAGAAACTAAAGCAGTCATGACCGATGACGGTTTCTTTAGAACGGGTGATATTGGCTTCATGAATGAAAAAGGCTATACCAAAATCATTGACCGTAAAAAAGACATGATTTTAGTTTCAGGTTTTAATGTTTTTCCGAACGAAATTGAAGAAGTTTTGGCTCAACATCCAAAAATTTTAGAAGTCGCCGTGGTCGGCATTGCAGATGAAAAGTCGGGTGAAGTGCCTAAAGCCTTTATTGTTAAAAAAGATGACTCTTTATCGGTTGAAGAAATCCAGACCTATGCAAAAGAAAACCTGACAGGTTATAAACAACCACGCTATATTCAATTTATTAATGAACTACCAAAGTCGAATGTGGGTAAAATTTTAAGAAAAGAACTAAAGGTTTAATAAGAATTTTTAATTTTTTAATTAAAAACATAAGCGTATAGGACTAGAAGGTCCATCAATAAATGGAAAAAAAGGAATGAGATTATGGGTTCAGGATTAATTACCGTATTTTTACCAATTGCACTTGCAATTATTATGGCTGGTTTAGGTCTAGAGCTGACCGTAAATGACTTCAAACGTGTACGACAACACCCCAAAGCAGTCTTTATCGCATTATTTTGCCAACTGGTTATTTTAGTCAGTATTGCTTTTATTATTTGTAAGGTTCTTGCTTTACCACCAATGCTTGCTGTTGGATTAATGCTCCTTTCTGCGTCACCGGGCGGGCCAACTGCTAATTTATTTAGTTATCTCTATAAAGGTGATATCGCTTTAAATATTACTTTAACGGCTATAAATTCGGTAATTGCTGCCTTTACACTTCCATTAATCGTGAATTTTGCAATACAACACTTTATGGAAAATGGACAAAATGTAGGTTTGCAATTCTCTAAAATCATACAAGTTTTTCTCATTATTTTAGTACCTGTGGGTATTGGGATGTTAGTCCGTCATTTTTCACCGCATATGGCTGAAAAGCTCAATAAACCAGTCCGTATTTTTGCTATCGTTTTTCTCGTATCCATCATCATATTGGCAATTGCGCGAGATTACCAAAATCTGATGACATATATTGGGCAAATTGGGTTGGCAACTTTGCTGTTCTGCGTATGTAGTTTAATGGTTGGCTATTTTGTTCCACGATTATTCGGTGTAAATAGCTTTCAGGCAAAAGCTTGTGCGTTTGAAATTGGGATTCATAACAGTACCTTAGCCATGACCATTGCATTTACAGTAATGGCAAGCAATATGGCCGCTATGCCAGCAGCAGTTTATTCATTATTTATGTACATTGTTGCAGCAATTTTTGGCACATTGCTAAATCGTCTAGAAAAGAAAGAGATCGCGCAGATATCAACTACTACCTAAAACCAAAACGAATTCAAAAAAAGATCCTTTAATTCAAAATTAAAGGATCTTTTTTTTGTGGATTTAACCTTAAGGATTGGTGTCAATTGGCAAGAGGCTGTTTTCAGCCAAGTAATAGGATCAAGCGCATGATTCAACGCATATTTGGTTTGCAGCAGTTGATACAGATCTTCAATTAAGGTGGAGGAAAAATCAGTAAAAGGGTATTGGCTACCACTTCATTTCAAAGAAGTAGTTTAGAAATATTCTTTTGTCGCTAAATGCGACCTCTTTAGAGAAAAATGTCCTCCATAGCGACTTATCTATAAAAATATTTTGTCTATCATTATTGTTATTGCTAATAACAAAATGTTAGGAGGACATATGTATAAAGCAATTAATTTTATCGCGAGTCTTTGTTTAATTACAGTTGGGTTGAGTGCATGCGGAGATAATTCGAGTGAAGAAAACGTCACAATCACTCCACCAGTTGAAACAAGTGATTGTTTTTGGCAAGGCCCCTATGTAAAAGAAAATCCTGCCACTAACTTTGCTTTTCCTGATACTGGCAGCGCATATTGGAGCGCTAAATATAGCTTACCTGAAGGTGCTGTACTTCGACTAAAAGGAGATTTCCCTTACGCTCGATATATGTCTATGAATAGTTATAAAGCTGATACTTCACCTGCTGATGCTATTAGTGATAGTACAATTATTCCTAATAATAATGGCGTTAATCCATTTGTTGATGGTAGTGCTAGAAACAATTCAAATCGGTCATACACCTTAACCGTTGCGGCTGGCGAAGCCCCTGCAAGTCGGGCTGCAAATACGATGTATGATTACGCTAAAGATGGAGCAGCAGCTGTACTGCTTTATCGAGTATACATACCAAATAAAGGGAAAAACTTATTAGGTGGTGTAAGCCTACCAAAAATTGAGTTAACCACACGGCAAGGACAAGTATTAACTGGACAAGCAGCCTGTAATGCATTGAATAGTGATAATAAGATACTTAGTATTCCATTTATTCCAGCAGAAACATATGCTCAAGTTCGTAAAAACAATCCTGCTAAAGATGTTCCTATATGGCGTTCTAGTTATAACACCGCCTTTTCACTCCAATGTGATTTTGGTGGGAAATGCGATACTAACCCTGTTCGAAGCGTAGCTTTTTATGCAAATTTGGATAATCAGTACATAGGCACATTCTTAGATCGTAGTATTAAACCAATTGTTGTTATTCGTGGCAAAATTCCACAAGTACCAAAAACATTTAATGGCGAGGATCGCTTTGATAGTAAAAATGCACAACTCCGTTACTGGTCAATGTGTCAGAATGAATATTACTCTCAGAAAGTAACTGATTGTTTATTTGATGAAAATATTACAATTAATCCAGATGGGAAATATACAATTGTTACGGGACTTAGTAGTGATCGCCCAAGCAATGCAACCAAAGAGTGTGGTGTAGACTTTTTGAAATGGTCTGAAAATGGAGATGGATTCTCGATTGCTCAAGGTCGTACAGACAATAAAAATGATGCGAGAATTGTTATCCGTAATATGTTGCCATCGAGCAATTTCCATAATGCAGTTCAAAATACGAAAACCCCAGGAGACGAAAGTACTGTACTGGGTGAGTACTTACCACAAGCGCAATACTTCACGAAAGCAGAGTTTGAAGCTCTAGGATGTAATGCATACCAAAAATTAAATTTCTAATGAAATAAATATTATGGGGCGAGATGAAATATTCTCGCCTTATATTCTTTTGGAGTCATCCCAAACCAAATTTGAAATGCTTTTAGGAATTGGCTTTTTGCTTTATAGCCCAATAAGGTACTTATTTGTTGAGAGGTAAACTGTTCAGTTGCCAGATATTCAATGACTCTTTTTTTTCGTATTTCTAAGAGAATGTCATTAAAAGTCGTACTTTCATTGTTTAATCGTCTTTGCAGTGTTTTGATACTAATATTCATTGATGTGGCTATATCTTTAATATTAGGTAATAGAAAACCTAATGTCGTACAAAGCACCAAACTTACTTTTTCTTTATAAGAAATTTCTGGAAACTGTTGCTCGATCGAGTTTATGAAAGGATTGATAACTATTGGTGAATCTAACGAGACATGTTTGGTCGAATCATAAATTAATTGGTTTTTTTCTTTTGAAAATAGTGGGTATGCTTTAAACATTTTTAAGTAAATATCTAAATGGACAACATCTGGCTTATGTTGAAATTCGATTTGATCCGGCCAAAAGTTTTGCAAATGAGCTATAAGTCGTGTAACTGCAAGCATAGATCCTTCAATTTGATGATAACTAAAGAGTTCAGGTAAGTTGGGCTTAAATTTGATATTGATACTGTTGCCAGATTCTTGTAAATCAATAGAGACAACCTCTGTTAAGATACTGAAATAATGAACAATTAATCGCACAATAAAAATAAAAGGTAAATCTATTTTTTTAGTTAAGGCTGGCCCTAAGCTTAAGCTGATAATCTTATAAAAAGGTGAAAGTTTAATATCACCACTGTCGATCACTTTAAGACCTAGATTCGGTTCATTGGCAAGAGTTGCCATGTTTCTTATTTCTTGACTGATTATTTCGAGTGGAACTCGGTCCCCTGAGAAAGTTTCTAATGCAACCCAATCTTTAGAAATTGATTCAAAAAGCTCTTTTTTATCATTTTTGATTGCCCAAAGATAAAAACCTTTTCTATTGTTGGAAACAACATACTTATGAACACTAAATCCCTTTTTCATATTTTTAATAAGTTATTCTGAAAATCATAGATTACCCATTAAAACTATTAAAGAAAAGGGATGGACATGCCTGTTTTAATTTTGCCCATTTTTATAGTACATATCATTCTAATCATTATCTTTTTATTTAAAAATATATCTAGCTTGGTAAAAGTTATAGAGAGGACTTTATATTGATGTTGTAAAAGTAGAATTTAAATTATTAAGCCAATATTTAAGGTTTTCCTTAATTGTGTAATTAAATGAAAAACAATAATTAATTAAATATTTTCTAGCCAATTTCACATTGACACCTTAAATATTGCAGATTACCATTTGCGGGCTGGCCTACA